>NZ_NHSF01000069.1 GCF_016653295.1 Halochromatium salexigens | reverse complement strand
AAGCACTCCGTACAATCAGCATTGCGGTCACTGAAAGAAGAAACCGAGCTGATCAAGTCGTTCTTCAAGCTCCCGTATACTCAGTATGCGCAATGAAAGTGTCCGGATAATTGTTAACTGGTCAATAAATGCCAACGCATCCGCGTCGGCCACGTAGAGCAACAAGTCCTTCATTCCAGAACACCAGCGGCGAATACAATTCCGAGATCCGGGGTTCCGTCCCAGGTCCTCAGCAGCGGATGACTAGAGCCAGGCGTGATCTGTGCGCCCTGCTCGTCACGGCTAAAGCAGAGCAAGGGTTCGACTCCGCATTGCTGGACCACGAAGGGCGAGTGGGTTGCCAGTAGCATTTGTCCTCCTGGAACGCTAGACAGCGATCTGAGCATGATCTCCAACGCCTTCGGGTGGACGCCATTCTCCGGCTCCTCGACCATATAGACCGCCGGCTCCGGGGGCAGAAACGCCGGAAGTGTCAGGGCCAACATACGTAGCGTCCCATCGGATAGGATCCAGCTCGGAGCCTCCAATCCGTTGTCGTACTGCAACATTAGATACTCGGCATTGTCGGCCTGCCGTCTAGCCCATCCGATCTGTTTGAGGTCGGGAAGGGCATAGCGCAGATGCTCTGCCCAGTTCGACACGGGCGAGCCGGTCTCGGCCCAGTAAGGGCCAAGTCCACCGCTTTCTCCAAGCAGGCGGCCAACGACGCGCGCGAGATTGGTCCCATCCAGCTCAAGATCCGTCGGCCGCGTGGCTGGACAGGGAAGCCGCATGGCTGGGCTGTTGAGCTGGATGTAGCGCACGCCCTGCATCAAGAAGCGCCGGACGGCATTGGCCGTTGGATAGCGCTCCTCATCGGGAGGCGTCAATGCGAGGGTCAGCTTATCGAGGCCGAAATTGAAGGAATCTTGATAGGTCCCTCTCTCTCTAGCGTAGAAATCAGTTCCTTTGGCGGTCTTGCCGAGGAGACGCTTCGGCTTGACTCTTGGGCTGAATTCGAGCTTTTTCCCACTCGGAAGCCAGTTCTTGGAGTATTGGCGAAGCAGCTCATCATCGACGCAAACACCAAGCTTCTGATCTTGGCGGATCGCGAGCCGGTAATTGATTAGGCTCTCGGCAACACTGGGCAGCTGATCCAAGAGATCCAGCCAAAGTTCGATCTCGATCGTCCCACCTTGCCGCATCCATGTGAGATCGTCAAAATCCGCGATATGGCGCGACTCGACCGCGGCTGCGGGACTATGCGCCAAGCAGTCGCGCACGAAATCAATGGCATCCAAGAAGGTCGTCTTGCCAACGCCATTTGGACCTACCAGGACGTGAAACCTCGACAACGGTAAATTCGACGTCTCCCGGATACCTTTGAAGTTCCGGATGCTGATTCCAGCGATCACGCGTCACCCCCCATCCGTGTCACTGCCTGGTCATACCACATGAGCAGCTTGGGGTCTTCTTCCAGGACGTTGTTGGGGATCTTGTCGGCCACGGCGACGATGACGGCGTAATCGCGTTCTTGCCAGGCTTTCTTGAATCCGGCGCGGACAGCTTCAAGACGAAAAACCTTGAGCTTCTTCTTGACGGCTTTGTATTCCTCGAACTCCTTGAGAAGCGCTTTCTCGCGCAGCTTCTCCAAGTCGCCTGCCTTGTTGGGATCGGGCACATACCACCGGTCACGGGCTTTGGTCACCAGCGCCGGGTCATCCTTGGGCAGGTTGCGCAGTTCTTTCCAGTTGGTGGAGAGGTAGGCGTGGATTTGCTCGGGCACTGGGCCTTTGCCATCGTAGCTGAGGAAATTGAGTTCCAACAGTTCGTTCAGCTCCGGCATTTGCTCGTGCTTCAGCCAGCCGGCGCGGGTGCGCTCCATGAAACGCGGCTGGATGTCTTGATAGGTGGTGGGCTTTTCCTTGAGTTGTTGGCGGAGCCATTGAATCGCAGAAGCTTCGTCGATGACATCCAGCGAGAGTTGGCGGACACCAGCGACATTAAGCCGTTTGCGGTCGTATTCAGCAGCCTGCTCAGGCAGAAAGAACATGGCGTCGCGCTCGTCAAAGCGCTGCGTCAAGCCTTGATGGAAGTCGGCGGCATCAAGGGGTACGGTCACGCCACGCTGGACATGGAAGGCGACCATGCGGTCGAACAGGAAGTAACCGGAGCGCTCGGCGATGACCTCGGCCTCGCCATCGCGGGCGACGAAGACCGGGAGTTGCTTGAGGTGCGTGCGGATGAAGTCCCAAACGCCGTCTTCGGTGCCGGCGACGAGCGCAAAGCGTTGCTCCAGGCCACCATTGGGCTTGTAGGCGGAGATGACCAAATCTTGCTTGACGGCGGTACTGGTGACTTGGCGATAGGAGCCTTGTTGTTTGTCCAGGGTGCGCACATCGGCGACCACGAAGCCGGCGGCGAGCATGGCCTCCTGAATGGTGTTCCAGACGGCATTGCGCGAGTTGTGGAACACCACCGTCATCCAGCGGCCCGGTTTGAGGACACGATGGTATTCCCGAAAGCAGCGTTCCATGAGCTGCTGGTATTCGGGCATGGCCTTTTTCTTCGCCTTGTCAACAATGGCTTCAGGTTTGGCGTCCGTGATGACGCCATGCCAGGATTCAACTAAAAAGTTCAGGTCGGCGTAATAGATGTTCTCGCCGAAGGGTGGGTCGGTGAAGATGTGGTCGATGTGATTCGATGAAATAGAGAGTGCGGCGGCGCTTCCTTGCTCTATAACTGAGTAATTTGCTTGAGCATGGCTTGATTTGAAAGATTTAACGAGATGAGCAAGTTTATTACTGAGATTGTAGGATGGACTGCATTCCGAATATTGAGAAGCAATATAATAAACACCGGTCATCTGGCGGTTGACTTGAGAAAAGTGCGAAGGACTATAGCGATTCAGAACAGACATTCCCCAAATCGCCTGCTCCACAAAATACAGCAACATATTTCGAGTGCGGGCTTCGGGATGCGCTTTCGCCTTGCGCCACAGCGCGGCCAGCGCATGAGCGGCGCGGGACAGAAAGAAGTGGTGAATATGCGTGATGCCCTGACGATCCATGCGCGCTCGCTCATGGGTCATGTGCATGTAGGGTAGCGCTGTCGTCGGTACTTCTGCTGGTAAAGGTAATGCCTCAATTCGCTTCAGGACGGCCAGATCTTTGTCATCGGGCTTCTTTTCATATTTTTGCTTGCCTATGGAATACTGAATCAAGGCAGGGCGTCGCATTGGCGTCTGTATCGCTTCGCCCAAGATCGGATCAATTTTCATCTCGTAAAGTCGCCCCAATCGCCGCTTATTCAATTCCGACCCACAATGCGGACAGGGAAACTCCTCTTTAACCCGCTTGGTCTTCGGATCAAGCGCCTCGGCCAGAAAAACCATTTCACCCGCGCAGTCAGGACAACTGAATACCTCGCTCCAGACGCTATAGTCGATGCGCGCCGGCTGCCCGTCGCTGTGATGCGTCCCATACATCCAGCCAAGTTCGGCTTGCACCTCATCGAGCAATTGGCGCCCGGCCTTGGCAAAGGCGGCGACATCGAAGGGCACATTGTAATTGGCGGCGATGAAGGTCGCAGCGGGCGAAAGGTCATTCAAGATAACGCGCCGCGCGCCCCATTGTGGCGGTGCCATCCCCTCATCACGCCAGCGGCTCTCAAGCTTGCGCCGATACGCCGCTGGCGCACTGCCGCAGAACTGCGCGGCCACGCCGGTCATCCCTGACCCACAGAAGCCATCAAGAACCAGATCGCCCGGCTCGGTGTAGTGGAGGATCGAGGGCACAATGGCCAGATGCGGCACCTTGGTGTGATAGGAATGCGCCTTGTAGAGCGCATCGGTTTTGCCCTCGCTCACGTCGATGGCAAAGGGCGTGCGGTGATATGTAGCGCCGGCATCCTGCCGGCTTGTCTCCCACTCAGCGATAAAGTCAACGATCCACGGGTTCGGGCAGGCGGTGTAGTACGGCGGATCGCTTAAGGCAAGGATGTCCTCGTCGCTGCCGATGGGAAAGCCTTCGATCTTGCGGAACTCCGGGTCCTGCAGCTTCTTGCGCAGCTCCTCGGTAAAGTGGGCGCGGCGGGCCTCATCGTTCTCGAAAGTCATGCCGAGACAAGTCACCGGGCCGGAGGGCTTGTCTGTTTGATCATCCGTTGAACCATAATCAAGACTTTGTTGCCGGTCGTCCATTGAGCACTCCCAATGCGGGCTATAAGCTAAAATTGGATGTTGTCTATGCTTGTTCGCCTAACACGGATTGCAGCAGACCGCTAAGGCGTTTTCGATCAGCGTTGGAGAGATGCCCCAATCGTTTAATGATTTTGGATTTCTCGATTGTCGCAACCAATGGCTTGAGCATCGATGGTTTGAGTAAGCCCGCCGACTGCCAATCATGCAATAGCATCTCTGGCGTCATCAGCGACGGTCGAATCTGGCTGGTAATGGCCATTAAAATAACGTCCGGCTGCTCACGATACGCCGGACTGTGCACAATCACTGCCGGACGCTTTTTTATCGCTTGCAGATGACTGAAAGGAAATCCAACCAGCACGACATCGCCAAAACTATAGGTTGTCATAGGCGGCATCTTCATCATTGTCCCAAACTTCACGGAAGGCATGTTCCGAGGCTCGGGTATAGGCTTGGCGCAGAGATCGATCCCGGTCGCGTTGTTGGAGAAAATCTATAAAATCATTCACCTCAATCAATCTATCAGATGGAAGGTGAGTCAGTTTTTCTTTAACTTGTTCTAATTGCGTTGGCCTATTCATAGGTTTTCTCTCATGACCTAAATAGAGATTTTCATTGATCAAGTATAGCTTCACTCCAGCACCATCCGCACCTTGGCCGGGTCCTTGCCCTTGGTGAGCTGATCGATGTACGCCTCAAAACGTTTCTTCATCTCCGCTGGTGTGGCTGGGCCGTCGGTAACCTGCAGGGCCTGTTGCAGTGCTTGAGCCTTGACGGTGACCTTGACTAGGCCTGAGAGCACTTCCTTCAGGGCGTGAACGAAGTGGCTGTCCAGCGGCACCGGCAGCTCCTTCGACTTGATGAAGGCTTCCAGCGGCTCGCGGTCGTCGATCTTCAGCAGATCCATATTGGCCTGGGTGATCGGGTCCTCCAGGTTGCTGAGGATAGTGGAGGTCCAGGCCGTCACCATGGCGTCGAGCTGGGCGTCCATCTGGTCGATCATCTGTGAGCCTGCCGCCGCACCGGTTTCCACCGAAGGCCGGAATCCGCAATGCGGGCAGATGGGCGAGGCGTCGAGGTTTTGCTCGGTCAGGCGCGTGCAGCTCTTCAGCCCCGCCAGGCGGTTCTGGTACTCGGTGAGCTGCTGCCGGGGCATCAGGTCGATACCGGCCAGTTTGAGCAGGGTTTGCAGGCGCGGGTCATTGAGCAGTCCTGCCTTACGCTTGTCGTCGTTCACGCCCAGCCGGGCCTTGGTGTGCAGGCCGATATAGGCGACGCTGTACTCTTGTTTGGGGGCTTTGAGCTTGGCGCTGATTCCTGACAGCGGATTCATCGATGAAGGAATCGGCAGAGGCAAGCCGCTGAATTCCTTCACGGCGTCCAACACGGCTTGCTGGGTGGTCTTCAACCGGTCGATCCAGGGATGGTCAAGCGGCAGGACGCCTTCTGCGGTAGTCAGCCAGGATGTGATCGGACCCTGCTCTAGGGCGATCTCGCGCAGGGCGTCCAGCCCGTCGAGTATCCGCAGGGCCTTTTCATGCGCCAGCACCTCGTCGGCGCTGTAGCGAAAATTCTTCAGCTTGCCCGGCGAGGAATACGCTTGCAGGCTTTCAAAAAATTCCTTTGCGTTCTGGAGTGTTTCCTCTCTCGCCCCCGGCCCCGCGCCACTCGCCCCTAACAAGTCCAGCCCCCAGAAGGAGAGCCCTTCGCGCAGGGTCTGCTGGGTCATGACGATGCGCTTGACGATCTTGTCCACTGCCTGCTGCAGGTTCTGCACTGGCTCGTCCTTGCCCTGGGTGACGAGTTGAGCCATGCCCGGCGTGGTTCCATAAGGGTCGAGCAGTTCGAACAGCGCCTTGAGCGCGGGCAGGTTCCAGTCCTTGGGCTGCTCCAGGTGCTTGAAGCGGACCAGTTCGTCCATGCCGGTCGCGGCCAGTTGCTGCAGGCCGGTGGCGTCGAATTTCTTGCCCGGGATGGCGAGCACAATGTCGCCGGAGTAGACCAGCGCCGCCACCAGGACAGTCACCCACTCCGGCTCCAGCCGCGAACCGCCCGGGTTCATATACTCGAGTCCGTGGTCGTCCTGGATGATCTCGCTGCGGTTGACCACCTGGCCGTGGCCCTTGGCCTTGAGGGCATCGAGGATGAACTTGGTGTATTTCGACTTGTGGGGGTCGATCTTCGCCTCGTTTCCTTGGGGGTCGAGCAGCTCCAGGGCGTCCAGCACGGCGGTGGCTTGCTTGGTGCGTTGCTTGTTCCCGTTTGGGCCGGCGATGGCCCGCAGGGCGTCCTGCGCGGCTTGGGCGCGGTTGTTGCCGGTGATCAGGACCGAGAAGACCGGATAGTCCGGGGCCTGGTTCTCGAAGTTCGGTGCCAGGCAGACACCGGCGATGGTGTTGACCAGATCACGGAAGTTGATGGTCTCCTGCGGCGACAGGCCGGACAGATCGCGGATCGATTTGCCCTTGGCCCATTCGGTCATGGACTTGGTGCGGCCCTGATAGGTGACCTCGAAGGCCTCGATCATGTGCTTCTGCAGCCACCGGACCAAGACCTGAAGGAATCCAGATCCATTCCTGTTGTCGGCTTTGCTTTCATAGGTGGCCTTGGCATGGCCCGATGAGGTGGCGGCAAGGTCCAGGGCGGCTGCATAGCGCTTTAGCGCGGTCTGGAATTCCTCGTCGGCGCCTTTAAGCCGAAAGAAGACCTCGTCGCTGACCTTGTCGTCCTTGAAGCGCGGCGGGTCCTTGGGCTGAATGAAGTAAAGGTAGAAGTCCCGCTGCGGCACGGCGGTGGAACGCTCGTTGGGTGCGCCGAAGAAGAGGTAGCCGGAGCGAGCGGCCTTGCGCTCCTGCCAGACCAGTTCGTGCTGCCAGATCTTGTAGCCAGTCACATAGGTCGCGTCCTGGCATTCCATGACCCGCTTGAGCGCTTCATAGTAGAAACGGTCGAGTTGGGCGTCTCCGAAGCTGTCGGCCCGCTTGTCGATCAGGGCGTCGAAGTCATCGGTCTTCTCCAGATCGAGATAGAACTGGCGGTTGTCGGCATTGAAGGAGATGAACTGGCCGCTAACAGTCTTGTGGATCTCGCGCAGGACCGTTTCCACATGGGTCTGGAGATCCTTGTCGGGCTCGTCGCTACCCAGCTCGGCGATCAGCGGATCGAACAGGCAGAGACGGTCGCGCAACTCCTCGGCGGAGGCGCCCATGGGGGCATAGATGTCGCCGGTGGTGAGGCGGTGGACGGACAGCGCATGGATCAGTCGCAGCGCCATCGGCTTGTATTGCTTGCGGGTGATGGCGTTTTCGATGCGGGATTCCAGCACCTGGCTGCAATCGATGACCGCCCGGATCTCGGGAATGGCGCGGAAGGAGGCGTTCTGCTTGAGCGTGTTCCAGTAGCTGTCGAAAGCGATCAGACCGGGTTCGTCTTGTGGCACGTCCTTGCCCAGAATGCCTTTCATGCCCAGGGACAGGGTCTTGAGCACCTCGCGTTTTTCCACCACGGTGACCCGCTCGAAGGTGTCGATGTAATCGGGATGCACCGGGAAGAGCCGGACAAACTCGTCCATGCGCTCGTTGAGCCCGCCGTAGTATTTGGCAAAAGGCATCAGGTAGTCGCGGATCTTGGCCTGTTGCTCGGTGGTCTTCTTGAGCAGGCGCTCGGCGACGACGAATTTGACGTCGCTGCGGGCAATGAAGACCTGCTCAAAACGATCTCTAACCTTCAGTAGCGTGGTTGCGACGAACTGGAATCTAGGGCTATCGAAAACAGCTTCCTGGACGCCTGCCATGAAGCGAAAGCGGAGATCTTTGCAGACCTCGCCGACCTCGCGCAGGAAGTTGAGGTCAAGGATCAGTTCCTGGTCCTTACGGGTGCGCAGGTAGTCGAGCAGTTCGTCGACCACCAGCAGCAGACCTTGTTCGGGGAAGACCTCGCCGAACTTGGCCATCATGTCCTCGAAGGCCCCTTTGTGGCTGGTGATGGTCCCGGCTTCGGGGAACACATAGTCCACACCGAGTGTTTCGAGATACTCTTCGAGTTCGGCCACCAGGATGTCGCGCAGGGACATGGTGGTGGCACCGATCTCGGTACGGATGACCTGGAACCGACCGGCGATCTGAGCGGCTGCATCGCGTACGGTCGGATGCGTCACGGCATCGACCAGGCTGGCGTCAGCAGCCAGGCTAGAGACCACCGACATCAGATGCGACTTACCGGTGCCATAGTTGCCGACCACCATGACCCCTTTGTTATCGGCGGGCTGGTCGAACTGCAGTTGCGGAATGATGAGCTGACTGAGGCGCTCGGCCATCTCGTCGGAGACGACGTAGCTGCGTACGAGCTGAGCGGCGGCGCTGGACTTGTCCGCATCGCGCAACTGGACCACCGTTTCGATGGGGTCGAATTGAATCAGATCTCCGTAGCGCATGCAGGCTCCTTGTGATGATACAGACTGGCGATTCAGTTTAGACGATTGAGATAGCCGATTCAGCGGTCGGAGTCGATCGTTGCACAGCCGTCCATGCCGACCACGAGCGTCTCGACGCTGTCGTAGCGACGGTATTCAGGGTGACCAGGCGCGGCGTAGTCGAGCCGCCCCGCCTGGTAACAACCATTCCATGAGGCCAGAACCTGTCGGTTTCTGGACAGCCCTTGCAGCAGCCGTAGGGGATCTTGCCGCAGCCGCGGGTCGAACAGCAGCTCAAGGTGATCGAGGATGAGGAGCGGCTTCTGATCCCGCGCATCATCCAGCGTCTGCTCAAGGATGCGCGCTAGCCGCAGGGCCCTTTGCTTTGGGGTCAGCTCAAGCAATTGGGCGGACAACGCAAGATTCAGATTGATCAGCGGGACCGCCCGCTTTACGGCGATCCGTCGCAGCACGGCGGTCTTACCAGCACCGGTCTCGCCGACCAGCAACACGAGCCGATGATAGAGACCCGCGGCAGCCGCTAACGCATGGTGTAACCTGTCATCGATGGAGCCGGTCATGACCACTCCCTGTTCATCAGCTTGGTCGCGGCAATCTGTCGCTGGATCATACGCCAACGGTGCGCCTGCTTGGACCAGAGGAGCCCCCAGGCGAGCCTGAGCTGGAACGGGTTGCCGTTCCCAGCACGAGTTGCCGAACAGCAGCAGGCCGCGATCAGTGGACGTATCGATGTAGACGGATGGCCGCATCCATGGCAACACCACAAGAAACGCCAATATGTCGAACAACCTCCACCTAAAGATCACCGCGACCATTCAGATCCCAGAGCAGGAACTGCACGAGCGCTTCGTGCGCTCGCCAGGACCCGGGGGACAGAACGTCAACAAGCTCGCAACCGCGGTGCAGCTCAGTCTTGATCTCCGGGCTTCGCCATCGCTACCCGATGCGATTCGCGAGCGCTTGCTGAACAGCGGCGACCGGCGCATCGATCGCGATGGGGTGCTGACCATTCATGCCCATCGCTTCCGCACCCGCGAGCGCAACCGCGACGATGCCCGCGCCAGGCTCGCCGCCCTGATCGCGCGCGCCAGCATCGTGCAAAAGCCGCGCACCCCCACTAAGCCAACCCGCGCCGCAAAGCGCCGCCGTCTGGATGAGAAGGTTCGGCGTGGACGGATTAAATCGATGCGCGGGCCAGTCTCCGACTCTGATCGATCCTGAACCTGCTCGCAGCCAGCACAGGCATCTAGCGAGCCAACCGCCGTTTCCGTATCCTTGTGGCATTCAGTTGTTGCCGGCGCACGCGCGTGCCCAGCTCACCGACGACAGCATCCGATTGCCTGCCTTGATGACACCGCAGATTGCAGGCCAAAGATCCCGGCCGCCTAGGGCTTTCCGTAAAACAAGCGCTTCATCGCCGGGGGTGGCGACGCACGATATCGGTGAATACGTGAGGCTGACCGAGAGCTCGGATAACCTACTCTTTTTTGTGCAAGACAAGATTCCATGAAGCAACAGATCCAAGGCCTGGTGCGTGCCGCACTCGAGCAGCTGATCGCCCAAGCCGTCCTCGATCCCGCCACCTTCAGCGACGGGCTACCGGAGCCGCAGGTCGAGCGCACCCGTGATGACAGCCATGGCGACTTCGCCACCAACACCGCCATGGTCTTGGCCAAGCGCGCCCGCACCAAGCCGCGCGAGCTGGCCGAGCGCATCGTCGCCGCCCTGCCAACCTCGGCGTTCGTCGAACGGGTCGAGATCGCCGGCCCCGGGTTCATCAATTTTCACCTGGCCGCCGATGCCTTCCATGCCCAGGTCGCCGAGATCATCGCTCAGGGGCCGGCCTTCGGCCGCGCGCGGATCGGCACCGGCCAGCGGGTGCAGGTCGAGTTCGTCTCCGCCAACCCGACCGGGCCACTGCATGTCGGCCATGGCCGAGGGGCGGCCTATGGCGCCGTGGTCGCCGATCTGTTGGAGGCGGTCGGCTTCGATGTGCATCGCGAGTACTACGTCAACGACGCCGGGCGCCAGATGGACATCCTCTGCGCCTCGGTCTGGCTGCGCTATCTCGAACTCTGCGGCGAGGCGCTGCGCTTCCCGAGCAACGGCTACAAGGGTGACTACGTCTGGGATATCGCCGCCAGCCTGCACCGCGAGCATGGCGATGCCTATCGCGTCACGGCCGACGCGGTCATGGCCGGTCTGCCCGTCGATGAAATTGAAGGCGAGCCGAACGGCGACAAGGAGGCGCACATCGATGGGCTGATCGCCAACGCCAAGCGGTTGCTCGGCGACAACCGCTATCGCTTCGTCTTCGAGCTGGGGCTGAACACCATCCTCGACGATATTCGCCAGGATCTCGGCGAGTTCGGCGCCCACTATCAGGAGTGGTACTCGGAGCGCACGCTCACCGAGAGCGGCGCGGTCAACCGCGCGCTCGAGCGCCTGCGCGAGGCGGGTCATGTCTACGAGCAGGCCGGTGCGCTCTGGTTTCGCTCCAGCGCCTTCGGTGACGAGAAGGACCGGGTGCTGGTGCGCGAGAACGGCCAGACGACCTATTTCGCCTCCGATATCGCCTATCACATGGACAAGCTCGAGCGCGGCTTCGCGCGCGTGATCGATGTCTGGGGCGCCGATCACCACGGCTATGTGCCGCGTGTGAAGGCGGCGCTGACCGCGCTTGGCGACGAGGCCGAGCGGCTCGATGTGCTGCTGGTGCAGTTCGCGGTGCTCTACCGTAGTGGCGAGAAGGTGCAGATGTCGACCCGCTCCGGGGAGTTCGTGACCCTGCGCCAACTGCGCAAGGAGGTCGGCCGCGATGCGGCGCGCTTCTTCTATGTGATGCGCCGCTGCGAGCAGCACATGGACTTCGACCTCGATCTGGCCAAAAGTCAGTCGGCCGATAATCCGGTCTATTACTGCCAATACGCCCATGCGCGGGTCGAGAGCGTGCTCCGTCAGGCCGCCGACAAGGGCATCCTGGTCGAGCCGAGCCCGGGCACCACGCATCTCGATCGGCTCGGCGAATCGCATGAGCTCGCCTTGCTGAAGACCCTGCCGCGTTATCCAGAAGTGGTCGAGGCCGCCGCGCTCGGTCACGAGCCGCATCTGCTCACGACCTATCTGCGCGAGCTGGCCAATGCCTTTCATACCTATTACAACGCACATCAGTTCTTGGTCGATGACGATGCACTGCGCGATGCGCGCATCAAGCTGATCCTCGCCGTGCGTCAAGTGTTGCGCAACGGCCTGGGGCTCATTGGTGTCTCCGCCCCAGAACAGATGTGACCGACACTGTAATGCCTAAAGACTACCGTCGCCCGACTCCAACCTCGACCGCGCGCCGCCGCGGCGCTCGCCGTGGCACCTGTGCCTTTTGGTTCCTGCTCGGTGGCCTGCTCGGCGCCTTCGGTGTTGGCTACGCTTGGATGATCCATGAGCCAACCGCATCCAGTGCGGGCAGCGAGCAAGCGACGACCCGCCCGCCGGCGAATCCACCGCAGGAGCGCACTTTCGACTTCTACAGTCTGCTGCCGGAAGAGGAGGTGCTTGTCCCCGCTCAGGAAGACGACGCCGAGCCGCCAGCCTTACCAACACCGCCACCTAGTGGCGATCCGTCTACAGCCGCCAAGCCGACGCCGGTGGCGACTGACACCGCCGCCGAAACGACAGCGCCCAGCGCGACACCTAGTGAGACATCCAGTCCGACATCCGGCGCAGCATCCAACGCAGCACCAAGCACGACTCCCGGCGACAGCCGCAGCACCTACGTGCTCCAACTCGGCTCTTTTCGCAGCAGCGCGGATGCCGAGCGGCTCAGAGCGCAGCTCGCGCTAAAAGGCATTCAGACCCATATCCAGACCGTGACCATCGACACTGGCCAGACCTATCATCGCGTCCGCACCGCCAGTTATGAAAAATCCGAGGCCCAGGCGATGCGCGCCAAGCTCGAAGATGATGGTCAAGAGAGCATCATGATCCGCGCGCGTTGACAGCTCGCAGCCCTTGTTGGTGCTGCAAGGTGTAAACTCGGTCCCATCTCGATAGCCGTCTCAGTAACAACCCTCGATGTCTGACGATAAGACTACCCATTTCGGTTACCAGGAAGTCCCGGTCAAGGAGAAGGCCGAGCGCGTGCGCGCGGTGTTCGACTCGGTCGCCTCGCGTTACGATCTGATGAACGACCTGATGTCGATGGGCATCCATCGCTTCTGGAAGCGACGCACCATCGAACTCGCCGGCGTGCGGCGCGCGCAACGCGTGCTCGATCTGGCCGCCGGCACCGGCGATCTGGCCGAGCAGTTCTCGCGCATCGTCGGCCCTTCCGGCAGCGTGGTGATGTCGGATATCAACCAGGCGATGCTGGAACAGGGCCGCGAGCGGCTGATCGATGCCGGCGTCGTCGGCAATCTCGATTACGTCCTGATCGATGCCGAGAAGATCCCCTTCGCCGACGACAGCTTCGATTGCGTGACCATCGGCTTCGGCCTGCGCAATGTGACGCACAAGCAGTTCGCCCTGGATGAGATGTTCCGCGTGCTGCGCCCCGGCGGTCGCGCCCTGGTGCTGGAGTTCTCGCATCCAAGCGCCAAGCCGCTGGCCAAGGCCTACGACCTCTACTCGTTCTCGGTGCTGCCGACGCTGGGGCGCTTTGTCGCCGGCGATCCCGATAGCTATCGCTATCTGGCCGAATCCATTCGCATGCATCCGGACCAGGAGACGCTGCGCTCGATGATGGAACAGGCGGGGCTGGAACGCTGCGAGTTCTTCAATCTGACTGGCGGCATCGTCGCCATCCATCGCGGTTATAAGTTGTGAGTACCGACACCCAGACCAACCATGCTGCTGGCCTGACGCTACCCGCTGCGGTGCTGGCGCCCACGGAGGCCCTGATCAATCGCCTCCTCGCGCTCGACCCCGAGGGCGCGACCGGGCTTGCCAAGGTGCAAGGGCAGGTGTTGCGAATCGAGCTGAGCGGATTCGGACTGCACCTGCACGTCGTCCCTGAGGGCAACGCCTTGCGTCTGTTCGGCGACTATGCCGCCGAGCCCGACTGCCTGGTGCGCGCCACCCCGGCGGCGCTGCTGAGCATAGCCCTGGCCGAGCATCGCGAGGATGAGATCTTCAGCGGCGCGGTCCAGATCGAGGGCGATAATGGCCTGGCGCAGACCATCGGCGATGTGATCAAGGGCCTGGATATCGACTGGGAAGCGCAACTGGCGACCCTGGTTGGTGACAGCCTCGCCCATCGCATCGGCCAGCAGGCGCGCGCTGGCGGTCGTTGGGCCGAGCACAGCGGTCAGCGGCTCGAATCCAACCTGCGTGAGTACCTCATCGAGGAAGGCCGTTTGTTGCCCAGCGAGACCGAGATGCAGGGCTTCCTCGGCGGGGTCGACCAACTGCGCGATGATGTGGAACGACTCGAGACGCGTGTCGAGCGGCTCAGGCGCCGCCTGGACCAGGCGCCCGGTCCCGATTCAGCCTAACCCTGTCCATCATCCCGCCCAACAGGATCTAGCCGCCCCGAGCCCGCCATGTTCCGTCTCTCGCAGTCGCTGCGGCTGCTCCATATCAATGTCGTGCTGCTCCGGCATGGTCTCGACGAGGTCATCGTCGCGACCAAACTGTTCCGCCCGCTGCGCTTTGTCCTCTATCTCGCGCCCTGGCACTGGTGCCGACGGACACTGCCCGCCTATCCGGTGCGGGTACGCCTCGCGCTCGAGGAGCTTGGGCCGATCTTCATCAAGTTCGGCCAACTGCTCTCGACACGGGTCGATCTGCTACCGGAGGAGTTGGCGGTCGAGCTGGCCCGGCTGCAGGACCGCGTGCCCCCTTTCCCTGGTCCCGAGGCGCGCCGCCTGATCGAGAAGGCCTGGGGGCAGCCGGTCGAGACCGTACTCGACGAGTTCCAGGAGATCCCGCTCGCCAGTGCCTCGATCGCGCAGGTGCACACGGGGCGCCTGAAGAGCGGCCAGGCGGTGATCGTCAAGGTACTGCGACCGGATATTGAGCACATCATCCGCCGCGATATCGATCTCATGCTCACCTTCGCGCACCTGGCGCAGCGCTATTGGCCCGACGGGCGTCGCCTGCGGCCGGTCGAGGTGGTGCGCGAATACGAGAAAACCATCTTCGATGAACTCAACCTGCAGCGCGAGGCGGCCAATGCCTCGCAGTTGCGGCGCAACTTCAAGCACAGCCAACTGCTCTACATCCCCGAGGTGTTCTGGGACTGGACCCGGCCCAACGTGATGGTGATGGAGCGCATCTATGGCACGCCGGTGTCGCAGGTCGAGCAGCTCAAGGCCCAGGGCATCAGCATGCGCCTGCTCGGCACCCGTGGTGTGGAGATCTTCTTCACCCAGGTATTCCGCGACAACTTCTTCCACGCCGACATGCATCCCGGCAACATCTTCGTCGAGGAGTCCGGGCGCTACATCTCGGTCGACTTCGGCATCGTCGGCAGCCTGACCAAGGAAGACCAACGCTATCTCGCCGAGAACCTGCTCGCCTTCTTCCGTCGCGATTACCGCCGCGTCGCCGAGCTGCACGTCGAGTCCGGCTGGGTCCCGCGTGGCACCCGGGTGGAGGAGTTCGAGTCGGCCATCCGCACCGTTTGCGAACCGATCTTCGAGAAGCCGTTGTCGGAGATCTCGTTCGGCGGTTTCCTGGTCAACCTGTTCCAGACCGCGCGCCGTTTCGATATGGAGATCCAGCCACAGCTGGTCCTGCTGGAGAAGACGCTGCTCAATATCGAGGGCCTCGGCCGGCAGCTCTACCCGCAGCTCGACCTCTGGACCACCGCCAAACCATTCATGGAGCGCTGGATGCGCGAACAGATCGGACCGCGCATGCTTGCACAGCGCTTTGCGCACAACTGGCCAGCGATCGCCGAGCGCCTACCGGATATTCCGGTGGCCGTGAACCGCATCATCGATCAGCTCGAGCATCAGGCCGCGCTCTATCCCGAAGGCGGCAATCGCGGTCTAACGACCTTGACCACTCAGGTCAAGACCAACCACGCGCGCACCGCCGCGACCTTGACCGCCCTCACCCTCGCCGGGCTCGCCACGGCGCTGATCCTGATCCCTCTGCCAGGCGCGCCGATTCCGCTGCTCGCCCCCGGCGCGGCTATCGTGATGCTGCTAACCAGCCTGGTCATCCTCTGGCGCCATCTGCTCGCCTCGAAGGAATCTTAGTCGCGTCGCACTCATGAGGGCCGGACATGGCGCTTCTGGCCGTGGCCGGCCTTCTCCAGTTCCTCGAGATAGGTCTTCCAGAGTTCCTCCTGGTTCTCGCCGAGCTTATAGAGGTATTCCCAAGAGTAGATGCCGGTGTTGTGCTCATCATCGAAGAAGAGACAAACGGCATAGTTGCCGACCGGCTCGATCCGGTCGATATTCACTTCTTCTTTGCCAATCTGCAGCACCCGCTGCCCCGGCCCGTGCCCTTGCACCTCGGCCGAGGGCGAATAGACGCGCAGGAACTCCACCGGCATGGTGAAGTGCTTACCATCGTCGAAGCTGATCTCCAGGACGCGCGAGCTGCGATGTAGATTGAATTCGGTGGGGGTTGGCATGAGGACTCCTGACTGTGACTTAGAGGATGTACTGCGACAGATCCTCGTCTGCGGCCAGTTCGCCGAGGCTCTTGTCGACATAGTTGGCGTCGATGGTGACGGTCACGCGGTCCATTTCGGTAGCGTTGAACGACACATCCTCGAGCAACCGTTCCATCACCGTGTGCAAACGGCGAGCGCCGATGTTCTCGGTGCGTTCATTGACCTGATAGGCGATCTCGGCGATCCGACGGATACCATCCTCCCGGAACTCGATGGTCACGCCTTCGGTGGCGAGCAGGGCTGAATACTGATCGGTGAGCGACTCATCGGGCTCGGTCAGGATACGAATGAAGTCATCCGAGGTCAGCGCCTGCAATTCGACCCGGATCGGCAGTCGGCCTTGTAGCTCCGGCACCAGGTCCGAAGGCTTGGCCAGATGAAAGGCGCCGGAGGCGATGAACAGGATGTGGTCGGTCTTGACCATGCCGTGCTTGGTCGAGACGCTGCTGCCCTCGACCAACGGCAACAGATCGCGTTGCACGCCCTCGCGCGAGACATCGGCACCACCACTCTGCTCGGCGCGGCGCGTCACCTTGTCGATCTCGTCGAGGAAGACGATGCCGTTCTGCTCGACGTTGGTCATCGCCGCGAGCTTCATCTCCTCCTCATTGACGAGCTTGGCGGCCTCCTCGTCGAGCAGGATCTTGCGCGCCTCGCTGATCCGCAGTTTGCGCCGTTTGGAGCGATTCGAGCCGAGGTTCTTGAACAGCCCCTGCAACTGATTGGTCATCTCCTCCATGCCCGGCGGCGCCATGATCTCGACGCCCATCTGCGCCATGCTGACCTCGATCTCGATCTCGCGCTCATCGAGTTCGCCGGCGCGCAGCTTGTGGCGAAACTTCTCGCGGGTCCCGGAGGTGGCGCCGTGGCCACGGCTGTCCTCATCGAAATCGGACGGGGGCGGCAGCAGTGCGTCGAGGATGCGTTCTTCGGTCGCGCTCTCGGCCCGACCACGGTTCTGCAGCATCTGCTGCTCGCGCTCCATCTTGATGGCGATGTCGGCCAGATCGCGGATGATCGATTCGACATCGCGGCCGACGTAGCCGACCTCGGTGAACTTGGTCGCCTCGACCTTGAGGAAGGGGGCATGCGCCAGACGCGCCAGCCGGCGCGCGATCTCGGTCTTACCGACACCAGTCGGCCCGATCATCAGGATGTTCTTCGGCGTGATCTCCGAGCGCATCGGCTCCGGAATCTGGGCGCGACGCCAGCGGTTGCGCAGCGCGATCGCCACCGCGCGCTTGGCCTCGTGCTGGCCAACGATATGCTTGTCCAGCTCGGCAACGATCTGTCTCGGGGTGGTGGTATCGGACATCAGTCCTCCGCAAGCTCCTCGATGACGAGGTTGCGATTGGTGTAAATGCAGATATCGGCGGCGATGCCGAGCGCGCGCTCGACGATCTCACGCGCACCGAGATCGGTATTCTCCAGCAGCGCGCGGGCCGCCGATGCGGCGAACGAGCCCCCGGAGCCAATCGCCATCAGGTCGTGCTCGGGTTCGAGCACATCGCCGTTGCCGGAGATGATCAACGAGGCCTCCTGATCGGCCACGCAGAGCATCGCCTCGAGCCGGCGCAACATGCGATCGGTGCGCCAGTCCTTGGCCAGTTCCACCGCCGAGCGGGTCAGATGGCCCTGATGTTTCTCGAGCTTGGCCTCGAAGCGCTCGAACAGGGTGAAGGCATCGGCGGTGGCGCCGGCGAAACCGGCGAGCACCCGCTCCTTGTAGAGCCGTCGCACCTTGCGCGCATTGCCCTTGACGACGGTATCGCCGAGCGAGACCTGACCGTCGCCGCCGATGACGACGTTGCGCCCGCGACGCACGGAGAGAATGGTGGTTCCGTGGAAATCCTGCATCAGTGCTCCTGGTCTAGCGTGGCAGGTCCGAGCGCCCCATCAGCCACTCATCGACCGCGCGCGCGCATTGGCGCCCCTCGCGAATCGCCCAGACCACCAGCGATTGGCCGCGGCGCATGTCACCTGCGGTAAAGACGCCGTCGACGTTAGTAAAGTAGGCCTTGGCGCCCTCGGTCGAGCCCTTGACATTACCGCGAGCATCGAGTTCCAGCCCCTTGGCTTCCCGCAGTTCCTCCAGCATGCCCTCGTGGACCGGATGGACGAAGCCCATCGCCAACAGTACCAGATCGGCCTTGATTCGATCCTCCGAACCCTCGACCTCGGACATCCGCCAGCGGCCGTTCTCATCCTTGTCCCAACGCACCAGCACATAATTCAGGGTCGTCACATTGCCTTCGGCATCAGCATCAAACGATTTGGTCAGCACATTCCAAAGGCGCTCGCAGCCTTCCTCCTGCGAGGTCGAGGTGCGCAGTTTATGCGGCCAATCGGGCCAGGTTAGGCCTTTGTCCTCCTTTTCTGGCGGTTTGTCGAGAAGCTCGATTTGCGTGATCTTCTTCGCACCATGGCGGTTCGAGGTGCCAATGCAGTCGGAACCGGTATCACCACCACCGATGACGACTACATGCTTGTCATGCGCGCTGATAAAATCCTCGTCTGGCACATAGACACCTTGCACGCGCTTGGAATTGGCGCGCAGGAAGTCCATCGCGAAATGGATACCGTTATAGCTGCGCCCGGGCACATCAAGGTCGCGCGGTTTCTCCGAGCCACCGGTCAGTACCACGGCATCATAATCATCCATCAAGGTCGCGACCGGCAGATCGACGCCGATGTGACAATGGGTGTGGAACTCGACACCCTCGGCGCGCATCTGGCTCATGCGCCGATCAATCATGGTCTTGGCCATCTTGAAGTCCGGGATGCCGTAGCGCAGCAGACCGCCGATGCGGTCTTCCTTCTCGTACAGCGAGACCGTGTGACCGGCACGCGCGAGCTGCTGCGCACAGGCTAGGCCCGCTGGACCCGAGCCGACCACGGCAACGCGCATGCCGGTGCGATGGGTCGGCACCTGCGGCTTGACCCAGCCCTGCTCCCAAGCCTTGTCAGCGATGGCGCGTTCGATCGCCTTGATCGCGACCGGCTGATCATCGATGTTGAGCGTGCAGCTCGTCTCGCAGGGGGCCGGGCAGATGCGCCCAGTGAACTCGGGAAAATTATTGGTCGAGTGCAAGACCTCGATCGCTGACTCCCAGTCCTGTTGATAGACCAAGTCATTCCAATCCGGAATGATGTTGTTGACCGGACAGCCCTGATGACAATAGGGGATGCCACAGTCCATGCAGCGCGCGCCCTGAATACCGATCTCGGCATCGCTCATCGGCTGCACGAACTCGTTGTAATGGACGACGCGATCCGAAGCCGGCTGATAGGCCAGCTCGGCGCGCTCATACTCCATGAATCCGGTTGGCTTACCCATTCTCAACAACCTCTCTGAGCTTGGACGGATGCGGCCGGGAGGTGCTCGGTGGCCGGCTCTTGCTCAATTGCATTTGTTTGAGCGCCCGTTTGTAGTCGACCGGCATGACCTTGACGAAGCGACCGAGTTTCTCGGACCAATCGTTAAGGATGCGCTGCGCGATGGCTGAATTGGTGTAGTACAGATGGCGCTCGATGAGCTGACGCAGGCGCAGCGCATCGTAGCGCGTCATATCGTGGCTAACATCGACAAAGCCGTGCGTCTCGAGATCGCCGCCCTGGTGCTCGAGGGCTTCGAGGGCGGCATCCTCAGCCGCGATGGGCTCCAGCTCGACCATCGCCTGATTGCAATGCTCGGCGAAGGTGCCTTGCTCATCCAACACATAGGCGATGCCACCGGACATGCCAGCGGCGAAATTGCGGCCCGTCGGCCCCAGGCAGACCATGATGCCGCCGGTCATGTACTCGCAGCCATGATCGCCGACCCCCTCGACGACGGCGGTCGCGCCGGAATTCCTGACACAGAAGCGCTCGCCGGCCACGCCACGGAAGTAGACCTCGCCGCTGATCGCGCCATAGAGCACGGTATTGCCGACGATGATGTTGTCCTCGGCGTGCTCGATGCTCGCATGCGCCGGCGGGTAGATGATGATGCGCCCACCCGAGAGGCCCTTGCCGACATAGTCATTGGCCTCGCCGGCCAGCTCGATGGTGACGCCCTTCGCCAGCCAGGCGCCAAACGACTGACCACCGATGCCGTGCGCCTTGATGTAGATGCTGTCCTCGGACAGCCCTGCATGACCGTAACGCTCGGCGACACGCCCGGAGAGCAACGCACCGACGGTGCGATTGAAGTTCTTCACCTCGGTCTCGATGCGCACCGGCTCACCGCGCTCGAGCGCCGGTTGCGCCTGCTCGATCAGCCGGTGGTCGAGCGCCTTGTCGAGGCCATGATCCTGCGCCTCGCGGTTGTAGAGCGCGACCTCGGGGCCGACCGCCGGCTTGCTCAGGATGCGCGAGAAATCGAGCCCTTTGGCCTTCCAGTGCTCGATGGCCTGGCGCATCTCGAGCCGACCCATCTGCCCGATCATCTCGTCCATGGTCCGGAAGCCGAGCTTGGCCATGTACTCGCGGATCTCCTCGGCGATGAAGAAGAAGTAGTTGACCACGTGCTCGGGCTTGCCGGTGAATTTCCTGCGCAGCTCCGGGTCCTGCGTCGCCACCCCGACCGGGCAGGTGTTGAGATGGCACTTGCGCATCATGATGCAGCCCTCGACGATCAGCGGCGCGGTGGCGAAGCCGAACTCATCGGCGCCGAGCAGCGCGCCGATCACCACATCGCGCCCGGTGCGCATGCCGCCGTCGACCTGCACCGCGATGCGCCCGCGCAACCGATTCAGCACCAGGGTCTGATGGGTCTCGGCAAGGCCGATCTCCCAGGGCGAGCCGGCATGTTTGATCGAGGTCAGCGGACTGGCGCCGGTGCCGCCATCGTAGCCGGCGATGGTGACGTGATCGGCATGCGCCTTGGAGACTCCGGCGGCAACGGTGCCGACGCCGATCTCCGAGACCAGCTTGACCGAGATGCGCGCCTTGGGATTGACGTTCTTGAGGTCGTGGATGAGCTGCGCCAGATCCTCGATCGAGTAGATGTCATGGTGCGGCGGCGGCGAGATCAAGCCCACGCCGGGGGTGGAATGGCGCACGCGCGCGATCTGCGCGTTGACCTTGTGCCCCGGCAGCTGGCCGCCCTCGCCGGGCTTGGCGCCCTGGGCGATCTTGATCTGGATATCATCGGCATTGACCAGGTACTCGGTGGTGACGCCGAAGCGCCCCGAGGCGACCTGCTTGATCGCCGAGCGTGCCGGGTTCATCGAGCCATCGGCCAGCGGCAGGAAGCGCTCCGGCTCCTCGCCACCCTCGCCGGTGTTGGACTTGCCACCGATGGCGTTCATCGCCTCGGCCAGGGTCGCATGCGCCTCCTGGCTGATGGCCCCGAACGACATCGCCCCGGTCGCGAAGCGCTTGACGATCTCTTTGGCCGGCTCGACCTCGTCGATAGGAATCGGCTCATCGGCCCATTTCAGTTCCATCAGGCCGCGGAAGGTCAGCAGGTGCTCGTTCTGCTCATTGATCAGGCGTGAATACTCGGCGTAGGTGCCCGCATCGTTGGCGCGGGTCGCGTGCTGCAGCTTGGCGATGGTCTCCGGCGTCCAGACATGATCCTCGCCGCGCAGCCGGAACGCATAATCGCCGCCGACATCGAGGTGCTTGCGCAGGATCTGCTCGTTGCCATAGCCGCGCGAGTGCCAGAGCACCGCCTCGCGCGCGACCTCGGCCAGGCCGACGCCCTCGACCATGCTCGCGGTGCCGGTGAAGTACTTGGCGATGAACGCCCGATTCAGCCCGACCGCATCGAAGATCTGCGCCCCGCAGTAGCTCTGGAAGGTGCTGATGCCCATCTTCGACATCACCTTCTTCAGCCCCTTGCCAACGGCCTTGATGTAGCGGCTCTGCGCCTCCTCGAAGCGCAGCGTCTCGGGCAGGCGCCCGAGCAGGGTCTGGATGGTATCGAAGGCCAGATAGGGGTTGATCGCCTCGGCGCCATAGCCGGCCAGGGTCGCGAAGTGGTGCACCTCGAGCGCGCCGCCGGTCTCGACCACCAGCCCGGAGCTGGTGCGCAGCCCCTGGCGGATCAGATGATGATGCACCGCCGAGGTCGCCAGCAGCGCCGGGATCGGGATGAAGTCGGCGTTGGTGTTGCGATCCGAGAGGATGAGGATGTTGTGGCCTTCATGCACGGCCACCTCGGCCTCCTGGCACAGGCGCTCGAGCGCCGGCGCCATGCCGTCCGCGCCCTCGGCGGCCGGGTAGACCATGTGCAGATTCTTGGTGCGGAAGGCGCCGGCGGAGTTGTCCTGGATGTGGCGGATGCGCTCCAGGTCCTCATTGGTCAGCACCGGCTGATCGACCTCCAGGCGCCAGTGCTGGCCGGCCTCGTTGAGCCCGAGCAGGTTCGGGCGCGGGCCGATCAGCGACACCAGCGACATCACCAATTCCTCGCGGATCGGATCGATGGCAGGGTTGGTGACCTGGGCGAAGTTCTGCTTGAAGTAGGTCGACAGATGCTTGGAGCGCGACGAGAGCACCGAGGGCGGGTTGTCGGCGCCCATCGAGCCGACCGCCTCCTGGCCGGTGGCGATCATCGGCGTGAGCAGGAACTTGACGTCCTCCTGGGTGTAGCCGAAGGCCTGCTGGGCATCGAGCAGCACACTCTCCTCGGGCGCCATCGGGGCGACGTCGGTCGGCAGCGAATCGAGGTGGATCTGGGTGCGATCGAGCCATTCCTGATAGGGCTTGGCCCCGGCCAGCTCGGCCTTGACCTCGGCGTCATCGATGATGCGCCCCTGCTCGAGATCGATCAGGAACATCCGCCCCGGCTGCAGGCGCCATTTCTTGACGATGCGCTCATCGGCGATATCGAGCACGCCCATCTCCGAGCCCATGACCACCAGATCATCGTTGGTGACCAGGTAGCGCGCCGGGCGCAGGCCGTTGCGGTCGAGCGTGGCGCCGATCTGGCGACCGTCGGTGAAGGCGATCGCGGCCGGACCATCCCAGGGCTCCATGAGCGCGGCATGGTACTCGTAGAAGGCGCGGCGCTGCTCGTCCATCAGGTGATTGCCCGACCAGGCCTCTGGGATCAGCAGCATCATCGCCTGCGCCAGCGAGTAGCCGCCCATCACCAGCAGCTCGAGCGCGTTGTCGAAGCAGGCCGAATCGGACTGGCCCTCGGGGATCAGCGGCCAGATGGTGTCGAGGTCGTCACCGAGCACCTCGGAGCGCATGGTGTGGCGGCGCGCGGCCATCCAGTTGACGTTGCCGCGCATGGTATTGATCTCGCCGTTGTGGCAGATCATCCGAAACGGCTGCGCCAGGTCCCAGGTCGGGAAGGTATTGGTCGAGAAGCGCTGATGCACCAGCGCCAGCGCCGACTCGAAGCGCTCATCGCGCAGATCGAGGTAGTAGTTGCCGACCTGACCCGCGAGCAGCATGCCTTTGTAGTTGATGGTGCGCGACGACATCGAGGCGACGTAATAGGCGGTCTTGTCGTAGCCATGGGCGCGGATCTCGTTGTCCATGCGCTTGCGCACCACGAACAGCTTGCGCTCGAAGGCCTCTTGATCGGGACAGTTGTCACCGCAGGCGACGAAGACCTGGCGCACCACCGGCTCGGTCGGCAGCACGCTCTCGCCGAGTTCGCTGTTGTCGACCGGCACATCGCGCCAGCCGAGCAGCCCCTGGCCGCCGTCGCTCAGATGGCGCTCGACGGTCGCCTGCATCTCGGCGCGGGCGGCCTCGTCCTTTGGCAGGAAGACCATGCCGACGCCGTAATGGCCGGGTGCTGGCAACTCGAAATCGACCACAGCACGGAAGAAGCTGTCGGGCATCTGCACCAGGATGCCGGCGCCATCGCCGGCCTTGGGGTCGGCGCCGACCGCGCCGCGATGGGTCAGCCGTTCGAGGATCTCGAGGCCCTGCTCGACGATGCGATGGCTCTTCTCATTCTTGATATGGCACACGAAGCCGACACCGCAGGAGTCCCGTTCGTGAGCGGGATCGTACAGGCCTTGGGCGGCTGGATAGGCGCGAAGGTTCATCAGCGGACCTCCCTAAACCGGGTACATAGCGGTCGAAAATGACGTCCCCTCAGTGCCTTTTACCGTCGGGGAAGTTCCGGTTTGGATTAGATGGTGATTCGGCGCTACGAATAGCGAACCGCGAATCATACTGTGGTTGCAGCCGCTATGCCATGCGATTGCAGAAAGCGGGGGACGCCTCTCATTCCGTGCCGGCCTGTGCCGAGGCGATGCTGGCGCGCAGCAACGCGGGGTCGACGTCGGCGGTCAGGACCGCCTCACCGATCCCTTTCAGCAAGACCAGACGCAAACGGCCTGCTTGCACCTTCTTATCGACGGCCATCAACTCGAGCCAGCGCGCGCTGCTCAGGCTCGTGGGCGGCTGGGTCGGCAAACCGCAAGACGCGACCAGTGCCCGGATGCGCGCCACGGCGGTCGCCTCGAGCCAGCCCAGGCGCGCGGAGAGCTGCGCCGCCATCACCAACCCCGTGCCAACGGCCTCGCCGTGCAGCCAGGTACCGTAGCCGGTCCCGGCCTCGATCGCATGGCCAAAGCTGTGGCCGAGGTTGAGCAGGGCGCGCTGGCCCGCTTCACGCTCGTCGGCAGCGACGATGCGGGCCTTGTTCTGGCAGGAACGGGCGATCGCCGTCGCCAAGGCCGCCGGCTCCAGTGCCCGCAAGGCCGGCACCCGGTCCTCGAGCCAGTCGAAAAAGGGCCGATCGGCGATCAGGCCGTACTTGACCACCTCGGCCAAACCGGCCGAGAGTTCGCGCGCGGGCAAGGTCGCGAGTGTGGCGGTATCGGCGATCACCGCGCGCGGCTGATGGAAGGCGCCGATCATGTTCTTGCCGGCCGGATGATTGACGCCGGTCTTGCCGCCGACCGATGAATCGACCTGCGCCAGCAAGGTCGTCGGCACCTGGATGAACGGCACGCCACGCTGATAGCAGGCAGCGGCAAATCCCGCCATATCGCCGATCACCCCACCACCGAGCGCGATCAAGGTGGTATCGCGGCCACAGCGGCGCTCGAGCAGCGCGTCAAAGATGCGGTTGAGCGTCGCCAGATCCTTGTAGCACTCACCATCGGGCAGGATCACCTGCTCGATCTCGAACGCGGCCAAGCCCGCGCGCAGCGCCTCCAGATAGAGCGGCGCGACCGTCTCGTTGGAGACGATCATCACCCGCTTGCCGACGACAAACGGGCGATAGCAGTCGGGATCGGAGAGCAGCCCACGACCGATGACGATCGGATAGCCGCGCTCACCCAGGTCGACGTCGAGCCGCTGGCGCTCGGCCACCGCCGCCGGGATCGGTCCGAGCGCCGACATCAGAGTTCCTCGCTCTCGAGCCGGCGGCGGATCTCCTTGACCACCGAGACGGTCCCGCGCCGCTCGGTCGAGACCACCATATCGGCGACCTGGCGATAGATCGGCTCGCGCTCGGCCATCAGGTCGCGCAGCCGCTGTTGCGGATCATCGGTGTCGATGAGCGGGCGGCCGCGATCGCGCGCGGTGCGCGCGAACTGTTGCTCCGGGCTGCAGTGCAGATAGATCACGAAGCCGCGCGCCGCCAACTGCTGGCGATTCTCGGGCGTCAACACGACGCCGCCGCCGGTGGCGAGCACGATGCCGTCTTCCTGCGCCAGCTCCTCGACGACGCCCCGCTCGCGCTTGCGGAAGCCTTCCTCGCCCTCGAACTCGAAGATGGTCGGGATATCCACGCCGGTGCGGCGCTGGATCTCCTGATCGCTGTCGCGGAACTCGTAACCCAGCGCCTCGGCCAGTTGCCGGCCGACGGTGCTCTTGCCGGCGCCCATGGGACCGACGAGAAAAATGTTAGGTGGTCTGATCATAGTCACTAGGTATGCCAGATTTGCCGGGCGCTAGCAAGCCGCCGACCGCAACGGGTCCTCTCGCAGGGGGCAAACGGCGCCGGGCGGATCAGCGGATCTCAAGGTCGGCGTCGAGGATCTTCGGCGTCACGAAGATCAGCAGCTCCTGGTTCGAGTTCTGCCGCGAGGTCGTCTTGAAGAGGCGCCCGAGCACGGGCAGATCCCCCAGCCAGGGCACTTTGTCGACATTGAAGCTCTTCTGCCCCTCGAAGACCCCACCGAGCACGATGGTCTCGCCGTTATCGACCAGCACCGAGGTGCTCACGGCGCGCCTGTTGCGCAACGGATTGCCATTGACCGTGAAAGTGAAATCGGCCTCGTCCTTGTTGACCTCCAAGGCCATGATCACGCGATCATCGGGCGTGATATGCGGCGTGACATTGAGCTTGAGTGTTGCCGGCTCATAGCGCACCGTGGCTGGCGACTCATCCGTCGCCGGCGTCACCACCGGGATATCCTGCCCGACCTCGATGATCGCCGGCGTTTGATCGGCGGTGACCACCCTGGGACTCGAAATGATCTCGCCGCGCCCTTCGCGCTGCATGGCCGAAAGCTCGAGCGTGATCAGGTGCGAGCCGACCTTGCCGAGCAGGAAATCGATCGCGCCGGCAGGGTTCTGGACTGGCAGGTTGACCCACAGATTCGGGGCGCCCGCGCCTCCGGTCAAGGTCGAATTGAAGCGCTCGCCTTGGCCATCTCGTCCAAATGGGCCCGTATCAAAAAAACCGTAGGGCCCCATTCCAACCCCATCGTTGGCCTGAGCGCCGCCCACCAGCAGCTCATTGCGACCCAGGGCGCCGGTCGAGCCACTCGCGCCGAAGCGCACACCGAGATCGCGGGCAAAGTTGTCGTTGGCGATCACCACGCGCGACTCGATCAGCACCTGCCGCACCGGGACATCGAGCCTGGCGATCAGGGCGCGAATCGCGCGGATGCGCTCGGCGGTATCCTGAATGATCAGGGCGTTGGTGCGCTGATCGAAGCTCACCGTGCCGCGCCGCGACAAGACCGGGGCCTGGGCGTCTGCGGACAGCAACGGGTCGCTGTCGTGCGTGCCGGCTGCGGAGATCTCGGCCACCGCCTCGCGATGCCCCTGCAATAACTCGACGATCTCCTCGGCTTTTGCATAATGGATCTGGATGAGCTCCGTTCGCATCGGCGTCAATGCCTGGAGCTGCTGGCGCGTCTCGAGCGCCAACAGTTCACGCGCCGCCAGCTCCTCGGAGGGCGCCACCATGATGACATTCCCTGTCTGTCGCATCGACAGCCCCTTGGTCTTCAAGATGATCTCCAGGGCCTGGTCCCAAGGCACATCACGCAGGCGCAGCGTGATACTGCCGCTCACGCTATCACTCGCCACGAGATTCAAGCCAGTGAAGTCGGCGAGCAGCTGGAGTACCGCTCGCACCTCGATGTCTTGAAAATTGAGCGACAGGCGATCACCGGCACCAGAAGCCGCCGGGCTCCGGCTTGGCGGCTCGGGCGCGTCGCCGACCCGAGCCCTTGGCGCGGCTCGCTCCGGGTTCAATGCCACACGCACCCGCTTGCCCTGGCGATCGATCCGGTAAGGTACGCTCGCATCCAGGTTGATCACGACCCGCGTGCGGTCACCAGCCTCGATCGCCAGCAGACTCTGTGCGGCGCCGAGCCCGATCGGAAGCGGCTTACGGCCGAGCTGGCTCGAGACATCGGGGAAATCGATCGCGATCCGCGCCGGGTTCTCGGTCGCGAAATCGCGCGGCGCGGGTGGCGCCTCGGAGAACACCAGATCGATCTCGATGCGATCGCCGGGCAACGCCGCGAATTCAGCCGTCTCGAGGCTCGCACCCGAAGCCGAGGCCGACCCCAGGGCCGCCCCCAGACACGCCAGGATCGAGATCAGTCGCGGCAATCGCCGCGCCTCACCGCATGCGAGCAATCTCCTGATCCAGACTCTCAAGCGTGTCATGATCGCTGCCGCCTATTGGTTGAGTGCCAACGATGCCCGCCGCCGCGCCCATTGCCCGGGCTGTTTTTCAACCACCTCCGTCAGCATCAGCTCAGTCGGCTCGATGCGGGTGATCCGGCCGTTGTTGCGCCCAAGATGCTGCCCCTCGCGCACGCGATGCAGCGTCCCTTCAGGGCTGGTGATCAGAGCCCAGCGCGTCCCATACTGCTCTAGGGTACCGACCATGCGCAACGCAGCGAGCGGATAGTCCTCCAACGGTTCTTTGGGCCGCAGCGGGTCCGGTGAGAGGCCACTGGGGCGACTTTCCTGAGCCACTTTAACGGCCTGTTCAGCCGCGTGCTCAGCGGCTTGGTCATCCATCACGAACGGATCGCGTCGATCGCCTGCTCGATAGACGAAGCGATCCACCTGCCTGATCACCGGGGTCGGATCGAGCGATCTCGGGGAGCGCGCCATGACCCGTTCGGCATAGGACGCAAGCTCCGAAAGCCCGGAATCAGCGCAGCCCGTCAGCAGGATCGCTACCACGCCCCCCAGCACGGGCCGCTCGATATTCGGCACTCGACTGCTCATCCTGCCCCGGGCCCACCAAGGTAACGATAGGTCTGCACGGTCGCGCTCAGGCTCATCACTCCCATGGCTCCGCCCGGCCTCTTGGTGTGCTCGATCTGGATATTGTGCACCGTGACGATCCGCGGCAGCGAGGCCAGGCCACTGATGAACGTAGCAAACTCATGATAACGGCCGCTCACACGGACGCGAATCGGCCGTTCCGCGTAAAAATCCTGGGTGGCCTCCGCCGACGGCTGGAACAGCTCGAATTCGAGCCCGGCCGCTCGCCCGGTCCGCGACACATCCACCAGCAACGACGCGACCTCGGTCTCATCGGGGAGCTGGCGTAGCAGGTTGCCGAACGATACCTCCATCTCGGCCAGCTGCTGCCGATACGCCTCCAGGTTAGCCGCCTTGGGCTGTTTCCGCTCGAGGCGCTGCTTCAGTTCCAGCTCCTGCTGCCGCGCGCCGCTCAAGCGTTCGAGCTGATCACTCGTCACGAACTGATACCACCCAACACCGACCAATCCGCAACCCATGGCGATGAGCACGGCCTTGGCAGCCATGGGCCAGTCACCGATCGTGTTGACATCGAGTGCGTTGAGATCCATCAGCCTTTCTCGGCGGCAACGACTGCGGTATCCTCGCTCGCATCGGAGGGCGGGCGCTGCTGGTTGAAGCTTAGGCGAAAATGGCTGAAGCCGGTGCCGGTCTCATCTTTGTTCTCGATCAGCAGCAGATTCGGACTGCCGATCCACTCCGAATCCTGAATCGTGCGCATCAAGCGCGAGACATGCGCATTGGACTGCGCGCGCCCCTCGATGGTCACCTCCCCCTGCTCCTGTTTGAGCTGGGTCAGGAAGACGCCGGCTGGCACCGCATCTACCAGTTGATCAAGCATATGCACAATCTCCGGGCGGCTCGCCTGCAGGCGTTGGATCACCTCCATCCGCGCCAATAGATCGGCCTTCCTCTGCTCGAGTGCGTTGATCTCGCGAAGACGCCGATCGAGAACCGCAACCCGTGCCTCCAGAAAGGCATTGCGCGCCTGCTGCGCATCGATCACCGCCTCAAGCTGCACCTTGAGCAGCACACCGATCAGTAAGACCAAGCCAAGCGCAGCCGCGGCTGTGATCGCCAGATCACGCTGGCGTCGGCGGCGCGCTGCCTCACGCCATGGCAGGAGATTGATATGGGCCATGAGAGGATCAGCGAAACCGTCGCAGCGCCAGCCCCAACGCGATCAGCATCGCGCCACGATTGTTTTGGACCAGATTACGATCAAGATCGTCGGACAAGGCCATCTCGGCCAAAGGGTCGACAATCCGCACCGGCAGGGCCAGGCTTTCAGCAATGGGCCGTTCGAGCGCTGGCACCTGCGTCACGCCGCCAGTGAGCAGCACCTCATCGACGCTGTTGAACGCGGTGGTCGAATAGAAGAATTGCAGCGCGCGTCCCAACTGCCGCGCCAAGGCGTTTTGAAACGGTGCCAGCACCTCGGCCTGGCGCGTGGGCGGCGCTGCCGCTAGACGCGCCAATGCCTGTTCGCTCCCCTGGTCACTCTTAGGATCCCTCATCAGATCCTCGCACCGCTGCACCTCATCGATCAACTGCTGCCCACCAAAGCTCTGCTCACGGGTATAGAGCGTCTGACCGGCACGCAGCACATGGAGCGTGGTCGTGGTGGCGCCGATGTCGGCAATCGCGGTGAGTCGGGTTGTCCCCGGCGCTGTTCCCAGCCCCGGCACCAAGGGCGCGCGCAAGGCACTAAAGGCGGTTTCGACCGCATTCGATTCGATGTCGACGATCACGGCGCTCAGGCCAGCGTGCTCGAGCGCCGCGACCCGATCGTCGATATTCTCGCGACGCGACGCGGCGAGCAGGACGTCCACCATCCCGACCGCGCCTTGCGTGGGACCGATCACATCGAAGTCGAGGTTGACCTCATCCAGGGGATAGGGGACATACTGATCCGATTCGAGCTGGATCTGAGCCTCCATCTCGGCATCGGAAAGATCAGCGCCGAGTGAGAGGACCTTCGTCATGACCGCAGACCCGGCTACCGCAACCGCAGCGCGCTTGGTCTTGGACCTGGAACGCCGCAGCGCTATGGTAATGGCCTGGCCAACCTTAGCCGCATCGGCGATTTTCTTCTCGACAACGGCGCCAGACGGCAGGGGCTCGAGCGCTAGCGCCTCGACACGCAACGGCTTCAGCCCCTTTCCAGCCGCCGGTCCGAGTTCGAGCAACTTAACGGCGGCCGAGCCGATATCGATGCCGAGCAACGGAGATTGTTTGCGAGCAAATCCGAACATCGCACGCCGGCCATTGCCGCGAACGGCGGCCAACCCCCTCGCATTTCCGAGCCTTGACCTGACTATATCAGAAAGCATCCCACGCGCATCCAGCCATCCTAACGACGAAGAATCGCATGCCTAGACGAAACGGGAGCCGACTCGGTCGCCGCGCGCGCTCGACCCGCTCGGCGTCAGACCACCCCAGACGTAGCACAAGACCGGCGAACCGAGGCGCCTGCGCGAGTCAGCGCCGGCAGCTCGCCTGCGAGGCCGCACGCATCATGCGCGAACTCGGGCTCGTCGAACTCGATCATGGCCGCCGTAAGGCCGTCGAGCGGCTCGGTTTCAGCAATAAGCGCTGTTGGCCGGACAATGCCGAGATTCAAGCAGCGCTGGAGAGCGAATATCGACTCTTCCAACCGCACACCCAGCGACGTGTCACCACCCTGCTGCGCGAGCAGGCGCTAGCCGCGATGCAGACCTTCGCCGAGTTCGAGCCGCGCTTGGTTGGATCGTCGGTCTCGGGCACGGCATCGCTTGAGCAGGGCGTGCGCCTGCACCTCTTCGCCGACGATACCCGCCCGATCGTGTTCCGACTGATCGATACAGGCATTCCCTGGCAGGCCGGCGATAGCCAGCATCGCTACGCCGACGGCAGCCGACAAACGCATCCGACCTTCGCCTTCGTCGCCGGCGAGGTGCCGATCGAGTTGGTGGTGCTCCCGGATCAGGCCCGCCGCAATCCGCCCCTGAGCGCGATCTCGGAGCGCCCGGAGCGCGGCCTTGACCCCCAGGCTGTCGAGCGCCTGCTCAGCGAGCGCGAGCCCGAACAAGCGGATTTAGCGTTTTGAAATCGGCACGTAATCGCGAACGCCCTGCCCGTGGTAGATCTGGCGCGGGCGCCCGATGCGGTTGGCTGGATCGCTCATCATCTCCATCCAGTGCGAGACCCAGCCGACGGTGCGAGCGACCGCAAACATCACCGTGAACATATTGCGCGGGATGCCCAGCGCCCGATAAATGATACCGGAGTAGAAGTCGACGTTCGGATACAGCTTACGCTCGACGAAGTATTCATCGTTGAGCGCGATTTCCTCGAGCTTCACCGCCAGCTCGAGCAGGGGGCTATCCGAGGCTCCCGGGAATTCCTCCAGAACCTGATGGCAGACCTCGCGGATGATCTTGGCGCGCGGATCATAATGCTTGTAGACCCGATGCCCAAAGCCCATCAGCCGGAAGGGATCATCCTTATCCTTAGCCTTATCCACGTACTTGGCGACGTTCTTCACATGGCCGATCTGCTCGAGCATATCGAGCACCGCCTCATTAGCGCCGCCATGCGCCGGCCCCCAGAGCGAGGCGATACCAGCGGCGATGCAAGCAAAGGGATTGGCACCGGAGCTGCCAGCGAGGCGGACCGTCGAAGTACTGGCATTTTGCTCATGGTCGGCATGCAGGATGAACAGCAGGTTCAGCGCCTTTTCGGCGAGCAAGCCGGGCTCATAATCCTCGCAAGGAGTCGCGAACATCATGTGTAGGAAGTTCGCGCCATAGCGGAGATCATTGCGTGGATACATGATCGGCTCGCCAACAAAATGCTTGTAGGCTGCGGCGGCGATGGTCGGCATCTTCGCGATCAACCGATGCGCCGAAACCTCGCGGTAGCGTGGATCATTGACGTCGATCGATTCATGATAGAAGGCCGATAGGGAGCCGACCACCCCACAGAGGATCGCCATCGGGTGGGCATCGTAATGGAAACCGCTGAGGAACCGTTTCAGGTTCTCATTGAGCATCGTATGACTGGTGATTAGATGCTCGAAATGATTCAACGCTTCTTCGCTAGGCAACTCGCCGTAAACCAACAGGTAAGCCACTTCGAGAAAGCTTGCCTTGGTCGCCAACTGATCGATCGGATAACCACGATAGAGCAGCACGCCCTTCTCGCCATCGATGAAGGTGATAGCGCTGTGACAACTTGCGGTGGCCATGAAGCCTGGATCATAGGTGAAGAAACCGGCATCGCGGTACAGCGAGGAGATATCCAACGCGCCCGGGCCGAGCGTACCTGTCTTCAGCGGATAGTCGAAGCTTTCACCGGCCGCCTTATTCGTGAGGGTAATGATCTGATCGGCCATAGAGGTCTCTCCCGTCTGTCAGTCGCTCTCAAACGCCAAGCCATGGTCTCCGGGCAAGGGCCAAGGAGAATATCAGCCTGATGATCAAAGGCCCTTAAGGCCTCTGGAAGGATCGATATTAATGCACTGGATGGAAGCAGCCCGCACCAAGGCGATGCGTCCTGACCCAATAGGCGGCGGACATTGGCGAGGAGCCAACCTTGGGTCCAGACAGCAGCCATGACAGGATCTGCCTTCGACCGCCCCCGATTCTACTCGAGGTCGACAGCCGCCATCCGAGCGGTCACGGGGAAACAGATAGCATGAAAGGTGCCGGCTCACTCACGGGCGACACCGCTGGCAACCGCAGCGCGCGCAACCGCCGACGAAACGGCATCACGCAAGCGCGGGTCCAACGGCTTGGGGATGATGTAATCCGGTCCGCGACTGAGCGCGTCGAGGCCATAGGCCTCCAGCACCGAGGCCGGCACCGGCTCCTTGGTCAGATCCTTGAGCGCATGCACGGCCGCGATACACATCGGCATGTTGATGCGTGAGGCACGCACATCGAGCGCACCGCGAAAAATGAACGGAAAGCCCAGCACATTATTGACCTGATTCGGATAGTCCGAGCGGCCAGTAGCCATAATCAGGTCATCGCGCACCTTCAGCGCTACCTCGGGACGGATCTCGGGCACCGGATTTGAGAGCGCGAAGACAATCGGCTGCGGCGCCATCGATGCAAGCATCTCAGTGCTAACCAGATCCGGCCCCGACAGCCCGATGAACACATTCGCGTCCGCGAAGGCATCGGCGAGTGTGCGCCGGCCGGTCTCGACCGCGACCTCGGTCTTATGCCGATTGAGATCGGTACGCCCGCGATGGATCACGCCCTTGCGATCGACGGTGAGAATCTTCTCCGGGTTTGCACCCAGTTCGATCAAGAGCTTGATCGAGGCGATACCGGCAGCGCCCGCACCGAGCACGACCATGCGCGCATCGGCCAGCGCCTTACCTTGCATCTCGAGTGCATTGAGCAGACCGGCGGCGATGATGATCGCGGTGCCATGCTGATCGTCGTGGAAGACCGGGATATCGAGGCGCTCGATCAGCGCCTGCTCGACATCGAAGCAATGCGGCGCGGCGAGATCCTCGAGGTTGATGCCGCCGAAGGTTGGCGCGATCCGCGCCACCGTCTCGATAAACGCTTCCGGCGTCTCGGCATCGACCTCGATATCAAATACATCGATATCGGCGAAGCGCTTGAACAGCACGGCCTTGCCTTCCATCACCGGCTTGCCTGCGAGGGCGCCGACATTACCGAGACCGAGCACGGCGGTGCCATCGGTGATCACCGCCACCAAATTACCGCGATTGGTATAGCGGTAGGCATCCTCGGCATTGGCATGGATGCGCCGCACCGGCTCGGCAACGCCGGGCGTGTAGGCAAGCGAGAGATCGCGTTGCGTGGCCGCTGACTTGGTGATTTCGATCGCGGTCTTTCCAGGCCTCGGCGTCTCGTGGTAAGCGAGCGCGGCAGCGTTCAGATCGGCGTCGGCATCAGGCTTTTGGTGATTGGGCATGGATGGCGCTCCGTTGGCGTTTCAGCGCCGAATCGAGCGCAACGGCGCCGGAGGTGTAAACAGCGCGCCGCCTTACGGCCGGCGACGCGATCGATCCTAGCGCGACGGCACTGTTAGCGGCGCCTCAGCGACCGTACTTACGGCGGAACTTATCGACCCGTCCGCCTGTATCGAGGATCTTCTGCTTACCGGTATAGAACGGATGGCACGCGGAACAGACCTCGACATGCAATTCGTCTTTCAACGTCGAACGCGTGTTGAACGTATTACCACAACTGCAAAGGACTTTAACGTCCTGATACTCTGGGTGGATGCCTTCTTTCATGGCCTGCCTGCTCCGAATCGGCTCTCTTATCAGGTTAATCGACGAAGCATAGCGCGCGAAAGCCGGCTCCGCAAGGAGGCATTTGCGCTGTAGCGTAACCTACTGAAACTGCTTACACTAACTTTTCTCGGGGTGCTACTGCCGTATCATGTTACTTAACACGGTTGAGCCCCGAACTGATCGATCTTGTTCCAGAACTCTCCCCAACGCCGGGGGACTGTGCATCAAGGCGCGCAAATACACCGCTCAAATTCAAGCAGCAGCCGGTGTGGTCAGCGTCTGACACACCTCCGTCAAGGTCTCATTCCCCCCCACATTTCCGGGGAAGATCACCACCGGCAGATTCGGAAAACGCGGATGATCCTCCGGACAACGCACTACCGAACAGCCTGCATGAACCTGCCCAAGCACCCGTGCCGTGCGCAACGCCAGCGCCTTGCTCAGCGTATCGTTCGAGGTGATGCCACCCTTGCTGATCAGAAAGCCAATATCTGCCGGTAGCTGCTGGCCGATGCGCACCAGCAGATTCGCCACTCGATCCCCAAACGCCAAGCGCTCCGCCTTGGTCGCAAACTGCCGCTCGCTGCGGCTGGTATAGAGCACCGCACCACGGCCCTCACGCATTGCCGCTTCCACTGAAGCGATCAATTCCGCCGCCAGCACATCAGCGTCATCCAGCCGATCCAGATCGATCTCCAGCCCCACCGCATCCGTCTTAGCCAACAGATGCTCCAACTGCCGCGTCGACTTACCCACATGCGAGCCCATCAGCACCACACCCGGCCGGCCGCCGCGCACAAAGGTCGCCATCTCCGCTGCCGGCACCGGCTGCGGCGGCAGGTCCGCCAGGGCCGTCAACAGACTCGCTGCACTGCGAAACAGAAACCGCTTGCCCTGCCCCGCCGTCGCCAACACCTGTCGCGCAAAGCCGTCCAGATCCGCCTGCTCCTCAGCGTCCACCACACAACAGCGATTCCCCTCCAGGCGAATCAAACGCCCCTCCAACGCCCCGCCCACATCCGCCAGCGAAAACCGCTCGACTTCATCCGCAGCAATCCGCCCCGCCGTCTTCTCCTCGACATAGTCCGGCAGGAACGCCGTGCTGAAACCAAACACCGAATCCCGCGCAAACTCCGTTTCATGCACTGGCACCGGCTCGCCATCCACCAGCAGATAATGCGTCCCATCCCGCGTCAAGCGTCCGCCCTCGAAGAACGCCGGCACCAGAAAATGCGCATCAAAAGGCCCCAGCACCTCCTCGATCACATCCGTCTCCACTGGATAATGTCCGCGCAAGGTGCTATCGGACCGGCTCACCACCACCGGCTGCACGGGCTCCCCAGCCTTCTCCATCTGCGCCAACGCAGCGCGCAGATTTACACAGATCTCACGCGTCACCGCCGCTGCCGAGAACGCATCCATGCCCCGCGTATTACTCAGCACAAAGAACAGCGGCGACGCATCGCGCAAGGCTTCGAGCAAGGTCTCGACATCCCAGCGCATCAGCAACAGGCACCCATGCACCGTCTGCGAGCCGGTCGGGTCATCATCAATCGCAATAATCTTGGTCACAGGTTCAGCCATATCCAGAGCCAGTCAGTCTCAATTTAGGTGCCAATCAACCCAGCAGCCCGAGCCGCCAACGCCTCCCCGGTGATCCCATTAAACGCCATGATCTCCGCCGGCGAAGCCGTCGTCTCCCCCCGCTGCCAGCCGAACAGATCCCGCGCTCGAGCGCGCGAGCGCAACAGCACCGGCTCCAAGGCCACCGTGCCGCCACCGCTGACGGCCACCAACGCCTCCCCATCAAACAGATCCGCAAAGGCCAAATCCTCCATGAACCGCCCATCCGCCTCGGCACTATGCTCCCAAGCCACATCACCCGCCCGATACAGCCGGCGCGGATTGGCCACCGCCACGATCCGCACCCGATGACCTGCCGCCTCCAGCGCATCCTTCGCCTCGAACACCGGCAACAGCACCATATCCCCCGTCACCGCGAACACCACCAACGCCCCGCCGCCAGCCGGCGATTCGTACAACGCGACCGCGCCTTCATCGATCGCCCGCGCAGCCTGCTCCGGCGTCGTATACACCGGCAGTGCCGATTTGCTCGCCACGATGCTGATGCACTTATTGAACTGCGAGGTCGCCCAAGCAAAGGCCGCCTGCATCATGTTCGCATCCGCCGGATACAGCAGATAGCTGTTGCCATTGCGCATCTGCCCACCGAGATAGTTCTCGATCTCAGGGCGTTGATGGGTCCAGCCATTGCGCCCCTGCTCCAAGGCACCGGCGGTGAACATGCTCACCACCGCCGGCGTGCGCCGCCGCAGTTCCGCCATCGCCTGCGCCACCGTCTGCACGATCGGCCAGCCATTGATCGCGAAGCTCTCGTACGAGAGCCACAGCGAACGCCCACCGAACAAGGCGATCCCCGCGGCCAGGCCGGCACAGGCATCCTCGCTCAGCGGCTCGTAGACCTGGCCGGTTGGCGCCTGGTTGTAGAGCGCATCGACGGTCGGATGGCGGATCTTCAGCCGCTCATTGATCACCTTCATCGCCGAGGCCTCGTTGCCATCGGCATTGGTCACCACGAACAGCGGATCGCGCTCACCCAGGGTCGCCACCATCTGCGCCATCGCCGTCGAGGGCACCGCCTTCTCGCCGACCGCAAACGCCTGCATCGGCAGCTCACCGACCTCCGGCAACGGACGCTCGGACTCGGTCACCGCCACCCGGCCCGCCGGACCTCCGCCCGCGCGCGCCATCAAGGTGCGCACCAGCGCCCAGGCCTCCGGCGCCAGCGCGCCGCGCTCCAGCGCCTCGGCAATGCTCGGCTTCTCCGGCTTGTCACCTGGGTACAGGTTGTGCGACTTGGCCCCGCGCGCATGCACGCCGGCGCCTTTGAGCTGTTTGATGATCACCGCCGTCAGCGTGCCACTCAGCGCCGAGTCGGCCGCCTCGCGCATGCCATCCAACACCGCCCGCGTAAAGGCCGCGCGCGCCGACTCGCCGAACAGCGTGCTATCGACATAGGCCTCAGGCTGATCGGCGTCGTCATAGGCCTTGGCATCGACCAGGATCACCCGCTCGAAGCCATGCGTCTGCCAGTAGGCCGTCATCTGCGCGTTGTCCATCAGCGACACCATCGAATGGTGCTCCTGGCTATAACCGTTCCAAATCAGCACCGGCAGGAAATTGGTCACCTCCGGATAGCTGGTGTGGAAGTGCTTCATCGCCGAGAGGATGTAGGGCTCGCCGAGGCCGCCATCGCCGATGGTGCAGGGGAACAGCTTGTCGCGATTCAGATAGGCCCCGGCCATCGCGAAATGCTGCCCCTGCCCGAGCGGACCCGCCGGCGCCAGCAGGCCCGGAATGGCCCCGGACAGATGCCCGAGCAGCCCATCGCGCTCACGGAAGCGCTCCTGCATCTGCGTCATGGTGCGGATGCCCATCGCCTCCAGCGAGCCATCCAGGAACATGCTGCTATAGAAGCCCGGTGCATGATGGCCGACCTCGGTGACGATGTTCTTGTGCCCGAGCATGATCAGCGCCGCGATCGCCTCGGCCGCGCTCGCGAAGCCGCCTGGATGGCCCGACTCCTTGGAGGCGCACAGTTGCAGCATCGAATACCGTAGCGCATCTGCAATCAGCCGGGTTTGGAACACCGCGGCCTCATCGACCTGCGAGATCGCCGTCTCGCCCTCGCCGACCGCCGGCTCAGACAGCGCAGCGAACGCCTCCTTCAGCGGGCCGAAATGCAACACCCCCTCACAGAAGGCGGGGATGGCAGCAGATTGATCGGTCGATCTGGTGGCAGTGGAGGCTGTCGCGGTAGCGGATGCACTCATGGTCGGATTTCCTCAATGTTGGTCTTTCGGCGAGCCCTCATCCACAGGCCCATCTCGGCGGTGGGATGATCAAAGGAGAAACGGGGACGGCGGAAACCTGGTCTATCCCTGTTTCTCTCTGCATGCTTGAGGCATAGATTGAGCCTCAGAGCCTCTTTTCGCAATAAGGGAAAGCTTTCATAATGCGGAAAACACTCAGACATCAAACACCATGGCTACCCCACCACCCCGCATCCAGGTCATCGATCGCGCAGCAGCACTACTCGATGCCATCGCCCGCTACCCAGACCCGGTCAGTCTCAAGGTGCTCACCGCAGAAACCGGCCTGTATGCCTCCACCACGCATCGCATCCTCGCCGCGCTGATCCAGAACGGATTCGTCGAGCGCGACCCCGCTGGCCACTATCGGCTCGGGCTGCGTCTGCTCCAGGTTGGGGTGCGCCTGCGTGGCGATGTCGACCTGCGTGCGATCGCACGCCCGGTGATGGAGACCCTGCGCGACCAGCTCGGCGAGAGCATCAATCTCACCATTCGCGAGGGCGATGAGGTGGTCTATATCGAAAAGGCCACACCCAATCGGATGATCCATGTGCAGCAGCTCATCGGCGCCCGCGCGCCCTTACACGTCACCGCAGTCGGCAAGCTGATGCTCGGCGCCGGCGGCGAGGAAGCGATTCGAACCTATGCCGAGCGCACTAACCTGCCAGCCTATACCCGCAACACCCTGAGCGATGTCGATCGGCTGCGCGCAGCCTGTCTGGACGCGATTGACCGAGGCTACGCGCTCGACGATGCAGAAGCCGAACTCGACGTTGGCTGCATCGGCGTCCTGCTCTACGACAGCACCGGCCGCGTCGCCGGTGGCCTCTCGGTCTCAGCGCCGATCGAACGTCGGCAGCTGGACTGGATCGCGGATCTGCAACAGGCAGGGCAGCGCATCTCCGAGCAGCTCGGATGACGGAGAAAACAAGACAAACCACATTTCCCTTTACCATACGGTGGAGAGCAGTCAGGGGGAGCGCCAGGCACCAACGTTCTCGATAGACAGCCACAGAATCAAACGGCGGCATGCGTCGATGCCAGCGGCAGCTCGAAGGTCGCGTGATCCTCGCCTAGCACCAGCACTCCGCCATTGTCGCGGGCGGCGCGTTCGGCGGCCTTCAACATCAGCTGGTAGTCGGCTCGCTCGAGGGGTATCGGAACTTCTGGCCCGCCTTCGCTCGTTAAACGCAACCGCAGTCGCTGGGTGTTCTGATCCTGTTCGATCCACAGCAGCGGCTGCGCGCACACACCATTGCAATTATTGCCGATCCCGATCAGGCGGAGCAGATGGACTAAGGCGGCTTCGAAGCCCTGCTCGTCGACCAGCACGGCCCATCCGTCTCCATCCGCTTGCTTCGGCCCCGCCGAGGATGACAGCGGGTGGTCGACGACACGGCCTCCAAATGCCATGACGATGTCCGCAGCAATTAAGGCCGCATCCACTGAACGTTTGGGTCCATCGGCGAAGCGATTCGCGCGTACATTTTGGGTCAGATTGGTCGATAGGGTCGAAACCGCGTCAAGCACCCGCTGCAGCCGCTCCGAACGCCCCCGGTCGTCTCCGAGTTCGAGCTGCAGTGTCTCCGAGACCAACTCGATCACGCTCAGCGGAGAGCGTAGGATGTGGGCTTGCTCGCGCGCTTGCTCCGCGAGCAGCGAGCGGCGTTCCAACTCGCTCAGGCGCTCGCGGGTAGGGTCGAGGTCGACCGACGCGACCTTTTCAAAACTGTCGTTAAGGCTGGACATCGCGGTCATAAGCTAGCTCCTCGTAGACCGAGACCAAGATAGAACAACCTTACAAGCATCCGCTGGGCCAGGTCCAAGCGCCTTGGTCTCGACCGTTCAAGCTGCCCCAACGGCGGTTCATCTGTTGGCCGACGCCGCTCCCCGCAAGCGTAGCACCGCAAGAAGGGCTGGTTCATTTCCCATGAACCTGGTTGCTTTCCACCGTACTCCACGGGTTAAACCATGCTGCAATCGTTGCGGCACCATGCGCCCTGAGCCGATACCCAGTGGATGCGCAAATCGCTTACCATCGACGGCGCCGTCCTCTCACCACAAAAGGAGATTCTTCTATGACCGACTTGAACACGAATCCATCCATGGCACCCATTCCTCCATTTGGCGACCTCGAGAAGAACTGGGGCTGGCTGCTGGCCTTCGGGCTGCTGTCGATCATCCTCGGCACCATCGGTCTTGGCATGACCTTCATGCTGACCGAGCTCGCGATCGTGTTCTTTGCGGCACTGCTGATCGTCGGCGGCGTCTTTCAATTACTCGACGTCATCAAATGCAGCGGCTGGAAGAGCACGGTCTGGCATGTACTGATCGCGCTACTGTATGTCGCCGTCGGCGTCTACATGGTCTTGGAGCCTTTGCATACCGCCGTTGCCCTGACGCTCGTGTTGGGGGCCACGCTGATCGCGATCGGCCTCTTACGCGCGATCATGGCGTTTCAGGTCAAGCCGGCGAAGGGCTGGTGGTGGCCGCTGGTCTCGGGGGGCATCTCGCTGATCCTCGGCGGCCTGATCCTGGCCGAATGGCCGCAATCGGGCCTGTTCATCATCGGGCTGTTCATCGCCATCGAGCTGATCTTCAACGGCTGGTCGTATCTCTTCATCGCGCTCGCCGCGCGCGCGGCCCGTCAGGACCGGCTCAAGGCCTGATGGCCGAGCGCTTGGCCGGCGTCGGCCTCAGTGCCGGCGCCCTCTTGAGCGACACCGATAAAAACGCCTCGCAGACAGCACCGGCATCGGCGCAACCGCGATCGCTGCCATCGTCCTCAGCGAGGCCATACCACTGATGGAGCGACGAGATGAAAGACGGCGTCATCCTCTCGATCGACCAAGGCACCACGGGCTCGACGGTGCTGCTCTTCGACCATGCCGGCCAGATCCGGGGCCGCGCCTACTCCGAGTTCACCCAGCATTACCCAAAGCCAGGCTGGGTCGAGCACGATGCCGAGGAGATCATGCTGGTCACCATGAAGGTGATCGCCCAGGCGCTCAAAGCTGGCGGCATCGCGCCGAACGCGATCCAGGCCATCGGCATCACCAATCAGCGCGAGACCGCCGTGCTCTGGGAGCGCGCCAGCGGCAAGCCGGTCGGGCGTGCCATCGTCTGGCAGGATCGACGCACCGCCGAATATTGCGCCGAACTCAGGGCGCAAGGCCACACCGAGCGGGTCCAGCAGAAGACCGGCTTGGTGATCGACCCCTATTTCTCCGGCACCAAGGTCAAATGGATGCTGGACCACATCCCTGGACTGCGCGAGCGCGCCGAGCGTGGCGAGCTCTGCTTCGGCACCATCGACTCCTGGCTGGTCTACAACCTCACCGGCGGCAAACGGCACATCACCGACTATTCCAACGCCTCGCGCACCCTGCTCTACAACATCCACGCGCTGCGCTGGGATGAGGAACTGCTGGCGCTGCTGGAGATCCCGGCCGCGATCCTGCCCGAGGTGCGCCCCTCCTCCGAGATCTATGGCGAGACCGATCCGCAGATGTTCTTCGGCACCCAGGGTATTCCAGTGGCTGGCATCGCCGGCGATCAGCAGGCGGCGCTGTTCGGTCAGGTCTGCTACAGGCGTGGCATGGCCAAGAACACCTATGGCACCGGCTCGTTCGTGCTGATGAACACCGGCACCGAGGCGGTGACCAGCACCGAGCAGCTGCTCACGACCATCGCCTGGGGCATCGGCGACGAGCCGGTCGAGTACGCGCTCGAAGGCGCGATCTTCGTCACCGGCTCGGCGGTGCAGTGGCTGCGCGACGGACTGCGGATGATCGAGCACGCGAGCGAGACCCGCGAGCTGGCGCGCTCGGTGCCGGAGAACGAGGACGTCTACTTCGTGCCCGCGCTGGTTGGGCTCGGTGCCCCGCATTGGGATCCTTACGCCCGTGGCCTGCTGATCGGCATCACCCGAGGCACCAGCCGCGGCCATATCGCGCGCGCGGTGCTCGAGAGCATGGCCTATCAGACGCGCGACGTGATTGAGGCGATGCAGCGCGACTCCGGCATCACCCTCAAGGAGCTGCGCTGCGATGGTGGCGCCTCGGTCAACAGCGTGCTGATGCAGTTCCAGTCCGACATCCTCGGCGTGAAGGTCGAGGTGCCGAACATCATCGAGACCACCGCGCTCGGTGCCGCCTATCTGGCCGGTCTCGCGGTCGGCTTCTGGGAGAGCCGCGACGAGATCGCCGAGAAGTGGGCGCTGGATGTGCGCTATCGCCCCCGCATCGAGGCGGCCAAGCGCGACAAGTTGTTCAGGCGCTGGCATCGCGCGGTGGAGTTGGCGAAAGGTTGGGCGCGAGAGGAAGTGGAGAGCGATTAGTGGAGACTGGTCAGTGGTCAATGGTTAGAGTGGAGGGCGCTGGCGTCGATCGCTGGGCGGACTCCGTGGTTTTGGTTTGTCGCTTCTTGGGAGCCGCTGACGCACGATGAATCTGAGAGACAGCAATCTCGCCAAGCTCCCCAATCGGGTGTTCGATGCGCTGATCATCGGCGGCGGCATCAACGGCGCCGTCTCGGCGGCGGCGCTCTCGGGCAAGGGCGCGAGCGTGGCACTGATCGATCAGCGCGACTTCGCCGGTTTCACCAGTCAGCAGTCGTCGAACCTGGCTTGGGGTGGGATCAAGTACTTGGAGAGCGGCGACTATGGGTTGGTGCGCAAGCTGTGCCTGAGTCGCAATCATCTGATCGACAGCTATCCGAGCCGGGTGCGGGAGATCCGTTTCTTCACCACCATCGACAAGGGCTTTCGGTTCTCGCCCTGGTTCCTGTGGATCGGCACCTGGGTCTATTGGCTGTTCGGCAATGGCTACACCCGCATCCCGCGCCTGATGAGCAAGGGCCAGATCCGGCGCGAGGAGCCGGTGGTCAATACCAGCAAGGCCGCCGGTGGCTTCGAGTATTCCGATGCCTATCTGCATGATAACGACTCACGCTTCGTGTTTCAGTTCGTGCGTGCGGCCATGGATCGGGGCACCATTGCCGCGAACTATGTCGAGTCGCTGGGCTCGCGGCGCGAGGGCCAGGGTCAAGACGCGGTCTGGATCACCGAGGCACGCGATACCCAGCGCGGTGAGCACTTTCAGATCCGCTCCAAGATCCTGATCAACGCCGCCGGCCCCTTCGCCGATGGACTCAATCAGCGCAACGGCGAGCAGACCGCGCATCAGCATCTGTTCTCCAAGGGCATCCATCTGATCGTGCCCCAGATCACGCCGCAGCAACATATTCTGGCCTTCTTCGCCGATGATGGCCGGCTGTTCTTCGTCATCCCGATGGGGGTGCGTACCTGTATCGGCACCACCGATACGCCGGTCGAGCGCCCGTTCACCGAGGTCACCGATGAAGACCGCGACTTCGTGCTCGAGAACATCAACAAGCGCCTCGAGCTGGCCCAGCCACTGACCCGCGATGACATCATCGCCGAGCGCTGCGGGGTACGCCCGCTAGTGGTGCAGCGCGCACCCAACGCGGCTGGCGATGGCACGGCTGGCGATGGCGACGCCACGGAGGGCACGGCGCGCGACTGGATGCAGCTCTCGCGCAAGCATGCGATCGATGTCGACCCGGCACACGCGCATCTGTCGATCTTCGGCGGCAAGCTGACCGACTGTGTCAACGTGGGCAATGAGGTCGCGGAGATTGCGACCCAGCTCGGCGTGAGGCTGCCGCATCCGCATTATCGCTGGTATGGCGAGCCGCATCGTTCGGTCCATGAGGAGTACAGGCACCAGGCGCGGCTGATGGATCTCGACAGCTACACCTCGCCGGATTCGATCGAGCCGCTCTCGAGTCGGCTGTGGCGGCGCTACGATCAGCAAGCGTTCGAGCTGCTGGCGCAGATCCGCGAAGACCCGCGTCAGGCCGAGGTGCTGATCAAAGGCACCGATTACACCCGCTGCGAGATCCAGCTGGCCAAGCGCCAGGAGATGATCGTCACGCTCGAGGACTTCCTGCGCCGGCGCTCGAAGATCGCGCTGGTGGTGCCGCGCCAGACCATTCAGCGGGCCGAGGGTCTGATGGAGGCCTGCGAGATCCTGTTCGGCGATCAGGCGCAGGCGCGCTATGACGAGTATTTCTGTGAGGATTGCGAGATCACACCGGCACAGTCGCAGCAGACGCCGGATGTTGCTTAGCCGGGTGCCGTCTAGCCCGAAGCCGAAGAGGTCACTATCGATCCATGCGCCATCTACCTGCCGAATGGGAGCCGCAACAGGCGGTCATGCTGACCTGGCCACACGCGGGCACCGATTGGGCCGCCCAGCTCGAGGCGGTCGAGGCCGTCTACCGACGCTTGGTGCAGTTGATCATCCGCGATCAGGCCGTGCTGATCGTCTGTCGAGACGAGGCACATCGGCGTGTGATCCAAGCGCAGCTGAGTGAACTCCCCAACAACAACAGCCCTGCCGTACGCATCCAGTTCGCCGTTGCCCCAAGCAACGACACCTGGGCGCGCGATCATGGACCGATCAGCGTCATCGACCGCGCCACCAATGCGCGCATCCTGATCGACTTCCGCTTCAACGGCTGGGGCGGTAAGTATCCGGCCGAACTCGACGATCGGATCACCGCCCGCGTCTACGCGGCGGCCAGCGAACGCCTGGAGCCAAGTCCGCTCGTGCTCGAAGGCGGCGCCATCGAGAGCGACGGCGCGGGCAGCCTGCTTGCCGTGCGCCGCACGCTCGTCGACCCCAAGCGCAATCCGGGCTGGAGCCAAGCCGCGATCGAGGCCGAGCTACGCGACCGGCTCGGCGTCGAGCGTATCCTCTGGCTCGAGCACGGCCAGCTCAGCGGCGATGATACCGATGGTCATATCGACACCCTAGCGCGCTTCTGCGATCCGCAAACCCTCTGCTATGCCGCGAGCACCAACCCCAAGGACTCGGATCATCCGGCGCTCGAACAGCTCGCCGCTGAACTGCATGCGCTACGCCAGCGCAACGGCGCGCCCTATCGGCTAGTCGCGCTGCCGCAACCGGCACCGATCCATGACGAGGACGGCCAGCGTCTACCGGCCGGCTATGCCAACTTCCTCATCACCAATGGGACCGTGCTGGTTCCGGTCTACGATGACCCGGCGGACGCCATCGCTTGCGAACGCCTCGCCGCCTGTTTCCCCGGCCGGCGCATCGAGCCGGTCGATTGCCGGCCACTGATCCGCCAGGGCGGCAGCCTGCATTGCATCACCATGCAGTTAGCCGCAAGCGCTCAGTAACCGCAAGCGCTCAAAGGCTCAACAGCGTCATCATCCGCTCCACCGAGCAGGCCTCGAACGCGGCCTGATCGGCGCAAAGCGCGAGGATCGCATCGCTGTTCTTCTGGCTGATGCGCCCGCGCAGATAGCGCTCGAACTTGGCCTCGAGCAGTGGGATGCCTTCGTCGCGCCGGCGGCGATGCCCGACCGGATAGTCGACGCTGACCTTGTCGGTTCTCGAGCCATCGGCGAAGAACACCTGCACCGCGTTGCCGATGGCGCGCTTGTCCGCCTCCAGATACTCGCGCGTGAAGCGCTCGTTCTCGACTACCTCCATCCTCGCGCGCAACTGATCGATCAGCGGGTTCGCGGCTGCCGCATCTTCGTAGTCATCGGCACCGAGGCTGCCCTGGATCAGCGGCACCGCGACCATGTACTGCAGGCAGTGATCGCGATCGGCCGGGTTGTTCAGCGGCCCGGTCTTGTTGATGATGCGGTCGCCAGATTCGGTGGTCTCGATCAGGATGCGCTCGATCTCGCCGAGCCGGTCCTTGACCTGCGGATGCAAGGTGATCGCCGCCTCGACGGCGGTCTGGGCATGGAACTCGGCCGGATAGCTGATCTTGAACAGCACGTTCTCCATCACATAGGTGCCGAACGGCTGCGCGAGCTGGATCGGCTTGCCGCCGAAGCTGACATCCTGGAAACCCCAGCCCTTGGCGGTCAGCACCGAGGGATAGCCGATCTCGCCCTTGAGCGCCGTGTAGGCCAGGAACAGCCCGCGTGCCGAGGCATCACCGGCGGCCCAGGACTTGCGCGGGCCGGTGTTCGGCGCATGGCGATAGGTGCGCAACGCCGAGCCATCGAGCCAGGCGTGGGAGACGGCGCTCAGCACCTCGTCGCGGTTGCAGCCGAGCATCGCTGCGGCCACGGCGCTCGAGGCGATCCGCACCAGCAGCACATGATCCAGCCCGACGCGGTTGAAGCTGTTCTCGAGCGCGAGCACGCCCTGGATCTCATGCGCCTTGATCATCGCCTGCAGCACATCGCCCAGGGTCAGCGGCGCCGAGCCATGGGCCAGGGCTTGGCGCGACTGGAAATCCGCCAGCGCCAAGATCGCGCCGAGGTTGTCCGAGGGATGGCCCCACTCGGCGGCGAGCCAGGTGTCGTTGTAGTCGAGCCAACGCACCATGGCGCCGATATTCCAGGCCGCGCGCAGCGGGTCGAGCTGATAGGAGGTGCCCGGCACGCGCGCGCCACCGGGCAGCTCGACGCCGGACACCACCGGCCCGAGCAATTTGCTGCAGGCTGGATAGTTCAGCGCCAGGAGTGCACAGCCGATGCTGTCCATCCAGTCATAGCGGGCGGTCTCCATCGCCTCGCGACTCTGGCGCACATCGACGTCTAGCGCATAATCGGCGATCCGTTGGATCACCTCGTCGTAATCGGGACGCGAGGCGTCCAGGGTAGCGGCTTTGCTCATTCAGGAACGCTCCTCGATCGGCACCCAAGCGCGGTTCTCGGGGCCTGTGTAGTGGGCTGACGGGCGGATGATCTTGTTGTCCTCACGCTGCTCGATCACATGCGCGCCCCAGCCGGTGACGCGCGAAATGACGAACAGCGGCGTGAACATCGCGGTCGGCACGCCCATCTGGTGATAGGAGACGGCCGAGAACCAGTCCAGATTCGGGAACATCGTCTTCAGCTCCCACATCACCGACTCCAGCCGCTCGGCGACCGCGAATAGGCGTGTGTCCCCGGCCTCTTCCGAGAGCGCCTGGGCGACACGCTTGATGACCTGATTGCGCGGATCGGCGACCGTGTAGACCGGATGCCCGAAGCCGATCACGATCTCCTTGCGACCGACGCGCGCGCGGATATCGGCCTCGGCCTCATCGGCGGTCCAATAGCGGCTCTGGGTGCGGAACGCCTCTTCGTTGGCCCCGCCGTGCTTGGGGCCACGCAGCGCGCCGATGGCGGCGGTGATGGCCGAGTACATGTCCGAGTGGGTGCCAGCGACCACGCGCGCGGCGAAGGTCGAGGCGTTGAACTCGTGCTCAGCGTAGAGCACCAGCGAGGTGTGCATCGCCCGCACCCAGGAGGCCTTGGGCGTCTCGCCATGCAGCAGATGCAGGAAATGGCCGCCGATCGAGTCATCCTCGGTCTCGACCTCGATGCGCCGGCCATTGACCGCGAAGTGATACCAGTACAGCAGCGCCGAGCCGAAGCTCGCCATCAGCCGGTCGATGATCTCGCGCGCCTCGGCGGTCGGGTGCGTGTCGCGCTCCGGCAGGCAACTGCCCATCACCGAGCAGGCGGTACGCATCACGTCCATCGGATGCGCCGAGGCCGGGATCGCCTCCAGCGCCTGTTTCACCGCCTGCGGCAGACCGCGCAGCGAGCGCAGTTTGGTCTTGTACGCGGTCAGCTCCGCCGCGTTCGGCAGCGCGCCGTGGATCAGCAGATAGGCGATCTCCTCGAACTCCGCCTGCTCGGCGAAATCGAGGATGTCATAGCCGCGATAGTGCAAATCGTTGCCGGTGACCCCGACGGTGCAGATCGCCGTGTTGCCGGCGGCGGTACCGGACAAGGCGACCGATTTCTTTGGCTTGGGCAGACCGCTGTTGGCGGCGCTGGTGTCGCTAGCTTTGGCGTTGGTCATGGCCTCTACTCCGCTGCGAAGAGTTGATCGAGCTTTTGCTCGTAGGCGTGGTAGCCGAGGTAATCGTAGAGGTCGGCGCGGCTCTGCATCAGCTCCATCACCGGCGCCTGCGTGCCTTCATGGCGCAGCGCCTGATAGACCGAGAGCGCGGCGGCATTGGCGGCACGGAAGGCGCTGAGCGGATAGAGCGCGATGCTGACCCCGACGCTGGCCAGTTCATCGACCGTGAACAGCGGCGTCGAGCCGAACTCGGTGATGTTGGCCAGCACCGGCACGCCAACCGCGTCGATGAAAGCGCGATACTGCGCAAGCTCGGTCACCGCCTCCGGGAAGATCGCATCGGCACCGGCCTCGACACAGGCTTGGGCGCGCTCGATCGCCGCCTCGAGCCCCTCGACCGCGAGCGAATCGGTGCGCGCCATGATCACGAAGTCGTCATCGAGACGGGCATCGACCGCCGCCTTGATCCGGTCGACCATCTCCTGCTGCGGCACGATCGCTTTGTTCGGCCGATGACCACAGCGCTTCTGCTGCACCTGGTCCTCGAGATGCACCGCCGCCGCGCCAGCCTTGTTCATGCCGCGCACGGCGCGGGCGATATTGAAGGCACCGCCCCAGCCGGTATCGATATCGACCAGCACCGGCAGCTCGGTGACATCGGTGATGCGACGCAGGTCGATCAGCACATCATCCATGGTGGTGATGCCCAGATCCGGAATCCCACAGGAGCCGGCCGCGACGCCACCGCCGGAGAGATAGAGCGAGCGAAAGCCAGTCGCCTCGGCCAGGCGGGCATGGTAGGCGTTGATCGCGCCCGCGCATTGCAAGGGCCGCTCTTCGGCCATCGCGGCGCGCAAGCGGGCGCCGGGGTTGGTTGTGACGGTCATGGTTGATCTCCTTGGTGGTGGTCTTGGTCTCAGATCAGGCCAGCGCCTGCTCAAGATTACGGCGCGATGAGCGCACATGTTGGCGCATCACCAGCTCGGCCATTTCCGGGTCGCGCGCGCGGAGCGCATTGAGCAGGTAACAGTGCTCATCGAAGGCTTGCCGCGAGCGCTGGCTGCGCATCCCAAACTGCACCCGGTACATCCGCAGCAGGTGATAGAGGTCTTCGCACAAGAGCGCGATCAGCTGCCGGTTCTTGCTGCCCTTAACGATCCGGAAATGGAAGTCGAGATCGCCTTGTTTTTGGAAATAGACTTGGCCTTGCTCCTGCTCGATCTGCTGCCCGTGCTGCTCGAGCAGGGCGCCGAGCGCATCGATCTCAGCGGTGGTCATCGCCTGCGCGGCGAGACGTGCCGCCATCCCTTCGAGCGCCTCGCGCAACTGAAAGATCTCGATCAACTGCGCCGCGCTGAGTTCGACCACGCGCGCACCCAGGTTCGGCTTGCGTTCGACCAATTTGCAGGCCTCGAGCCGGGCAATGGCCGCGCGCAACGAGCCCCGGCTCACACCATGACGGCGCGCCAGCTCGGGCTCGCTGATCTTGCTGCCCTGCGGCATCTCACCCTCGACGATCGCTTGTTGCAGGGCCTCGAACAGGCGATCCGTCAGGGTGCCGCCAGTGCTCGGCTCAAGGGCGATCAGGGAGGAGTCATTCATCGCTGGCGCCAGCAAAGTGTCAACACCTTTTGGGTCATTTCGGCTTATCTTGCGATGACTCTAGCAGATGAAGCAAGATGTGTCGACAGAATCAGACGGATAGGAGATCCAAGCCACCCTGAGAAACTTGCTAATCGGGCTGTGGCATGTCATACCGGAAGCGGTTGAGAAAGGCCCCTGAGTCAAGTCAAACGATGCACATGCAATGCCGCTTCAGGCGCTCCCCCTATCTTATAGCCGTCGCAGCGCTTCTCTGCGCGGCGCTCATGCCGGCCCCGCAGCTGCTCTGGGCCGACTCCGCCGAGCCTGACACCAAGGTGGTTCTGACGGACGCGGAACAGGCCTTTCTCCGCCAGCATCCGCGCATTCTTTTGGGCAGTGATGAGACCTGGGAGCCTTACGTCATCGCGGCGGCGGATGGCAGCATTCGTGGCTACGATGCCGATATTCTGGAACGCGTCAATGCGCTGACCGGTGCCAACTTCGAGTTGGTGCTGGGGTGCTGGAGCGACATGCTGGCGGCGGCACGGGAGCGTCGCATCGATGGTCTCAGTAGCAGCGTCGTCCATGAGGAGCGCCGAGACTTTCTGAACTTTTCCAGCCCCTATATTTCGTTGCGCAAAATGTTGCTGGTCGCCAGTGGCAACCCGGCAAACATCCGTTCGGCTCGGGATTTGGCCGGCAAGACCCTGGCAGTGCAGCGCGGCAACCTAGCAGACGAAAAGCTGGCGCGCGGTGTCGCTGGTGCCGAACTCATCCTTTTAGACGATGTTGCCGACGCCATCCTCGCGGTTGACCGCGGCGAGGCCGATGCCACCTTCGGCAACAGTGCGACACTCTTGGCGGCCAGCCGGATCGGCCTGCCCACCCTGGAAGTTGCGACCAATCTTGGCGAGACCTTGGATGAGGTGTTCTCGGTGCGCAATGACTGGCCCGAGGCGCTGAGTATTCTCAACAAAGGCCTGGCCGCGATTCCGCCGCAAGAACGGGTGGCGATTCACCGGCGCTGGTTCTTCAACTGGGGCGGTGACCCCAAGCAACTGGTGGCGCTGAACCCCGAGGAGCGCAGCCATCTCCTCGATCAGCAGCCGCTGCGCCTGTGCGTCGATCCGCAATGGATGCCCTACGAGCACCTGGACGATGACGGCCACTATCGGGGGATGATTGCCGACATCCATCACGCACTGGCCAAGCGGCTCGATATCAGGCTCGAGATCCTGCCCACCGCAACCTGGGCCGAGTCGCTGCAAGCCGCCCGTGAAGGGCGCTGCGATCTGCTCTCGGCAGCAGTGGAGACGCCCGAGCGCTTGTCCTTTCTCAGTTTCACCCCCGCCTTTCTGGATGTGCCCTTGGTCGTCGCCACCGGCCAAGAGCAACCCTTTATCGATAGCATCCTGGATGCCTCCGATAAAACCTTTGCGGTGATTCGCCATCACGCACTCGAAGAGATTTTTCGTCGTCGCTACCCTGGCATCCAACTAATTGAGGTGGAGAATCCACGCACCGGGCTTGAGGCTGTGCGCGAGGGGCGGGTATTCGGCTTCATCGACACCAGCGTGACCATCGGCTATGCGATGCGCAAATACCAGTTCACCGACGTCAAGATTGCCGGCAAGCTTGAGGAGCGCTATGCGCTAACAGTCGGCGTGCGCGGCGATGATCCCCTGTTGCTGTCGATCTACAGTAAAGCCGTGGAGTCCTTGTCTGCGCAAGAGGTCGACCAAGCCGTGTCGCGCTGGACCTCAGTGGAGACCGTCAAGGAGCTTGATCGTCCGTTGTTGTTTAAGATAGTCGGCGCGCTTGGCGTGATCGGCTTGCTGTTGTTCTATCGTGATCGCCTCATGTCCGGCTACAACCGCCGCCTGCAGGAGGCCAATCGGCAGCTTGAGGTGCTCTCGACCACCGACCAACTGACCGGCGTCGCCAACCGGCACAAGTTTGTTGATATCATGACCCAAGAGATTGTCCGCGCGGAGCGTTACAAGAGTGCACTGTCGTTAATCATTGCCGATGTCGACCATTTCAAGACCGTCAATGACAATCTCGGTCATGATGCCGGTGATCGCGTGCTCATCGCGTTCGCGCAATTGTTTGTTAACAAAAGCCGGAGTTGCGATTTGGTCGTGCGCTGGGGCGGCGAGGAGTTTCTGTTGCTCTGTCCGCAAACCGATCTGGAATCCGCCACCCAATTGGCCGAGTTACTCAGGCAACGCGTTGCCGAGAGCGACCTCGGAATTGGCAGACCCATCACCGCGAGTTTCGGCGTCGCCCAGTACCGCGCGTCAGAAGACATCAACAACCTCATCACACGCGCAGACAGCGCCCTCTATCGCGCCAAAGCGCAAGGAAGAGACCGAGTCTGCACCGCCTGAGGCCAAGTGGAAATCAAGATTGATCGAGGCACTGCGCACCCAGAGCCCGAACCAGGGACACGCACGGATGAGGCTGGCGCGGAAACCAATCGGGCGGGCGACCTCCGCGATCAAGTCCCCGGTCGCGGGAGCGCACCTGACCCCGACGTGAGCCGACCCTCTCCCCGGTACCCTCTACAGCTCAAGGCTCGGCAAGTTCTGTAAGCGATGCCGGCATTGTGATTGGGTTTGTCTACACGTCAAAATGGTTTAGAAGTATTGCATTTTATATATAGCGAGAAGCGAGCGACCTTGCCGCACGAGGTGGTGAACTAGAGCTGAACGCCCAAGGATTAGAGGTCTGGCTCCAGCGTAGGGAGAAGCCCGGCCGCTGAGGTCAAGAAAGCCGCATCGACCGCTGCTGCCGAGCAATGCATCATTCCGGGCCAGATCGAATTCTGGGCCAAAGTGGAACGGGCGTCACCTCACCAAACGTGTGGCCAGACAAGTCGCTAACGCTACCTGTGGAATGATTGGCCAATGACGCCGGATAGCTGAACAACAGGCAACGGGAAGACCTCAGGCGGCATCGTCCAGCGACGGCGAGCGGATGCGCTTGCTCACCGACAGGACCTCGATACCGACCAAATGGCCTTCGGCATCGTAGTCAGCATTGATGCCTGGCTCGATCGTCTTGGTGGTCTCAACCTCGGAGGAGGAGATCTCGAAATAGGCGGCGTCCGCCCCGGCGTCGAATTCCAGCTTCACAGGTCTTTTACCTCATCATCGAAATAGGCCGTCACGATCGCGACCGGATCGACCGTCTCGTTGTAGATAACGCGCAACACGCGAAAGGCGCGTTCCGGAACCAGGCACAGCACATGGGCTAAATCGGCGTCATCTGGATCATCCTCGATGCGAGCCGGGCGCTCCAACGCCCTCGCAATCCATTCGCGCTGGATCTTGCGTCTGAGACAACGCTCGCTCACCGGGCATACCCCATCTCCCGCAGCGAGGCGGCGATCTCGTCGAGGATCGCCGGATCATCGATGGTCGCCGGCATGGTCCAGGTTTCATGATCGGCGATCTTGACCATGGTGCTGCGCAGGATCTTGCCCGAGCGCGTCTTCGGCAGTCGCGAGACGATGGCCACGAGCTTGAAGGCCGCGACCGGGCCGATCTGATCGCGCACACGTTGGATCAGCTCGGCATTCAGCTCGGCCACACCGCGCTCGACGCCGGCCTTGAGCACCACCAGCCCCAGCGGCAGCTGCCCCTTGAGCGCATCGTGCACGCCGATGACCGCGCACTCGGCGACATCCGGATGGCTCGCCAGCACCTCCTCGATCTGTCCGGTCGAGAGCCGGTGTCCGGCGACGTTGATCACGTCATCGGTGCGGCTCATGATCCAGATGTAGTCGTCGGCATCCTTGAAGCCGGCGTCGCCACTGAGGTAGTAGCCCGGGTGGGCGCTCAGATAGGCTTCGCGGAAGCGCTCATCGTTGTTCCAGAGGGTCGGCAGGCAGCCGGGCGGCAGCGGCAGCTTGAGGCAGAGATCACCCATCTCGCCGACCGGGCGTTCTTGCCCCTGATCATCGAGGATGCGCACGTCATAGCCGACCATGGCGCGGGTCGGCGAGCCGGCCTTGATCGGCAGCTGCTCGATGCCGAGCGGATTGGCGGCGATGGCCCAGCCGGTCTCGGTCTGCCACCAGTGATCGATGACTGGCTTCTCGAGCAGGACCTCGGCCCAATGCAGGGTGTCCGGATCGCAGCGCTCGCCGGCCAGGAACAGGCTCTGCAGACCGCTGAGATCGTAGCGCGCCAGATGCTCGCCCTTGGGGTCGTCCTTCTTGATCGCGCGGATCGCGGTCGGCGCGGTGAACATCACCTTGACGCCATGCTCGCTGACCACGCGCCAGAACGCGCCCGGATCGGGCGTACCGACCGGCTTGCCCTCATAGATCAGCGTGGTGCAGCCGGCCAGCAGCGGCCCGTAGATGATGTAGCTATGACCAACCACCCAGCCGACATCGGAGGCGGCCCAGAACACATCGCCGGCGTGCGCGCCGTAGATGTTCGCCATCGACCAGTGCAACGCCACCGCATGGCCGCCGTTGTCGCGCACCACGCCCTTGGGTCGACCGGTGGTGCCGGAGGTGTAGAGGATGTAGAGCGGATCGGTAGCCGCGACCGGCACGCAGTCGGCGGGCTCGGCCGCCGCCACTGCCTCGTCCCAGTCGAGATCGCGCCCCGGCTGCAGCTCGGCGGCGAGCGGCGGGCGTTGCTTGATGATGCAGGCTGTGGGCTTGTGCGTGGCCTGCTCGATGGCCGCATCGATCAGCGGCTTGTAGGCGACTGTCCGGTTCGGCTCGATGCCGCAGGAGGCCGAGAGCACGAGCTTGGGCTGGCAATCATCGATGCGGGTCGCCAGCTCGCGCGCCGCGAAGCCGCCGAACACGACTGAATGGATCGCGCCGAGACGCGCGCAGGCGAGCATCGCCATGGCCGCCTCTGGGATCATCGGCATGTAGATGATCACCCGATCGCCGCGGCCGACCCCCTGCGCGGCAATCGCGCCGGCGAGTGCCGCGACCTGATCGCGCAACGCCTGATAGCTGTAGCGCTGGATTTGATCGGTAACCGGGCTGTCGTAGATCAGCGCCAGACGCTCGCCGTGGCCGGCGTCGACGTGCCGATCGAGCGCGTTGTAGCAGGTATTCAGCCGCCCGCCCGCGAACCAGCGCGGGGTTGGCTGCGCTGTGCGATCGAGCACCTGCTCCCAGCGCTGCTCCCAGTGCAGGCCCTCGGCGGCCTCGGCCCAGAAGGCCCCAGGGTGTTCGATCGAGCGCTGATAGATTTCGGCATAGGTTGGCATCGTCAAGCTCCCCAGGTGGTCGTACTCGTGTTTTAGTGGCGTTTCCGGGCACGCCGCAGTCCACCGCAGCCTGTATTCACCAGGCCGCGAGCGTACCGAGTCTAAGGGATCAAGATGAGCCGAGCACGTCACCTGACGTCACAGCTGGGCTAGCGAAGACTTGCATCGGATCGATCCTAACAGGATCATCGACGATCGCTGGTTCACGGTCGATGCGCACAACTCAAAAAAGGTAGAAAAATGAATTGGTATCTTGAGGTCTTGCGGAAGTACACGGTGTTCACTGGTCGCAGCCGCCGCAAGGAGTACTGGTATTACTTCCTGATCAATTTTCTGATCATCACCGCGCTGCTGATCATCGACGACATGCTCGGCACGCTCGATCCGGAAGCCGGCATGGGGCTGCTCAGCGGCCTCTACGCACTCGCGGTGCTGCTCCCCGGTCTGGCGGTGGCCGTGCGGCGTCTGCACGACACCGGCCGCACCGGCTGGTGGGTGCTGATCGCGCTGATCCCCATCGTTGGCCCCATCATCCTGATCTTCTTCCTGATCCAAGAGAGCGTGGACGGCGCCAATCAGTACGGCCCCAACCCCAAGGCCGCCAACAAGGACGACGTCGTCTAACGAGACGGGGCCAAGCCGATTCGCCTCACCAACGCGGCCAGTGCGCGACCAACGGCTCGGTGGGAATGCCCAACTGACCGATACCGGCGAGCACCGGGGTCGGGTCGGGAGTCATCCCGAGCAGCCACACCGTCGCGCCGATCAGCAACAGCGACCAGGGCCAGGCGCGCAGGCTGAGCGGCTTGAGGGCGGTGCCGAACGAGCGTTTCACACGCCGGCCGAGCAGATCGACACTCGCGATCTCGTCCAAGGTGAGATGGGTCAGATAACCGAGCAGCACAAAGCCGCCGGCCAGCCAGGCCAGTAAGGGCTCGACCTCCAGCCAAAGGTCCGCCGCCACGGTCATCGCCAGCGCCAGCACGAAGGCCATCAACAGGGTGTGCCAAACGCCACGGTGCACGGTCAGGCGCGCAAATGCCCAGCGCAGCGGAAAGGCAACGAACAGCGTCACGACGACCCAGATTGCGATCTGCCCAAGCACACCGACCTCGATCGGCACATGGCTGTCCAACTCAAACGCCACCATGAAGCCAAGGATGATGCCAACGCTGTTGAACAACGCGCGCACCGGCTTCGAGTCGTCGGCATCGATATCCGGCAACAGGCTCGCCGTGGTGCCGATGACGAACAGCACCTGGGTCTCGGTGCTGTCGATCAGGCCTTGGCCATAGGCGGCGAAGGCGGCGATCCCGGAGATCAGCACGCCGCCGGTCAAATGTCCCTGGAAATTCGCCATCAGGTCGCCTTTCGTGTCTGGTGGATCGCGCGGATGCGCGCTTCGCGCAACCGCTGTGGGATCAGGGCCTTGGATTCGCTCGCCTGGGCGATGGCGGCAGCATCCACGGCACGCGCCGCGCTCGCCAGCCGGCGCAAAAGCGCGGCCTGCGGATATTCGCGCTCCTCGTAGCCGGTGCGGCCGCGAAAATCGGCCTCGCAGGCGGTCAGCATCTGCTCGAAGCGCTCGGGGCGGCGGAACAGATCGACCCCATCGAACAGATCCTGGATGGTCGCGGCGCGCAGCTCATCGACCTTGTGCACCTGGCCGTGGAAACGAGCGGTGATCCGCGCCAGCTCACAATAGCGCTTCGGCACCCGCAGCCGCGCGCAGACCTCGGCGAGCAGGCTGACGCCGCGCTCTTCGTGGCCGTGATGACTGGGCAGGATCTCGGGCGGGGTGTTGCCCTTACCGAGATCATGGCAGAGTGCCGCGAAGCGCACCTCGGCCTCTGGCGAGAGCCGCGCCGCGGTGTCGAGCACCAGCATCACATGCACCCCGGTGTCGATCTCGGGGTGCCACTTGGCCGGCTGCGGCACCCCCCAGAGCCGGTCCAGCTCGGGCAGCAGCCGTTGCAGCGCACCGCAGGCGCGCAGGGTCTCGAAGAACACCGACAGGCGCGCGCCGGCGCGCGGCTCGTTGAGCAGTTTGGAGAGTTCGGCCCAGACCCGCTCTGGCACCAAGGCATCGACCTCGCCGGCCGCGACCATGCGCCGCATCAGGCCCAGGGTCTCCTCGGCGATCTCAAAGCCGAGCCCCCACAGCCGGGCGGCGAAGCGCGCGCTGCGCAGGATGCGCACCGGGTCTTCGCCGAACGCCGGCGAGATGTGGCGCAAGCGCCGCTGCTCGAGATCGGCCAGGCCGCCATAGGGATCGATGATGCGCCCATCGGCGGTCTCGGCGAGCGCATTGATGGTCAGGTCCCGACGCGCGAGATCCTGCTCCAGGGTCACGCTCGGCTCGGCATGGAAGACGAAACCGTGGTAGCCCGGCGCGGTCTTGCGCTCGGTGCGCGCCAGCGCATATTCCTCCCTGGTCCGCGGATGCAGGAACACCGGGAACTCCTTGCCCACGGGCAGAAAGCCGCGCCGCAGCATCTCATTGGCATCGGCGCCGACGACCACATAATCGCGCTCCTCGAACGCGAGCCCGAGCAGCCGATCGCGCACCGCGCCGCCGACGAGATAGGTTTCGAGCCCAGAGGTCGCAGAATCACTCATAGTTTTCGCATTATGCCAGCCGCGCAGGTTTCAGCACGATCGCGGCGACCCTCGTAAAATAGCGGCTTTGCTGACCAACATCCGATCACTCCCATGGCCCGCATTCTTGGCCTCTTGCTCCTGCTCGCCGTCGTCACCTACGGCCTCTGGCCCTACTACAGCCTGTTTCGCATCCACAGCGCGCTGCAGGAGCCAAGTGCCGAGGCCTTGGCGCCGCACGTCGATCTGGCCGCCATCCAAACCCATTACAAGACCCGTATCAATCGCAGCGTCAAGGGCTTCCTGCCGCCAACCGCGAGTCAGGACCAGACCGAGGCCGATCAGGTGATCGGCTGGCTGGCCGATAACCTGAAGCGGCTCGGCAACGCGGCCCTGGAACAGGCGATCACGCTCGACTGGGTCCGCGCCAGCCTGCTCGAGGCCAGTCGGCGCGCCGATGCCGAAAACCTTGACGCCAAGGACGGGCGCTTCATCGGCGCGGTCGATTTCGCCTTCTTCGAGTCCTGGGACCGCTTCGTGGTCCGTTTTGGCGAGATCGGGGAGCACCCGACCTTCGTCATCCTGCGCTTCGAGGAGGGCGAATGGCGCATCACGGATATCACCGGCTGACGCGCCTCACGGCTTCGTTCACATCTGGCGTCCCTGCTTGCTTCTGGAGAGCACATCATGTCCCGGCATCCACAGTCTTTCCCGCTGTCCGTCTCACGCTCGGCCCTGCTGGCCGGCGCCCTGCTGCTGCTCGCCGCCGGCAACGCCGCCGCGTTCAAATGCATGCCTCTCTACGGCAACTGGTGCGGCATCAACCATCCGAGCCACGGCTGGCCACCCCCGGTCGATGCCTTCGATGCCGCCTGCATGCGCCACGACCTCTGCACCGCACAGCCGGGGCCGGACACCGGCTGCGACATCGCCTTCGTCTCGCAGCTGCATGGCATCGCCGCGCAGGTCGGCTATCTGCCGCGACCGCTGCAATGGGCCGAGTACGTCATCCGCCTCAAGGCCGGCGGCCCCTGGGGCGGGATGCCGCTGCCAACGCCTGGCGATGCCCTGGGGGTGATGTCGAGTCTGGCCGCGCCCTGCTGGTAGCACCGACTCAGGGTGGTGTGCTGGCGATCATGGCCATGCGCACCAGCTCGGCGAGAGAGTCAGCCCGCGTCTTGTCCATCACCCGCGCGCGGTGGACCTCGACGGTCTTCGCGCTGACACTGAGCGCGGCGGCGATCTCCTTGTTCGATTTTCCGTCCGTCACCATCGCCATCACCTCGTGCTCGCGCGGCGTCAGCTCGGCGAGGCGGGCGGCGATCTCGGCCTTGCGTGTCTGCAGCGCGCGCTGCTGCTCGTCGTATTCGAGGGCCTTGCGCAGGCTGTTGAGCAGTTGTTCATCGTCGAACGGCTTCTCGATGAAATCGACCGCGCCGGCTTTCATCGCCTTCACCGCCATCGCCACATCGCCGTGACCGGTGATGATGATCACCGGGATACGGATCGCGCGCCGGCCCAAGTACTCCTGCAGCTCGAGCCCGCTCATCCCCGGCATGCGCACATCGAGCAGCAGACAGCCGGCGCGCCCGGTATCGTAGGCATCGAGAAAGGTATGCGCCGAGTCGAAGGTCTCGACCCGCATGCCGACCGACTCGATCAACCAGTGCAGCGAGCCGCGCATGGCCTGGTCGTCATCGACGACGAACACGGTCAGTTCCTGGTTCATCCGTGCGTGCCCCCGGCGCGTGGTTGTTCGATCAGCATCAGCGGGCGCGCATCGGTCAGGCCCGGCGTGCCGGCGCGTGCGCGCTCGTCGAGTGCCTCGGTCGCCACCGGCAACTCGACCTGGAACACCGTGCCCAGCCCGGGCTCGGATTCGGCGCGAATGGTGCCGTCGTGATCCTCGAGGATGGTCAGACTGATTGGTAGCCCCATACCCATTCCGGTCTCTTTGGTGGTGAAGAAGGGATCGAACAGCAAGCTCATGCGCTCCGGCGGAATGCCGGGACCATTGTCGCGCACCCGCACCAAGGCGCGATCCTCCACGCGCCGGGTGCTGATCAGCAGCACGCGCTCGCCTGGGGAGCGCTCCTCGAGCGCATCCAAGGCATTGCGCACCAGGTTTAGCAGCACCTGTTCGATCTGCACCAGATCGACATCCACCGGGATCGCCTCCTCGGCGAGCTGCTGCTCGATCTGCAGCTCGAGCTTGGCGGTCTCGAACTCGACGAAGCTGCAGACCTCGCGCACCAAGAGGTTAAGATCGACCGCCGAGCGGATCGGCTGCTGCTTGCCGACCAGCGCCCGCAGGCGCTTGATGATCTCGCCGGCGCGCTGCGCCTGCCCCGAGATGTGCGCCATCGCGTCCACCAGTGCCGCGCTGTCGCCCTGGCCGCTCTTCAGCCGGCGGCTCGCGCCATTGGCGTAATTGACGATCGCCGCCAGCGGCTGGTTGAGTTCATGCGCCATCCCGGTCGCCACCTCGCCCATGGTACTCAAGCGGCAGACGTGGACCAACTCGGCTTGATGCTGACGCGACTCCTGTTCGGCGCGGCGCACGGCGGTGATATCACGCGCATAGATGTTGACATAACCGAGTTCCTGGATTGGCACGAACAGCAGCGCGTAGATGGTACTGCCCAGATCGTCCTCATGCTCCAGGGTCTCGCCGTCTTCGAGCACCGCGCGCACCTGCTCACACCAGCGCGTCGGCAGTGGCCCGCCAGGCTCGGTCTCCCAGGCCCGGATCAACGGTTGGCTGGCGGCGTTGGCATAGACGATGCGGGCGGCACCGTTGACGCGCAAGATCGGGCTCGGACTCTCGCTGGCGAAGCGGGCCAAGCCCTTGATCTCGCGCTCGGCCTCCTTGCGCTTGGTGATGTCGTGGATATAGAGCGTATACACCGGCTCCTCCTCGAGCGCGATCGGCACGATCGAGACCTCGATCGGGAACAACTGCGCGTCGTCGCGCACCGCGCGCAGCTCGGTGCGGGCATGGGGACGCTCGCCGAGGGGACCGCGTCGGCTCGACTCGCGCAGCAGGCCGATGAAATGGGCGCGGTCGTTGGGGGCGACGAAGGTGCCCACGAAGTCGAGGCCGATGATGGCCTGGCGATCGAAGCCCAGCATGCGTTCGGCGGTGGGATTGTAGTCGATCACCGCGCCGGCGCGGTTGAGGGTCACGATCGCATCCAGCGAGGCCTCCATGATCGCGGCCTTGAGCGCCTCGGTCTCGCGCATCTCGTGCTCGTGCTTGCGCCGCATCTCCTCGCGCGCGCGCAGCACCAGCGAGGTGAAATGCTGCATCCATTCCTCGAGCAGCACGAGCTGGTTGCCGCCGCCCCTGAAGCCCGGCTGCTCGATGCCGAGCGCCCGCTGCGAGAAGCGGGTCATGCGCTTGAGCACCTTGTTCAGCCGCGCCGAGACCAGATAGATCACCAGCGAGAACACGGCGATGAAGACCAGCGCGGCGATCAAGCGCTGGTTGCGCTCGAAATCGATCACCTTGTCCGACATCTTGGTGACGATGCGCTGGGGGATGAAGGTCGCGAACAGCATGTTCCAGTTCGAGCCCTCGTAGGCCGGCAACGACTGCGAGGTGACCAGGTACTCATCGCTCCACTCGCTGAGCAAGGTGCCGGGGATCAACTGCTGGGGTTCGTTACTGGCGAGGATGCGCTGCTCGTCGGCATCGATCAGTGCCACCGCCGAGCGATCCGCCGAGAAACTGCCCTCGGAGGCGGCGAGGAACGCCGCATCCACCGCCACCAGCACCACCAGGCTGCCCATGGTATAGCCGCTGGCATCCTCGACCCGATCGCTGACCACCAGATAGGGTTGATCGTCGAAGCGCGCCAGCACACTGCGCACCTCGTCGAGCCCCCCGAGCCATTGGTTGAGATTGCCGGTCAGCTCCTCCGGCAACCGCGCGTCACCGGCCTGATAGACTTCGCGCACCAGCCCGCGCGAGTCCACCAAGAGCACATGGCTCGGGGCCAGCAACGCATTGCGGCCGAACACATCCGGCAGCCAGAAGGGCCGGAATCCGGCATAGACCACCGGATCGACGATCTCACCGGGGAACCAGAACAGCGGCTCCAGGTATTGCGCCAGGCGCCGATGGTTGGCCAGCAGGCGCGTCGTCGCCGCATAATTGGTCATGTACTGATCGAAGCGGATCAGGCTCTCGCGCGCGCGCAGATCGAGCCGCATCGAGAGTTCGCGCCCAAAGATGCGCTCGATGGCCTTGCTCTGCACCTGATCGAGCACGATCCAGACCGCGAGCCCCGCAATCAGGCCGATCAGGATCCCGATCACCGGCATGGGCAGCCGGCGCAGCAGATGAAACAGCGTTACTTTGATGCTGAAACGGGGCAGTGTCACTGAGCAACCCGATGGTGGAACGGCAGCCGGCGCTAGCCAGCGCTGGCTGCATCTGGGTAAGGTGGGGAGCTTAGTGAGCAACGACCGACCTGATCAACCCTCGAGCCACCCCATGACCGACCTGTCCCAGTCTCGCAGCCCCGGCTTGCCGCGCCGCCTGGCGGCGATCCTCTATGATCTCCTGCTGCTCGGTTCCGTGCTGATCGTGGCCGCCTTCGTTTACAGCATCCCAGTGCAGAGCCTGACCGGCGCCGATCTCGCCGAGGGCAGCGCGCGGCTGTTGTTCCAGCTCTATCTGCTGCTGGTGATCCTCGGCTACTACCTCTACTTCTGGACCCAGGGCCGCCAAACGCTGTCGATGCGGGTCTGGCGACTGCTCATCCTGCGCGAGGACGGCGCGCCGCTTGGCACACGCGATGCCATGCGCCGCCTCGGTTTCGCCCTGCTGACCCTGGCGCCGGCCGGGCTCGGCCTCTGGTGGATGCTGTTCGACCGCGAGCAGCAGACCTGGTACGACCGTCTGGCCGGCACCCGCACCCTGCTGCTGCGCAAGGACGCCGACCGGCGCCGCTCAACCAAAGAGGCCGACTGATGCGCTTCGAGATCATCCCCGTCACCCCGTTCGAGCAGAACTGCACCCTGCTCATCTGCCCCACCACCCTGGAGGCCGCGATCGTCGACCCCGGTGGCGAGCCGGAGCGCATCAGCGCGGTGCTGGAGCGCAGCGGCGCGACGCCGCGCATGATCCTGCTCACGCATGGGCATCTCGATCATGTCGGCGCCGCGCCGGCGCTCGCCGCCGCGCTCGGGGTGCCGATCATCGGTCCACAGCGCGCCGATGCCTTCTGGCTCGAGGCCCTGCCGCGGCAGGCGCAGATGTTCGGCTTCCCACGGCAGGCCGCGTTCAGTCCCGACCAATGGCTCGCGCACGGCGACCAGGTGCCGCTCGGCGAGCGCCGACTCGAGGTGCTGCACTGTCCGGGTCACACGCCCGGCCATCTGGTGTTCGTCGACCGCGCGGCCGGTCTGGCCCAGGTCGGCGATGTGCTCTTCCGGGGCGCGATCGGCCGCACCGACTTCCCGCGCGGCGATCATGGCCAGCTCCTGCGCTCGATCCGCGAGCAGTTGTTCCCGCTTGGCGATGCGGTGCGCTTCATCCCCGGCCACGGCCCGATGGGCACCCTGGGCGAGGAGCGCCGCACCAATCCCTTCGTTGGTGAACCGCGAGCGCGCTGATCTGATGCGTTGAGGAACTGTTTGGCGCAACAAACTACCGCCGATTATGGGCAACGGCGCCGAGAGAATCCACCGACTTCGGATCTCAAGTCCGTTAGCGTATTGCTATCTGACGAAAGGGCGAAGTGTATCGGCTCTGACCAAACTTCTCCCTCTCCCGATAGGAGAGCTGTCGCTTTGAACTCAGAATCCCCCAGTCGCTCAATATTGGTCAGGGGACCATCACTTTCGTGGAATTGTATCGAATCGGCGCTAATGCGCAAAGACGAATCGCCCAGACCAGTACCACATTCCGCGATATCAGCGTTCCATTCTCCTCGAAATAAGGCGGGGACGAGTTGCAACGATTGTGCCGCACGCACGAGGTGAACGTATAGGGCGATGCTCTTACCGTGGCTGCTGACGTTGCCAATGCTGATCTGGACGCTCCACGCGAAGCCCGAATAGCTGGCATACGGCGACGAAGACCAGAACCAGTTTGACGGCGTATTCGGAAAATAGCGCTCATTGATTGCCGGGTTGTAACAGCGTAGCTCGACCAGTGAAGCCAGCTCATTCTTGTTCGGCAAGCGCCACAGATCACTACCAGCAAAGACCGCAGCCTCGGCATGCTGCAGCGCCACTTGCCAGCTGAAGGTCTGGGCGCTTCCAGTGGCACAGCCCGCCCCGCTCAGACCTTCGGCGCATTGCTTCCAGATGAGCCCGGTAGCCAGATCGGTGACCGTGCCATTACCGTTGTCTTGAAATCGGCTGTCAGGAGCGGTCGCAACCACCGCATCGTTGCAGGTCTGCTCGGCTTGTGCCGCGATCATGCAGAGGCTCATGCCAAGGGCGGTCAAGGTGCGCATCATGGGTCTAGCCATCAGGGTTCCTGGTTCCTCGCTTTCGGGTCGCGAATCCAATCGGGCGCCGGTCAGTCAAGCCCGCGTTTGGAGCAATGGGCCATCGTCAGGGCCAAGGGACAGGTCGCGCAAAACGCGGCGCTTTATACCGCCGGGCAGATAGCCCTCCTCGGCGGCAAACAGGTACGGCAGCCCAGCATGGCGCATACCACAGCCAAGCTCTGGAAGAGCTTGCGACTCTTTGCCAACCTGGATCTGGAGCTTGAGATCATCGATCTGCTTCGACTAACCGCATCACACGAGCAGACTGATCGTCACCGCGTGGTGCGGTACGACGGACCAACTGGCAGATCGTCATGGCTTGGCGACGCAGATCCGTACCCAGGGTGTATTTGTGATAGCGCGGAAGGTCGCGCACCGCTTGATCGATGGCGAGCAGCAGCCGGTTGGCATCACGCCAGAACGGGAAATAATGCGGCTGTCTCACCAATCACCCGCATCACTGCTGGACACTAAGCGGATGACAAAAGGCAAAATCACTGTCCCGCGCGCACGAGGCGAACGTGCTTGTCGATGTCCTTAGGTGATTTCCAGAAACAGTTATACCGAGCAGGCAGGCTTGATCAAGATATCCCACTTCGGCAGATCGGGGTTGCGCAGTAGCCGCGCTTCGACCTCTCGCATGGCCTTCTTGGTGAGTTTGACGCCC
>NZ_NHSF01000068.1 GCF_016653295.1 Halochromatium salexigens | reverse complement strand
GCGGTCAAACGAATCACATTGAACGCTTCAATTGCACACTTCGTCAACGGGTCTCGCGGTTGGTCAGAAAAGCGCTGTCATTTTCAAAAAAGCTTGACAACCATATTGGTGCAATCTGGTATTTTGTTCACCATTACAATGCCTCGCTGCCAGTGAATCAAGAATGCTGAAACCCTCTGAAGTCCTATAGACTGGGGCACCACCCAAGCAACATGAACACTTTGTCATCTTCGTGCCTCAGCAGCCCTGATCAGCCGCCTCATCAAGGGGTTGCTGCGTGAGCGCCGCACGGGCCTGCTTGGCCTGCTCGATGCCACCGAGCGAGAACAGCCAGATCTGCTCGACGAGGGCCTCGAGGCGCTCGGCAACGGGCGGGCGCTGCGGATGCAGGCGCGAGATGATCGGCGTGGCGTGATGATAGTAGAGGATCTGCCCGATCACGCTGGCGGCGCAGTCGAGGGTCAACGGGTCGTTGGTCGTGGTCTCGAGCAGGGTGGCGACGATCTCGTAGAGTTCGCGCGCGTCCGGTTCGAGGTGTTCGGTGACGATGCGATCGAGCACCTCGGTGGGGTGTGCCATCTCGTTGAAAAACAGCGTGCTCGGCCGAACCTGGCGCTCGCTGTCGGTGTCACGGGTGCCGGCGCCGGTGCTGCGGAAGAATTCCTCGAGCAGGGCCTGGATATGCACCCGCAGGCGCTGTTCGGGTGGGGCATCGGGCGGCAGGAAAGCGGTGCGCCGCGCGCGCAGGGTCTCGAACAGGCGTCCGTAGATCGCTTCATAGAGGCGGCGTTTGTCGCCAAAGTGGTAATGCACGGCGGCCACGTTGGCCTCGGCGCGCCCGCAGATCTCGCGGATGGTGGCGGCGCGATAGCCGCGCTCGGCAAAGACCTCGAGGGCCGCCTGCAGCAGGCGCTCGCGTGTGTTAGGCGTGGGTTCGGTATCCGGCAAGACAGTCTCCTCGGCTGCTCGGCGTCACTCGTCTTGGTGTAGACTGCATCGGCTTGTTTTCATTCTCACTCTGGACCCTTTGCGACGAGGTCGAGTCGGTTGGATCACGACCACAACGCGCCAGATCGCGACGGTTCGGGCCGTTCCGGCACGGCGCAAGCGCGCACCCAGCGCCCACCTGCGGCACCCCGAAAAGGCCGTCGCCGACAGCCCCAAGGACCCGTGCTCGGCATCCTCGACTGGCTCGCGCGTCTGGTCAAGGCGGGCCTGGCGATACCGTTCGATCTGGCCGTGCTCGGCGCCGTTGCCGCTGCGGTGGTGGTGCAGGCACTCGAGCCCGAGGTGCCGCCGATCGAGGCGCTGACCGAGATCGAGTTCGAGGAACCGCTGCGCATCTTCGCCGCCAATGGCGCGCTGATGGCCGAGTTCGGCGTGCAGCGTCGGCGCGCGGTGGCGATCGATGAGATCCCGCCGCTGCTGATCGAGGCCTTCATCTCCGCCGAGGATAGCCGTTTCTTCACCCATGACGGCATCGATGCGATCGGCTTGACGCGCGCGGCGCTGAGCGTGGCCAAAAGCGGCGAGGCGACCCAGGGTGGCAGCACCATCACGATGCAGGTGGCGCGCAACTTCTTCCTGACCCGCGAGAAGACGATCAAGCGCAAGCTCATCGAGATCATGCTCGCCTGGAAACTGGAGGCGCGCTTGAGCAAGGACGAGATCCTGAGCCTCTATCTCAACAAGATCTTCTTCGGCCATCGCGCCTACGGGGTCGCCGCCGCCGCCGAGTTCTATTATCAAAAATCACTCGCTCAACTGACGGTGGCGGAGATGGCGATGCTCGCGGGTTTGCCGAAAGCGCCCTCGGCGAACAACCCGCTCTCCAATCCCGAGCGAGCCCGCGAGCGCCGCGATTACATCCTCGAGCGCATGCACCGGTTTGGCTATATCGACGACACCGATTTCCTGCTCGCGAGCACCGCACCCTTGAGCGCGCAACGCTATCTCCCCGCGATCGAGCTGCGCGCCGGTTATCTCGCCGAGATGGCGCGCCAAGCGGTGGTCGAGCGCTACGGTCAGGAAGACGCCTACCGTCTCGGCTTGCGCGTCTACACCACGGTCGATGCGGGGCTGCAGCGCGCCTCCGATGCGGCGCTGCGCAAGGGGCTCAGAGCGTACAACCGGCGCCACGGCTACCATGGCCCGGAGGCGCGCGTCGAGCATGTCGGCGCCAAGACCGATGAGGCACTGGATGCGCTCCTTGCCGAGCGCCCGCGCGTGCCCGGGCTGCCGGTGGGCATCGTGCTCAGCGCCTCGGCCGCGCGCGCCGAGGTCTACCTGGGGCAGGGCGAGACGCACGACCTCGAACTGGCGCAGGTCAAGTGGGCGCGACGCTTCAGGAGCGAGAACGCGCGTGGGCGCACGCCGCGTCGCGTCACCGACGCCGTGGCCGTCGGCGATGTGATTCGGCTGCGGCAGACCGAGGACGGCGCTTGGCGCTTGGCGCAGGTGCCCAAGGTCGGCGGCGCGCTGGTGGCGCTGGCGCCCGAGGATGGTGCGATTCGCGCCCTTTCCGGCGGCTATGCCTTCGAGTGGAGCAAGTTCAATCGGGCCGTTGATGCAAAACGCCAACCCGGCTCGACCTTCAAGCCTTTCGTCTATGCTGCCGCCCTAGACAAGGGCTATACGCCCGCGAGCCTGGTCAGGGATGAACGCTTCGAGCTGCCTTCGGCCGGTGGCGTCTGGCGGCCGAAGAATGCCGATGGCAAGTTCATGGGCCCGATCCGCATCCGCGTCGCCTTGACCAAGTCGCGCAATCTTGCCGTGGTCAATTTGGTCGATCGCATGAGCGTCGATGATGCGCGTGAGTACATCCAACACTTCGGCTTCGCGCCCGAGACCATCCCGCGAGATCTCTCGATGGCCTTGGGGTCGGGCTCGGTAACGCCGCTCGAGCTGGCGCGAGGTTTTTCTGTGTTCGCCAATGGCGGTTACCGGGTGCAGCCCTATCTGATCGAGCGGATCGAAGATGCGCAGGGTCAACGACTGTTCGAGGCGCAGCCGTTACGCGCCTGCATGACGTGCTGGATCGACGCCGATGTGGATTCGGCTCGGGTGTTGCCGATTGGCGCCTCCGATGATCCGCGCGCGCCGCTGGCGATCGATCCGCGCATCGCCTACAACATCGACTCCATGCTCAAGGACGTGATTCGATCAGGAACCGCGACCCGCGCGCGGCGCCTGAAGCGCGAGGATATCGCCGGCAAGACCGGCACCACCAATGAGTCGCGCGACTCCTGGTTCGCCGGTTATCAGCCCCAGCTCACGGCGGTCGCCTGGGTGGGGCGCGATGACAACAGCCCGCTCGGGCGCGGCGAATGGGGCGGGACCGCCGCGCTTGGGATCTGGATCGATTTCATGGAGGAGGCCCTGGCCGATCTCCCGGTGGCGACCATCAAGCGACCCGAGGGCATGGTGCCAGTGCGCATCAGCCTGCACAGTGGCGAGGCGACGCCGTCGCGCAGTGGCAGCCGCATCGAATACATCCGCGACGAGTATCGACTCATGACGCTGGGGCCGGACCCGGTGCGGTACTCGAGACAAGAAGAGACGCCGCGCCGCACCGCGCCGCGGATGCTCGATGAGTTGTTCTAGTTTTCTGATCTTTCCAGGCGAACCATTCACGACATTTCTGAGCTGCCTACGCGGCAGTGAATTAAACGCAAAGCGCGCTAGCAACATGATGTTAAAGAGCATCACGCGCGATTGCAACGCGTGATGAAAAACTTGAGCGCTGGTACAAGCCATTGATTATACAGCGCTCGCAGCACGATCAGAAAAAAGGGGTTGGCTCATGGGGCGAATCGTGTGACGCTGTCCACCAAGAATGACGCCAAGAGGCTTGCAGACAGTCTCGCGCTAGGTCAGCGATTTTGCAGTCACACATTTCGCCCCATGAGCCAAACGATTTAGCCTAGGCTGCCACTTACATTAAATTATTCTGCGTCCAAAAAAAGTCCATCAACGCCTGTAAGCGTAATCTGAGATACGCTTTCAGTTTTCGCGCTATTACCGAAAAGAAACGATGCATTTTCGTCGAAAGAGGTTGACTCAATAGCAACATCGTCGAACAGGTTGATATCACCATCCCCAGTGTAAAACGAACCTGCATTTGTCGACATACCACCAAGAGGAAATAGGTTTATATTTTCTGGTACATCTTCTCTAGGATTGACATCATTTAAAGCTTCCTGCCCTCTGGTTTTGGCCTGGTCGATTCTTGATGAACTATAGCCAAATGGCCCACCCTCGGGGCGTGCATCTAGGTTTTTAGTAGCTACATAAGTAAATACTCTGGACAAGGTGTCAAATGCCGGACTTGATTCTACCTGATTCGTTTCATCAATCGTGATCTGACGACTCAGAATGCGGGTAAAAATCTGTTGGAGCTGAGGGTTTAGCTCGACATCCTCCCCGGCTAAAGACTGCATAAATTCATTAATATAAACCTGTGGGTCCAAGGGCGACTCTTCCTCGGCACCGGCAATAGTGATTGTGACTTGCGCTTCTGCCATCAGTCCCGTTTCATCGCGGGCCGTATAGCGAAAAGACTCAGTCGCAAGTTCGCCCTCGGCTAAAAACCTGAACGCATCACCAGGATCATAATCGAAGGTTCCATCCTCGTTGCTGCTCAGTTGGCCTAAAATCGTCGATGTATCGACGGACACCATTTCCAGCGTGTTACCGCTGAACGGCACATCGTTCTCAAACACACTTGCGGTGGTAAAAGCCGAATCAGATACTGTTTCAAAGCCGACGCCTACGTCATTCGCAAGCCTAGGGCCCATAAAGCCGTCATGAGTGATTCGCGTTCCCTGTTCAGATTGGGTCACCACGAAACTATCCAAGTCATACGCCCCAAGCAGGCGCATCGTGAAGTCAGTTTCGCCATCCTTGTCAGTATCCACCGACAGCACTGCAGATCCTCGTGTAACGACAATATCGTCAGCATCAAACTGTTCATCAGCCACGAAAATTGCATCGTCGAGATAGAAGCCTTGGACTTCAGTAAGATCTAGCGTGGCACGGGATCCGAAAATCACATCGGAGCCAGCGGCATCGATAGTCGGGTCCAGTGCTGTGGCTGTCTCTGCACTCCATGCGACAATTTGATCTGAACCGGCGCCATAGAAAATCTGATCACCGACTCCTCCTTGGAACTGCATGTTAGGACTGGAGCCTACCAGTAGGGCCGGTGCTGTAGAATTAGCAGTCGCCGTGCCCTCGGCCGCGACCACGACTTCCAGCGGTTCAGGGCCAGCCATAAAAGGCAAGGCCCAGTCGCTGTCACTAATCGCGTTCACTGGCCAAGTAGCCTGCGATGCTGGGTCGAGACGTTCGAGACTGGTCACCAGATTCTTGAACGCCCCAACACCAGCCCCTTTCAAATCCTCCCATCGATTGGCAGTAAAATTAGCAACACGTTCCCAACCCTCAGTGCTCAAATCGCGCAATGCGATAACACCCTCCGCACCCCACTCGCCCATGGTTCTGGCAGCCTTATCAAGCACGAGAGACACGTCAACCGTGAATTCGATGGGTCTATACAAAAGAGACAATTCGTCTCTAGCAGCCTCTAGCGTCCCACGCGTGGAAAGTGCAAAAGCCAAATAAGGGGATAGGGTCTTTGATACCGCGAGCAAGAAACTTGCATACTGGCTATTAAATTCATCAGGAAAATCAAGTGGCGAATAACTCTGCGCACTCAGATTTTCGACTGTGAGATCATATGTAACATCACGGTATCCCGTGTGTTGATTGAAATCCGAAGAGTGGTAACTGCCAGCATAGTACCCTTCATTCGACCAATGCCCCGTATGCGCGGCTATTACGAAGTCACGAATGCTCGGGAGGTTGCCAGTAACGTCCAAGTCAAAATCATAACGATCAACGACACCGGGCAAGAACGCATCGCCAGATAACGACACAAGGTCGTTCGCGGATATAACATGTGTAACCGCCCCGACCGTATCAGCACCAGTCATAAAAGCATTATACTTATCGTTCGAGATCCCGGCTGAATTGAAAGTAGTAACCGTACCCACTTGAAAAGGCTCAGGCGAGGTGGCAGCACGTACTGCGGCGAGTTGCGCTTGGGCGCCTCCCTGGCTGTGACCGGTCAGATGGGTGCCGGGGTGGTCGCGCAGCCATGTCTCTATATCGAGCGTATCCCAGGCTTCGTCGAACTGCGATGATCCCGGACCCGAAAAATCTCGAATATTATCCAACCAGTCGCCGAGGCCCTTCGTCCCGCGGAAGGCCAGAACAGTTTCTCCGGTCACACTTGCTAGCGCCACGGCCACGAAGGCATCAGGTGTCACCGCGCTACCGCGTTCAAATACCTTGACGACATCCCAACCGAGCAATGTGTTGTCCGATGACGGCAGACTTACCGGTTGCGGCTCACCATCGGCGAGCAGTCCGGGAAGATCTTCGTCATAAGCGACGATACGCGCGAAAAACTCCGCCATCTCTTCGTTGTAGAAGGGTACCGTTGGTGTATTAACGGGTATCCTGACACTGACCGTGTTGCCAGCAGCATCGAGTAGCTCCACACGCAGTACGCTAGGAACGGCCGATTCACCCGGCGTAAATGTCACCCGGCTCAGCTGATCCAGATTGACCCCAACGCCTTGCGACATCGTAAGGCCATCCAGGTTTAGCTCGCCTTTACCCTCATCAATTGAGATCAAGACTGCTTCTATATCGCCAGTGCCATCTGGATCAGAGACGATAAAAAGATCGCTAGCCAGTATTGGCTCGCCAACCTCATGGATCGGCTGTGGATGAATAGGTGTGACTTCCGGCGGGCTATTTTCGAAGACGGCCACAGTCGCTACCGCTGAAGGCGTGTTATAGGCCCCAGCAGCATCGATCGCGTTGAATCCCACATCGTCCGTGCCACCGGCATCGTCGGCAACGAATGCCCATTGGCCGATCTGCGTGATCGGCACATTGTCGAATAACTCGCCGTCGGTGAGCCGCTCGCCGTTTCGGGCAAGGTAGCCTCCGCCGATACTGCGGTCGCGAACAGCGAAAGCCACGATGTCATCGGCACCGTCCGGGTCGGACCATTCAAACAGGCCGGCTAGAGGAATCGTGACATTCGGGCTGACAGTCTGATCGAGACCAGTAGCTGACGGAATCCCATTACCCGGGTTACCAACCGCCCTTCCGAAGACCACGTAGCTTGCGCCACTTCCAGGCCCGTTGGGGTCAGCATTCCGAGCACCGATGATCAGATCATCGGTGCCGTCGCCGTTGATGTCGCCGGCCGCGCTGACCCGGGAGGCGGACGAATCCTCCTCGGAAACGCCGTTGATGACAAAGCCATTGCTGCCATCCAGCGACGACAGCTCCAGGCTAGGACCAAAGCCGCCAGCATCGCCGAAGACGACGTAGCTTGCGCCACTTTTAGGCCCGTTGGGGTCAGCATTCCAAGCACCGATGATCAGATCATCGGTGCCGTCGCCGTTGATGTCGCCGGCCGCGCCGACCGAGGCGCCGGAATAATCATTCTCGGAAACGCCGTTGATGACAAAGCCATTGCTGCCATCCAGCGACGACAGCTCCAGGCTAGGACCAAAGCCGCCAGCATCGCCAAAGACCACGTAGCTTGCGCCACTTCCAGGCCCGTTGGGGTCAGCACCATAAGCACCGATGATCAGATCATCGGTGCCGTCGCCGTTGATGTCGCCGGCCGCGCTGACCGAGCCGGACCAATCATTCTCGGAAACGCCGTTGATGACAAAGCCATTGCTGCCATCCAGCGACGACAGCTCCAGGCTAGGACCAAAGCCGCCAGCATCGCCGAAGACGACGTAGCTTGCGCCACTTTCAGGCCCGTTGGGGTCAGCATTCCGAGCACCGATGATTAGATCATCGGTGCCGTCGCCGTTGATGTCGCCGGCCGCGCTGACCGAGGCGGACTGATCCCACTCGGAAACGCCGTTGATGACAAAGCCATTGCTGCCATCCAGCGACGACAGCTCCAGACTAGGACCAAAGCCGCCAGCATCGCCGAAGACCACATAGCTTGCGCCACTTCCAGCCCCGTTGGGGTCAGCACGCAAAGCACCGATGATCAGATCATCGGTGCTGTCGCCGTTGATGTCGCCGGCCGCGCTGATCGAGGCGCCGGAATAATCATTCTCGGAAACGCCGTTGATGACAAAGCCATTGCTGCCATCCAGCGACGACAGCTCCAAGCTAGGACCAAAGCCGCCAGCATCGCCAAAGACCACGTAGCTTGCGCCACTTCCAGGCCCGTTGGCTTCAGCTGCCTCGGCGCCGATGATCAGATCATCGGTGCCGTCGCCGTTGATGTCGCCGGCCGCGCTGACCGAGACGCCGGACATATCATGATAGGAAACGCCGTTGATGACAAAGCCATTGCCGCCATCCAGCAACGACAGCTCCAGGCTAGGACCAAAGCCGCCAGCATCGCCAAAGACCACGTAGCTTGCGCCACTTATAGGCCCGTTGGGGTCAGCACCCAAAGCACCGATGATCAGATCATCGATCCCATCGCTGTTGATGTCGCCGGCCAAGCTGACCGAGTCGCCGGCACGATCGTACTGGGCAACGCCGTTGATGACAAAGCCATTGCTGCCATCTAGGTCGCTGAGTTCGATGACGGCAGGGAAAGGGCTAGCGCCCCCCTCGCTCGCAAGTGCTGCATTGGCGTTGTCGATGAAATCGCTTGGATCAGTCCAGCCCGCCGGCGCGCCGTTCGGGTTATAACCATCGTCGCTAGTAGGCAACGTATCATTCAACGTGATCTCGAAATGCAGATGAGCCACCTCTCCATAGCCTGAACTTCCAAGTGTACCGATCTGCTCACCTATTCCGATTGCGTCGCCCACACGAACCGCGTCAGTCTGCTCATCTCCATACGCGGCTGAGTGTAGGTGGGCATACAAGGAGTGCACGTGGGTGACGGTCTGGCCGTTGACCAGAATCGGCGCGGCCAGGTCGTGCCGTACGACAACATGGTTGCCAAATCCCGTCGTCGCTGTACGCTGATCATCGACCACCGCAACGACGACACCGTTGGCGATGGCATAGACGGGGTCTTCCAGATCGGTATCACCCCCACCCTCGCCGTTCCAGTCCTCGCCAAGGTGGTAGGTTGAGCCATTACCTAGATCATTTTCTTCATTAAAATCAAGGGCGTTGTAGTACCCGTCATCCGGGGTATCGTCGTGGTCCAACGCGGCAGTAAGCACGCCGGAACCCAACGGGAGACGGAACTTATCGGCATCGAGTGGGTGTGTAATCGGCATTCAGTCAGCCCTTGAATGTTGGTGGAACCTGGCCGTTGTTTGGCATCTTAAAGTGCACCCTTCCTCATTGCCAACTCGCGCGATCCACCACACGGCGCAAAGAGGGCTCGTGGCTGTAACTAAGATCGAGTGTCGTCGGCAAACTCATTGAGCGCGTTGTTGGACAGTGCCTGAGGGTGTCGGTGCGCTGAGGCCCGGCAGCCGTGATGGTGAGGATCTGGCTTTGCGGGATGACGTTGAAGCAGCAGGCGAATGAGGCCGCGTCGCTCTGATCGACCGAGTTGCCCCCTGTGTTCAACCCGTTGCCCTCCTCCGCTCTGGCTGGGCGCTCTGCTCTGACCGCCCTGGCTGTCGATGCTGTCATTGCCGCGACCACCGGTGGGGTGCTGAGAGGCTCGCAGGGGTTGGTCAGGAGCAGCATGATGGCCCGCAGTCGGGTGTTAGTCACTCGTGCGCCGCGCACCGAGGTTGCCAGCGAACGTCGAGGCCAAAAGCCCGTCCCTGGGCTGAAGCCAGCGCCGGGCTAGGGCGAGAGCCACCAGACACTGCCGCCCTGCCCGCCTGGGCCTGAGCCCTGACGCGCGGGCCAGTGCACCGGCACCGAGGGAGGTTCGGGGTGGTCGGGGGTGGTCGTTCTTTTTTGTTTCTTGGTCTTAATTCCCTCTCATGAGGGATCGTGCCAGCTCGGGCCACTCAAGCCGGACCTGGGCCAGGATCCGATGTCGCCAACAAGGCGGCCTTTGGTACAGGCGCCGATCGCCAAGACTGGATCAGAGCGAGCACTCTGGCTGCCGACGCCGGGCGGGATGGTGCTGACGCCAAAGCGGCGACCCTGCGGCTGGCTTAGCTGGCCCGTTGATCAGGTTGTGAGTGATCATCCCGGTACCCCCTAATCGGGGCGCTCGACATCGAGTCCGCGCGCCTGCAGATGTGCGATCAGGCTGTCGAAGCCGCTGTCCTTGGAGAGGATGCGATAGCGGGCCTGTGGATCAGCCGCCGCCAGTTCACCAAGGTAGAACGCCAGATGGAAGTCGAGCGCATTCTTGCCAGAGCGCTCGATCTTGACGTAGCGACCGCGCTCGCCGAGCGCCTGCATGCGCATCACCAGCTCGATCGGCAGCCGGTGCTGCTGGGGACCCACGAACAGCGTGATGGTCGCCTCCCGCGTGAACCAGCCTTCCAGTTGCCTGGGTTGGATGCTTTCATAGTCGATCAGGTAATGTGTCGTCATTGCCTCTCGTTCCGAGTCGCAGCGCCAAGTACACCATCGGCCCACACGGCACCCGTGACGCGATTGACCCGAGCGATGGCCTGCATGAGCCCGTGGCCGCGCATGGGTTTATCGACACACAGGGTGTGTAGCGAGGGCGCATCGAAGCCGGTCAGCCACATATAACGATCGCGCATACGCCAACCGCCGTCCTTTTGGCCACCCTCCGCCAACTGCGTTTCAAGTTTCGCTCACAGCTCGGCGAACTTCTCCGGAAACGGCGCCCCGTCATCCGTCTCGACCTCGAAGCCCACCACCCGCCGCTGCTCATGGCTGAATTCGACACCGATGAGATGGATCGGCTGGCCGTCGGCGCGGTACCGATCCGCGTAGCCACGGGCTTTGATCTGTGCCAGCGCACTGCCGTCAGGCTCCAGCTCCACCACCTTGAACTCGAACAGATAGATCTGGCCATTGAAGCGCAGCGCCAGATCGAGCCGCCCGGCGTTGCTGCTCTCCTCCGGGGTCAGATCCAGCCCCAGACTGGCGAAATAGGCATAGAAGACGCTGGCGTAGTAGCCCTCGTAGCGGGCGATGAGGTTGTTGCGGTACCAGTCGTGCGGAATACTATCGAAGAAGGCCGTGAACAGCGCTTGCATGCCAGCGAAGTCGTTGGCCAGCAGTAGCCGGTAGAGGCGCCCGGTGTGCTCGGCGGTACTGGATGCCCGTGCCCGGAGCACATCGAGTAGGGCGCCGTTGAGGCTGGCTTGCACCTCGAGGTTTGGGTAGCGCAGTTGATACTCGACGAAAACGCCAAGCTGCTGCTCGCTTGCAATGGTGAGGTAGCCTGCTTGGAACAGCAGTGCCTCTTTGCTGATGTAGTCGACATCGAAGGCCGACAGCAGCTGCTCGCTGGCGACCAGCCGCCCGAGGTCGGGCAGGAAGGTCTGGCGTTGCGTGAGTAGATCGACCAGGAAGGTCGGTGAACCGGTCTCGAACCACCAGGGGCGGAACTGGCGTGCATCGAACAGCAGCAACAAATCGAAGGGGTTGTAGACGGCTTCACCGGTCCAGTTGTAGCCGTTGTACCAGGCGCGAATCTGCGCGCGATCGAGCCCCTCAAGCTCGGGTGCGAAGATCGCATCCAGATCCGCCTCGGTGTAGCCGCAGAGCGCCGAGTAGCGGGCATCAACGGTGATGTCCTTCAAGTTGTTCAGCCCCGAGAACAGGCTGACCTTGCTGAACTTCGACACGCCGGTGAGGAAGGCGAAGCAGATATGGGCGTCGGAATCCTTGATCACCGAATAGAGATCACGCAGCCCGTCGCGCATCACTCGTGCGGCCTGCGGAGCGCTCAAATTGTCGAGGATCGGCTTGTCGTATTCATCGACCAGCACCACCACCCGTTCGCCGGTCGCGGCATGCGCCTCGCGGATCAACTCGGCAAAGCAGCCGCCAACGCTGGGTTGGGCGCAATGAATGCCGAGCGCCTGCTGATTGATGTCGAGCTGCTCGCGGATCTTGCCCTCCAACTGCGCTGGATTGGCAACGACACCGCCGCCGAAGCTGAAGCGGATGACCGGGAAGCTTGTCGACCAATCCCAGCGCTCATAAGCCTCTAATCCTTCGAACAACGCCTGATGAGCGCTGAACAGCTCGGCGAGCGTATCCAAGAACAGGCTCTTGCCGAAGCGGCGCGGGCGCGAGAGGAAGTAGTATTTGCCCTCGTCGATCAGCCGCAGCGCGAAGCCGGTCTTGTCGACATAGTAATAGCCGCCCTCGCGGATCTCACGGAAGGTCTGGATGCCGATCGGTAACCGTTGACGGGGCATGGGTTTGCTTGGCTCGATGTTGTCAATGGTTGCGTGTCAGCTGGTGGCAACCAGGGTCTCGACCTCGAAGCCCACCACCCGCCGCTGCTCATGGCTGAATTCGACGCCGATGAGATGGATCGGCTGGTCATCGGCACGGTACCGACCCGCGTAGCCACGGGCTTTGATCTGTGCCAGCGCACTGCCGTCAGGTTCCAGCTCCACCACCTTGAACTCGAACAGATAGATCTGGCCATTGAAGCGCAGCGCCAGATCGAGCCGCCCGACGTTGCTGCTCTCCTCCGGGGTCAGATCCAGCCCCAGACTGGCGAAGTAGGCATAGAAGACGCTGGCGTAGTAGCCCTCGTAGCGGGCGATGGGGTTGTTGCGGTACCAGTCGTGCGGAATACTGTCGAAGAATGCGGTGAGCAGCTGCCCCAGACCCGCGAAATCGTTGGCCAGCAAGTGCTGATGGAGCGAGCGACGCTGGCGCACATTGGCCGTCGCGGTCGGGCTCCAGGCCTCGAGCAGCGCCGTGTTCAGACTCTGGTAGACCTCGCGGTTCGGGTAGCGCAGCCGATAGAACCAAGCACCGCTGAATTGCTCCACGCTGGCGATGGTCAGATAGCCGGTCTGCCACAACAGCGCCTCGGTGGTCATGTGGTCGACATCGAAGGCGGACAAGAGCGCGGCATCGGTCTCCAACTGACCGAGCTGCGGCAGGAAGACCTGGCGTTGGGTCAGCACCTCGAGCAGAAAGGTCGGTGTCGCCGTCTCGAACCAATAGGGCGCGAATTCGCGTTTCTTGAACAACAGCAGCACATCGAAGGGGTTGTAGACGGCCTCGCCACGCCAGTTGTAGCCGTTGTACCAGGTGCGGATCTGGTCGCGATCCAACCCCGCGAGTTCGGGGGCGAAGACGCGATCGAGATCGGCTTCGGTGTAGCCGCAGATCGCCGAGTAGTCGGCATCGACAGTCATGTCATAGAGATTGTTCAGCCCCGAGAACAGACTGACCTTGCTGAACTTTGACACGCCGGTGAGGAAGGCGAAGCGGATATGGGCGTCGGAATCCTTGATCACTGAATAGAGATCACGCAGCCCGTCGCGCAGCGCGCGCGCGTTGTTCGGATCGCCGAGGTTGTCGAGGATCGGCTTGTCGTATTCATCGACCAACACCACCACCCGTTCGCCGGTCGCGGCATGCGCCTCGCGGATCAACTCGGCAAAGCAGCCACTGATGCTGGGCTGGTTGCAGCGGAGGCCGAGCGCCTGTTGATTGAGGTCGAGCTGCTCGCGGATCTTGCCCTCCAACTGCGCTGGATTGGCAACGACACCGCCGCCGAAGCTGATGCGGATGACCGGGAAGCTTGTCGACCAATCCCAATGGTCGTGGGCTTCCAGCCCCTCGAACAACGCCTGATGAGCGCTGAATAGCTCGGCGAGCGTATCCAAGAACAGGCTCTTGCCGAAGCGGCGCGGGCGCGAGAGGAAGTAGTATTTGCCCTCGTCGATCAGCCGCAGCGCGAAGCCGGTCTTGTCGACATAGTAATAGCCGCCTTTGCGGATCTCGCGGAAGGTTTGGATGCCGATCGGTAACCGTTGGCGGGGCATGGGCTTGGCTCGATGGCGTCTCGCAGGCGAAGCGTGTCGAGCGCTCAGCCGACCTCATGATGCGCCAGCGGATGACCGTTGTCGCGGTAATAGCGGTAGCGTTTGCGACCCGCTTGGCGGATCTCGGGATCATGATCGAGCGGCTCGCACAGGCGCTCGAAGCGGCCGTGGAATGCCGGCGCCTCGGCGCTGGGGCTGAGGTTGATCAGCACCTGGTGTTCGTCCTCGGGTCGAGCGTCGCTGCTGATCAGGATGGGGGTGAGCGCCGTATCGGTCTCGCCGACCAGCCCATGCGGCAGGAAGCTGTCTTCGCGGAAGCTCCACAGCAGCCGGTCGAGGTGACGCGCCTGGCGTGCGTCCGGACAGTAGATGAGCACGCGCGGCGGCTGGGCACCCTCAGGCGCGGGCTTGCGGATGCGCTCGACCAGGCGACAGGTGAGTCCGAAGCGATCGCTGCGACTGTCGTCCCTGAGGATGTAGAAGTCGACTCGGGTCATCAGGGCGGCACCCCATGGCGGCGGTCGCGGTGATTCAGACGCCCTCGCCGGCCCGATCGAGCAGTAATTGGCTCAGCAGCGGCACCGGCCGTCCCGTCGCGCCCTTCTCCTTGCCGGTGAGCCAGGCGGTGCCGGCGATGTCTAGATGCGCCCAGCTGTAGGCCTTGGTGTAGCGCGAGAGGAAGCAGGCGGCGGTGATGGCGCCGCCGTCGCGGCCACCGATGTTGGCCATGTCGGCGAAATTGCTGTCGAGCTGCTGCTGGTAATCGTCCCAGAGCGGCAGGCGCCAGACGCGGTCGGCGCTGGCCTCGCCGGCCTGGGTGAGAGCCTCGGCGAGGGCGTCGTCGTTGGCGAACAACCCGGACGGATGGCGTCCAAGGCCGACGATGCAGGCGCCGGTGAGGGTGGCCATGTCGATCACCAGCGCCGGGTCGAAGCGCTCGACATAGGTCAGCGCGTCGCAGAGGATCAGCCGGCCCTCGGCATCGGTGTTGAGGATCTCGATGGTCTGCCCGGAGAGGCTGGTAACGATGTCGCCGGGCTTGTTGGCGGCGCCATCGGGCAGGTTCTCCGAGGCCGGCACCACGCCGATGACGTTCAGCGGCAGCGCCAAGTCGCAGAGTGCGCGCATGGCGCCGATCACGCCCGCGCCGCCGCACATGTCGTACTTCATCTCGTCCATCGCCTCGGCGGGCTTGATCGAGATGCCGCCGGCATCGAAGGTGAGCCCCTTGCCGACGAGCACGACGGGCTTGTTGTCATTGCGGCCGCCACGGTACTGCATGACGATGAGCTTGGCCGGCTGCCGACTGCCCCGGCTGACCGAGAGCAGGGCGCCCATGCCAAGCTCGGCCATGGTGTCCTCATCGAGCACCTCGACCTGGAGCTTGTCGGAGTGCTCGCTGAGCGCGATGGCCTGGTCGGCGAGATAGCTCGGGGTGCAGAGGTTGCCGGGCAGGTTGCTGAGATCGCGCGCGAGTCCGACCCCCTCGGCGATGGCCAGGCCCTGGGCGGCGCCGCGCTCGGCCGGCTCGGTTGGCGCGCCATCCGGAATCCAACAGTCGAGTTCGGCCAGTGGCGCGGCGGCCTCGGCGGCCGGCTTCTTGGTCGCGGTGTAGCGATAGGCGCTCTGCGCGGCGAGCAAGACCGTATGGCGCACGCACTGGTCGGTGTCCATGCCGTTGGGCTCGAGCGCGGTCAGGGCGCAGAGCGCGCTGTCGAGGCGCGCGGCATCGAGGCGCGACAGCGCGGCCTTCAGTGCTTTCTCGTAGGCGCTGCGGTCGAATTCCTCGTGCTTGCCGCAGTTCACCAGCAGCAGGCGCTTGGCGTTGACGCCCGCGACGCCATAGAGCATCAGCGCGCCGCCGGTCTTGCCGTCGAGATCGCCCTGCTCGAGCACGGCGGTCAGGGCGCCGTTGCTGGCGGCATCGATGGTCTTGGCGGCATCGCAGAGCTGGCGCTCGCTGAACACGCCGAGGATCAGGCACGGGGTCTCGACCTGGGTCAGGTCCTGGCTGGTGATCTTGGATTGCATCGAAGCTCCTGAGGCAGCTGGGCGAGGGCTTGGGTTACTATCCCAAGTCTATCAGGCTCAAACGTCTATCAGGTATCGTTCATCGTTCAATGAGGGGAGCGCCGTTGCCGATCCTCGATCGCTATCTCGCCGGCGCCGTGATCGGTGGCACGCTGTTGGCGCTGGGCGTGCTGATGCCGTTGCTGGCGGTGTTCGTGCTCACGGATGAAATCAGCTCAGTGGGCGAGGGGGGCTACGCGCTGAGCGATGCGCTGTGGTTCGTGACCCTGTCGATGCCGCGCTATCTGTATCAGGTGTTTCCGATCGCGACCCTGATCGGCGCGTTGGTCGGCCTCGGGCAGCTTGCCGCGCGCTCGGAATTGGTCGCCATGCGCGCCGCAGGCTTGTCGATCGCGCGCATCGTGCGCGGCGCCATGGCGGGCGGTCTGCTGCTGGCGGTGGGCGCGACGCTCGTCGGGGAGCTGGTGGCGCCAGCGGCCGAGCGGCATGCGATCGCCGTGCGCGCGAGCGCGCGCAGCGGCGATGCCGTGCAGATGAGCGGGCAAGGGCTGTGGGCCCGCGATGGCCATGCCTTCATCAACGTGCGACGCATCGAGGCGGGGGCCGCGCTGTCGGATATCGATCTGTTCGTGATCGAGGACAATCGGCTGAGCATCGCCACGCATGCGCGCGCGGCTCGCTACAGCGATGGACAGTGGCTCTTGACGGAGATCGAGCGCAGTCGCATCGGCGTCGATCGGGTCGAGGTGGAACGCATCGAGCGCGCGCGTTGGGACTCGCTGCTCAATCCGCGCCTGCTCAAATTGATCGTCGTCGAGCCGCAAGCGTTGTCGGTCTGGGGGCTGTATCGGTATCTGCGCTATATGCAGCAAACCGAGCAGGATGCGGGCGCGCATGCGGTCGCGTTTTGGACCAAGCTGGTCCAGCCGCTGTTGATCCTGGCGATGATCTTCGTTGCCATCCCGGTATTGCTGGGCTCGGCGCGCAGCAGCAGCACCGGGATCAAGCTCTTTATCGGCATTGCGCTCGGTATCCTGTTCTATCTCGTCAGTCGCACCTTCACCTATCTGGCGTTGCTGTACGGGGTGAGCCCGGCGCTCGCGGCCTTTGCGCCGCCGCTGCTGTTTACGCTTGGGGCGCTCATCGTGCTGCGGCGCGTGGGATGAGGCGCTGTTGAACACACTGGCCCGCACACATCGGCCTGGAGACACGCGATGCACTATCCGACCATCGAAGATCAAGTGGGCAACACGCCGCTGGTGCGCCTGCAACGGCTGCCCGGCGCGAGCAGCAATCGTCTCCTCGCCAAGCTCGAGGGCAACAATCCGGCCGGTTCGGTGAAGGATCGGGCCGCGCTGAGCATGATCCGCCAGGCCGAGCAGCGCGGGGCGATTCGCCCTGGTGATACCCTGATCGAGGCGACCAGCGGCAACACCGGCATCGCGTTGGCGATGGCCGCCGCGATCAAGGGCTATCGGATGCTGCTGATCATGCCCGAGCACATGAGCGTGGAGCGCCGTCAGGCGATGGCGGCCTATGGCGCCGAGATCCGGCTCACGCCCAAGGCGGGCAGCATGGAGGCGGCGATCGATCTGGCGCGCGAGCTGGAGGCGCAAGGGTTGGGGGTGCGCCTGGATCAGTTCTCGAATCAGGACAATCCGCTGGCCCATTATGAAGGCACTGGCCCCGAGATCTGGCGCGACACCGAGGGGCGGGTGACCCATGTCGTCAGCGCCATGGGCACCACGGGCACCATCATGGGGGCGAGTCGGTATCTGAAAGCCCAGAATCCGGGCGTGCAAATGGTCGGCGTGCAGCCGCAGGAGGGCTCGAGCATCCCCGGCATCCGGCGCTGGCCCGAGGCCTATTTGCCCAAGATCTACGAGCCCTCGCGGGTCGATCGTGTCATCGATGTCTCGCAGACCGAGGCCGAGGAGACGATGCGCGCGCTGGCCGCGCGCGAGGGGATCTTTGCCGGTGTCTCGTCGGGCGGCGCGGTGGCCGCTGCGCTCAAGCTCGCGGCCGAGGCTGAGGTCGAGAATGCCCTGATCGTGGCGATCATCTGCGATCGTGGTGATCGCTATCTGTCGACCGGTGTCTATCCCGAGCGCTAGCGGGCCGGTGTGGGGCTAGACGCTCGGGGTGGCGCTTCTCTGCGACCTGCTCAGATGAGGCTGCCGGTGGTGACCAGCTTCAGTATCTCGACGGAGATGAGCGCGCCGATGACCACGATGACCAGGAAGGTCAATAACAGCGAGCGGCTGATGCGGCGGTTGATGTCCTTGCCCTGCTGTTCGATCACATCCTGCAAGTGCGGAAAGTGTTTGTCCTGCCCCTGGGAGCGTTTGTCCGTGGCCTCGATGCGTTTTTCCAGCCGCGTGAGGCGTTGCTCGATCTCATCGTGCAGGTTCGTCAAACGGGTCTCGCTACTTTCCTGTTGGCGTTCGATCGTCTGCTGGATCGATGAGATGCGCCTGTCGATTTGCTCGCCCTGGCCCTTGAGGAACCGGCGTTGCTGCTCGAGCGCAGTTTCGATGGCTTCGAGCCGCTCGAGCTGATCTTGCTGATTGCGCACCGGGGCGATGATGGCGAGTTCCTCGAGCCAGTTGCTGAGGTTCTCCTTGATGAAATCGATGTCTTTTTGGCGAAGAGTCATGGTTGCTCTGAAAATGATCGTCGGCTTCGAAAGAGGTGGTGGCGAGTGTATCAGGGCGCTGCCCGGCTTGCGGCATTCCCGCGGCACCCTGCGGCCTTGCACGAGGCGCGGTATGATCGGCGCCGACACTGGGAATGACGACGTAAAGTGAGGCACGATGAGCCGCAAATCCAAGGCGTTACCGGCGCAGCCGATCGAGGCCGTGATCGAGTCGCTCGCCCACGATGGGCGCGGGGTCGCGCGAGTCGAGGGCAAGACCGTGTTCGTGCATGGTGCCTTGGCCGGGGAGCGCGTGCGGTTGCGCTTGACGCGCCGCTTGAAACGCCATGACGAGGCCGTGGTGAGCGAGGTGTTGGAGCCCTCGGCGCAGCGGGTCGAGCCGCGTTGCGCGCACTTTGGCCTCTGTGGCGGCTGCGCGCTGCAGCACATGGAGCCGGCGGCGCAGATCGAGAATAAACAGGCGATCCTGGCCGATGTGCTGCAGCGCCTCGGTGGCCTGGCGCCGGCGCGCTGGCTGCCGCCGCTGGGTGCCGAGGATGCCGAGGCGCACTGGGGCTATCGGCGCAAGGCGCGGCTCGGGGTGCGCTGGGTGGCGAAGAAGGGTCGGGTGCTGGTCGGCTTTCGCGAGCGTGGCTCGAGCTTCATCGCCGATGTGCAGCGCTGCGAGGTGCTGCATCCGAGCGTGGGCGAGCGGCTCGAGGATCTGGCGCGGCTGATCGAGGGTCTGAGCATCCGCGAACGGCTGCCGCAGATCGAGGTGGCGCAGGGCGATGGGCCAATGGTGCTGGTGTTTCGGGTACTGGACCCGCCCTCGGCGGCCGATTGCGAGCGGCTGCTCGGCTTTGCCGCCGAGACCGGTTTCCATGTCTATCTGCAGGAGGGCGGGGTCGAGAGCATCCGCCCGCTTCCCGATCAGGGGATCGAGCTTGGCTACAGCCTGCCGACTCAGGGGCTGACATTTGGCTTCGAGCCGACCGATTTCACGCAGGTGAATCTGGAGCTGAATCGGCGGATGATCGATCAGGCGCTGGCGCTGCTCGATCCGCAGCCCGACGAGCGGGTGCTCGATCTGTTCTGTGGGCTCGGCAATTTCACACTGCCGATCGCGCAGCGGGCGCGCGAGGTCGTCGGGGTCGAGGGCGATGCGGGCCTGGTGGCGCGGGCCGTGGCCAATGCGGTGCGCAATGGGATCGGGAATGTGCGTTTTTACAGCGCCGATCTCTATGCGCAAGGGGATGCGCAAAGTGGTGAGCAAGCGGGCGCGCCATCTGGCCCGCGCCCGGCCGCATCGCCCTTGGCCGGAGCCCCCTGGCTGGATCAGCCCTTCGATAAGGCGTTGCTCGACCCGCCGCGCAGCGGTGCGCTCGAGGTGCTGGATGGGCTCGCTGCTTCGGGGGTGAAGCGCCTTCTGTATGTGTCCTGCTACCCGGCGACGCTGGCGCGTGATGCAGCCAAGCTGGTTGGCGAACTCGGCTTTCGGCTCGAGGCGGCGGGCGCGATGGATATGTTTCCGCACACGGCGCACCTGGAGGCGATGGCGCTGTTCGAGCGCGCTTGAGGCGCTCGCCTAGCAGACGGCGATGAGGCGACAGCGATGGCAACCGAGATCGAGCGTAAATTCCTCGTCCGCGACGACAGCTGGCGCGCACAGGCGTTGCCTGGCGTGCCGCTGATGCAGGGCTATCTGGCGTCGACGCCGACGGTGACGGTGCGCGCGCGACTCGAGGGCGAGCAGGGCGTGCTGACCCTCAAGGGCGCGACCCACGGCATCCGTCGCAGCGAATACGAGTATCCGATCCCGGCCGAGGATGCCAAGGCCATGCTGCGCGAACTGGCCCAGACCGGCATCATCGAGAAGACCCGCTATCGCGTGCCCTGCGGCCCGCAGACCTGGGAGCTGGATGTCTTCGCCGGCGACAATGCCGGGCTGGTGGTGGCCGAATTGGAGCTGAGCCACGAAGACGAGCCCTTCGAGCGCCCGAGCTGGCTCGGGGTCGAGGTCAGCGATGATCCGCGCTATTACAACGCCAACCTGGCGCGACATCCATTCAAGCACTGGTGAGGCGGTCCACGCGAACCCTCTGGGCAAAGCCTGAGCCCATATCCCCCCTGGCTGAGCAGCCGCGCATTCAAGCCCATGCATATCCAAGCATCCGGTCTTGCTTGACAGCCGTTCAGATCACTCTAAACTTAAGACTCTCATGAGGTTATAGAGTATTTATCCGGTAACATGTCAGCAGTTGATTGGGTTTGCCACGCGCTTCATCCTCGCTGGCCGTGTCAGGTGATGGTGGCGAGCGCCTGTCTGGGGCTGGTATTGACCTTGAGTAGCTGCAGCAAGACCGCGCCGACGCGCGACGTCGAGATGGCGGGTGAGCGTTTCGATCTCAGCGGGCTCGAGCCAAAGCGCGCTGATCTGGTCACGGCCGCGCTCGCGCAGACTGGGACGCCCTATGCGTATGGGGGGGGCGACACCGCATCAGGCGCTCGATTGCAGTGGGCTGACCTTGGTCGCCCACCAGGCGGTCGGCATGCAAATCCCGCGCGTCTCGACACAGCAGCAGGCGGCGGCTCGGCCATTGCAGGGGCCTCCCAAACCGGGCGATCTGGTGTTCTTCCGCACGGCACCGAGCCAGTATCATGTCGGCCTGATGGTGGATCGGCAGCGCTTCGTCCATGCCTCGACCTCGAAGCGGCGTGTGCGACTCGCGAGCCTCGGTAATCCCTATTGGCAGAAACGTTTCCTTGGGGCCGGTAGTTATCTGTAGCAGAGTCGGCGGGTGCTCAACACGAGAGCGCTGCTCGCAGGCGCCTCATCGGGCAGGGCAGGAACGTAACCGGGAGTCCACTGTCTACGAGTGGTGAAAACGGTGCTGTGGCCTCCAGTTCAAGGCTGCACTCGCGTTTTTAGGGCCATTGATGCACAATGGCCGGCGGTCCGGCCTTGCGTGGTGACACCGGGCCGTTCGAGCAATCTCAGTCCACGCTCTGAAGGAGACGTCAGAATGTCCGATAAGCCAATGAACAAGAGCCGTCGTGACGCCGTCAAGATGATGCTTGGTGGTCTCGCCTCGGTGCCGCTGGTTAACCTGGTTGGCATTGCCGCCGCCCAGGCTCAGGATCTACCGCATGTTGATCCGGCAACCGATCCGACCGCGCAAGCGCTCAAGTACTCCGAAGACGCGGCCAACGCTGATCGCGCTGCCGCGGCTCGTCCAGGCAAGCCACCCGAAGAGCAGTTCTGCCACAATTGCCAGTTCGTGCTGGCCGACTCGGGTGAGTGGCGCCCCTGCAGCCTGTTCCCCGGCAAGGCCGTGCATGAAACGGGCTGGTGCGCATCCTGGACGCTGAAGGCCGGCTAAGACCGCGTCTCCGTCCGCGGCTTCTAGCCGCTTAGCGGGGCATGTTTGCCCCGCTCATCACGCTTCCTTATCCCTACCCTTATCCGTTGTGTGCCCTGTCGATATCCACGCTCGATTTCGGCGCGCCATTGCTTGCTGACCAGGCGCCAGTTAAGCGTGCAGTGCTGCGATGGCCAAGGCGCATGCCACGGTCGCTGCTGTTGATCCCCTTGCCTCGAATCCCTAATCTGGCCCTTACGGATCGGTGCTGTACGCGCGCGTGCGACTCCGATTGCTCCCTGTTGTTCGGTTGTGTTGGATTTGAGTCATGAGTCTCGCGCTACTGCCGGTCACCCGGCAACTGCTGATCCGGGCACTGCTCTGGGCGCTCATTGGCGCCATTTATGCACCCTTATTCGTGATCCTCGAGGCGCTATTCGCTCCTATGCTCGGGGTATTCGCGCTTGCCGCTGCCGCCGCTTGTGCTGGCGCGATCGGCGCCGCTTACTACAGCGCGCGGCAGGCGGCGTTGGCCGCGAGTCTGATCGGCGTGCTCGCGACCCTGTTCGTGCTCATTGTGTTCTCCGACCACGCCGCCTTTTGGCATGCCGCGTTGCTTTGCGGTGTGCTCGGGCTGTCGACGGGCCTGCTGATCGACTTTCCCAGCCGTTGTACGGCCAATGTGCCGGCGAAAGCATTAGTCGGCGCCGTGACGGGGGCTGCGTCTGGGGCGGCGCTCTCGGCGTTGGCCTCTTTCGGTCTTGGGTTATCGTCAGTGGTAGCAGTCGCGTTCCTGGTGTCGGTTAATGGTGTGATCTACGTTGCATCCGTGCGTTGGGTCGTGAGCGCCACCGGTGGCTTGCCGCGGCGTTGGTGTCCATTCGCTGAAGGCGCGATCATCGGCCTGGTGGCGGTGATTGTTGGCGGCAGCATTTGGGCCTTTGCGAGCGCCCTGTCCGGGTATGATCGGCCAGGGCTGTTCCTGCAGGTCGTCGAGAGTACCTCCTCGGGTTTACCGTTTGCGGTCGCGGCTGGGTTGGCTGCTGGTAGTGTGACCGGGATCTTGCTGGAATTGTTCGATTTTGCTTGGGTTGACGATCTGTGAACACTCGTAGAAGGGCGCATCCAGTATCAGGCAATGGGGTCTGTTGATGGCGGCGCGCAAGGGTGATCGTCGCTGGATACAGCGGCATCTCAAGGATCCGTATGTGCAGCGGGCACAGCGCGAAGGTTACCGCTCGCGGGCGGCGTACAAACTGATCGAACTCGATCAGCGCGATCGCTTTCTGCGGCCCGGCCAGTGCGTGGTCGATCTTGGTGCGGCACCAGGCGGTTGGTCTCAAGTTGTGGCCAAGCGCAACGGGCCCAAGGGACAGGTGTTTGCCATCGATTTACTGGAGATGGAACCGATCGCCGGGGTCGATGCCGTGCGCGGTGATTTCCGCGAGGCCGAGGATCTATCGCCACTGAGCGCGCGGATCGGTGATGCGGGGGTCGATCTTGTGCTTTCGGATATGGCCCCAAACGTGTCGGGAATGCCGGCCGTGGACCAGCCACGCATGATGTACCTGGTTGAGCTGGCCATCGATTTCGCGGCGCAGTACGCGAAACCCGGTAGTTCACTGGTGGTCAAAGCGTTTCAGGGCGAGGGGTTCGACCAAACGCTCAAGGATCTGCGACAAGTGTACAAGCAGGTCCATATTCGCAAACCAGCGGCATCCCGGTCCGCAAGCCGCGAGGTTTACCTGGTAGCGAAAGTGCGTCAAGTCCGGTAACGTCTAGCTTAACGATACTCCATTTTCGCGGTCCTCCGAGCCAGCCGGCTCGAGCACCGCCGTTCTTCAAGAGGCCGATGCCGTGAGCGACATGGCGAAAAATTTGATCCTTTGGGTGGTCATCGCGATCGTGCTGATGTCCGTGTTCAATAACTTCACGGCCACGCAGTCGAGCCCGCAAACCCTGGCCTATTCCGATTTCATCAGGCAGGTCCAGCAGGGCCAGGTGAAAGAGGTGACGGTGCAAGGGCGCACGATCGATGGCGTCAACCAGAACGGGCAGCATTTCACGACCTACAGCCCCGACGATGATGGGCTGGTGGGCGATCTGCTCAACAACAATGTCGAGATCAAGGCCGCGCCTCCCGAGAAACCCTCGGTGCTGATGCAGATCCTGATCAACTGGTTCCCGCTGTTCATCCTGATCGGCCTGTGGATCTTCTTCATGCGCCAGATGCAGGGCGGCGGCGGTGGCCGTGGCGCCATGTCCTTCGGCAAGAGCAAGGCACGCATGCTCAGCGAGGATCAGGTCAAGGTCACCTTCGCCGACATGGCGGGTGCCGATGAGGCCAAGGACGAGGTGGTCGAGGTGGTCGACTTCCTCAAGGACCCTTCCAAGTTCCAGAAGCTCGGCGGCAAGATCCCCAAGGGCGTGCTCATGGTCGGCCCGCCCGGCACCGGTAAGACGCTGCTCGCCCGCGCCATCGCCGGTGAGGCCAAGGTGCCGTTCTTCACCATCTCCGGATCGGACTTCGTCGAGATGTTCGTCGGCGTCGGCGCCTCGCGGGTGCGCGATATGTTCGAGCAGGCGAAGAAGCACGCGCCCTGCATCATCTTCATCGATGAGATCGACGCGGTTGGCCGTCATCGCGGCGCGGGCCTCGGCGGGGGGCACGACGAGCGCGAGCAAACCCTGAACCAGTTGCTGGTCGAGATGGATGGCTTCGAGGGCAATGAGGGCGTGATCGTGATCGCCGCCACCAACCGCCCCGACGTGCTCGATCCGGCCTTGCTGCGTCCAGGTCGTTTCGATCGCCAGGTGGTGGTGCCGCTGCCCGATGTACGGGGTCGCGAGCAGGTGCTGAAGGTGCACATGCGCAAGATCCCGACCGCCGAGGATGTCACCCCATCGCTGATCGCGCGCGGCACGCCGGGCTTCTCCGGCGCCGATCTGGCCAATCTGGTCAATGAGGCGGCCTTGTTCGCAGCACGCGCTAATAAGCGTCTGGTCGACATGGAGGATCTCGAGAAGGCCAAGGACAAGATCATGATGGGCGCCGAGCGCCGGTCGATGGTTATGTCGGAGGACGAGAAGAAGTTGACGGCCTATCACGAGTCTGGCCACGCGATCGTCGGCCGACTGGTGCCGCAGCATGATCCCGTGCACAAGGTGAGCATCATCCCGCGCGGTCGGGCATTAGGCGTCACCTTGTTCCTGCCCGAAGACGATCGGTTCAGCTACAGCAAACAACGCCTGGAGAGCCAGCTCTCTAGCTTGTTCGGCGGGCGGTTAGCGGAAGAGCTGATCTTTGGCGCGGAGATGGTCACCACCGGTGCCTCGAATGACATTCAACGCGCGACCGATATTGCGCACAACATGGTCACTAAGTGGGGCCTCTCCGACAAGCTAGGTCCATTGACCTACAGCGAGGATGAGCAAGAGGTGTTCCTAGGCCATTCGGTGACCCAGCACAAGTCGGTGTCGGACGAGACCACGCATCTGATCGACAAGGAGGTCCGCAGCTTCATCGATCGCAATTATGAGCGGGCCAAGAATATCTTGATCGAGCATATGGAACAGCTCCACGCCATGGCTGCTGCCTTGATGAAGTACGAAACCATCGATGCCGATCAGATCAAAGACATTATGGAAGGGCGCACGCCACGTCCGCCGAAGGATTGGGGCGATGACGAGCCGAAGCGTCCAGGCGGTGGTGCGGATGCGCCGGTCACCCCATCCACCGATGGCCGACCCACCTCGGGTCCGATCGGTGGGCCTGCTGGCGAGCATTAGATGCGCGCGGGCAGCGACCGCTGTAGCGCAGACGGATGACGGCACTGCAATGCGGGGACCGGTCACTGGATCTGACCGTTCCCCGCGTCATGGGCATCCTCAACGTCACCCCCGATTCCTTCTCGGACGGGGGTGATTTTGTGTGTGTCGCGCGGGCGCTCGCGCACGCCGAGCAGCTCGTGGCCGAGGGCGCGGCGATCATCGATGTCGGCGGCGAGTCGACGCGTCCCGGTGCCGAGCCGGTGCCGGAAGCGCAGGAGATCGACCGCGTGGTGCCGGTGATCGAAGCGCTCAGTCGGCGCCTCGAGGTGCCGATCTCGATCGATACCTCCAAGCCCGAGGTCATGCGTACCGCCGCACGAGCGGGCGCCGGAATGATCAACGATGTCTTTGCCTTGCAGGCGCCCGGTGCCTTGCGCGTGGCGGCCGAGACCGGTTTGCCCGTGTGCCTGATGCATATGCAAGGGCTGCCGCGTACCATGCAGCATGAGCCGCGTTACGCGGATGTGGTGGCCGAGGTCATCGACTTCCTGCGCGCGCGAATTCATGCCTGTGAGCAGGCTGGTATTGCGCGGCATCGGCTGGTGCTCGATCCGGGCTTTGGCTTTGGCAAGCGCCTCGCGCATAATCTGACGCTGCTCGCGCGACTGGATCGGCTCGCGGAGCTTGGGTGTCCGCTGTTGGTGGGTCTGTCGCGCAAGTCCATGCTCGGCGCATTGACGGGACGGGATGTGCGTGGCAGGACTCCGGCCGGGGTTGCCGCTGCGGTGCTGGCGCTGGCGCGCGGTGCGGCGATCATCCGCACCCATGACGTCGCGGCGACGCAGGATGCGATCCGCGTGTTCGCTGCGGTTGGCGCTGCCGCTTGAGGGCCGATGGTCGCTCGATGAGACAAAGGTGAAACGTTGAAACGCAAGTATTTCGGCACCGATGGGATTCGTGGGCGCGTCGGCGATCCGAGCGTCAGCCCGGACTTCGTCCTCAAGCTCGGCTGGGCCGCCGGCCGGGTGCTCGGTCGCGGTGATGGCAGCACGGTCCTGATCGGCAAGGACACCCGCATCTCGGGATATATGTTCGAGTCCGCGCTCGAAGCCGGGCTAGTCGCTGCTGGCGTCGATATCCGTCTGCTGGGGCCGATGCCCACACCTGGAGTTGCCTATCTGACCCGCACCTTTCGCGCCGCCGCCGGAATCGTGATCACGGCGTCCCATAATCCGTATGACGATAACGGCATCAAATTCTTCTCGGGCGATGGCGATAAGCTGCCCGATGCGATCGAGCAGGAGATCGAAGAGGCCATCGATCAGCCGCTGCGCACCGTGCCCTCGGCCGACCTCGGCAAGGTGCGGCGGGTCGAGGATGCCGCGGGACGCTACATTGAGTTCTGTAAGAGCAGCATACCTGCGTCGACCTCATTCAAGGGCCTCAAATTGGTCCTAGACTGCGCCAATGGCGCTACCTACAACGTTGCCCCCTATGTCTTCGAGGAACTCGGCGCCGAAGTCGTGACCATTGGCGCGCGTCCCGATGGCTTCAATATCAATCGCGAAGTCGGCTCGACCAAACCGGGTGCGCTAGCCGAGGCGGTTGTCGCCGAGGGCGCCGAACTTGGCATCGCATTCGATGGTGATGGTGATCGGTTGATGATGGTGGATGCCGAGGGGCAGATCGTCGATGGCGATGCGCTCATTTACATCATCGCGAAATCGCGATTGGTCAACGATGCGCTGTGCGGCGCCGTCGTGGGTACCCTGATGAGCAACCTCGGTTTCGAGCTTGCGCTGCGGCGATTGGGGATCGACTTCGTCCGCACCCAGGTGGGCGATCGTTACATCATGGAACGGCTCAAGCTGGACGGCGGCCTACTGGGCGGTGAGCCCTCGGGACACATCATCTGCCGCGATCGGACGACCACTGGCGATGGCATCATCGCTGCGCTGCAGGTCCTGCAGGCGCTGATCGAGGCGGATGTCAAGCTCGCCGAGGCGGTGCGGCCCGTCGAGTCCTACCCACAGGTGCTGATCAATGTGCGCCTCGAGCAGCGCATCGACGTGATGTCACGGCCGCGCATTCAGGACGCAGTGCGTGAGGCCGAGGCGCATCTCGGCGAGCAGGGGCGCATCCTGCTGCGTCTGTCCGGGACCGAGCCACTGGTGCGCGTAATGGTCGAGGGCCCCGATCCCGGCGGGGTGCAGACGCTTGCCGAGCAACTTGCGGCCCTAGTGCGCGACGAGTTGGGAGCCTGAGCCGATGTCAACGACCTCGATGCATGGCATGTGGTCATCGCGCCTCGCCTTCATCTTTGCGGCGACGGGCTCTGCGGTTGGCCTCGGCAATATCTGGCGTTTCCCCTATACGGCGGGGGAGTATGGCGGTGGCGCCTTCGTCCTCATCTATCTGCTCTGCGTGGCCGCGATCGGCATTCCGATCATGGTCGCCGAGGTCATGCTCGGGCGGCGCGGCCGGCAGAGTCCGATCAATACCATGCGGGCGCTCGCGGCGCGCCAGGGCGCACATCCGGCCTGGCAACTGCTCGGCTGGATCGGCATCCTGGCTGGATTCTTGATCCTGTCGTTCTATAGCGTCATCGCCGGTTGGACGCTGGCCTATGTCTTGCGCGCCGGCAGCGGGCAGTTCCTCGGCATCGATGGACCGGGTTCCGAGGCCATCTTCGCGGCACTGAAGGCGGCCCCCGGGCAACTGTTCGCCTGGCATACCCTCTTCATGGTGCTGGTGGTGCTGATCGTCGCCCGCGGTGTGGCCAGTGGCTTGGAACGTGCCGTGCGCATCCTGATGCCGGCGTTGTTCGTCTTGCTGGTCATCATGGTGCTCTATGCCGCCCAGGCGGGAGACTTCGGGGCTGGATTCGCATACCTGTTCACGCCAGATTTTTCCGCGCTCAGCGCCAATCCCGGGGAGGCGATCCTGAACGCGATGGGGCAGGCCTTCTTCAGCCTGAGCCTGGGCATGGGCGCGATCATGATCTATGGCTCTTATCTCAGCAGCCAGGCCTCGATCGGTACCAATGTGGCGATCATCGCCGGCATGGACACCTTGGTCGCGGTCCTAGCGGGGTTGGCGATCTTCCCGATCGTCTTTGCCAACGGCCTCGCGCCGAGCAAAGGCCCCGGTCTGATCTTCGTGACCCTGCCCGTGGCCTTCGGACAGATGCCATTTGGTGCCTTGTTCGGGGCGGCGTTCTTCCTGTTGCTCGCGTTTGCCGCCTGGACCTCGGCGATCTCGCTGCTCGAACCGATGGTCGCCTACCTGGTCGAGAACAAGGGCTTCGGTCGCGTGCGCGCCTCGCTGTTGGCCGGCGGCGCGGTCTGGCTGCTCGGCATCGCCTGTCTGCTGTCGTTGAACGCCTGGTCTGGTTTCACGCTGTTCGGTAAGGGCATCCTGGATCTCTTCGATTATCTGACCGCGAACGTGCTGCTCCCGCTTGGTGGGTTGCTGATCGCGATCTTTGCCGGCTGGATCCTCGACGAGCAGGTTTCACGCAGCGAACTCGGCGCCAGCCACGGCGCCTGGCTGTATCGGCTGTGGCGCGTGCTGATCCGTTGGGTCGCGCCGCTCTGTGTCATCCTTGTGTTTTTGAATAAGAGTGGACTGATTTGACGTGCCACAGGTAAAGAAAAGCGCGCTGGTGCGGCATTCGACGCAACAGATGTTCGACCTGGTGGCGGACGTGGAGGGCTATCCGCGATTTCTGCCCTGGTGTCAATCGGCGACCTTGCTGTCGCACAACGACGATGAACTGTGCGGTCGCATCGAGGTCGCCCGCCTTGGGGTGCGGCAGGTGTTCGCGACCTGCAACAAGCTCGAACCCCCAGAGCGTATGTACTTGGCCCTCAAAGAGGGGCCCTTCCGAAAACTCCACGGCGTCTGGACCTTCACCGCGCTGCGTGAGGATGCCTGCAAGGTGGAACTGGAACTGGAGTTCGAGTTTTCCGGGCGTCTCATCGACAAGGCCTTCGGCAGTGTCTTCGGGCAGATCGCAAATTCACTGGTGGACGCCTTTTGCAAACGAGCGGATGAGATCTATGGAGACTGAGAAGACCGTCGACGTTGAAGTAGCCTACGCGCGCGAGCAGGCGCAGGCGCTCATACCGGTGAAGGGGGAATCGGGGATGACCCTGGCCGATGCCATCAAGCGTTCCGGCATCCTGGCGCGGTTCCCCGAGATCGATCTCGAGGTCAACAAGGTGGGTATTTTCGGCAAGGTGGCCAAGCTCGATCAGGTGCTGGCAAGCGGTGATCGGGTCGAGATTTATCCACCACTGATCGCCGACCCAAAACAGGCTCGCAAGCAGCGAGCAACTGGTTCCAACGCCGAGGGCGCCGAGAAAAACAGGGCCTCGGCCGCAAACGTCTGAGCGATATCGCGGTTTAGTCGGCGGTCTCGAGGCCGACTGCATTCAGCGTGCGGTTGATGATTCCGCGATCGTCTTGCCAGTCCGGTACTTCGACAATCACGGTCTCATCCTCGAGCGCGGCGAGCGCTTCGGTCGGGTTCGGCCGCGCAAACCCTTCGACGCTCACGAGCTGGTCGTCTTCAAACCAGAGCGTGAGCCGCTTGGTCTCCATCGGCGCATGACCGCGACGAATGGTGTAGATGTAATCCCAACGGTCGGTGTGGAACATATCGCTGAGCAATGGCGTACCGAGGACAAAACGCACTTGTTCACGATTCATGCCGAGCTGGATCTGGTTGACCATGCGCTCGGTAATGACATTGCCTTGCTGCACGGTCATCTTGTAGACGAAGGGCAGATTCGACAGCATCGAGCCGCTTGGTGGCGCATTGGGTTTCTTGCCACGCGCGCAGCCGGTGCTCGCTAACGCGGCCGCAAGGATTAGGGTCAAGCTAAGAATGACAAGCCTTCGCATCAATCTGCTATAAAGAGGGTATGGAACAAACACTGATGGTACCGCACATGAGCGAACGGCATCACTTTCTCAAACAGGCACCGCGTATTGTCTGGGCCGATGAATAAGCAGCCGATGGAGAATCAGCACCAGATCAAGCAGGCGGGACTCAAGGTGACTGTCCCGCGACTGAAGATCCTCCATATCCTGGAGACCAGCGAACAGCGACACTTGAGCGCCGAAGAGGTCTATAAGGAGCTCTTGGCCGCCGATGAGGAGATCGGCCTGGCGACCGTCTACCGGGTGTTGACCCAGTTCGAGAGCGCCGGCTTGGTCATCCGTCACCATTTTGAAGGCGGGCAATCGGTGTTCGAGCTGAACCGAGGCGGGCACCATGACCACCTCGTTTGCGTCAAATGCGGCGCCGTGGTCGAGTTTTTTGACGAGGTGATCGAGGAGCGACAGCGCGCCGTCGCCGAACAGAAGGGGTTTAAGATCGTTGAACATGCGCTGGTTATCTATGGCGACTGCCTCCAGGGGGAGGATTGTCCACGGCGCGCGGCGATCAAACGGGGTTCGTGATTCGCGCTCCGTCGCGGGTTCGACATTGCCGCCGGGGTCGCCTAGCCTGCTCCGCATCGAGATCGATCTGGAGCTGCAGCGGCTTTCGCTCTATCGCGGAGAAACTCTAGTAGAGGCGGTTTCCGTGTCGACGGCGGCGCGTGGTCCTGGCGAGTTGAACGGCAGCGGCTGTACACCGCGCGGTCTGCATCGCATTCGCCTCAAGGTGGGGCAGGGCTGTCCGAGCGGTGCCGTGTTTCGCGCGCGCCGCTGGACCGGTGAGATTTATTCCGACGCGCTGGCGGCCGCAACACCGCAGCGCGATTGGATACTGAGCCGCATCCTCTGGCTCACCGGCTGCGAGCCCGGGCGCAATCGGGGTGGCGCGGTGGATACGCTGCGTCGCTTCGTCTACATCCACGGCTGCCCGGAGACCGAGCCGATGGGGGTGCCGCGTTCGCGGGGCTGCATTCGCATGCGCAATGCCGATGTGATCCGGCTCTGCGACCTGGTGCCGGTCGGTTGTCCGGTGCTGATCGGTTGATCCGCCGCCGAGATACCGACTCTTACGAACCGCCGATCAGGACACAGGGTTGCCGAGATGGCCAGCAGCTTCATGATGAGGGCACACGCCGATCGACGCCCCGGCCAGCGGCCGCTGGGACCGGTGATGCTGGATCTCGGCGGGACCGAACTCGACGCCGAGGAGCGCGAACTCTTGCGTCATCCGGCGGTGAGTGGTGTCATCCTGTTCCAACGCAATTTCACCGCGCCCGCTCAACTCACCGCGCTGACCCAGTCCATCCGCGCCCTCGATGAGCGGCGCCTGTTGATCGCGGTCGACCAGGAGGGTGGGCGCGTCCAGCGCTTCCGCGAGGGCCTCACGCGGTTGCCGGCGGCGGCGCGCTGCGGCAAGCTCTACGAGCACGATGCACGCGCGGGCCTCGATGCCGCCCGCGCCGTCGGTTGGCTGATGGCGATTGAGCTGCGTCAGCTCGGGGTCGATTTCAGCTTCGCGCCCGTGCTCGATGTCGAGCAAGGACTGAGTCGCGTCATCGGTGACCGTGCCTTTGCCACCACGCCGGAGGCGGTGGCCACGCTGGCGACGGCCTGGCTGGACGGGGTGCATGCCGCAGGCATGGCCGGCTGTGGCAAGCACTTTCCCGGCCATGGCGGTGTGGTCGCCGATTCGCATCTGGAATTGCCCGAGGATCAGCGCCCGCTCAGTGCGCTGGAGCCCTGCGATCTGCTGCCGTTCCGCCGCTTGATGGCACAGGGGCTGGAGGCGGTGATGCCGGCGCATGTGCGCTATCCTGCCATCGCCCCCGAGCCGGCTGGTTTTTCAACCTTTTGGTTGCGTGAGCTGCTGCGAGACCGCTTGCGCTTCGAGGGCGCCATCATCAGCGATGATCTCAACATGGCCGCCGCTGATGCCGCCGGCTCACCGGCCGCGCGAGCGCTGGCCGCCCTGCAGGCCGGTTGTGACCTGGTGCTGATCTGCAACAATCGCGAGGCAGCGGTCGCGGTGCTGGATGCCGTGGCGGATTGGCGCCTGCCGGCGTCAGCGGCCCGCTTGGAACGACTGCGCGGGCGCTCGCTGATCGATCCGACGCGTCATGATCGCCGGCAAGCCGCTTTGGAGGCGATCGCTCGCTTGCAAGCCCTCGACTGAGGCGCGGCAAGCGCGGCGACCGCCGTCTCCCATCATCAAGGGCCGTGGCGATCCGGCCGCGTCCAGGAGCAAAAACAGAAACAGCCATGAACAAGATGAATCAGGAGCAATACCAGGCCATCGCCGCGCGCACCGAGTGTCTGGTATCCAACGCCGAGGTCGAGGCCGCACTGGAGCGGATGCGCGAGGCGATCCGTGCGCGACTCGGCGTTCACGACCCGGTCGTGCTCTGTGTGATGACCGGGGGCATCGTCGCCACGGGGCTGTTGTTGCCACGTCTCGATTTTGCCTTGCGGCTCGACTATGTGCATGCCACGCGCTATCGCGGCGAGACCCGCGGCGGCGAGATCGAGTGGCGCCATCGGCCCTCGGCGGCGGTGCGCGGCGAGCATGTGCTGGTGATCGACGATATCTTTGACGAAGGGTTGACGATGGAGGCCATCGTCAAGGCCTGCCACGAGGATGGTGCGGCCTCCGTGGTCAGCGCGGTGCTGGTCGAGAAGGAGCGCGAGCGCCCATGCGACTATCGCCCGGACATCGTTGGGCTGCAGGTGCCGGACCGTTATGTGATGGGCTATGGGCTCGACTATAAGAGCTATTTCCGCAACGCCGATCGCATCCTCGCGGCCAGTGAGGCGGACATTTGATCGTGGCCAGGGTCGACCTCGGTGAATTCTGTAAAAAGCTAATATAATGAATGGCTTTTTGACAATCTGGTGGTGATGGGCTACACCATATAAGGAGCAGAGTTAGGTCATATTCGACGGACGCTATGCCGGAACGGGCTTCTTCATGCAGTGTGCTCGTCATGCTCGCTATCAACAACGATGCGTAAAGACATCGGCGAACCGGTTGCTAGCGTTCCTACCAATTACGAGGAGGATGGTGATGCAGACACTCGAGAACTACCGCAATAGTCATGCTGAGTTGCGCCAGATGATCGGCGATCTGAGGTCGCTCATGGCGCCCGAGCAGCTTAAAATCAGACCCAATGCCAAGACCGCCTATCAGTTGCTTTGCGACCTTGCGAAGAAGGTTAAGCTTCATCTTTCGGAGGAGGACAAGCAGCTCTATCCGAATCTGCTGATTCACGAAGATCCGAAGGTCAAATCGATCGCTTGGGGATTTATCAGTGGGGAGAAGCCGCTCCGTCGGTCCTTCGATGAGTATTATAAGCGCTGGCTGAAGAACTGTGATTTCAACTTTACCGATGAGTTCATGGAGGAGACGCACGAGATCTTCGATATGCTCTCGTACCGGATCGACCGCGAAGAGCAGGTGCTCTTTCCGAAACTCCTTGAAATCGGGATCTTTGCCGAGCAGCGAGAGCAACCAGAGCAGCGCGTTTGACGTCGGGTCGCTGAGCCAAACTGCACTCATGTAAGTTTCAAGGGACGCTCGGGTCCAGTACAATGTCACGCCTACGGTCTAGGAGTGACATACATGTCTGCGTTGGCGATCATTGGCGGTTCCGGTTTTGGCTCGTTCCCAGGCCTTGAGGCCCAGGAACGCAAGCAGGTTGACACTCGGTACGGCACAACCTCGGCACCACTGGTGTACGGTCTCCTGAATGGGCGGCCGCTCTGGTTCCTGGCCCGCCATGGACCAGAACACCAACTCCCCCCTCATCGGATCAACTACCGGGCTAATATCCAGGCGCTGGCTGACGCTGGTTGTACGGCCATCGTCGCCCTCGGTGCCGTTGGCGGTATCCATCCTAGCTGCGCACCCGGAGTGCTTTGCGTTCCCGATCAGCTCATCGACTATACCTACGAGCGGGCCCATAGCGTCTTCGATGACGAGGGCGCGGGTGTTGAGCATGTTGAATTCACCCAGCCCTACGACGATGCCCTGCGACGGGCGCTTCTCGCGGCGGCAGCTGATGCTGGCATTGCGTTGCGGGATGGTGGAACCTATGGCGTGAGCCAAGGGCCGCGTCTTGAAACAGCCGCAGAGATCCGCCGCATGGCCCAGGATGGCTGTGATCTCGTCGGCATGACAGCGATGCCGGAGGCCGCTTTGGCGCGCGAGCTCGGTCTCGGCTACGCCACGCTTGCGTTTGTTGTCAACTGGGGCGCCGGCCTCAGTGACGAGGCGATTACCATGGCAGCGATTAACGCCCAGATCGAGCGCTGCGCGGATGAAATCGGGCGCCTGCTGGCGGTACTTGTCGAACGGCGTCCAGGGACCTAACCCCAAACCCCAACCAAAAACGACTTGCGGAGAAACGATCATGGCTGACGACCAGGAGAACACCCCAGAGCAGGGCGCGGAGCAAACCGCGGCGGATGATGCGAAGCGGCCGAAGCAACGCATGGGATTCTTGCCGAAGCTTGTCCTCTGGAGCCTTGTGCTGTTGTTCGGATTCCTCTATCTAGGTTCGCTGGAACGCCAACCGGGAGAGCCCTTCGTGCCCTTCACCAAGGGAGACAGCGAGCGCCAAGCGCCGGAAGTTGCGGCGCCACAGGTCAGTGAGGCAAAGACGGCGCCTCAATCCGAGCCTCAATCCAGCCAGAAACAGTCCCAGCAGCCAGCAGCTGAATCGGCGTCAATGTCGGCACCGGAGTCGGTTGCCAAGTCGAAGGCTCCAGCGAGCACGCCGGCTACCGAGACACCAGCAGCGGCTAAATCCGATGTCAGCAAGCAGGAGGCCGAGGCTTTCGCTCAGGCGCTCATGAGCAAAAAGTCTGAGTCTGAGCCAGCCAGTCCGACCACGGCCAAGGCGGGCGAGCAAACCGCATCAACCGAGTCAGGTGCGGACGAGCGCTCTAGCCCGGACAAGCCGGCTTCTGTGGATGCCAAGCAGAGTCAGGCAACGAATAACGCCGAGACGGCGTCGAATGCACCAGCGGCAAGGGGTGATTGGGCCGCGCAGCGTCGTGCCCAAATCGAAGCCTACTATGCCGAGCAAAGGCGTCAGGCCGAGGCCTTCGCGCGTCAGCGTTGGGAAGCGATGCAGCGTATGCAGCCCGCGGGACGGCCAGGGATGCCGCCAGCAGGACCTTATGGCCCCTATGGTCGTTGGCCAGCACCCGCCGCGCCTGGCTATTATCCCAACGCGCCTACGGCTCCTCAGTCAAACTGATCCAGGCCATTGCCGAGATGCGAGCGGGTCCGCGTGGCCTGCTCGCGCGTTCACTCCCAGCGAAAAAGACGTGTGGCAACAGCGATCAGGAGGGTCGCCATCGCCAGCAACAAGGCAAGCTGTAGCGCAACGTCCAGCAGCCCCGCACCGTCGATCATGATGGCGCGCGCGCCCTCGACGAGGTACCTCAGCGGCATCAGCGTCGAGAGGGCCTGAGCCGCAGGACTGGTCCCCTCCATCGAAAACCAGACTCCCGAGAGCAGCAGCATCGGCCAGGACAGCAGGTTGAGCAGTCCGTCGGCCAATTCCTCGGTGCGCAGCCGCGCGGCCACGATCAGGCCCAGGCTGATCATGCACAGGGCGCCGGCGATATAGATCAGGATCAGCGCCAGATACGAGCCGCGCATCGGCGCGTCGAGCAACAGCAGCGCGCCGCCATAGACCACCAGACTCGAGACGAGCACGACCAGCAGCCGCGAGAGGATCTGTGCCAGCAGGAATTCGAGCGGTGTCAGCGGTGTGGCCTTGAGCCGCCGCAGGACGCCGTTCTTGCGATAGCGCACGACGACCCAGCCAACGCCCCAGAGACTCGAGAACATCAGGTTCATCGCGAGCACGCCGGGGAGCGCCCAGTCGGCATAGCTCAGGGCCTCGCCCGTGGCGGTCTCGCGCTGCGGGGTTGGTGTGTTCTCGGCTTGATCGGCGCTCGCGCCCAAGAGCAGGCGCTCGACGATGGCACCGTTCGGGGACTCGGGGTTGATCCAATACCGGGACGGAGTGTTGGGGGCGAGCAGCAGATCCAGTTGGTGTCTGGCAACCTTGGCGATGCCCGCCGCTTGGTCCGTGACGGGAATGAATTGAATCGCATCGATGGCGAGGAAGGCGTCGAGTTCGCCGGTGATCGTCGGCGCGTTGGGGGCGGCGGCGTCGTCGCTGAGCAGGCCAACCTTGAACAGGATCTGGCTGCCAGCGCCGAAGATGAACGCGAAGGCAACGATCATCAGCACCGGCATCAGCATATTCCACACCAGCCCAGCGGTGTCGCGATAGAACTCGCGGTTGCGGGCGATGAAGATGGCCAGGATGCGTTTCCAACTCGCTCTAGCCATGGCCGCAGATCTCATCATGGGTCAGGCTCTGAGGCTGTGGCCGGTCAATTTGAGGAAGAGATCCTCGAGGCTCGGGCGGTCGATGCGCAGGTCGATCAGTGAGGCGCCATGCCGCTCCAGTTGCTCGAGGGCTGCGGGCACCTCGTCGACGTAGAGTTCGATACGGGTGTCGCGCCGCTCGGCGTTCGCCGGCAGGGACTCATCGGCGGGCCAGGCGCTGCTCGGCAGCCGCAGGATGGCGGCGGGGAAATGCGCATCAATGAGCGCGCTCGGTCGGCCTTGGATCAGGATGCGTCCGTGATCGACGATCGCGATCTCGTCGCAGAGGCGCTCGGCCTCTTCCATGTAATGGGTCGTGATCAGCAGGGTGGTGCCGCGTGCGCGCACGCGATCGATCAGCGCCCAGAAGTTGCGTCGCGCTTGGGGGTCGAGGCCGGTGGTGGGCTCGTCGAGGAAGACCAGCGCCGGGTCGTTCACCAGCGCGATGGCGAGCAGCAGGCGTTGGCGCTGGCCGCCGGAGAGTTTGCGGGTGTCGCGCTCGAGGATCTCGCCGAGATGGCAGAGCTGGATCAGTTCGTCGAGGTCGGCATGGTGCTGATAGAGGGCCGCGAACATGGCCAGGGATTCGCGCACACGCTGGAAGTCCTGCAACGCGGTGGCTTGGAATTGGATGCCAATCCGCTCGCGGAAATCACGATCGAGGGGTCGGCCTTGGAACAGCACACGCCCGGCGGTCGGGGTCTGGATGCCCTCGAGCATCTCGAGCGTGGTCGTCTTACCAGCACCGTTCGGCCCGAGCAGGCCGAAGCACTGACCGGCGCGGACCCCCAGGCTGATACCATCAACGGCGCGGACGCCCGGGTAGTGTTTTTCCAGGCCTTCCGCCGCGATGAGGAAGGCGGAGTTGGTCATCGGTGCGCATGGATAAAGGTGAGGTGGCACTTCCTTGTGCCGAGACGAGCGATTGCCGCTCAGATCATTGCTCGTCGTTCTTTTTGGTACTGATGCCGAGCGGGATGTAAGCGCCGCAGGTGCCGAGATAAGCGGTTGCGAGCACGATCAAGCCGAGCACGCTCAACAGCCATGAGGCGCTGATGACGCCGAGGAGAACCAGGACGCCGGCGACGGCGTAACGGATGTTGCGATCGGTTTGTCCGACATTCTTAACGAGGTTCATAGGAGAACTCCTGAGGGTCGATGGATGATGGGTTCATCGCGCTGGCCGCTGCGACTGTTTGGAGAATCAAGACGCGGCTGCCGAGGCATGTTTGGGAAGATGGGGGCGATGGTTTGGGATTTCCCGCATCTGGACCGATGCCGAGGACCATGCCCATGAGTGCGCAGCGGAATCGCGTGTGGATCCGCTACGTGATACCCGATTATACGGCCAAACAGCCCACATGAGCGTTGCGATTGAACAATCCATGCGGCGAATTTACGGTGCTTATCCCGCAGAGTCGCTATTCTGGGCAGCCAAGTCCTCTGCTCCCGCTTGTTGAAGCCCCAGTACCATGCACGGATTCCAGTTGTCCCGCACCCTGTTTTGGGCCGTTATCGCCTTTCTTGCTCTGTTAGCGTTCCGGCCCTGGATCGAGATGTGGCTGATCGAGCGCGCGGCGGAACCAAGAGCCGTGACGGCGCGCGGAGAGCTAGCGGCTGATGAGCGTTCGACAATCGCGATCTTTGAATCCGTCAGTCCCTCCGTGGTGTATATCACCACCACGAATCAGTTGGTCAGCCCTTGGACGCGGGAGCCCGGCGAGGTTCGGCGCGGCACCGGCTCGGGCTTCGTGTGGGACGACCAGCGTCATATCGTGACGAACTGGCATGTGGTCGCCGAGGCCAGCGCGGCCTGGGTGCGACTAGCCGATCAGCGCAGTTTCCGCGCCGAGCTGGTCGGTAAAAGTCCGGCCCATGATCTGGCCGTGCTCAGGATCAGCGGTGCATGGCAGGCGCCGACGCCTGTGCCGATCGGCCGTAGTGCCGATCTCAGGGTGGGGCAGAAGGTGTTTGCGATCGGCAATCCGTTTGGTTTTGACTACAGCCTCACCACCGGCGTGGTATCGGCCTTGGAACGCACTGTCTATAACGAGCGCTCCGGCGAGATCCGTAGCCTGATCCAGACCGACGCGGCGATCAATCCAGGTCACTCAGGCGGCCCCTTGATCGACAGCGCGGGGCGGCTGATCGGTATCAATACGGCCATCTTCAGCACCTCGGGCACTTTTACCGGGATCGGCTTTGCGGTGCCGGTGGATACCATCAATCGCGTGGTGCCGCAGCTGATTGCGCGTGGCCGTTACATGCGACCGCATATCGGCATTGTGGGTGACGACGGCATGAGCCAACCGATCCTGAAACAACTTGGGGTCGAAGGGGTGTTGGTGCTCGGCGTCGGTTCGGGCTCTCCAGCTGAGAACGCTGGGCTGATCGAGACGCGGGTGAGCCCGACAGGGGAAGTCCTGCCGGGCGACATCATTCAGCGAGTAGACGGACATCCGGTCAGCGAGATGGAGGAGCTGATCCAGGTCCTGGAGCAGTATCAGGTCGGTGACCGGGTGACGCTTGCGATTCTCAGGGAGGGCCGCCGTGTCGATGTGCCCATCGACCTCGGTGGCCAAGCGCTGGATCGGGACTGAGCGTCCTCTCTTTAAGACTGTGCGGGCCGGCGTCCTCGCGTCTCAGTCGAGTCCGCACACACCGGTAGGGCAGCAGCCGCCGGCGCCACAGGCGGGCGCTGGCGCGGCACCGCTGCCGAGCGCACTGCTCGAGATCAGGTTGCCGCCAGTGGCCATGCGGCTGACCGGGGTCGAGGCCGGGGTGTCGCCACAGGGGATCTCGGCGCGTTCGCAGAGCTCGCCCCAGGTGTTGATCGTTTCGCTCATGCGATGATTGACCTCGACCACTTGGCCGTTGTTCTCACAGCGATAATCGTAGGTTGGCATGGATGGATCTCCGTGTATCCGTTGTCACTGATCACGCGCGATTATAGCAATCGGGGACGAGAAACTCAGTCGCCGGGCAGGATCGGCGTGGTCGCGCCCTGTTCGGGGTCGGGCTCGGTGCTGAACCAGGCCAGCTTGTCGCGCAATCGCACCACCTCGCCGACGATGACCAGGGTGGGCGGTTGCGGAGGATCGGCCTCGATCTCGGCCAGGATGGTCGCCAAGGTGCCGACATAGACCTTCTGCATGTGGGTGGTGCCTTGCTGCACCAGCGCCACCGGCATCTGCGGTGAGACCCCATGCTCGACCAATTTGTCGATGATCTGCGGCAGCCCCACCAGGCCCATGTAGAATACCACCGTCTGATTGGGCTGCGCCAACTGGGGCCAGTTCAGATCGATGCTGTGGTCCTTGAGGTGGCCGGTGACGAAGGTCACCGATTGCGCATAGTCGCGATGCGTCAGCGGGATGCCGCCATAGCAGGCGCAGCCGTTGGCGGCGGTGATACCGGGCACCACCTGGAAAGGCACGCCCTCGGCGGCCAGGGTGTCGATCTCCTCGCCGCCGCGGCCAAAGATGAAGGGATCACCGCCCTTGAGTCGCAGCACGCGGTGGCCGTCCTTGGCGAGGCGGGCGAGCAGTTGGTTGATCTCTTCTTGGCGCATGGTGTGCTGATTGCGCTGCTTGCCGACGTAGATATGCTCGGCATCGCGGCGCACCATGTCGATGATCGGCTTGGCGATGAGACGGTCGTAGACCACCACATCGGCCTGCTGCATCAGGCGCAGGGCGCGGAAGGTGAGCAGGTCCGGGTCGCCCGGGCCGGCGCCGACCAGATAGACCTCGCCCGTGCTGGCCTGGGTGCCGGCAGCGAGTTCTTTTTCCATTGCCACCTGGGCCTCGGCCAAGTGGCCGGAGAAAATGCGCTCGGCGACCCCGCCCTGCAGCACCCGATCCCAGAAGCGGCGGCGATCGCGCTGCTGCTCGAAGCGCGCCTTCACCTTGTCGCGATAGTCGGCGCAGAGTTCGGCGAGGCGCCCGTAACCGGCCGGCACCAGGGACTCCAGCCGCGCCCGGATCATGCGCGCGAGCACCGGCGAGGCGCTGCCGGTGGAGACGGCGACTACCACCGGCGAGCGGTCGATGATCGAGGGCATGATGAAGGTGCAGTCCTCGGGTTGATCGGCGACGTTGACCGGAATGCCGCGCGCGTTGGCGAGAGCGGAAATCTGTCGATTGACGTCACGATCATCGGTGGCTGCGATGACCAACCGCATGCCTTCGATGTCGCCCTCTTGGAAGCAACGGGCGTGATAGCGGATCTCGGTCTCATCGACGCGCGCACGGAATTCGGACGTCAAGGTCGGTGCCACGACGTGGATCTGGGCGCCGGCGCGCTTCAGGTTCTCAAGCTTGCGCAGCGCGATCGGGCCTCCGCCGACGACCAGGCAGGGCTTCGCTTTGATATCCAGGAAGATGGGGAGGTGTTCCATCGTTGAGCATGCCTCTCGGGGCGAAACTGTAAGAGTCGGAACCGCTCGCTTGCGCTGCTGGTGCAGGCCGCAGCACGCTCGGGCCGGGCTTGCGAGCTGGTGATGGGCTGGAATCAGGCGCCCATCAGACCAATGATCATACGCCGTACTCCGGCTGTCTGGGGCGGATCATCGGGGCAAGAACCGGCGACGCCTGCTTTCAGACATGTTAATATACTGAAATACTTGGTGATTGGGTAGCCTAAGGTGGTCACAGAGATTGATTCCGAAACCCTCAAGTCGCGGCTGAGCCAAGGCGACGATATCCTGCTCGTCGATGTTCGGACGCCCTCGGAGGTCGCACAAGGTGCCTTGCCGAATGCCATCCACATCCCGATGGCGGTCATCCCCGTTCGCGCGGCGGAGCTGCCTCGCGACCGAGACATGGTGGTCTACTGCCGAAGCGGTGCACGCTCGTATCACTGCTGTCAATTTCTTGCCCAGCAGGGGTTCGACAATGCCCTGAATCTACGCGGTGGCATCATTGCTTGGGCCCGCCACGGCTACGCATTCGGGCCGCTCGGCGGCGCTTAAACGTTTGGGCACCGGGCTCGATGGCATGTTCCCGATGTTGCCTTTTCGCTTGGTTTGAGCTAAAAATCAGCAGCTTCGTTTGTGCTGAAATACTAACGCACAAACGTGGGTCTTAGACTAGAAACGGGTCTCCCGTTTTCCAACACAGAGTGTGAGGTTTATTCGATGGCGGACTTCGATCAAGAACTAGACGCAAGCGGTCTCAACTGCCCCCTGCCGATCCTACGTGCGAAGAAAACCCTCAATGGTATGGAAGCGGATCAGGTGTTGCACGTGATCGCGACCGATCCCGGCTCGGTCAAGGACTTTGATGCCTTTTCAAAGCAGACCGGAAATGAGCTGGTGGAATCGAAGGAAGACGGTGGCAAGTTTCACTTCATGATCAAGAAGATCTGACCTCCGGCTTACCCCTTGAAACACAACAGGGGCTCGGCCACCGGGCTCCACTGGGAGGAAACGATGGACGATAAAAAACTGGCCATCATCGCCACCAAGGGCTCGCTCGATTGGGCCTACCCCCCCTTCATCCTGGCGTCGACTGCGGCTGCGCTCGGTTACGAGACACAGATCTTCTTTACCTTCTACGGGCTGCAATTGCTGAAGAAAAAGCTCGAGCTGCAGGTGACGCCGCTCGGCAATCCCGGTATGCCCATGCCGATGGGCATGGATAAGTGGTTCCCGATTCTCGGCATGACACTGCCCGGTATGCAGGGCATGATGACCGGGATGATGAAGAAGAAGATGAAGGATAAGGGCGTCGCTAGTGTCGATGAACTGCGCGAGCTCTGCCAAGAGGCGGACGTGAAGCTGATCGCCTGTCAAATGACGGTCGACTTGTTCGATATGGATTCTTCGGAATTTATCGACGGCATCGAGTATGCCGGCGCTGCAGCCTTCTTCGAGTTCGCGGGCGAGAGCGATATCTGTCTGTATATCTAGGCACTGGCGCAAAAGAAAGGCCGTTCTGATCGGAGCGGCCTTTAAAAAGCGCGGCGAGGTGTATGCGCTTAGGAGGCTGGCAATGGCGCTTATATTAGAAGGCGTCGAATGACCTGCTGACGGCGAGTCCGATGAGATGTGCGTTGGCTTCGTAATCGCCGTCGATGGCATCGGTACCATTGATCTCGGCATCCCCCAGATAGAGGGTGGCACTGCGGTACTTGCGTTCCTCGAACTTCACATACATGTAGCCAGCCTCGATCTGCCAGCCATCGCCTAAGCGGTGGCCGACGCCGATACCGAACAAGTGGCGGTCGTTATCTGGAACCCGGGCACTGAAGTATGCATCGCCCTGTGGTGTTTCGTCATAAGCATAGCCAAAACGCAGCTGGGTTTGTTCTTGGAGCTGATAGGTGACTCCGAGTCGATAGGCATTAGCGTCTTCCCAATCGTTTCGATCCTCGAAGAGGATGGCGCCATTGAGATCACCCGTCACCTGGATCGCTTCAAAGGTATTCCAGCCATTACGGGTCCAATCAACCTCGACCGCAAGCGCCGGGGTGAACGCGTAACGGACGCCGAGCTGAAGCCGCCACGGCAAATCCAGATCCAGTTCCGCCGTTTGACTCGGTTGCAGCGCGCCGATGAGCAGCAACGTCGGGTTCAGGACGCTGTAACTGCCCTCGACATTGATGGTGGTGCTCGAGTGGAAGTTGATCCCCGCGCTGAAAGGCCCTTTTGCGTAGAGCGCGCTGAGGTTGAATCCCAGCCCGGTGCCGTCACCCTCGAGCTGGGTGATCGATGAGTTGAGTTTGGCCGACTTTACCCAGTAGAGATCAGCGCCAACGGCAACCGCCAGTTCATCCGAGAGGGCGTAGGTGAGAGTGGGTACGACGTCGAGGATCTCGAGACTGCTTTGCGTCGGCTGGGGGCTGGCTGGCACGCTGCCGCCTGGACCATGAGGCGGAGGTGGTAACGGGATGCTACCGCTCAGCGGTGCGAAGGTGTTGGTCTTCCAGCGCGTTTCCAGGCCGAACGGCGCGTTGACACTGAAGCCTGCCGACCAGCGTTCATTGAGCTTGATGGCGCCCTGAAGCATGGGCGCGGCAAGCCAATTCGCACCAGCGCTGTCGCCGCTGCCATTGGCGGTGTCTACCGAGAACTCCGGCCCAATCAGCAGGCTGCCCACCGATAGCCAGCTCTCGTCGTGGAAAGCAAGCGCCGCCGGATTGTAAGGCACGGCACCGCGATCCACTGGATTCGCAACCAAAGCATTGGCGGTGCCGATGCCAGTCGCGGAGAGCTCTGGTACCGCAAACCCGGAAGCCTGGAGGTTTGATGAAATGCAAACGCCCATCACTGCGCAGGCAGTCGTAAGCCGTGATCCGCAAATATTGCGTTTTTCAGACATCGAGGTCGGCCTCCTCATACGGACTCTTTGGGCTGTGTAGATGAGCGCTCTTGTAGGCGCTCGCCGAATTCTCGGGGGAACCTACACCAGGTTGTTGTAAAAATCCAGATATGTTGCGAATTTGTTGTTGCGTGCAATCGCGAGCAGCGCGGGCTGAGACGCAACGCCTGTGCTATAACGTCACCGGCTGAACGCGGCATCGAGGAGACCATGGCAGACCGTCGACTGCAGGTGTTTCATACTGTGGCACGCTTGATGAGCTTCACCAAGGCGGCCGAGGCGCTCCACATGACGCAGCCGGCGGTCACCTTTCAGGTCAGACAGTTGGAGGAACAATTCAATACGCGGCTGTTCGATCGCGGTAGAAACCGCATCAGCCTGACTGATGCCGGCAGTCGCGTGTTCGAGTACGCGGATCGCATCTTCACGCTTTATGCCGAGATGGAACAGGGCGTGCGAGAACTCACCGGCGACATCAGCGGCTCGCTGACCATTGGCGCGAGCACGACGATCGCGGAATACATGCTGCCGACCCTGCTTGGCGACTTCAAAAAGCGTTACCCGGAGATCGCCATCCATCTGAAGGTCTCCAACAGCGAGGGGATCGTATCGCTGGTTGAGCGCAATGCAATCGATCTTGGCGTAGTCGAGTCCGCGGTCGCGAATCGCAACCTGGTGGTCGAACCCTGTAAGCAGGATGAGTTGGTCGCGATCGTCCCGCCGGGCCATGATCTCGCCTTGCTGGGCCCCGTGGCCTGCCGGCGTGTGCTGGATTATCCTTTCATCTGCCGCGAAGAGGGATCTGGTACGCGTGAGGTAATCAACGATTACCTCGATGGCCTCCCCGGCTGGGCTGGTGCGCTCAAGGTCGCCATGGAACTTGGCAGTCCTGAGGCGGTCAAGGGGGCGGTCGAAGCAGGCATGGGTGTCTCCATCGTCTCCAAGGCGACGGTTCAGAAAGAACTGAAGCTTGGAACCTTGGTCGCGTTACGCCTTGAACCGCCGCTGTTTCGGCCGTTTTCCTTTGTGCATCAGAAACACAAGTTTAGGCTGCGGGTGATGGAGGAACTGCTCGAGTTTGCTCGGGCATACTGCAAGGATCGGACACTTCGCTAATGGCATGAGGAATGGTATGAGTCAGGGGCTGAAATGATTCCGATGGAACGCGCCTCGGCGCACGAGCGCCGAATGCTCAAGATTCTGCGCGCACTCAATGCCCAGGACCGAGCGACCCTGATGGCATTTGGCGAGTTTCTGCTCGCGGGTGGTGCCGCCTTGCGAGCAGCGGGTGGCGAGTGCGCGTCTGTCGAGACCCCGCCCAGCACGCCACAACATGAGCCGCGCCCGCCGGATGAAAGCGTTGTCGCGGCCATCAAGCGCCTACGTCGCGTCTACCCGATGCTCGATCCCAGCGAGATGCTGCATGAAACCTCGGCCCTGATGGCTGCGCATGTGCTGCAGGGACGCGACGCGGGAGCGGTGATCGACGAACTTGAGAGATTATTTCTTGCGCGCTACGAGACCCAGGGTTCCAGGTCCGCCGAGGAGCCAGATCCGAGTACCAACCAGGATGCACAGCCCCTCTGACCAACAGTCGTCGGCCATGCCCGTGCACGCCTTGACCCGTTGGCTGAGTCGGTTTTTTTCCGACCCACAAATCCTGTCCTTGGTCTCCGTGCTGCTGGTCCTGTTCGCGATCCTGCTGTTCTTCGGTCGGATGCTGACGCCGGTGCTGGCGAGCATCGTCCTGGCCTATCTGCTCGAGGGGCTGGTCGGGATCTTGGAGCGCCTGCGCTGGCCGCGTTGGTTGGCCGTGCTGGTGGTGTTCACGCTCTTCATGCTGTTCGTGATGTCGATGCTGATTGGTGTATTGCCCTCGGTCTCGCGCCAGATTCGCGACCTGTTGCAACAACTGCCGAGCATGCTCGCCCACGGGCAGCAGGCGCTGATGCAGTTGCCCGAGCGTTACCCGGATCTCATCACCAGCGCTCAGATCGAAGAACTCATCGGCAGTATCCGTCGCGATATCGCCGGACTCGGTCAGCAGTTGCTGTCGCTGTCGCTGTCCTCCGTGGTCGGCGTGATCACGCTGTTGGTCTATGTGATCCTGATGCCCTTGCTGGTGTTCTTCTTCCTCAAGGACAAAGCCTTGATCCTGGCCTGGTTCCGGCAGTGGCTGCCGCGCCATCGCGCCATCGCGAGCGATATCTGGACCAAGGTGGATGTGCAGATTTCGAACTATGTCCGCGGCAAGGTCTGGGAGATCCTCATCGTCTGGGCCGTGAGCTTCGCCACCTTCTCGTTGTTCGGGCTCAACTATGCCCTCTTGCTCTCGGTGCTGGTCGGGCTCTCGGTGATCATCCCCTACATCGGGGCCTCGATCGTGACCATTCCAGTGGTGCTGATTGCCTGGTTTCAGTGGGGTTGGGGGCCAAGCTTTGTCTGGCTGGCCGTCTCCTACGTTGTCATCCAAGCGCTGGATGGCAATGTGCTGGTGCCGGTGCTGTTCTCCGAGGTGGTGGATCTGCACCCGGTGGCCATCATCGTCGCGATCCTCGTCTTTGGCGGCATCTGGGGCTTTTGGGGCGTGTTCTTCGCGATCCCGCTCGCAACCCTGGTGCAGGCGATCTTGAGCGCGCTGCCGCGGCACATCGATGCCGAGCGGGCAAAGGGCGTCTCTCTCGACACCGGGGTTGGCGAGTAGTCGAGCTGGGTTGATCTGGGCCGGGTTGAGCTGGTCCGATCCAAGCAGTTCGCGCTCAGTCCAGCGTCCATTCGTGCACCGGCTTGCCGCTCGCCTGCCATGCCAGGTACGCCTCGGTCAAGGCCGCCATGTCCGGGCCGTGCTTGGCCACCCAGGCGCGCTGCCAGGTCGCGCCGGTGCGACGGGTGCGGGCGCGCGCCGCGATGACGCCGAGCCAGTCATCGATCTCGCCGTGGTCGATCCCGAGCGCTTCCAGCCCAAGGTGCGCCTTGGGCAGCACCCGCTCGAGGATGAGCCGATGGATCGGCATCCGCGCTCGGTGGTCGTACCAGAGGATCTCGGCCGCCAGCCCATAGCGGGCGGCGAGATAAAAGTTGACCCTGGCCTGATTGAACGTCAGGGTCTGCTCCGGCGGCCTGGACTCGCTCGCCAGAGCATGCACGGCGCCGACGTAGAGTGCGGCATTGGCGATGTTGTCGATCGTCGAGGGCCCCGCCGCCGCGACCCGATGCTCCATCCGAAGATGGGGCTGTTGAGCGCCGGCCGCAGCGGGCTCGAAGCCGATCAACGGCCGATTCCAGCGCCAGATGGTGCCGTTGTGCAGACGCAGATGCGCCAGCTGCTCCAAGGGCTCATCCATCAGATGCGGCAACAGCACCGGATAGCGCTCGATGTTCGAGCGAAAGCACTCCATGACCGATTGATCGGCGTAGCGGATGCCGAAACCGACCCGTTCGCGTAGCGGGCTGTCGCCGACCGAGACCGCTTGCTCGAACAGCGGGATGCGGGTCTCGCACCAAAGTTCTCGGCCGAACAGAGCGGGCGAGTTGGCGCCGATCGCGACCGAGATCGCCGCCAGCAGTTTGGAGGCGTTGAAGACCCGCGCCGACTCGGCAGCACCGATCTTGAGATGGATCTGGAACGAGGTGGCCGCCGCTTCGAGCATGACATCGGGTTGCTCGATGGTCAGTGGCTGCTCGCCCTCGATCTCGAGCCGGAACGGCGCGCCATCGCGCAGGCGCAGGATCTGCTCATTGAGCGCGCGATAGCGCGGACGCGGGGTCATCTGCGCTGGCACCAGGTGCTCGGGGCGCAGCGTGGGCAGGATGCCAATGGTGCCGACCCGTGCATCGAGCGTGGCGGCCGCCGTTTGGCAATGCGCCAGGGTTCGCTCGAGTTCGGCGTGGAGTCGGCTCAGCGCATTGCCGGTGAGGGGCTCCGGGGTGCTATTCAGCTCCAGGTTGAAGCGCGCTAGCTCGGGGACGACGAGCGGATCCTGGACCTGCTCGAGGAAGGCGTCGATCACCGGTGCCGGGGCCTGATGGCGGCGATCGATCAAACAGGCTTCAAGCTCGAAGCCGACCGTGCGCTCGCCCTCGTGCTCAGTGGGGGCGAAGGCGTCCTCGGCGAACCAGCGCTCGAGCAGCGTGGTCTCGGCCTTCAAGCGGGCCTCGAAGGCGCGAAAATCGGCCTGGGTGAATGCGTGATCGCCGATGTCCTGGCCCATACGCGCTGCTGCCTCCGCTCCGGCACAAGGTCGCCTACCGCTTCATTTGACTGCTCCTTAACATGCGATCGAGTGTCTGTAAACGCTCTGGGGTGCCGATATCGAGCCAGACGCCGGCATGGTATAGACCGCCACAGCGCCCCGCCGCCATGGCCTCGCGCAGCAAGGGGGCGAGCGGGAAGGCGCCAGGGTCCCGGTCCGCGAACAGGTGCGGGTGATAGAGGCCGATGCCAGCGAAGGTCAACTGGCGATCACCGTTAGCGTCGAGTCGCGCGCGCCCAGCGCGGAGCGCGAAATCGCCTTCGGGGTGATGCGGCGGGTTATCGACCAGGACGATCTGGGCCAGGTCGTGCGCCTCGAGGCGCAGGCGACGGTAATCCAGATCGCACCAGATGTCGCCATTGACCACCAGGAAGGGCTCCGGACCCAAGAGCGCCAGCGCGCGATGGATGCCGCCGCCGGTCTCGAGCGCCTGCCCCGGCCCTTCGGGCGAGTACTGGATCCGCACATCATAGGCGCGGCCATCGCCCAGCGCCTGCTCGATCTGCTCGCCAAGATGCGCGTGATTGATCACCAGCTCGGTGATGCCGGCCTCGCGCAAGCGCCGAATCTGATGCACGATCAGCGCACGACCGCCCACCTCGAGCAGTGGCTTCGGGCTGTGGTCGGTGAGCGGGCGCATGCGGTTGCCGCGCCCGGCGGCCAGGATCATCGCCTTCATCGGTGGGACCGAGCGGGCATGGGACCGTCGGGCATCAGCCCCGCATCGAGTCGAAGAACTCGTTGTTGGTCTTGGTGGTCTTGAGCTTGTCGAGGAGGAATTCGATCGCCGCCAGCTCATCCATCGGGTGCAGGATCTTACGCAGGATCCACATCTTCTGCAGCTCGGCCGCCGGCACCAACAGTTCCTCGCGACGCGTGCCGGAGCGGTTGATGTTGATCGCAGGGAAGATGCGCTTCTCGGAGATGCGCCGGTCGAGGTGCAGTTCCATGTTGCCAGTCCCCTTGAACTCCTCGTAGATGACGTCGTCCATGCGCGAGCCAGTCTCGACTAGCGCGGTGGCGATGATCGACAACGAGCCGCCCTCCTCGACGTTGCGCGCGGCGCCAAAGAAGCGCTTCGGTCGCTGCAAGGCATTGGCGTCGACGCCGCCGGTGAGCACCTTGCCCGAGGAGGGCACCACGGTGTTGTAGGCGCGCGCCAGGCGGGTGATGCTATCGAGCAGGATGACCACATCGCGCTTGTGCTCGACCAGACGCTTGGCGCGCTCGATGACCATCTCGGCGACCTGCACATGGCGCGTCGCCGGTTCGTCGAAGGTCGAGGAGATCACCTCGCCACGCACCGAGCGATCCATCTCGGTGACCTCCTCCGGGCGCTCGTCGATGAGCAGCACGATCAGGAACACCTCGGGATGATTGTGCGCGATCGATTGGGCGATGTTCTGCAGGATCATCGTCTTGCCGGCCTTGGGCGGGGAAACGATCAGGCCGCGCTGGCCCTTGCCGATGGGCGCGATCAGGTCGATCGTGCGCGCGGTGAGATCCTCGGTGCTGCCGTTGCCGACCTCGAGCCCGAGTCGCTGCTGAGCGAACAGTGGCGTGAAGTTCTCGAACAGGATCTTGGTCTTGGCGTTCTCGGGCCGATCGAAGTTGATATCCCCGACCTTGAGCAGCGCGAAGTAACGCTCGCCATCCTTGGGCGGGCGGATCTTGCCGGAGATGTTGTCGCCGGTGCGCAACGCGAAGCGGCGGATCTGGCTCGGCGAGACGTAGATGTCATCGGGGCCGGCGAGGAAGGACGCGGCCGCCGAGCGCAGGAAGCCGAAGCCGTCCGAGAGGATCTCGAGCACGCCGTCGCCGTAGATGTCCTCGCCGCGTTTGGCCTTGGCCTTGAGGATAGCGAAGATCAGGTCCTGCTTACGGGAGCGACCGACGCCCTCGAGTTCCATCGACTGCGCCAGGTCGACCAGCGCAGGGACGGGCATCTGTTTTAGCTCGGTGAGATTCATGGATGGTCTATTCGACGACGGTCGGGGGCGCTCCCCGCGCGAGGATCGCGGCGGATCGGGCGGGGACGAGGCGGGCTCGCTGGCGGTGGGGGTTTCGGAGTCGGTCTGCTGGCCTGGCTCCGTCTCGATGTTGCCGGATCGGTTGCGCGTGTGATTCCCGGGCCGGCGCCGGGGCCGCGTGCGTGGCTGATTCAAAGGTTGCTATCGATGAAGACGGTCAGTTGAGACTTCGAGACCGCGCCGACCTTGATCGCCTCGGCCTCGCCATTCTTAAATAGGATCAGGGTGGGGATGCCGCGCACGTTGAAGCGCTCGGTCACGGCTCGGTTCTCGTCGATATCGAGCTTGGCGACCTTGATGCGTCCCTCGTACTCCTCGGCGATCTCCTCGAGCACCGGGGCGATCATCTTGCAGGGTGCGCACCAGTTGGCCCAATAGTCGACGAGCACGGGTTGATCGGACTGCAGCACCTCTTGCTCGAAGGTGTCGTCGGTCACATGGACGATTCTCTCGCTCACTTCGGTCTCTCTCCACGTTGGGGGTGTTGGATGCGTGTTTCAGCCTATGGGTTTCGGCGCCAACAGGTTGTGCCCGTCAAAGGTTGCAGTGTCGATTTCGGTGGTAAGGCCAACGTCGACATAAAGCTGGAGGGCTGCACCCTGTGCGGCGACGCAATCGCAATGCTGGCAATGACTCCGGGAGCAAGACCGCCCGCTGGCTGGTCTAGTGTGGCCGCACCGGGATGATGCTTGTTGCGATGATGCTCGTTGCCGAAATCGCTCTCGCCTGATGCTCTTGGGTGGTGCGTCGAGACGGGATGGGGCGGGTTGGTTGGCTGGCGCACAAGCCGCCGCCAGCGTTAGGATGCTATTTGAGCTAAAGATATCAAGTTTTGCAAGTCCTCGCGCATCCTGATCCATCGATGCGCCCGCCACGTCTTCACCCGTTCGGTCCTCTATGCCCCAGACTCACCTCACCGATACCCGCTTTGATCAGTTTGATCTTCATCCCCGGATTCTCGCTGGCCTCGAGGCCGCTGGGTTTCACTATTGCACGCCGATTCAGGCCGAGACCCTGCCGCTCGCGCTCGCCGGCCAGGACATTGCCGGGCAAGCGCAGACGGGCACCGGTAAGACGGCGGCCTTCCTCGTAGTGGCGTTGCAACGCTTGCTGCAGTTTGAAATGGCCGCGGGGATGGCGCCGAGCGTGGATCAGGCGTCTGGGGATGATCAACCCGAGCCCAGTGCCGCGTCGAATGATGAGCAAGATAATGCGCCGCGCAAGCCCGTGCAGCCACCGCGTCAGCCGCGCGTGTTGATCTTGGCGCCGACCCGCGAGCTTGCGGTGCAGATCCACAAGGACGCCCAGCTGCTCGCGGCGAAAACGCGATTCCGGCTCGGCCTCGTCTATGGCGGGACCGGGTATCAGGCCCAGCGCGATAAGATTGCCGCCGGTGTCGATATCCTCATCGGCACGCCGGGCCGGCTGATCGATTATTTGAAGCAACGAGTGTTCGACCTGCGGCATGTCGAGGTGGTGGTGCTCGATGAGGCCGATCGGATGTTCGATCTCGGCTTCATCAAGGATATTCGCTTCGTGCTGCGGCGTTTGCCGGCGCCAAGTGAGCGTCTCGGCATGCTGTTCTCGGCCACCTTGTCGTATCGGGTCATGGAGCTTGCCTATGAGCACATGAATGATCCGAAGAGGGTCGAGATTACGCCGGAGCGGGTGACCGCCGAGCGCGTGACCCAACGCGGCTACATGGTCGCCAACGATGAAAAGGTGCCTTTGCTGATTGGGTTACTGCGTCAGTTCGAGGATGCGCGCAGCATGGTTTTTGTCAACACCAAGCGCGAAGGCGAGCGGGTCTGGGGCTATCTGGAGGGTAATGGGCTCAAGGCTGCGATGCTCTCTGGTGATGTGCCGCAGAAGAAACGCCTCAGCCTGCTGCGGCAATTCCAGGAGGGCGAACTCGCGACCATGGTGGCCACCGATGTCGCCGCGCGCGGTCTGCATATCCCGGGCGTGACCCATGTCATCAACTACGACCTGCCGGATGATGCTGAGGACTATGTGCATCGCATCGGCCGCACCGCGCGCGCCGGCGCGGCCGGTGAAGCGATCAGCTTTGTCTGCGAGAGTTATGCGATGGGCTGGCCCGATATCGAGGCCTTCGTCGGGGCGCGTATCCCGATCAGCACTGTTGAGCCCGACTTGCTCGCCGAGGTTGACTCCAAAAGCCGGGTCCGGGTCGAACGGCGTCCGCGTGATGGTGGGCGCCAGAGTGGCCGTGATGGCGGACGCGGGTCGGGCGCGGGCGCGCGCGGAGGCCCACGACGCGAACGGCAAGGAGCAGCCAAGCCGGGGCCTAAGCCCAGGTCGAGCGCGACCTCTACCGGTGATACCGCCGATGCAACCGCCGGCGCTAGAGCGCCCGCGCCAAACGGGACTGCCGCGCCGGCTGGGCCGAACGCCTCCGCGAGCGGTACGCCCAAGAAGCGCCGCCGTCGGCGCCCGCGCCGACCGTCCGCGGGCCAGCCTGAACCGACGCCACAAACCTGAGTCTCAACAGCGAGTGCTACGCCTGATTGCGCGCGCCTCTCGCGTCCTACCCTTGGAGTCGATCGCGTCGATGTCTGGTTCGAATCTTTTCCGCCCGCTTCTCCGTCAGTCGCTAGCCGTTTTTCTGCAGGTGGCGTTCCTCTTCGCCTGGGGCTTCTCGGCCCCCGGCTTTGCCAACGATGAGGCCGATGCTGATGCCTATGCGTTCGATGATAGCCCGCGCGATGCGTTGTTGAGCTATCCGCCCTGGTTCAATGATCCATTCTTGGACCTGCGCGCCGATCTCGAGGCGGCGCGCGACGCCGGGAAAGGCCTGATCCTGTACTTCGGCCAAAAGCGCTGCGCCTACTGCCACCAACTCATGGATGTGAACTTCGGCTCCGAGACGGACATCGTCGAGTACACTAAGCGCCATTTCGATGTCACGCCGATCGATATCTGGGGCGTTGCCGAGGTCACCGATCTGAGCGGTCGCACCCTGACCGAACGCGATTTTGCAGTGCGCGAGGAGGCCGAATTTACGCCGACGCTGATTTTCTACAACGCGCAAGGCCGTGAGGTCTTGCGTCTGCGCGGGTACTATCCGCCCTATCAGTTCCGCGCCGCGCTCGAGTACGTCGCCGATGAGCACTACCTCGAAGAGCGGTTCCGGGACTATCTCGCGCGCGGCGACAATCGTATGGTCTTCGATGCCGCCGATCTGCACGATCAGCCCTTCTTTCAGTCGCCGCCGTTCAATCTCGATCGCAGCCGGGTCCCGGCCGAGCGGCCTCTCGCCGTGTTCTTCGAGCAGGGGGATTGCCATCCTTGCGATGTCCTGCATGGTCAGTCCCTGCAGGATCAGGCGATTGCCGAGGGCTTTGCCAGCCTGGACAATGTCCAGCTCGACCTGTGGGCGCCAACGCCGCTCATCACGCCCGCGGGCGTGCGCACCACGGCACGCGATTGGGCCTCGGATCTGGGCCTTTTCTATGCGCCAGCGGTGATTTTCTTCGACGAGCAGGGCCGTGAGATCCTGCGTGTGGATTCGGTGGTCGGTTTCTATCGGCTCGGCAACGTGCTCGACTATGTGACCAGCAAGGCCTATCGGCAGGAGCCCAGCTATCAGCGCTGGCGCCTGCGTCAGATGCGCTAAGCGCGCGCGCCTTTGAAGGGCGCGCGGACGGCTGTCAAAGTGCCGTAACCTATCCTGTCCGCGCTTGCGGCATGATCATTGGATGCTAACCCGGTCACAGGCGCTCGCCGCCTGGACCCATGGAGATTGTCGTTTATGCAGAGTATTTACATCGCCGGCGCCGGATCGGGCAGCGGCAAATCGGTGGTCGTGTTGGGCTTCATGGAGATGTTGTCGGCGGTCAATCGGCGCGTCGGCTTTTTCCGGCCGGTAGTCAGTGGTCCGGTTGAGGAGGACAGCCTGACGAGCTTGATCCGCGATCGTTACGATCTGCCGTTCCAGGCCGAAATGCTCTACGGTTGCACCGCACAAATGGCTAGTGAGCTGGCTGCCGCCGGGCATTACGATGAGCTGCTAAAGCTGATCCTGAACAAGTTCATGTTGCTCGACGAGCAGTGCGACCTGGTACTCTGCGCCGGCACTGACTACGACGGCCTGGTGCCCTCGCTAGAATTCGACTTCAACGCCGATCTGGCCAACAATTTCGGCTGCAGCATCGTGGTCGTGGTCAAAGGCTTCCAGCGCAGCTCCGAGGAGGCGCTGCACGCGGTACACATGGCCCACGAATCGATGATCAACCGTGGCGGTGACCTGTTGGCGACCGTGGTCAATGGGGTGCATCCGGACTATGTCGACATCGTTAAACGCCGCGCGCAAGCGGTGTTGCCGCAAACCGAGACCCTGCATGTACTGCCCGAGAGCGAGGCGCTGTCGAAGCCAACCATCGGCGAAATCCATAAGATGCTCGGTACCGAGCTGGTCTGCGGTGAGACCGATGCGCTGAACCAAGTGGTCAGCCACTATAAGGTCGCGGCCATGGAGGTGCCGGATTTCCTGAATTATGTCGAGGATGGCTGCCTGATCATCACCGCGGGTGATCGCAGTGACATCATCCTCGCCAGCCTGGCGGCCGATGTTGCCGATTCCTTCCCGCGCGTTGCGGGGTTGCTGCTCACCGGTGGGCTGAAGCCAGCCGAGAACGTCCAGCGCCTGTTGTCCGGACTGCGGCGCAGCAAGGTCGCGGTGCTCTGCACTCATCGCGATACCTTCCAGACGGCGCTGGCGGTAAACAAGGTCGAGTCGGTCATCCTGCCCGGCGATGAGCGCAAGATCGCCGCTGCGCTGGGCGTGTTCGAGAGCGCGGTCGATATCAAGGGGCTGCAGCAGAGTATTGCCTTACATGAGTCCTCGCGCATCACGCCATTGATGTTCGAATATGAGCTGATCCAACGCGCCAAGTCCGAACGCAAGCGGATTGTGCTGCCCGAGGGGCAGGACGAACGCATCCTGCGCGCCGCCGAGATTCTCAGCCTGCGCGGTGTCGCCGAGCTGATCCTGCTGGGCAATCCGGAGAAGATTCGACGCCGGATCGGCGAATTAGGCCTGAAGCTCGAGGCCATCCAGATCATCAACCCGGTCGAGTCGCCGAAGCGTTCCGAGTACGCGAGCGTTTATCATGGTCTGCGCGCGTACAAGGGGATCTCGGAGCAGATCGCCTTCGACGCGCTTGAAGATGTGAGCTACTTCGGCACCCTGATGGTCTATACCGGCGACGCCGACGGCATGGTCTCGGGCGCGTTGCACACCACTCAGCATACGATTCGGCCGTCGTTCGAGACCATCAAGACTAAGCCCGAGACCAAGCTGGTCTCGAGTGTGTTCTTCATGTGTATGCCGGATCGGGTGCTGGTCTATGGCGACTGTGCGGTAAACCCGAATCCGGATGCCGAGCAGCTTGCTGATATCGCCATCACCTCGGCCGGCACCGCCGCCGCCTTTGGCGTGGAGCCACGCATTGCGATGCTGTCTTATTCGACGGGTGCCTCCGGCAAGGGTGCCGATGTCGAGAAGGTCCGCGAGGCGGTCGCGATCGCGCGCCAGCGCCGTCCCGATCTCAAGCTCGAGGGGCCGATCCAGTACGATGCCGCGGTCGATGCCAGCGTCGCGCGCTCGAAGATGCCGGATAGCGAGGTCGCCGGGCAGGCGACGGTGTTCATCTTCCCCGACTTGAATACCGGCAACAACACCTACAAGGCGGTGCAGCGTAGTGCTGGGGCGGTGGCTATCGGTCCGGTGCTGCAGGGGCTGAATAAGCCGGTCAACGACCTCAGTCGCGGCTGTACCGTCACCGATATCGTCAACACGGTCGCCATCACCGCGATCCAAGCGCAGACCATCGGAGAGGCCTCATGAAGGTGCTGGTGCTCAATTCCGGCAGCTCGTCGATCAAGTTCCAGCTCTTTCGCAGTGATGATTGGAGCGTGCCGGCCGCAGGCTCGGTGACCCGCATCGGCGAGCCCGAGGCCGTCCTGCGCTACAGTTGGACCGATGCCAAGGGCAGCGCGCAGACGCTGGAGGAGCGGGCGGCGATGCCCGATCACCAGCAGGGGTTGCAGCGCATCGCCGGCGCCCTAGCGCGCAGCGGCGCCTTGGCGGACCCCGCGGAGCTGTTGGCGGTCGGGCACCGTGTCGTGCATGGGGGCGAGGCTTTTCATGCGCCAACCTGTGTCGATGACGACGTGATCGAAGCGATCCGTCAGGTCGTCCCGCTGGCACCGCTGCACAACCCGGCCAATCTCGATGGCATCCTGGTCGCGCGCGCGCTGTTCCCGAACACCCCGCAGGTGGCGGTCTTCGATACCGCTTTCCATCAGACCATGCCGCGCACCGCCTACCGTTATGCGATCTCGGATGATCTGTATCGCGAGCACGGGGTGCGCCGCTACGGGTTCCACGGTACCTCGCATCATTATGTCGGCCGGCGCGCCGCCGAGCGGCTCGGCAAGCCGTTCGAGCAGTGCAACCTGATCACCCTGCATCTGGGCAATGGCGCCAGCGCGACCGCGATCCGCGAGGGCAGCAGCATCGATACCTCGATGGGCATGACTCCGCTCGAGGGCCTGGTGATGGGCACCCGCTGCGGTGATATCGACCCGGCGGTGCCTTTCTACTTGAGCCAGCAACTTGGGCTCGACAACGACCGCTTGGAGGATCTGCTCAATCGCCAGAGCGGGCTGCTCGGTCTCTGCGGCGATAATGATCTGCGCGAGATCCAGCGCCGCGCCGAGGAGGGCGACGAGGCCGCCGAACTAGCCCTTGGCGTCACCGCCCATCGGCTGAAGAAGTACATCGGCGCCTATCTGGCCGAACTCGGCCGGACCGATGCCCTGGTCTTCACCGGCGGCATCGGCGAGAACTCAGCCGAACTGCGCGCGCGTGCCTGCGGCGGCCTCGAGCCGCTTGGCATCCAGCTCGATGCCGAGGCCAATGCCGCCGCCTCGAGCGAGGAGCGGGCGGTGTCGAGTCCGCAGAGCCCAATCCAGGTCTGGGTGATTCCGACCAATGAAGAGCTGCAGATTGCACGCGAGGCGCTCGCGGCGGTGAGCTGAGTCGCCGTGTTGGTTGGCGCCGATCAACACGCTCACCGGCTGGCCCGTTATCATAAAAAGTTACCTCTTCGATCCATCCCCTTGATCCAGTCGATTGCCGATGAACGATTCCGTTAGCCTGCATCCCACCGGCGCCGCCTTGCTCTTCGACGTCCTGCAAGATCTCGGGGTCGAGGTCATCTTCGGGCATACCGGCGGCGCGGTGATCCCGCTGCATGTGGAGCTGAACAAGCGCATGCGCCGGGGTGAGCCGGTACCGCGCTTCGTGCTCTGCCGGCAGGAGGGCGGGGCCGGCCATTCGGCCGAGGGCTATGCGCGCGCGAGCGGGCGCGTCGGGGTCGCACTCGCCACCTCCGGGCCGGGCGCGACCAATCTCGCCACGCCGATCGCCGACGCGCACAAGGATTCGGTGCCGACGGTCTTCATCACCGGCCAGGTGCCGAGCCATGCGATCGGCAGCGATGCCTTCCAGGAGGTCGATACCGTCGGTTTCACGCGGCCGCTCTCCAAGCACAATTACCTGGTGCGTGATGTCGATGATCTCGAGTGGATGCTGCGCGAGGCCTTCGCCTTGGCCCAGCACGGCCGCCCGGGGCCGGTGGTGGTGGATATCTGCAAGGATGTCCAACTCGCCGCCTGCCTGGCGCCGCACCCGGCACGGCGCCGGCATCGCCCGGCGATCCCGTTCGAGCCCGCGCGCGCCGATGCCATCCTCGAGGCGCTGAGCAGCGCCGAGCGGCCGGTGATCAAGGCCGGCGGCGGCATCATCCACGCCGGCGCCGCAGCGGCCCTGTGTCGTGTCGCCGAGCGCTTCGAGGTGCCGGTCACCACCACCTTCAACGCGCTCGGCGCGGTACCCTTCGACGCGCCCTATTATCTTGGCATGCCCGGCATGCACGGCAGCGTGCCGGCCAACTATGCGCTGCGCGATGCCGACCTGATCCTGAGCCTGGGCGGGCGCTTCGATGATCGCGTCGCGGTCAAGGACTTCGCCCTGGGCAAGCGCATCGCGCATGTCGACATCGACCCCTCCGAGATCGACAAGACGATCAAGACCGAGCTGCACCTGGTCGCCTCGCTGAGCGCGTTTTTCGACCATGCGCTGGCCAGCACGCGCCAGGCGCGCCATCCGCGCTGGCTGGAACAGGTCGGCGAGTGGCGCCGGCAGTTGCCGTTACCCTATGGCAGTGGCGATTACATCAAACCGCAAGCGGTGGTCGAGACCCTCTCGGCGCTGACCGCCGGCGATGCGACCCTGGTCACCGGCGTGGGTCAACACCAGATGTGGTCGGCCCAGTATTATCGCTTCCAGCGCCCACGCCAGTGGATCAGCTCCGGTGGCCTCGGCACCATGGGCTTTGGGCTGCCGGCGGCGATCGGCGCCTGGTATGGCCGTCCGGATCGACCGGTGGTGCTGATCGATGGCGACGGCAGCTTCCAGATGAACATCCAGGAGCTGGCGACCGTGGTCGCGAACGCGATCCCGCTGAAGATGTTCGTGCTCAACAATAGCTTCCTCGGCATGGTGCGCCAGTGGGAAGATATGATGGACGGCGGTCATCATTATGAAACCTGTCTGGCACGGCGCCACGACTGCGATCCGGATTGCATGGCACTCGACCAGACCTGCCGGCGCCAGATGCCGAACCTGCTCGGACTCAAGCAGGTCTATCCTCGCCTCGAGACTCTGCGGGTCAAGGAGCCCGAACGGTTGCACGAGGTACTTGAGCAAGCCCTGATGATGGCCGGGCCGGTGCTGGTCGACGTTTGGGTCGACAAGGCCGAAGACGTGCTGCCGATGGTGCTGCCCGGCGGTCGGTTCGATACGATGATTGAGTCCGCAGACGCCCTGACAGGGACGTGACGCCGAGCCACACCCTATTGCCATCGCCGCGTCCTTGGTTGGCGCCTGTTCGTCGCTTCCTTGTGTCTTTGCCGCTGCTATGCTAGTAGTTATAACCAAAAACGACCGAACCACCAAGACCCCCGAGGGGGCAATCTATTGCTTTTGGAGGATTACTGCCCCATGACTGCCTTTTCCCAACTGCACGCTCAGAACCACAAGATCACTGAGCTCTCCAATGTCTTTCTCTACCTGATCCAGAGTCGGGAGATGTGTGATACCGAGACCGCCTGTGATGTCTTCTTCGAGTACACCGGCAAGGTACGTGAACATATCGAACTGGTTGATCGCGAACTCTGCGGGCGATTGATCTCGTATCCGGATCAGTCGGTGAAGAACACTGCGAACCGCTTCCTCTCTGGCTCTACCGAGATCAAGCGCATTTTTAATAAGTATCTGAAGGACTGGTGCTCGGAGCCACATCGCCGGTTGCAGATCCGCGATTACGATGAATTCCTGGCTGAGACCGAGCAGATGTTCGCCTTGGTACTGGATCGCATTCAACGCGAGACCGAGCATCTGTATCCGCTGATCCGCAAGCTCGAGGAGAAAAACCGGGTGGCGGCCTGAGCGAGAGCAAGGTGCGAGTGCACGCAGGGCGCGAGACTTCGCGCCCGCGGGTCGCGCGCGGAAATGTCACAACGGTCTTGCGTTTCCGGGTGACTTGAAGAAGGCGCGCGTCTTGCTGACCTTCCTTATCCTTAGTGCCACTTCCTAAACCGCATCCTGAGGCTGACCATGCACCGAGTTAAGCTCGACGATCACGCGATCGCAACCTCGTTACAGTCGCTCAACACCGGCGCCGACGTGCCTTGGACCATCGAAGGCGGTAAGCTCCATAAGACCTTCCAGTTTCGCAACTTCAGTGAGGCCTTCGGGTTCATGACGCGTGCCGCGCTTGAGGCCGAGTCGATGGACCATCATCCAGAATGGTTCAACGTCTACAAGACCGTCCGCGTTGACCTAGCCACGCATGATGTTGGCGGTCTGACTGAGTTGGATTTTGAGCTTGCCACGCGGATGGAAGCGATCTCGAGGGATCGTATCTTTGAGCACTGAGCGTCTATAAGCCCGAGGCATTAGAGGCAAAGATCATGCCTCGCAACATTAAGAGCTGTTGCGAGAGCTTGAGGAAGCAGGTGTCCTCCATTGGGACCGGAAGGGAAGCCACGGAAATGTCGTGCACCAACTTATGGTAAAGGCACCTCCCAACAGTTGGCCGAGGTCGCTTAACACAGCGCTCCCGGTTCACCTGTATCAACCTCCAGTGAGCCCTGCAGCAAGCGTACTGTGTCGAAGGCGTGGAACCGCCATGCGGCTGGACACAGTGGTAGCAGTTTTCAACAGGCCTGCGTATGGCGACCTTCACCACCCTCTCGCCGCGCCGAGGTTCGGCGCGGCTTATGAGGTTGTAACGTTGGTCTAGCCTGCGAAGTTCTTAGCGACAAAATCCCAGTTGATCTTGTCCCAGATGGCTTCAAGGTACTTCGGCCTCGCGTTGCGGTAGTCGATATAGTAGGCATGCTCCCACACATCGACGGTCAGTAGCGCGGTCTTGCCGTGCGTCATTGGCGTGCCGGCATTCGAGGTATTCATGATCTCGACGCTGCCGTCGCTGTTCTTGACCAGCCAGGTCCAGCCGGAGCCGAAGTTGGTGGCTGCGGATTGGCTGAACTGCTTTTTAAACTCGTCGAAGCTGCCGAACGTGGCGTTGATCGCGTCGGCAACGGGACCGGTGGGCTCGCCGCCGCCGTTTGGGCTCAGGCAGTTCCAGTAGAAGGTATGGTTCCAGACCTGCGCGGCGTTGTTGAACACGCCGCCGGACGCGGATTTGATGATCTCCTCGAGCGACTTGCCGTCGAATTCGGTTCCCGGCACCAGGTTGTTGAGATTGTTGACGTAGGTCTGGTGGTGCTTGCCGTAGTGATACTCGAGGGTTTCGGCGGAGATGACCGGCTCGAGGGCGTTTTTCTCGTACGGAAGTGGGGGAAGTTCGTGTGCCATACTGACTCTCCTAGCTTGGTTGCTGGGTCGGTTGTTGGAATGGGTGAATGGAAGACTAGCGATGAAAACGTAGGCCCGAGATGTCGGATATCAAGGAAAAAATAGGTTAGCAGAGGTAACGAGCTGATGTGTGGCATTTGCGGAGAACTGCGTTTCGACGGGACGCCCGCGGATCTAGGCGCGATCGCCCGGATGATGGAGCGCCTACAGCCGCGGGGACCCGATCACGGCGGCAGCTATGGCGATGGCGCGGTCGCGCTTGGTCATCGGCGGCTGTCGATCATCGATCTCTCGGTGCGCTCCAATCAACCGATGGTCGATCAGGGGCTCGGGCTCGCGCTGGTGTTCAACGGCACCATTTATAACCACCCCGAGCTGCGCCGTGAACTGCGTGATAAGGGTTACAGTTTTTTCTCCGACGGCGACACCGAAGTCATCCTCAAGGCTTGGCATGCCTGGGGCGAAGGCTGCGTCGAGCGGCTGCACGGGATGTTCGCGTTCGCGATCTGGGATACCAACCGGCGTCAGCTCTTCCTCGCGCGGGATCGCTTCGGCATCAAGCCGCTCTATTGGAGCGAGGTCAACGGCCGGTTGCGCTTTGCTTCGACCACGCAGGCGCTAGTCGCCGCCGGCGGGGTCGGCGGTGGAATCGACCCGGTGGCGCTGCATCATCTCTTCACGCTACATGCGGTGGTGCCGGCGCCGCGTACCATCCTGAGCGATGTGCGCAAGCTTCCACCCGCGCACTGGCTGCGCATCGATGCCGATGGGCGCCGCACTGAGCAGCGCTACTGGCAGCTGGAGGCGACCCGAGGCGCGAGCGGTTCCAGGCTCCCGACGAGCGATGCCGAATGGGTCGAGGCCATCCACGATGCGCTCGAGGCGGCGGTGCGCAAGCGCCGCGAGATCGCCGATGTGTCGGTTGGCGTGCTGCTCTCGGGCGGGCTCGATTCCAGCTTGTTGGTGGCCTTGCTGGCCGAGCACGGCGTTGGCGATCTGCACACCTTTTCGGTCGGTTTCGAGGACACGCCCGAGGAGGCCGGCAGCGAGTTCGAGTACTCCGATCAGGTGGTCGACTACTTCGGCACCCGCCATCACCGCTTCCGGGTGCCGAACGATGAGGTGCTGCGGCGCCTGCCCGAAGCAGTCGACGCGATGACCGAGCCGATGTTCGCTCAGGACGCGGTGGCCTTCTATCTGCTCGCCGAGCAGGTCTCGCGCGAGATCAAGGTGGTGCAGTCGGGGCAGGGCGCCGACGAGGTCTTCGGCGGTTATTTCTGGTACCCGCGCATCGCCGCTGAGACCGAGGGGGATCCTGTCGATCGCGTGCGCCGCCACTATTTTGACCGCGATCACGACGAGTACCTGCGGATGGTCGCGCTCGCCTACGCCGGGCCAGACCATACCGGCGCCTATGTCGCCGAGCGCCTCGCCGAGCCCGGCGCCGATGAGATCATCGATGCGGTGCTGCGCCTGGATGTGACCACCCTGATCGTCGATGACCCGGTGAAGCGGGTCGACAACATGACCATGGCTTGGGGGCTGGAGGCGCGGGTGCCCTTCCTCGATCACCAGTTGGTCGAGCTGGCGGCGCGGTGCCCACCGGCGCTGCGCCTGCGCGACGGTGGCAAGTATCCGCTCAAGGCGATCGCACGCGGGCGGCTGCCGGATGCGGTGATCGATCGGCCCAAGGGCTATTTCCCGATGCCGGCGCTCAAGTACGTGCGCGGGGCCTTTCTGGACTTCATGCGCGATATCCTCAACGCCCAGGCCTGCCGCGAGCGTGGGCTGTATCGCCGCGACTACATCGAGCAGCTACTGGACGCCCCGGATCAGCATCACACCCGCATCCAGGGCAGCAAGCTCTGGCATGTCGCCCTGCTCGAGTATTGGCTGCAGCGCCACATTGATGGCCGCTAGGGTGCCACTTCGTCCTTGCCGACTCAATTGATATTCAGTGGCTGCGGCAGATGCGGCAGTCTAGTATTTTTGATCCTATTCCGATAATCTTCTGATTAGGGTTGCCAAGCCAATCCTTTTCTTTCCATCTAACCAAAGCACGGAAGGTTTCAATGCGTAAACTTGCAATCTTTGCTACAGCGATCCTGATCACGGTGAGCCTCTCGGGCTGCCTTGCAACCACTGGGGATTCCAATGAAGCTAAGGGCACGGCAATCGGAACGGCAGGCGGCGCGCTACTTGGTGGCATTATTGCCAACAACACAGGCGGCAACACTGCACTTGGCGCGCTGATCGGCGGGGCGGTTGGCGGCCTGATTGGAAACCGCATCGGTGCGGCCCTTGATGAGCGTGAGCGACAAGAGTTAGCTCGACTGACAGCACGCGCGGCACGGGCAAAATCCAATAGGACAATTACCACGACTGTGCAGCCGTCGCCGAAAAAGACGGCAAAAGCCACGTCGTCGAAATCGGGCGCTTCGGCGCCAAAGCCAAAACCGACCGAACTCAAAGTCACGCCAGGCGAGATCTACACCAAATCAGACGGTCAGCAATGCCGCAACATTTCGCAGGTTGCTGTGAAAGACGGAAAGACCTATCAAGATAGCGCAACCATGTGCAAGTCTGGTTCCGACTGGACTGCAGCTGCTGTCTAATCGCGTTTATTAGCCGGGCAAGGACGCCCCGCTAAGACTAGAAGTTACTGATCTCATTCATCACCGCTGAATCCGAACCGCCGCCATCAGTGCCGGAAATCAACGCAACGGCGGCTGGATTCACGGACTCGACCTTCTTGAGTGTGGTCTCATCCTGAGCAACCCGTGCGATTCGCGCCGGCGATGCGTCCGCTAGTGACGCTGGCGGCTTAGAATTGAATTCGGACATCAGTGAGTCCTGATTCTGATCAGATCGAAACACGAGCGTCACTACGTCCCGCGTCAATGAATCAAGTTCAAAGACGTCTTCTCCAAACTTCGCATTCAATGGCTTGATGACGGCGCTATTAATGGTTCGCGCGAAGTTATCCTGGCCGCCAGCAAAGTTCACTTCGTACAAGGACAATCCGTCGCTCGTGTAATTTCGCAAAGAGACGTCAAGGAAAGGGCGTAGCCCAATCATCTCCTTTCTCAGCAAGACGCCAATGTCGTAGCTCGGCAAACCAACCACGCGCAGCTCGAAGAAACGATTGGGTTGAACCAAGTGTGACTCAAAGAAATCCTTGGAAAATTCTTGTCCAATCAACCGTCCGACATCTTCGAGCGCTTGATCCTCGGTCGCCCAGCTATTGTGCCGGGGTATCTTGTTATTGAAGTAGATCTCTTCGCCGGTATTATTATTGACACACTTTACTGTCCAAGATGTGATCAGATGTTTCTTGAGTTCAATCCCCGAGGAACTCAAAGTCACATTCCTGACATCGAATCTGACACGACCAAGGATCGAAAAATCGGCGGCCTTGAGGTGGGAGACAGACACCGTGGTTTGGGTCTGATTCGATAGCGTCGAAGACTCCATCATCTCGGTCTTTAGGCCTTTCGTCACATCTTCCGACCAGACCCGATACCCGAACTCGGCAATGCGTTCCTTCAAGAGGTTCTCGGCAATATCGGAACGCGTCTGTCGGCTGCCGCGATCGGCATCTTGAGCGTACACCGACACCGAGATACGAGGATTCCCATACTCGCGGATGTAACTGACGCGTGTCTGCCGGGACATCGTCTTTAGGGCATCCTCGACCCCCTTGAGGTATACCTCGGCCTTGATCAGCATATGCGCGAATCCATCCTCGCCCACCCAGGGTTTGCTTTCCTTGATCACCCGTTTAATCAGCCCCTGGGTTTCACTCAAGACTCGGTCTTCGATCGTGACATAATTCTCGACCAAGGTGCTGCCCTCGACAAACACCCCGACTGCTTTCTCGACCGCTTGTCTCCTTGCATCGCGCCTCAGATCATCGACCAACAATCCTTTATCCCGAGCATAGGTATCGGCATTGGGGTCCGCTAATCCCTCAGCCGTGACCACGATGGTGTCTTGTGCCTGGACGGGGCCAACGACACCAAGCACGAGACATATCAAGCCGAGCGCCAGCCCGCGCCTTATCGCACCATCTGCCTGGTCATTCATCATTACCCCCTCTATCCAACGCGGTCACTCGGTGAATCCACTACCGCATACCCGTGCGGACCGGTCCTTGGCCCGAACATCCGTGGTCGCCTATTGCTACTAGCGCAGCAAATCGACCGCACCGCCCGCATTGTCACGATCACTCTGCCCCTGGCCGCCGAGACTTCCAGAGACAGGAACATCGATCATGCCTTCACGAATCTCCGCGCCACGGCGAACGCCGGTCGCCATCTCCATACCGTTATCGCTCGGTGCTTCACTGAAATCATCAACCTGTGCGCCCACACCTTCGACCTCGATCATCTCATCGTCGTAATTGAGCTTTTGGTTGAGCACATCCTCGACTTCACCGAAACGCAGTCGCATCTTCACATAGGCATTACCGTCTTCGTCCCAACGCTGATCGACCAATTGCGCGCCATAGATCGCCGCCATCATTCGAGCGCGCACGTCATCGGATTCCAGCAAGTAGTCTCGTACCGAGGTGTTGCTATCGATCTCGAAGCCGACAATCTGTTTTGCAAGCTGCTTATAGGCATCGAGTTCGGCAGCGCGAAGCGCTTGGAGTGGCCCTGCCATCGCAGGCGTCGAGGTCGCAAAGCCGAAACGCTTGATGGTCTGACCGCCAAAGTCGATATTCTTACCAACGATATTGCTCACCCGGCCAAGCTTGATGCTGGCCTCAACTCGCGCGATATCCTTGTCTGGATCGTAAACGATATCGGTGTACTCGATCCCCTTGATCGCCGCCGCCGTCTTTGCGTCCACCCGCACTTCCTGCGCGATCAAATCCTCGACGCTTTCGCGACTGCGCACCTTCAGGCCAACGACACTCTCGACCACGGCTCGCTCAGCAATGACCTTCGCGGCATTGATCGTCATCAGCTTCTTGTTGCCTGCCACACCCTGCACAGACACCATAACGAACGTCGCAGCCAATGCCACTAACAAGACCCATTTCTTCTTCATAGCAACCCCTGACACCTTGTCTTCATCAAAAATGAACCAGCAAACCCAGCCTGTCGTTGTACAACATGGCAGCGATCAGGCAGCTCACTGGCTCGTTCGCTCACCACGATTTCAGCGCCTCTCCGCCCCCAGGCGTCAAGGTTGGTAGACCAATTTCTTGTTCGTACACCTTGTTTGCCTTTGCCGCCCCCCGGAGAGGGGACGTGCTCGCCCAAGACCGGTCTCCGGGCGCCAGACCGATGATGGGTGCGGGAATTGATCTGATTCTGATCAAACTCTGGTAGCGACGGCCGGTTGTGAATGTCGATGGCGCAAAGACAACGGGTTGGGGATGCGCGCTTGCTTGCGCAGGGCTCGGTTCCGCCCAACGCATCGCATCGATGCTCACCCTGCGCCTCGGCCCTTGCCCAACCACCCGCGCCGAGAACTCATAGTGCCCCTCGGCATGCCGCGGCACCATCGTTTCGGCAATCGCATCGCTGAGACGAACCAGCTGCGCTGCGTTCTCCGCCATCAACTCACGATTGCCGCTCCAACAGGTAACGGCATACACAGCGACACCAATGCCGATCAAAGGCTTCCAGAGCATTGTCATTGCGAAGCTACCATTCGTCCGCCTTCAACGCGCGTCCGCCACCGGTAAACACATCAGTCTTTTGATAGGTCGGGCGACTTGCCGGGCGTGTCGACGTTGTGCTTGATCCAGCGGGACGAGACTTACAGACCTCGCGCTGGGTGCGCCTCAGCCCATCCTTGGCATTGAGCAGATCAGAATCAATCGCGAGTGCCTTCTTGAACATATCGACGCTCGCTTTGCATTTCCCGTCCATTCGGTAGATCTCGCCAAGGTAGTAATAGGGATTAGGGTCCGCTGGAACCAGTGTTGTTGCCCGTTTCAGATAGTCCTCAGCAGGACTGTATTCCTTGCGCTCGAAATACAGCTTGCCGGCAGCGGCCTGCGCTTTACCAAGGCTTGGCTGCACACCGATGGCATCGAGATAGGCATCCAACGCCAGGCGATCACGCCCGGTCGACTCATAGGCTTGTCCAAGCCCATAAAATGCCTCTCCATATCTTGGGTCCAGACGCACGGCCTCATTGAAATGCCCAATTGCTTCGCTGTAATTCTCCACCGCCAATGCTGCCTGGCCACGTTGGTAGTAATCCGATGCCACCCCAGGGCCCTGCGGCATGGTGGTCTGGCAAGCCGCCAGGGTGAAGAAGATCAGAGGGAGAAAGAGGAGGCGTTTTCGCATCATTGATGTCTCTGTGGTTGCTCAACACTCATAAAACCCCCGGCTGGTCTTGTACAACGAGCCGCTGGTTAGGGAATCGTTCCGCTAGCGGATGGATGTTCTCGCTAACGCGCGCGCTGATCGACTCGCGATCACTCACGGCAATCGTGAAATCCGGAATCGCCGGTGGTGTCGTTGTAACCGGGGTCTGGCGATCCTCGGTCAGATCTTTTACCCGGTGACTGAGATAGGCATCGAGTTGTTTGACTGTGATCTCATCGCCGTAGGAGGCTGCTTCACCTTCCAGGCCATCGACTAAGGCCTTAGTGAACGCCCCGTTCCCCCAGATCGGATTTTCCAGCGACACCTGATTACCGCTCGAGCTGCTATAGACCACAACTCCGTTCTCGGCCGCGGTCAGGTCATTGACGACGCCGTTGATATCGGCGATCCCGCCCATGACATTACCGGAATGGCAGGTATCGAAGAATGCAATGACTTTGCCAGGTAACGAAGACAGCGATTCGCGAATTTCATCATGGGGAACCGCAGTATGCGCGATCTGGTCGGGGTTGGCATCGCTGGCAAGGAAAAAGTAATCGCCATTTTCATCGTTAACGCCATGCCCGGCCACGAACAACATGGCGACATCGTCTCCGGAAGTCTTTTCACCAAGCCATGCCAAGCCGTCACGAAATTGCTCATGCTCGGGATCGCGCAGGACTTTAACGGTCACCTCGCGATAGAAGCCATCTTGTTGCTGCTTGATAATATTGGCGAAATCCTCGGCGTCTTTCGATGCAAACTTGAGATCCGATAGACTCTCATTGCTATAGTCGGAAATACCGACCGCTAGCGCATAGAGCCTTGGCTTCGGGGGCGGTTCGGCCGATGATTCCCCCGCCCACTGGAGCTGGATCGTGCTCGGTGGCGATGTTCCGAAGGCGTTTTCGGCAATCACCGTCAGCGAGACATTGCGCTCCGGCAGTGGGATCGTCATCGACTGGGGCGGATTGGCGTGATCCGTATCGCCGGCGTTCGCTTGCACATCCTGCTCCGCTCGAATCCGCTTCAGTCCACGCGCCGAATCGAGCGGGCGGCCATCGACAAGGATCTGCACCTTGTTCGCCGCTTCTCCGCCTGGATTGCGGACGAGATAATGGATGGTCACATTCTCATCAGTGAACGTATCGCCATCGGTTGGCTGCAGGATATCGACAATCGGCGGCAATGTTTCCGTGACCTTGACCTCGGCAACCGAACGCGAGCCGCGCACGTTCGCTGACGCGATGGCCTCGGACTCATCGAGCGTTTGCAAGACGGTTTCGACCACCTTGGGCCGATAAAAGCGTTCTCGAAACACGTTCACAGGGAAAAAGTCCGATGCTTCAACGCGACTCAGCGCCTTGCCAACGATCGTGCCAAGCCGCGGCGGTCCACCAGGTTGCGCCGAGGCGAGCAGCACATCCACATCTTTTGAAGCCCCCTCGCGCAAGATCAGGAATCTCAGCGAATCACCCACCGCAGCCGTGCGCAGTACAGCCACCAGCGCCTCCCGCGAGTCGATCGGCTGATTATCGATCGCCTGAATGACATCTCCGACGAGCAATCCAGACAGGGCCCCCGAAGAGCCTGGGACCACATACTGAATGGCAAGCCCCGGCAGCGCTTCGAAACGATTGAGCTGCCAGCCGATCAAGCGGTCCCCTCCGGGACTGGCGTCATAGTAGCCCTTGGGTGTCCACGCAACCCAGTCGCGGCTGCGCGTGTGGATGTAGACGGCAAGCAGTTCCTCGCCATCGGCATAGCGATACCAGCGCAGGGTTCCGTCACCCAATGCCGCCACCAAGACCTTGCCGTCGGCACTGATGTTTACGCCCCAGGCGGCGTCGGGAATCGGTCGTGACCATCGCAGTGCGCCCGACGCCTCAAAGGCACGCAGAGACCAGCTCGTTCCGAGCACGAAGCTATCGCCATCCGGCGCGATCGCGAATGCACGCGATGTCTCGTAAGCATCGAGTGGCAAGGGCTGGCCGTTCAGTGTCGTACCGCTCGCATTCTTCCAGTGTTTGACATCGATGCCGGCCGCATTGGTGCGGGCGGGTGTCAAAGGACTGATCCCGAGGCGCCCTCTGACCGCGTCGTCTAATCCGCTACCGCCGAGCCCCGCCTCCTTGCGCCAGGCGTTCAGCGCGCGGGCGGTCGAGGGTCCATACTGACCATCGATCGGACCAGGATCATAGCCAAGCGCTTGCAGTTCCCGTTGGAGCAGCCAGGTTTCATTGGCCGCGCCCTCGAACAAACGCCGCTCGGCGAGATCGAGCAGCACCATATCCTTGGCGCCATACCCCAAACCAACGGCCACCCGCCGACCATCGGCCGAGACCTTCAACGCATTGCCGAGCTTGTCGCGAAAATCCGGGACCACACCGCGGCGCAGATCGACCTGATGGCCACTCGCGCTCAGTTTCACCCAGGCTGGATAGTCGGTGCTCACCAGTAATCCACCATCGGGCAGCGCCTTCAGATCGGTCACGATATTAGCGGTCCCCTCCCAAAGGCTTCGCGCCCCTGAGCCCCCATCGGCCCAGACCAGGATCGGGAACTGCCCCTTCGTCTGATAGCGTCCAGCGGCGAACAGACGCCTCCCATCCTCGGACCAGGCGACCTTGCTCAGCCCGCCTTTGCTCAACCCGCGCGTGGTCGGTGCCGCCAGCTCGCTCAGGTCTTTCGCGGACAGCAACGAGACCTTGGGCGTGTCGGCGTAGCCGATCGCGATACGATTACCAGCGGGCGCAAAGGCCGCCCCGAACGGCTCATCACCGATCGACATACGCGCCCTTGCCAGCAAACCAAAGGAGGCGCCGTCATAGAGGCGCACATGACCATCGAGCGAGGTCGTCACCAGTTGCCCGTTCGGCGAGAACGCACAGCCGTGACTGGCCGCCTCGTAGGCCTCATCGCTGGCCACGAGTTGCCAGTCACCGACTGACCAGACGCGCATCCCACCACTGCCCAGGGAGGCGGCGAGGAACGCGCCATCCTGCGAGAAGCAAAGATGATTGACGACATCGGGCAGGCTCGCGATGAAGGTGCTGAGTTCCTTGCTGTCGCGATCGAAGAGATAGATGTGATAGTTACCGCGCCCCTCGGTCACGGCTTTGGTCGCGCCACCAGTGGCCAGCCAGCGCCCCTGCGGCGAGACCGCGAGCGCATAGAGCCGTCCTTCATCGCCGCTCCCAGCTGGAACCCGAAAGGTGTCGACCAAGCGGCCATCGGATAACGCCCAAGCGCGGATGGTCTTATCGTCGGACGCGGTAAAAAAGAATCCGGCGGACCGATCCACCTCCAGCGCCCTGACCGACGCGGTGTGCATTCCGGTCTCAACGCGTAGCAGAGGATCAGCGGAAAGCATCGCAAGCGCGGGCTGGCTCAGGACCGTCAAGACGAGCGCCAACACCCCACAAGCATGCAATCCAAGGCTAAGAAGGCGATTCATCACTCCATTCCTCATTCAACGCGGTCACCGATCGGAAATCTTGGCTGACAGCCGAAGTTACAATTTTGTAAGCTCCGGCTACACTCATCGAAGTCTAGTCACTGAAACTTGACACGACATTGCGCACGATCAGTTTAATTGACAGGATCGTCTCGCGCAGCGAGGCAACCGGGCGCGATTCTGGCAGACTAGCAGACTAGATGTTGACCTCGCGGCCATCTGGCGGGCTTTTCATCGACATCTTGCCCGTCAACCGTTGGATCAGACCTAGCAGGAGCAGCATTAATGATTGACTCAACGCGTCTTCTTCTACTACCGATCGCCCTCGCCGTTGCATCACCGGCCCTTGGGGATTGCGAGTCACTCTCGACAACGATTCAGCAAGCCGCGCGGACCGGCGATCTCGCCACCATTGCCGAGCAACGGGAGCGTATCGCCACCGAGCCAACCTGCCCAGACGCCTTTCGACCCAAGCTCTCGCGGATGGCTGCCTATGGGTATCTGCGCGTCGCGAACACGCGCATAGAAGCCGGGGCCAGTCTGCAACAGCAAAAAGACCTGCTGCTGCAATCCTTGGAGTTTGCCCGCACCTGGCAGGCGCTTGCCATGCTTGGTGATATTGCGCACGCACAGAAAGGTTACGAGCAATCCTCGCTCTATTATCAGCAGGCACTCTCGCTGATCAACGACCCGGTGGTGACCGAGGCCGAGCCGCCGGAACCGGTCATCGCCAAGCTGCATCAAAAGGCGAGCGAAGCGCGCATGCTCGCGGATCGTTATGTCGCCACACCGGTCAATCACCGCTCTGGCTCCGCCGAAGGACTCGCGCTGACAACGGTCCGCAGCTTCTCGGTCAAGCGTGTTCCGCTACCGGTCACCTTTGAAAGTGGTTCGGACCACTTCACGCCCAAGGGGTCCGAAGCGGCTGAAGAGCTGGCAAATCTGCTCCTGAAACGCGCGCCACACTCCATCTCCATCGTCGGTCACACCGACGAGCGTGGTCCCGCCACCCAAAACCAGTCGCTCTCCCAACGCCGAGCCGAGGCATTGGCCGATTTCTTGCGCACCCGAGGCTACCGCGGACAGATCCACACCGAGGGCAAAGGCGAGGCACAACCTGCGGTCCTCAGTGATCCGAGCCTCTACAGCCAAGAAGAGATCTGGCAGCTCAACCGTCGCGTCGAGCTGATTTGGCCGGAGAATTCCTGATGGGCTCAGTGGTTAGGCCGCGTCCTCGCAATCCGCTGTGGGGCCTGGTGTTGCTGCTCGCGCTCGCTGCAACCAGCGTTCAGGCCGAGACCCGGGCATTGGTGATCGGCATCGATGAGTATGAGCATATGCCGCTCCATGGCGCGGTCTCCGATGCCAGCGACATCGAACAGTCCCTGCGCATGATTGGCGTCCGGGATCTGGTGAAACGCCTCGACACCGAGGCAACGCGTGAGCGCCTCAGCGCGGACTGGCAAGCGTTGATCGAACGCTCAAAGCCGGGTGACATGATCGTCCTGACCTTTGCCGGGCACGGCTCACAGGAACCTGAACGCATTGAAGGCTCGGAAGCCGATGGGCTCGACGAGGTGTTGCTCATGTTCAATTTCGACGAGAAAGAGCAGCGCCCAGCGGGACGGCTCTACGACGATGAGCTGCACGGTTGGTTTACCAAAGCGAATGAACGCGACATCAGCGTGCTCTTTATCGCCGATTCCTGTCATTCAGGCACCCTGACCCGAAGTGTCGACCCGCGAGCCAGCGGACTGACCTACCGCAACTATGCCTATACAATCCCTGACGAACAGCTCTCGCTCGAACCGCCGTCCGACCTCACGACGGGGGCACCCGAAGAGCTGGAGAACGTCACCTTCTTCGCGGCCGCACAGGATCATGAACAAGTCCCCGAGGTGCTGATCTACGACAAGCAGACCGGGGAACCGGCTATCCGCGGTGCGCTGAGCTGGGCCTTTTCTCGCGCACTGGAAGGCCCGGCGGACAAGGATGGTGACGGCATGCTGAGCCTCGATGAACTCAAGCATTACCTGAGGTCCAATGTGCGCGCAAAAGCCCAATCGCGCCAAACACCCAACCTGTTACCCGAGGGCAAGGGGCAGACAGTGGTGCTACCGATCGCCAGCCTGCGCTCACCTCAACGCCCGACAACCTGGCCGAAGCCCCATATCAAGCTTCTTGGCGACCCGTTTGCGAGCGAACGGCTCAGCCAAGACCTCGACGGCGTGATCAACCGCGGCGTGAGCGAAACACCGGACATCATCTTCGACCTGAATGCCAGAGAAGCGGTCTCGCATTACGGCGACGTCATCGCCCGCGATCTCGAGGAACGCGACATCCGTGCCGTGATCGAGAAATGGCAGGCGATCGAGCGACTCAATCACGAACGCTCCGGTGACCGGCTCAGCACCCGCATCCTGCCCGATGACGGGACACACCGGCGCGGCGAGCAGGTGAGCTTTTATTTTGGCAAGATCGAATTGCCGTACTTCGCCCTGTTCAGCCTGTCCGGCAACGGAACCGTGCATTTCCATTATCCGCTCGACGGCGACCCGCAGACCATCCCCCTAGCGCAACCGCTGCAACTGTCCTTTGAGGTCATGCCGCCCTACGGCGCCGATCAGATGATCGCCGTGACTAGTAGCGAGCCCCTCCCCCGGCTCATCGAACGCCTGCGTGAACTCGATGGAACCCAGAATGCACTCGCCGCCGCAGAGGCGACACTCAATGCCCTGCGCAGCGGAGGACGACAACTCGGACTGCAAGGCTTGTATACCGCGCCATGATGAGGCGACACATATCCCCACACAGGCCTGCCCCTCGCGCAACCTGCGGCATAACAGGCCGCTGGGGGGCGCTGGTCGTCGCAGGAGTCCTCTGTGCGTTGTTCGGAACCACCGCGCTCGCCGATGACGCTCAGGCTGAAGATGGCACCCAGGCTGAAGGGATCACGGGTGGCGCATTCATTGACAATCCGGCATCGGCCATGGATGACTTCTGGCTGGACGATGACGACAGCCCCAGCCCACTGCCACTCGGCGAGGCAAAACCAGCCGAGGCCTTGCTCGACGCACAGGCAGAGCAGGAGCAAGAGCAAGAAGCGGCGCCACCCGACGCTGACGAGCCCGAGGTCTCGGCGGTAGCGAACCCGAAACCACGCATTGCCGTGCTCGAGTTCGATGTCCTTGGCAATCTTGGCATTGCCGATGCCGGCTCCATCATTGCCGAGTGGATGATCCGCGCACTCCAAAAAACCGGGCAATTTAGACTGATGGAGCGGGTTCTGCTCAACAAGGTATTAGAAGAGCAGGAGTTGCAATCAAGCTACCTGGTCGATCAATCCAGCATGGCGGCGCGTGCTGGCGAAATGTATGGCGTCGACGCCATCGTCAGCGGTAGCGTCAGCGACTGGGCTGGCACCATCTCGATCAGTGCCCGTCTTGTCGATACCAACACGAGCGAGATCATCGAAACCGCAGATGTCAAGACAAGGAGGCGAGACCAGATTCCCGATAAAATCAGCCTCCTCGCGCGTCAACTCGCGGGGCCTAGCGCGCCCAAAACTGTCAGCTCCGCCGTTCCTGAACCTGTCGACGAACCCATGCATCTCTCGGGAAATCCAGCGCGGCTCCACGTCGAACTCTTACCCGGTCCACGCATTCGGCTTGGCGAGAACATGCGCTTTCGCGTCAGTACCGCGCAACCTGGACATCTGCTGGTTTTCAATATCGATGTCACGGGTGAACTGTCGAAACTCTATCCCTTCCCGTGCTTTCAACAAGGCTGCGACGATGTCTGGCTCGCGCCGAATCGCCCGCTCACTGTTCCGGGAACCTACGATGGCATACAATTGACCGCAAGTGAACCATCCGGGCGGGGCCACCTCATCGCCGTCTTGTCGAGCCGACCTGTGTCCGCCGATGACGTCGTGCTGACGTCAACACAACAGCACGTCGATGCAAAATTACGGTGGACCGACTCGGCTCAACCCCCAGACGACTATTCGATCGCAACGGCCTCATACGTCATCGTGCCCTGACAACTCCTCCATGGTCGGAACCTGTGGCCGCCCTAGTCAACCATCCACCCCATGCATTGGTTTTAGAGAGAATCATGAGCGATGAATAAGACTCGTTTTCTACAGTTAGCCACGTTGCTGTCCGTTCTGGCTTGCGGGCTTCCGCCGGTGCTGGCCGAGAACTTGGCCGGGGAAAGGCCCCTCTATGTGCCGCCAGACGTTGACGGCAAACCAGATCGTCTGGTCGGGGGTGCCTCGCGTTCGAGTTCCGCCATCCCTCAGCTCAGCGTGCTGTCGCCGCCAACCATGGGATTGACCAGTCGTTCACAACCCGTGCTCTATTGGTCGGTGCCTCAGGCTATCGAAACGCCCGTCAAGATTATCATTGTCGGTTTTATGGACCGAGTCAATAATCGGCCTCCGCTCTTGGAGATCGAATTGCCACGAGTCCGTGCCGGCACTCACCGGCTCGCGCTGGAAGATCACCAGGTCGCCTTGCAGCCTGGCACAAAATACGACTGGACTCTTCGATTCGACTGGATTCCACCAGAAGACCGCAATGCCCAAGGCAGCGCACAGCCACATCCGGTGATGAGTCGGGCGACGCTCTTTTACAAACCAGCCCCGCCTGATTTAGCCGAACAGGTCAGGCAGGCCGAGCCCGAGGCACTGCCTGCGATCTATGCGCAAGCGTCTTACTGGTACGATAGCCTTGCCGCACTGGAAACACTGCTGGAGCAACATCCCGAGGATCCGCGCTATCTTGAATGGCGATCGGCGTTATTGAAGCAAGTCGCATTGGAATAATCGAAGCTCCATGCGTCACTCCCGACCAGTGCAAACGCGGCCTGGTGCGCGATGTTGGTGGTGCCGCTATGTGGCACCCCACGGGCCCGCGATTCTCGCGGCCTTGAGCTTGTTCGCGATCCTGTTCGCGGTCCAGCAGTCGGGGTGGTTGCAGCCGTTGGAGCTGGCCACCTTCGACTATCTGCTTGCCGAGCAAGAACCGGCACCTCCACACCCAAAGATCCTGGTGGTCGGCATCGAGGAAGCCGATATCCAAGCCCTGCGCCAATGGCCTCTCAAAGACGTGCTCCTAGCGCGCGCCATTAAGCATCTGCTCGAGCACGATGCCGCCATGGTCGGGCTGGATATCTATCGCGATTTCCCACAGGAACCAGGACACGCGGAACTCCTTGCGGTACTCGATGATCCGCGAGTAATCGCCGTGTCCAAGCTAGGTGTGGATGAGTCCAACAATCAAATCCCGGCCACGCCGGGTGTGCCGCAGGCTCGTTTGGGATTTATTGACTTAGTGCTGGATCCCGATGGAGTCGTGCGACGTGGGCTGCTATTTGCAAAGCAACACCAACAGGTCGAAACCGCCCTATCCATGCAGTTGGCCTTGCACTTTCTTTATCAGCAGGGCGTGACCCCCTACGATCCCGAGGATAAACCCGGTTTCGTGCTGGGGAAAAGTCATTTTCGACCACTGCAAAGGCACAGCGGAGGATACCGCGACATCAACACCAACGGCTTTCAAATCTTACTGAACTACCGTCGACATCCACTGCCAGCGGAGCTGGTCAGTTTTACGGATCTCTTGGAGGGGCGGGTCGATTCCGAGAAGATTCGTGGGCGCATTGTGCTTATTGGCACCACCGCTGAAAGCATTAAAGACTCGCATTTGATCCCCTTTAGTCGCTTAGCCAAGACGTATGTACAAACGCCTGGGGTGTTGATCCATGCGCATATTCTTGGTCAGATTCTTGATGCCGCCGAGACCAGGCACGAATGGCAATTCATGCCGCAATGGGGAGAAACACTCTGGGCGGCTGTTTGGTGCTTGGTCGGTGCGCTCGCGGCATGGGGCATTCGGCGCCCGCTATTGTTGCAGGTGATGGCCTTGGGTGCTTTAGGAGCACTCATCGGCGTGCATTTTTATGTGTTTCATCATCATAGCTTCTGGATTCCATTGTGGAGCGCCGTACTGGCGTTACTGGGCGGCGGTCTGAGCGTACTTGGGGGCCGTTTCGCTTACCAAACCCTGCACGACCCTCTCACCGGTCTGTCTAACCGCGTTAATCTGGCTCAACGACTGCGCGCTTTGCGTCGGCGCCCGTCTCGCCGGCATGTCGCCCTGATCCTGGTCGAACTCAAGCGTTATAATTTGATCAACGCCGTGCTTGGTCCCCAATGCGGCGACACCTTACTGGTGGAAACCGCACGTCGATTGCGCGGCATCGCCGATGAATACGGACGCGTTCGTTGGAACCACTGGTGTGGGGATCTGCTCCCCGTTCGCACGGATGGGGCTCAGTTCGCTCTGCTCATCTCGCGCGATACAGTTCGTGACTCCGTTGAAGAGATCGCCCAAGTCCTTCAGAAACGGTGCTCCGAACCGTTAATGCTTGCTGGCGAAGAGGGTTTCCCGACCGCGAGTGTAGGCGTCGCGTTAAGCAATGAGTCCTCTCAACGGAACCTATTGCAAGACGCCCATGCCGCTCTCAGTCACGCCAGCGCCCTGGGAAAACTCGTGGAGATTGTGGATGGCAAAATCGAGGCGGAGGAAATTGAATCGTTTCAAACTGAACGCGAGCTTCACTCCGTTGTTCGTAGAAGCAACGGCGACTTGCCTCATCTGCCCGAATTTAAGGTGTACTATCAGCCCATCGTAACACTCAAGACGGGTCGCATCAGCGGATTTGAGGCGCTAGTCCGTTGGCAGCATCCAAAAAAAGGGTTGGTGTTACCGGTCGAATTCGTACCCGTCGCCGAAAGCAGTGGCATGATTGTCACCATCGGCAACTGGGTCTTGCTCGAAGCTTGTCGCCAAATGCAAGCCTGGCGGACTGAGTTCTCCGACCTGCTCATCAGCGTCAATCTGGCAGCGCCCCAACTTATCCATCCGCAGACGTTGAATTATCTCGAAACGGTTTTACAGGTCACCAATCTTCCACCCACTGCCTTAAAGCTAGAAATCACCGAAAGCGCCACGATTAACCATCTCGAGACCGCGCTGAATGTGCTCAGTGTCAGTCGTTCGTTGGGGGTTAATGTGGCGATTGACGATTTTGGCACAGGTTATTCTTCATTGGCATATCTGTCGAAATTTCCTGTCGATATCCTGAAGATTGATATGGCCTTTGTTCGTAACATGGACGCGAGTATCCTTGACTCTAGCATTCTGCGTTCAATTGCGAGTCTAGCGAAGGAGCTAGGCCTGAAAATAATTGCCGAGGGCATCGAGACACATCGGCATCTGGAGATACTGCGTGAATTACAGTGCGACTATGGCCAGGGCTATTTATTTGGCAAGCCACAAACCGCTCCCGAGGCAGAGGCGCTCTTACGGTCCCAACCAGTTTGGTAGATGAATAGAAGGGAGCCATCTCTGAACCCCGCGCTCGGCAGGTTGGTTGCCAGCAATTCCCGACGAAAAATAATCTCTTAAGAAACTGATGCTTACCTGTTGCGTCCAAGCAACAATCGCCAGGTTTTGGCACGTTTGTTAGCCTACATGATCAGCGAGATATGAAGGTCATCTTCGAGTAATCATTAAAGCATGTGATGATGATGTTTCAACACCCACAGCCACTGTCGAC
>NZ_NHSF01000067.1 GCF_016653295.1 Halochromatium salexigens | reverse complement strand
TGGCTGCGACCATCGATAAGCTCGCGCGCAAGGTCCGCCGCGTCTTCGATTATCTGGGCATGACGGCAAATTCCCCACCCCACGACGCCCGATTGGCGACCGCTGGTTAGAACGGATTTGCCGTGCCTCAGAGCAGGAAGACGGTCGCCAGCCCCAGGAAGCTGAGGAAGCCGACGACATCGGTCACGGTGGTGAGGATGACGCCGCCGGCGAGGGCCGGATCGATGCCGAGGCGATCGAGCAACAGTGGCAGCAGGGCACCGGTCAGCGCCGCTGCCAGCACATTGAGGATGATGGCCGCTGCGATGATCAGCGCGATCGCACTGCTACCGAACCAGAGCCATGCGATGGCGGCCACCACCAGCGCCCAGAGTAGGCCATTGAGCACCGCGACAGCCATCTCTTTGGAGACCAGCCAGCGGATGTTCTTCGTTGAGAGCTGCCCCAGGGCGATGCCGCGAATGGCAAGGGTGAGGGTTTGGGTGCCAGCGATCCCGCCCATGCTAGCGACCACCGGCATCAGCACAGCCAGTGCAACCACCTTCTCGATGGTCGCCTCGAACAGACCGATGACCCAGGCGGCAAGGAAGGCTGTCATCAAATTGATGCCAAGCCAGATCGCACGCCGGCGCGCGCTCAGCAGCACCGGCGCGAACATGTCTTCGCCTTCGCTGAGCCCGGCGTGACCGAGGAACTGATGGTCGGCCTCTTCGCGGATCACGTCCATCACGTCGTCGACGGTGATGCGCCCGAGCACGCGCCCCTCGAGGTCAATCACCGGTGCCGAGACCAGGTCGAGTTGCTCGAAACGGTTGGCAACATCGCGCGCCTTGGCGTCGGCTGGAATGGACTGCACATCGAGTGACATCACCTCGGCCACCGAGTCATCGGGGTCGTTGGTGAGCAGATCGGTGAGATAGAGCACACCGAGGTAGCGCCCTTGGCGGCTGATCACGATCAGATTGTCGGTCAGCTCCGGCAGTCGATCTTTGCGCCGGCGCAGATAGCGCAACACCACATCGAGCGTGACCTCGGGGCGCACCGTGACCATGTCCGGATTCATCAGCCCGCCGGCGCTGTCTTCCGGGTAGCTCAGCGCGGTCTCCAAGCGCTCGCGGCGCTGCTCGTCGAGCGAACTCAAAACCTCGGCGGTGACCTTGGCCGGCAGATCCTGCACCAGGTCGGCGAGATCATCGACATCGAGCCCCTCGGCGGCGGCAAGGATCTCGGTCGCGTCCATGCCGCGCAGGATCTCCTCGCGCACATCGTCGTTCAGATACAGCAGCACCTCGCCGCCGGTCGCATCCTCGACCATGCGCCAGACGATGCGCCGCTGCGGGGGGGGCAGCGACTGCAGCACGTGCGCGATCTCGGCCGGATGCAACGCATTGAGCATGCGTGTCGCCTTGCGCACGGAACCGCTCTCGAGCACCTGATGCAACAGGTCGATGCGATCCGCCTCGGCGGTGGTATCGGCAAGCTCGATCATCAGGATGGCGGCCTAGTCGTTCACGACCTCGTTGACGGCGTCCAGGATCTGCGTCGGGCTCAGATCGTCGAGCCGGTCGAGAAGCTGTTCCATGCGCGTGCTGACGCGTCCGACATCGCAGTTGCGCACCATCTCCTTGACCTCGAGCAGCGAGGTCGGCTGCATGCTCATCTCACGCAGACCGAGCCCGAGCAGCACCGAGGTGTAGCGCGGATCGCCGGCCATCTCACCGCACATGCTGACCCGGGTACGCGACTCGGCGGCGCGCATCAGAGTGATGCGGATGAGCCGCAGCACGGCCGGATGCAAGGGCTCGTAGAGATAGTTGACGGTGTCATCGACGCGATCGATGGCCAGCGTGTACTGGATCAGGTCATTGGTGCCGATGGAGAGGAAGTCGACCCGTTTCGCGATGCCACCGGCACAGAGCGCGGCGGCCGGCACCTCGATCATGGCCCCCACCGGCATCAAGGGATCGAACGGCAGACCTTGGCGGCGCAGGGTGCGCCGAGTCTCGGCGATCATCCCGAGCACCGTCTCGACCTCGGCGATCGAGGAGATCATCGGCAGCATCAGGCGCACCGGGCCATGCGCCGAGGCGCGCAGGATGGCGCGCAACTGGGGCACGAACAGCGCCGGTTCGCGCAGGCAGAGTCGGATCGCCCGCAGCCCGAGCGCTGGATTGGTGAGGTTGGCGGCCGCTCCGGTGAGCCCGTCGACCTGCTTGTCCATGCCCAGATCGAGGGTTCGAATGGTCAGCGGGATGCCATCCAGCCCGCGCACCACCTCGAGATAAGTCGCCAGGTGCTCTTCTTCATCCGGCAATCCAATGCGGTTCATGTAGAGGAATTCGGTGCGATAGAGACCGACCCCGGAGGCACCGCTAGAGCGAACCGTGTCCACGTCTTCAGGCAACTCCAGGTTGGCCAGTAATACCACCGGCACCCCGTCGCGGCTCGTCGAGGGCTCCTGCACAAGCTCGCGCAGCCGATGCCGACGCTGGTCGGCACTGACTAGACGCTGACGATAATGGGCGAGAATGCCCTCGTCGGCGCCGGCCAGCACGGTGCCACTCTCGGCATTCACCAACAGGAGTTCATCCTGGCGCAACAGATGGGTGGCGTTATGCACCCCCATGATGGCCGGGATATCGAGACTGCGCGCGAGGATCGCGGTGTGCGACATCGGCCCGCCGTGCTCGATGACGAAGGCACCAATCCCGCGATGGCGCAGCAGGATGGTGTCCGCCGGCGTTAGATCATCGGCCACGATGACTCGATCCTTGAGGTCACTCACCGAGAGCGACTGGGCCGAGGGCTCGCCACTGAGAAACATCTGAATCTGGCGCACCACATGGTCGACGTCATCGCGCCTGGTGCGCAGATAGGCATCGCCCATGGCATCGAACACCTCGATCAAGGTGTCGCGCTGAATCTGCAGGGCCCAGCTCGCGTTGATACTGCGCTCGCGAATCAGCGCCTTGGTCGCATCCACCAAGGCCGAGTCCGTAAGCATCATCAGATGGGCGTCGATGAACTCGGCGATATGCACCGGCGTCGAGTCAGGGATCTGGCGGCGCACCGACTCGAGATGCTGTTGCGCGCATTCCAACGCCTCGTCGAGCCGCTGCACCTCGGCGTCGATGCGATCGCGCTCGATCTCTTCGCTGACCACGGTTGGCTCGCGTCCGAACAGATAGGCACGGCCGATCGCGACCGGCCGCGAACCGCTGACACCGACCCCGAGCAAGGCGGTGGTCATTCCCCTTCTCCAAAGCAATCGGCCACCAGGGCCTCCAGCGCATCGGCGGCCTGCTCGGCATCCGGCCCGTCCAGCTCGATCGTGATGCGCGTGCCACAGGCGGCGGCCAACATCATCACGCCCATGATGCTCTTACCGTTCACCCGCCGGCCCTGGCGTTCGACCTGGACCTGGCTTTGAAACGCGCTCGCGCAGGTCACGAACTTGGCCGCCGCGCGCGCATGCAGGCCGAGGCGATTGATGATATCGAGTTCTCTACGGACCATCGTTGGTTTCCTGGGTACAGCCGAGCACGCCGTCGCGTCCCCCGCTCAAGGCCTTGTCGGCGAGCGCTGACAGCTCGAGATCGCCATAATTGAGTACGCGTACCAACATCGGCAGGTTGACCCCGCTGAGCACGCGCACCTGGCGACGCTGGCGCAAGGCATCGGTCACATTCGCCGGCGTCGAGCCGTACAGATCGGTCAACACGAGCAGCCCAGCGCCCTCATCCAGGTGCTCGGCGCATTGCCGGATCTGCAGGCGCAGCTGATCTGGATCATCCTGCTCGTGGACGTCGATCGCCCGCGCCGCCAGCGGGCAGCGTCCGAACATGCGGATGGCGGTCTCCAGCAATTCGGCACCGATCCGGTTATGCGTGATCAGCAAGACCGCAACGCTCATGCGAGTTCCCGATGACGTACCAAGACCTGATGGCCTTGTCCTTCGAAGTGTCGCTGCAGGGCGTTGACCATGAACACCGAACGATGCCGCCCGCCGGTACAACCGATGCCGATGGTCAAATAACTGCGGCCATCGTTCTCGAAGCGTGGCACCCAGCGATCGAGGAAATCGATGAGATCCTCGCGCATGCGAATCGCCTCGGGCGAGCCTTCGAGGAAGCCCGCCACCTCCGGGTCCAGGCCCGTCAGCGGTCGTAACTCGGGCTGCCAATGCGGATTCGGCAGGCAGCGCACGTCGAAGACGAAATCCACCGCCGCCGGGATGCCATTCTTGAACCCGAACGACTGCAGCAACAGCGGCGCCCGCACGCGCCCCTTGCGATTGAGGTTCTCGCGGATCAGCTCGCGCAGCTCGTGCACATTGGTGTAGGAGGTATCGATCTGGGTCGTCGCCGTGCGACGCAGCGGCTCGAGCAGGCGCCGCTCGAGTTCGATCGCCTCGGCGAGCGGACGCTCAGCATCGGTGAGCGGATGCTTGCGCCGGGTCTCGCTGAAACGCGAGACCAGGGTCGGCGTGTCGGCGTCAAGAAAGATGACCCGAATACTGATGCCTCGCGCCTCGAGTGCCTTGACCACACCGGGAACCTGCTCGAGCAAGTCGGGACCGCTGCGCGCATCGATGCCGATCGCGGTGCCGCCGCGGCCATCGCCGCCCTCGGGTCGGGTCTGCTTGAGCCCGAGCGCAAGATCATGCAGCAGAAACAGCGGTAGATTATCGATGCAGACAAAACCGATATCCTCAAGCGTGCGCAGGGCGACGCTCTTGCCGGCCCCCGAGAGACCACTGACGATGATCAGCTCCATATCACCCTCACTGGAGCCTGCGTCGAACGCATTATTCGGCGGACGGGATTGGCGTCATGCATGGACGGTCTCATCGATGGAACGGGCTTGTCGCTCAATCAGATCAGCGCTAGCATCATACCCGCGCAGGCGCAGGATCTGATGACGAACAGCGGTCTCCAACAAGACGGCAAGATTGCGCCCCGGGGCAACGGGAAGCGTGATCTCGGGGATCGCAACGCCAAGGATGGTGCGCGACGAGAGACTGCCGCGCAGCCGGTCCATGCCTGCCAGCGCCTCGCCATCGAGGGCGCGCATGTTGACGATCAAGCTCAATTGCTCGGCTTGCTGAACCGCGCCCTCACCAAACATCGCCCGCACATTGAGCACACCGAGTCCGCGCACCTCGAGAAAATCGCGCAACAGCTCCGGACAACTGCCCTGCAAGGTCTCCGGGCCGATGCGCGCGACCTCCGGCGCGTCGTCCGCGATCAGCCGATGCCCCCCGCGCACCACCATCTCGAGCGCGAGTTCGCTCTTGCCGATACCGGGATCGCCGACCAACAGCACCCCCATGCCCAGCACCTCGAGGAAGACCCCGTGCAGGGTGGTACGCTCGGCCAGGGCATAGGTCAGGAAATATTGCAGCCGGTCGACGATCTCCTCCTCGGAGGTCGGCGAGGCCAGGAGCGGCGTGCCCGAGCGCTTGGCCTGCGCCAGGAAACGCGCCGGAGGCGCGATGTCCTGAGCGAAGATCACCGCCGCCGGGCGCGCGGCAAACAGGCGCTCGACCGTCTCGCGCGCGGAGGCCTGGCTCAGATCCTCGAGATGGTGCATCTCGGCGAGCCCCAGTACCTGCAGACGGTTCGGATGGATGCAGTTCAACGAGCCGACGAGACTCTGCGCGGCGCCGCCTGGCAGATCGGCGCTGACCAGCGCCAGTGGTTGCGCGGGTATCGGGGTCAACCAACGCAGGCGCAGGCGCGGGCCAAGCTGTGCGACCAAGCCTTGGAGCGTGTCGACGGGTGGCATCGGCGTGAACGGATTCAGCGCCGGCCTCAGCGCTGCAGCAAGGCCAGCAGGGTGCTGGCGTCATGCGCCTCGCGCAAGGCCGCGCGCAAGCGTGGATCATTGAAGCGCTCGGCCAACCCGGCCAAGAGCCCGAGATGGGCCTCGGTCGCCGCCTCCGGGACCAGCAGGCCAAAGGCGAGATCGACTGGCCGATCATCCGGCGCGTCGAAGCTCACCCCCTGCTCGAGCTGAACGAAGGCACCCACGGAGTCGTCGATACCGGCGATGCGCGCATGCGGTAACGCGACCCCCTCGCCCAATCCCGTACTGCCGAGCCGCTCGCGCTCGTTGAGCAGGTCGAAGACCGCGGACGGTGAGCACTGTGGACCCGCGGGCGCCAAGAGTTCGGCCAAGGATTCCAGCAGCCGCTTCTTACTCGTGACCTCGACACGACAGCGGATACGTGGCTCTGTGATTAACGTCAGGGGAAGCATTAACTGTTGCTCCAAAGGGAATCGGATCGCGCACCATCTGTAGGCGCACCCTGCCGTCCAAGTGAACATAAAGAGGCCGGAGCCGGGCGTAAAACGGCGGGCTCCGGCACAGACGGAGACATGTTTACTTAGTTCAGCGGCTCCTGCTCATCGTCAAGCTCACCGCTGACGGTCTCACCCTCGGTCAGCGTCTTGGTCGACGAACCGCGGTGATTCTGACGTTTTTCCTTGTATTTCAGGACCTGGCGGTCGAGCTTGTCGATCAGGCCATCGATGGCCGCGTACATATCCTCGTGGACCGCATCGGCAAAGACATCGGCCCCATTCATATGGATGCGGGCCTCGGCCTTCTGCCGCAGTTTCTCGACACTGAGAACCACATGCACTTTGATCACATGATCGAAGTGGCGTTCCAAGCGCGCGAATTTGCTGTCGACGTAGCCCTTCAGCGGCTCGGTAATCTCGACATGATGACCCGTCAGGTTGATTTGCATAGCGTCACTCCTGGGTTTGCAAGCGTCCCGCTGCAGCACGTGATCGTGACCGCTAGAGACGCTTGCGCTCGTTCGAGGGTGGAATACCCATTGCCTCGCGGTATTTGGCGACAGTACGGCGCGCGACATTGATGCCCTGTTCGGACAGGATGCCGGCGATCTTGCTGTCGCTCAGTGGTTTATTGGCCGTCTCGGCGGCGACCAATTTGCGAATGAAGGCACGGATGGCGGTGGACGAGCATTCACCCCCCGCTGCGGTGCCGACATGGCTGGAAAAGAAGTACTTGAACTCGAGCGTACCACGCGGGGTGTGCATATACTTCTGCGTGGTCACGCGCGAGACGGTTGACTCGTGTAGTTCGAGCGAATCCGCCACATCTCTCAAGATCAGCGGACGCATGGCCTCTTCGCCGTACTCGAAGAAATCGTGCTGCAACTCCACAATCTTCGCCGCCACTTTCAGCACGGTATCGTTGCGGCTCAACAGGCTTTTGATGAACCAACGGGCCTCCTGGAGATGCGTCTTGAGACAGGTGTTCTCGGCGCCATCATCGGCGCGTCGAATGAGCTTCACATAGTCCTCATTCACTCTCAGTTTAGGCTGAGTATCGGGATTTAGCTCGACCTGCCAACTGCCGGCGCGCTTGCGCACCAGCACATCGGGGATGACGTAGTCGGGACGATGCTCGCTCATCAAGGCCCCGGGCCTTGGTTGCAAGGAGCGAATCAGCGCCAGGGCGCGCCCGAGTTCCAGGTCCGAGAGCTTGGTATGGCGGCGCAGCTCATCGAGATCGTTGCGCGAGAGGGCATCGAACAGTTTCTCGCAGATCATCAGCGCGCCGGCCCGATGCGGCGTCTCCGCCGGGAGCTGGCGCAGTTGCAGGAGCAGGCACTCGCGCGGATCGCGGGCGCCGATGCCGGGCGGATCAAGGGCCTGGACGGCATGCAGGACCGCTTCGATCTCATCGCGTTCGAGGTCCTCGAGATCCAGCGTCTCGAGCAGCTCGGCGGGATCGAGCCGCAGATAGCCATCGGCATCGATGGCATCGATCAGCGCCTCGGCGATCAGCCGGTCGCGCGCCCCGAGATGGCCCAGATTGAGCTGCCATTCGAGATGATCGTGCAGCGTCTGCGGGCGCGACTGCTGGGCGAACAGGTCAACCTCATGGTCCGAGCCACCCCCGGCCGCGGCCGAAGGACCGGCATACTGCTCGCTGGTTTCGCCGTCATAGGTATCGTTCCAATCGCTGTCGAGCGGCAGATCATCGGGCAGCGCGTTAGACTCGGCCGGAACCTCGGCGTCAACGGCCGCATCGGCCTCATGGCGCTGGCGTTCGCTCTCGCGGGTCTCGGCGGGCGCGCCCTCGCGCTCGGTCTCGCCCTCGTCCGCCGTCTCCAGCATCAGATTGGACTCGAGCGCATCCTGGATCTCGCGCTGCAGGTCGAGTGTGGAGAGCTGCAGCAGCTTGATCGCCTGCTGGAGCTGCGGCGTCATGGTCAACTGCTGACCAAGACGGAGCTGGATGCTTTGCTTCATTCCGAGCGTGAGTACGGGTACGAAAGGCCTGGTTGAGCCTTGAAGTCTAGTCGAAAAGCCTGTTCGACGGCCAAGATCCTGGTGTTCACAGCCGAAAATGCTCGCCGAGATACACGGCTCGCACCTGCGGGTCCTGCAGCAACGCCGCGGGCGCGCCTTGGGCGATCACCTGTCCGGCGTTGATGATGTACGCCCGATCGCAGATGTCCAGCGTCTCGCGCACATTATGGTCGGTGATGAGCACGCCGATGCGCCGATCGCGCAGATGGCCGATGATGCCTTTGATATCGCCCACCGCGATCGGATCGACGCCGGCGAAGGGCTCATCGAGCAGCATCACCCTGGGCTCGAGCGCCAGCGCGCGCGCGATCTCGAGGCGGCGGCGCTCGCCGCCGGAGAGACTCAGCGCGAGCGAATCGGCGACATGGCTGATGCCCAGTTCATCGAGCAGCTCGTCACAGCGCTGGCGATGATCCTCGCGACTGCTCGCGGCGCGCATCTCCAACACCGCCATCAGATTATCGCGCGCCTTGAGTTTGCGAAAGACCGAGGGTTCCTGGGCCAGATAACTCAGCCCTCGCCGCGCGCGGGCGTGCATGGGCCGATGCGTGATGTCCTCGCCGTCGAGGATGATGCGCCCGGCATCGGCGCCGACCAGGCCGACGATCATATAGAAGCTCGTGGTCTTGCCCGCGCCGTTCGGCCCCAGCAGGCCTACCACTTCGCCGGCATCCACACTGAGGTCAACTCCGTTGACCACGGCCCGACGTCGATAGGTCTTGGCCAGCGCGCGCGCTTCGAGGGTCGACATCATTGCGCGGGCGCCGGCTCGGGCACTGGTTCGGGCGCGGATTCGGGCTCGAGGCGAATCTTGACGCGCTCACGGCCCTGGGCGCTCGTGCCTGCGGTCACGCGCTCGGTGATGCGGTTGTAGACGATGCGGTCGCTGGCGAAACGGTCTTGCGCCTGGATCAGCACCGCCTCATCGATCAGGGTCAGCTCTTCGCGCTCGGCCTCGTACTCCATGCGCAAGGCATGACCGGTGACCTCGTCCGGGTCATCATCCAAGCGCTGACGATAGTGCACCGGTTGGCCGATGGCGATAATCTTCTCGATGCGGCGATCGGAGGCGTGATGCACCAGCATCTCGTCGGCCTGAATGCGCAGACTGCCCTGGGTGACCTCGACGTTGCCGATGTACAGGCTGGTCGATTGCTTCTCGTCGAACTCAGCGGCATCGGCCTCGATATACATCGGCTGGTACTGATCGTCCTCGAGCGCCCAAGCAGGCGTCGCGGCCCAGAGCATCAGCCAGAGCATCAGGGCGCGCGCTGCCAGGGCGAGCAGCACAGGCTCGAGCCGTGCACCCAAGCAGGAGGCGCGTTGGCGCTGTCGATTCATCTCTTGCCATCGATTCAATGGGCTACCCCTGGTCAATTCCAGAACCTGCGCTCACAACCCCTGCCCTTCAGGGCGGGATGGTTGATCCACCCGTGCGCGCACGGACCCAAACAACTGGATGCGCGTCTCGCCACCAAGCCAGGCCCGCAAACCCTGAGTTGCGCTCAGCCGGTCATGCTCGCGCTCGACCTCGACATCACGCGCGGTCTCGGCGTAGTCGACCTCGGGTAACACCAGTAACTCGCTGGTGCGCAGCGTGATCGGCGCCGACTGCGCCGTTGCCGCTCGCTGCAACCGCACGTCCTGCTCGAGCAGGATTTCGTCACCGCGCGCGTTGATCCAGGCTCGCACCGAGCGCGCGCGCCAGCGCAGGGCGGCGGCGTCGAACAGCTTCAGCACCGGCTCATCCAGCTCGCTGCTGTCGTCATCAGGGTAGTGGCGCAGACGCAGCGCGTCGAGACGGCGCTCGGGCAGCCCCTCGGCATCGAGCGTCACCACGCTGAGCCCCTCGACGATGTAGTCTGGACGCCGCTCACCCGCGCGCCCCGGTGCCTTGCTGGCGTCATCCGCCCATTGCAGCCACAGTGCCGCGCTGCCGAGCGCGAGCAAGAGCGCGGCCAGGCTGAGTTCACGCTTGCTCAGCAACATCGAGGCGCGCGGCATAGCGCTGCAAGAGCGCATCGAGCTTGCCTTGCGCGGCCAGCAATTCCTCGCAGACCTCGCGCACGGCACCGCGTCCGCCAGGCAAGCGCGTTTGCCAGTGACAATGGGCCTTGACCAACGGATGCGCATCGGCCACGGCCACCGCCAGACCGACCTGGCGCATCACCGGCACATCGACCACATCGTCGCCGACATAGGCCATCTGGGCATGCTCGAGTCCGCAGGCGGCACGCAGCGCCGCGTAGGCGGGAGCCTTGTCGCGCTGACCTTGGTAGACATGCGCCACGCCGAGACTCTCCATGCGGATGCGCACCACCTCGGAGCGCCGCCCGGTGATCACCGCCATGGCGATACCGGCCTCGCGCAGCATCGTCATGCCGTGGCCGTCGCGCGAATGGAACGCCTTGTATTCCTGGCCATCATCGCCGAGGTAGAGACTGCCGTCGGTCATCACGCCGTCGACATCGAAGATCACCAGTTCGATCGCCCTTGCGCGCGTGTTGAAGTCGGTCATCTGCTGCTGGCTCCCGCAAGTATCCTCGTACCCAGTCTCCGGCCTATGATACGCGCATGAACGACGCAACGATGGTGAGCGCGCGCGGCTGGTGGGATTTGGCCGATCGCGCCACATTCTACCCGGACGATCTGCCCGAGGATTGGCAGTTAAGCTATTTCGCCAACTGCTTTCACGCCACCCTGCTGCCAGCCTCATTCTGGCGCCCGAGCGAGGCCTCGCAGTTCGCGCAATGGCGCGATGAGGTACCGGCAGGATTTCGCTTCGTCGCCGAGCAGCCGTGCGCGCGGTCGACACCGGCCGAACCGCCACTCCAGGCCGCGATCCTCGAACGATGGCTCGCACCAAAGCTCGCGGCCTGGCTCGAGCCGGTGGCGTCTGCGCCACGTATCCCGGCCGACGCCGGTGAGCCTGCAGTAGAGGCCTGGTTTCGCTACCTTGGCCCTGCCCCGGATGCAGGCTCGAACGCGGGCGAGCCCAACGCCGTGCGCGAGCACTATGCCGTGCAGGCGCCGAGTGCCCTTCACCAAGACCTCCGGGGCGCCAGGCACTGGCTGAGCGCACTGATCGAGCACCAGGGTCAGGCACCGAGCCTGATCATCCTGGCGCAACCGAGCAGCAACAGCCTCGGCGCCTGGCAAGAGTTGCTGGAGCTGCTCGGGCTGAGCCAACGCTGACCCAGCGCTGAACCCACGTCAGCCCGCAATGCCGCCTCGTCCTTGACGCTGTGCGGGGAGGTCGCGAGAATGCCCCGCTTTGGATCGCCGCCCGCACAGGGATCAACCACCGATGGGATCAGCTCTGTCCAAGCCCGCCGCCGAGCCAAAGGCGGCGGCCACCGACGCCACGCCGGGCGAGGCCCTCGTGCGCGTGCGTGGTCTGCGCTTCTGTCATGGCGAGCGCTGCATCTTCGACGGCATCGATCTCGAGATCCGGCGCGGGCGGGTGACGGCCATCATGGGCCCGAGCGGCACCGGCAAGACCACTCTGCTGAAGCTGATCAGCGGGCAGTTGCAGCCGGACGCCGGCGAGATCGAGGTCGATGGACAGGCGATCCAGTCGCTCAGTCGCGCCGATCTCTATCGGCTGCGCACCCGCATGGGCATGCTGTTCCAAAGCGGTGCCTTGCTCACCGACCTGAGCGTGTTCGAGAACGTCGCCTTCCCCATCCGCGAGCATGCCAAGCTGCCGGAATCCGTGCTGCGCAAACTGGTGCTGATCAAGCTCGAGGCGGTTGGCCTGCGCGGGGCGGCGGCCTTGATGCCGAGTCAGCTCTCCGGCGGCATGGCGCGCCGGGTCGCGCTGGCGCGGGCGATCGCGCTGGACCCGATGATGATCATGTACGATGAGCCCTTCACCGGCCAGGATCCGATCTCCAAGGGTGTGCTGGTCTCGCTGATCCGGCAACTGAACGATGCCAGCGGCATGACCAGCATCATCGTCAGTCACGACGTGGCCGATACCGCCAGCATCGCCGATGATCTGTACATCATCGCCAATGGCAGGATCATGGCCCAAGGCACCCCGCAACAGCTCGCGGCCCACGAGTCGGCCTGGGTGCGGCAATTCATGGATGGCGAGCCCGATGGGCCCGTGCATTATCATTATCCGGCCCCGGCGCTGGAGCAGGACCTGCTCCAGGATGCCCGTCATTGAGCACCCCTCATGCTTGACCCACTCGCGAGTCTAGGCCGCGCGGGGCTCTCGGTGCTGGCCAGCCTCGGTCGCGCTCACCTGCTGCTGGCGAACATCCTCGCCGGCTTGCCGTCGCTGCTGATCCGCCCGCGTCTGCTGCTGGCGCAACTCTATGGCATCGGCGTGCTCTCGCTGCTGATCATCGTCGTCTCCGGCCTGTTCGTCGGCATGGTGTTGAGCCTCCAAGGCCACTATGTGCTGTCACAGTTCGGCGCCGCCGAGAGTCTGGGGGTGATGGTCGCCGCCTCGCTGGTACGCGAGCTGGGGCCGGTGGTCACGGCGCTCCTGTTCGCCGGCCGCGCCGGGTCGGCATTGACCGCCGAGATCGGCCTGATGAAGGCCACCGAGCAGCTCTCCGGTCTGGAGATGATGGCCGTCGATCCGATCAAGCGCGTGCTCACGCCGCGCTTCTTCGGCGGGCTGATCTCGATGCCGCTGCTGGCGGCGATGTTCAGCGCGGTCGGCGTGCTCGGCGGTTGGTTCGTCGGCGTTGGCCTGCTCGGCGTCGACGACGGCGCCTTCTGGGGGCAGATGCAGAACAAGATCGACTTCGAGGAGGATGTCATCAACGGCGTCATCAAGAGTCTGGTCTTCGGTCTCGTGGTCACCTGGATCGCGCTCTACGAGGGCTACGATGCCACGCCGACCTCGGCCGGCGTCAGCCGCGCCACCACCCGCACCGTGGTGCAATCGGCGCTGGCGGTGCTGGGGGTCGATTTCATTCTCACCGCATTGATGTTTGGAGGCTGAAGCCATGGCGCGTATCCGCCTGAGCGAGATCCTGGTCGGTGCCTTCATGGCGCTTGGCTTCGTCGCGCTGTTTTTCCTGGCCATGCGGGTCAGCAACCTGAGCACGGCGACGACCGGCGAGGGCTATACCCTCAAGGCCCACTTCGACAACATCGGCAGCTTGCGAGTACGCGCGCCGGTGAGCATGGCCGGTGTCAGGCTGGGCCGGGTCGAGGCGATCGAGTTCGACCAAGCGACCTACCAAGCCGTGGTGACGCTGCGCATCGCCGAGCGCTACGATCAGATCCCCAGCGATACCTTCGCCAACATCTTCACCGCCGGCCTGCTCGGCGAGCAGTACATCGGCCTCGACCCCGGCGGCAGCCCCGACATGTTGACGGACGGCGATCGCATCGAATTCACCCAGTCGGCGTTGGTACTGGAACAGATGATCGGACAATTCCTTTTGAGTAAAGCAGAGGACGGTGGCGAATGAGAACACTCCTGATCGCCGGCATCTTATTGCTGGCAAGTCCATTGGGCGCCCTCGGCGCCGAGCCCTCGGCAACCGAGCTGGTCGAGCAGACCGCCAGCAAGATGCTCAGCACGCTGGAGAATCGGCGCGCCGAAGTCGAGCGCAAGCCGCAGCTGATCAATGAATTGGTCGACAGCATCCTGGCCCCGCACTTCGACTTCGAGCAGATGACCCGACTCGCGGTCGGGCGCGCCTGGCGGGACGCCAGCCCCGAACAGCAGGAGGCTCTCATCGAGAGCTTCCGCAATCTGCTCGTGCGTACCTACGCCAGGTCGATCATGAAGTACTCGGGCCAGGATATCGTCTACGAAGCCGCGCGTCCTGGCACCCGCTCGGGCACCGTCGTGGTGCCGACCGAGGTGCGCGAATCAGGCTCGAGCCCCATCCCGATCGACTACTCCATGCTCGAGCGTGGCCGCAGTTGGAAGGTCTATGACGTGGTCATCGACGGGGTGAGCATGATCTCGAACTATCGCAGTCAATTTCGCTCCACCATCGCCAGTTCGGGGATCGACGGCTTGATCGAGCAACTGCGAGCCAAGACCGCGCGCGGTGCCTGAGCCCGTGCCTGCTCGCAACGGCGCAGGCGCGGCGGCCCAGCAAGCGGCGGAATTGGTCGAGCTTGGCGCCGGCCAGTTCAGGCTCCAGGGCCCCCTCGATCTCAGCACCATGCCCGAGCTTGCGCGCCAGGGTCAGCGGCTGTTCAAGCGCTTGCGCCGCGACAGCACGAGCCAGCCCCAACACCTCGAGATCGACCTCGGCGGTGTCGAGCGCAGCAGCAGCGCCGCGATCGCGCTCTTGCTCGACTGGGTCGCACAGGCCCAGCACGCTGGCCTCGGGCTCAGTTTCGCGCACTGGCCGGATGCGCTGAGGCGCATCGCCCTCTTCTCCAACGTCGACGGTCTACTCGGCATCGAGACGGATCAGCACGGATAAGCCTCGGCATGGATAAACTCCTGATCACCGGCGGATCGCGTCTCGATGGCGAGGTCCGCGCCTCGGGCGCCAAGAACGCCGCGCTGCCGATCATGGCCGCGACCCTGCTCGCCGATGGCGTCTGCACGCTCTCGAACGTGCCGCATCTGCGCGATATCACCACCACCATGGAGCTGCTCGGGCGCCTCGGCGTGCAGCTGACGGTGGACGAGCGCATGGGCATCCAGGCCGACGCGCGCCACATCACCAGCCTCGAGGCCCCCTATGAGCTGGTCAAGACCATGCGCGCCTCGATCCTGGTGCTCGGCCCATTGCTGGCCCGCTTTGGCGAGGCCAATGTCTCGCTCCCCGGTGGCTGTGCGATCGGCGCGCGGCCGGTGAATTTGCATCTCGAGGGTCTGCGCGCGATGGGCGCCGAGATCCAGGTCGAGAACGGCTATGTGCATGCACGCGCCAAACGCCTGCGCGGCGCGCGCTATGTGATGGACATGGTCACCGTCACCGGCACCGAGAATCTGATGATGGCTGCCGCCCTCGCCGAGGGCGAGACCGTGCTCGAGAACGCCGCGCGCGAGCCCGAGGTGGTGGACCTGGCGCGGTTCCTGACCCAAATGGGCGCGCGCATCCGGGGTGCCGGCACCGACAGCATCCACATCCAGGGCGTCGAGCGCCTTCACGGCACCGACTACAGGGTGCTGCCGGATCGCATCGAGACCGGCACCTACCTGGTCGCCGCCGCGATGACCGGCGGGCGTGTGCGCGTGCAAGGCACCCGCGCCGACCTGCTCGAGGCGGTGCTGATGAAACTGCGCGAGGCCGGCGCGCGGGTCGAGGCCGGCGCCGACTGGATCGACCTCGACATGCAAGGCCGCCGCCCCCGCGCGGTGGACATCCAGACCGCACCGCATCCGGCTTTCCCGACCGATATGCAGGCCCAGTTCTGCGCGCTCAACAGCATCGCCGAGGGCAGTGCCATGGTGAAGGAGACGGTGTTCGAGAACCGTTTCATGCACGCGCTGGAGATGCAGCGCATGGGCGCCGATATCCGCATCGAGGGCAATGTCGCGATCTGTCGCGGCGTCGAGCGCCTGACCGCCGCGCCGGTGATGGCCACCGATCTGCGCGCCTCGGCCAGCCTGGTGCTGGCCGGTTTGGTCGCCGAAGGCGATACACTGATCGATCGCATCTACCATATCGATCGTGGCTACGACAATATCGAGGAGAAGCTGGCCGCGCTCGGGGCGCTGATCCGGCGCGTGCATTGAGTCGCCTTGCCCCGAGCCGATCTGCCCTTTCCTGAACCGTCCTGACCTGACCTGCTGCCGAGAGCGACCGCATCCATGTCCAACGATCCCAGGCTCACCATCGCGCTCTCCAAGGGGCGTATCTTCGAGCAGACGCTGCCGCTGCTCGAGGCCGCCGGACTGCGGGCGAGCGAGGACCCGGAGACCAGCCGCAAGCTGATCCTGGACACCAATGACCCAAACGTGAAATTGGTGATCATCCGCGCCAGCGACGTGCCCACCTATGTCCAGTACGGCGCCGCCGATCTCGGCGTGGCCGGCAAGGATGTACTGCTCGAGCATGGTGGCGAGGGGCTCTACGAACCGCTCGATCTGCGCATCGCGCGCTGTCGCCTGATGGTCGCCGGCCGGCCCGATGCCGCGTTGGTGCCACCGCCGGCGCGCGGACGACTGCGCATCGCCACCAAGTATGTGCGCAGCGCCGAACGGCATTTCGCCGCCAAAGGCCAGCAGGTCGAAATCATCAAGCTCTATGGCTCGATGGAACTCGCGCCGCTGGTGGGACTCTCGGATCTGATCGTCGATCTGGTCGAGAGCGGTAACACGCTCAAGGCCAATGGGCTGGTACCGCTCGAGCACATCGGCGACATCAGCTCGCGCTTGATCGTCAACAAGGCCTCCTGGAAGATGAAGCATGAGCGCGTCGCCGGCCTGGTCGAGGCGCTGCGCGGCGCGGTCGCGAGCGCCTGACGCGGCCGACGGGCCCTGCCCGCGCCTTTTGCATTGCCACTCATCGTTTTCGCACCTCAGCGTCTCGCATTGCCATGACCCAGATCGCTCCCTCCACCATCGCCCGTTTGAGCACCACCGATTTGCAGTTCGATGCCCGCCTCGACGCCCTGCTCGCCTGGGAGTCGGTCTCGGATGCGGGCGTCAAGCAGACCGTCGAGACCATCATCGCCGATGTTCGCGCGCGCGGTGACGCCGCGCTGATCGAGTACACCGCGCGCTTCGATCATTGGCACCCGCAGGATGCAGCGGCGCTCGAACTCGACCAGGAACGCTTGAGCGCGGCATTGGAGGCGATCCCGAGCGCTCAACGCGAGGCGCTGGAGGCCGCCGCCGAGCGCATCCGCGCCTATGCCGAGCATCAGCGCCTGCAGAGCTGGCAGTTCGTCGAGGCCGATGGCACAGTGCTCGGTCAGAAGGTGAGCCCGCTCGATCGGGTCGGACTCTATGTCCCTGGCGGCAAGGCGGCCTATCCCTCCTCGGTGTTGATGAACGCGCTCCCGGCCAAGGTCGCCGGCGTGCCGGAGCTGGTGATGGTGGTCCCGACACCGGGCGGCGAACTCAATGAGCTGGTGCTGGCGGCGGCCGCCATCGCCGGGGTCGATCGCGCCTTCGCCCTCGGCGGTGCGCAAGCGGTTGCCGCGCTCGCCTATGGCACCGAGACGGTTCCGGCCTGCGACAAGATCGTCGGCCCCGGCAACATCTATGTCGCCACCGCCAAGCGCGCGGTGTTCGGCCAGGTCGGCATCGACATGGTCGCCGGTCCGTCCGAGATCCTGATCCTCTGCGACGGCAAGACCGACCCGGACTGGATCGCGATGGACCTGTTCTCGCAGGCCGAGCACGACGAGGACGCCCAATCGATCCTGATCGCCTGGGAGGCCGAGTATCTCGACCGGGTCAAGGCGAGCATCGAGCGGCTGCTGCCGCAGATGGAGCGCAGCGAGATCATCGCGCAGGCGCTGAGCGCGCGCGGCGCCCTGATCCTCGCCCGCGATCAGGACGAGGCCGCCGAGGTCGCCAATCGCATCGCGCCCGAGCATCTGGAACTCTCGGTCGCCGAGCCCGAGGCGCTGGCCGAGAAGATCCGCCATGCCGGTGCCATCTTCATGGGCCGCTACACCGCCGAGGCGCTTGGCGACTACTGTGCCGGGCCGAATCATGTGCTGCCGACCTCGCGCACCGCGCGCTTCTCATCGCCACTCGGGGTCTATGACTTCCAGAAGCGCTCGAGCCTGATCATGGCCTCGGCGGCCGGCGCCGCCGCGCTCGCCGACACCGCCTCGGCCCTCGCGCGCGGCGAGGGCCTGACCGCCCACGCCCGCTCAGCCGAATATCGTGGCCCTGGCACCGGTGAAAAACCGTGAAATACACTGCAATCACGGACACGGGACAAACGGCGCGACCAACCGCCATGAGCCACCTGGTCGAGACGCTGATCCGCCCCGAGATCCAGGCGCTCAAGGCGTATGATGTGCCGGATGCCACCGGCCTGATCAAGCTCGACGCCATGGAAAATCCTTACCGCTGGCCTGAGGCGCTGCGCGATGACTGGCTCGCGGCGCTGCGTGAGGCCGAGCTGAACCGCTATCCGGACCCGCAGGCCCGCGACCTGCAAGCGGCGTTGCGCGAAGCGATGGCGATCCCGCCCGACATGGGGGTGCTGCTCGGCAACGGCTCCGATGAGCTGATCCAGATGCTGGCGCTCGCGGTGGCCGCACCCGGTGAACAGACGCGCGCGGATGCTGCTGAGGCCGGTGGTGAGGCGTTGACGAACGCTACCTCGGGCCGCCCGACGCTGCTCTCGCTCGATCCCGGCTTCGTGATGTACCGGATGATTGCGCGCTTTGTCGGGCTCGAGTATGTCGGCGTCGCGCTGAGCGCGGCTGATTTTGCGCTCGATCTCGACGCCACCCTGGCGGCGCTCGAGCACCACCGACCGCTGCTGACCTTCATCGCCTATCCGAACAATCCGACCGGTAACCTCTTCGATCCGGCGGTGATCGAGCGGATCATCGCCGCCAGCCCCGGCCTGGTCATCGTCGATGAGGCCTATGCGCCCTTCACCGACGCCAGCTTCCTGCCACGGCTCGGCGACTGGCCGAATCTACTGGTCATGCGCACCGTCTCGAAGATGGGCCTAGCCGGACTGCGGCTCGGCTATCTGGCCGGCCCGGCGGACTGGATCGAGCAGATCGACAAGGTGCGCCTGCCCTACAACATCAACTGCCTGAGCCAGGCCAGCGCCACCTTCGCGCTGCGCCATCGCGATGTCCTCGATGCCCAGACCGAGACCATCCGCAGCGAGCGCGATCGGCTCGCCAGCGCCCTCGCCGAACTCGACGGTGGTCAAGGCCGACTCGAGCCGTTCCCGAGCGATGCCAACTTCATCCTGGTCCGCACCCGGCCTGGGCGAGCGGGCGCACTTTTCACCGGCCTGCGCGAGCGCGGCCTCCTGATCAAGCACCTCGACGGCAGCCATCCCCTGCTCGCCGACTGCCTGCGCATCACCGTCGGCACGCCTGATGAAAACGCCGCGCTGCTTGCGGCCCTTGCCGCGCTGCTCGACGATCACTGAGGTGATGATTTCACCGGCTTGACCCCGCCCTTGCGCCTGAGACCATAGCCGACCCGATAGACATCCGGCATATTGGTGGCTTTGGATGTCTTAGACGCCTTGGGTGCCACCTTGGGCGCCGATGTCTTCGCACGCGACTTAACCGGCTCGCCATCGGAGATCGCGAGTACCAGGCCCAGGCTCGCGAAGACGGTGAGCAGACTACTGCCACCATGACTGATCAGCGGCAAGGTGATCCCGGTGAGCGGCAGGGCCTTGGTGACGCCCCCCACATTCAGCACTGTCTGCACGCTCAGCACAGTGGCCACGCCAGTTGCCGCCATCAGCCCGAAGGGCGTGCGCGCCCGCGCGGCCAAGGTCAGCAGACGCGTCAGCAGCACCGCGAACAACAGCAGCAACAGCAGGCTGCCGGCAAAGCCAAGCTCTTCGGCCCAAACCGCATAGATCAGGTCCGACTCCGCGATCGGCGTGTAGCGTGGACGCGCCTCGCTGAAGCCCTCGCCCCAGAGTCCGCCCGCGTACATCCCGGATAGGCCTTGCAGCACCTGCCAACCGGCCCCGGTCGGGTCGGTAAAGGGGTTCATCCAAACCTCGACGCGACTCAGGCCGTGGCTGAAAAAGCGGATCAGGACCGCGCCAGCCGCACCACCCAGCACCAAGCCATAGAGCAGGTAACCGGGCTGTCGGGTGCCCGCCGCCAAGACCGCGATCAGCGTCAGACCCAGGATCAGCACCAGCCCGAGATCACGCTGCAGCAGCAGCATCGACAATAACGCGCCCCAGACCAGCAGCAGCCGCCAGTGCGGCGCCAACGGCGGCAGCAGACCGCGCCAGCGACTGAGCCGCTTGATGTGTTGATCAACGAAAGCGGCGGTGAACAGCACCATGGTCAGCTTCAGCAGCTCGGTCGGCGTGATCAAGCCGAGACCGTATACCGCACCGCGATAGCGTTGCCCCGTCACCAGCACCAGCGCCATGAGTAGCAACGAGAATACGCCCCAGACCCAGGTCGCGCGCGCGGCGAGCCGATAGCGGCCCTGGCGGCCAGCAATCGTGATGGTCAACATCAGTGCGACCCCAAGCGGCAGCAATGCCAGCTTGGACCCGTGCAGCGCTCCAGCGCCGAGGAGTCCGGTCCGCGCCTGAGCCATCAAGCCGATCGCGCTCAGCAAAGCCGTGACGGGAAGCAGCAGCTGATCGCCACGGAAGCGCGCCAGCACCAAGCTCAGATGAGCACTGACGAAGGCGCCCATGAACACGAGCAAGGGGATCAAGGCGCTGAGCCGGACATCCAGCCCCTCCTTGGTCTGTGCGCCAAGCAGCATCAGATACCCAAGGAGGGCGATCAACAGCGCCCACAGCAGCAGTTGACGCTCTGGTGCGCGTAGCCGCCAGAAATCCTCAAGGTTTGTTGGTGTAACGCGGCTCATCATAGGCCTTGCTCAGCGGCCTTGAGCAGCAGATCGCGAGCGATGGGCGCCGCGACCGTCGAGCCGTATCCGCCATGCTCGACTAACACCGCGAACGCGAGCCGTGGCGCCGACGCCGGTGCAAAGCCGATGAACCAGCTATGCGAGGCCCCTTGCGGATTCTCGGCGGTGCCGGTTTTGCCGGCGATCTCGAGTCCGTCAGTCTCGATCCCGCGACCGGTACCCTCGCTCACCGCGCCCCGCAACATCACCCGGAGCCGACGCGCGGTATCGGCGCTCATGAAGCGTGTCAGCGTCTCGGGCGGGCGATCGCGCAGCAGACGCGGACGCATCGCCACACCCTCGTTGGCGATCGCTGCCGCAATCAGCGCCATGTAGGCAGGCGTTGCCGTGACCCGACCCTGACCGATCGCCGCCTGCGCTAATCCGTAGCGATCGCGCTCGGGGATCGGCTCAAGCCGTGCGGACTGTAGCCGCAGCGTCCCCGAGGGACCACCGACAAAGGCGATCGAGCGGTTGAAGGAGAACCGCTGACCGGTCGCTGCGAAAGCCCGATGGCCGCCCAGGATGCCCAGCTGGGCGAAGAAGACATTCGAGGACTTGGCCAGCGCCGTGGAGAGATCGAGCGGGCCATGTCCGGCCCAGGCCCGACCGGCGCGCTTCGCCTCGTAGTATTCGTGATCCCGAATCGGCCGATAGCGACTCGAGGTGGTGTAACCCTCGGCGGGACAGTCCAAACGGCCATGAAAGCCCGTCTCCAAGGCCTGTGCGGCGAGCACCACCTTGAAGCTGGAACCCGGCGGATACTGACCCTGAGTGGCCCGATTCATCAGCGGGTTGGTAGCATCAGCGCCAGTGAAAACAGTCGGTTGCAGCCGATTGGGATCGAAGCCGGGCACGCTCGCTAGCACCAGCACGGCGCCATCAGTGGGCCGGAGTATTACCACGGCGCCGCGCCCGACCGGCTTGGCCGCCGCGATCCGCTTGACCGCCAGCTGCTGCAGCTCGGCATCCAGAGTAGTGACCAGATCCTGGCCACGCGGGCGCTTGCTCTGGGTCAGCACCTGGCGTCCCAGTTCACCCCAGTCGCCGAGACTCTGCAGCGTTGCTCCATTCAGCGCCCGGTTGGCGATGGCCTCGATACCGCTCAGCCCAAAGCGCGGATCGGCATAACCCACGGCATGCGCGAAAACCGGCCCATAGGGATAGACACGCTCGGCGGCGCCGTCACGGTTGTGACTCTCGGCCAAGACCCGACCGCGCCGATCGAGGATGCGGCCGCGTTGAACCCAGTGCGCGGGATTGAACTGCCGCCGGTCATGCAACTGCATGAAGGCGATGAACTGCGGTCGTGCCATCCCACCAAGCTGCCAGGTCGCCTGATAAGTCAGGATGGCCACCAAGGCCAGCGTCAGCAGACCCACCGCCGGCAACAGCCAGGCGCGCGGCCGCGCCAAATGCCGCAGCGACACGGCCGCGCGCAGCCGCAAGGCCTGCCAGAGCCAAAACAGCAACGCGAGCGCAAAGGCCAGATGCAGGCCGACGCGCATGGCCTCCCAGGGCGGTGAGCGGAACAGGTCGTTGAGCAGATCCATGGCAGGCGCAAGCATACCCGAGAACATTATCGAACTTGCGGCTACAATCGGCTCGATGACCCTGTGCGACCCCGGCCTACCGGTACCCGTGCCGCAAGCCCCAGGGTCCGATCCAGACCAGCCGGCGAATCGCCCGCCCGACCCAGCGGAGTCCAAGATGCCCAAAGACCAATCCCGCCACGGCCGCACCGGCCAGACCATCGATGGCAGCAAGCTCGATCGCGTCGTCGCCAGCGCCCGCCGCGCGATGGACGAGCGCGCCGCCGGTTATCGCGAGCAGGCGCTCAAACTCTACCCTTGGGTGTGCGGACGCTGCGCGCGTGAGTTCGATCGTAGCAACTTGCGCGAGCTGACCGTGCATCACAAGGACATGGATCACGACAACAATCCGCCCGACGGCAGCAACTGGGAACTGCTCTGCCTCTATTGTCACGACAACGAGCATCAGAAGTACGAAGAGCACCTGGCCGCCGTCGCCGCCGGGCGCGATACCAGCGCCACCGGTGGACGCACCGCTGCGCCCAGCACCCACAATCCCTTTGCCGGGCTCGCCGATCTGCTGAAGAAAGACTGATGAGGCGGCATTCGCCGCCGCTCAGGGCAGAGCGCCGGCCTCGCGGACGATGAGATCGAAGACCACGGACGGGCTCTCCTCGTGCCCGAGATGGCCAAGCCCCGGCAGTCGCCGCAGGCGCGCCGACGGCAGCAACCGTTGCGCGCGCTCGGCCTCGCTCGGCGGCACCGTGCGATCCTCCGCGAAGCCCACCAGGACCAGCGTCGGCCGCAACTGCGGCAGCTCGCGCAGCATCGGCTCGAGATCCCAGTTCGCCATCATATTGAGCGCCGCCGCCAGATGCCCTGGATAGGCGATCAGCAGCCGATACAGGGCGACCTCCTCCGGGCTCAGACGCGAGCCGGTGCCATCGACCATGCGCTTGACACTGCGCGGGTCCTTGCGCGCGCCCTGGGCGAAGAAGCGCGGCACGATCGAGCTGCGAGCGAAGAGCTTGGCCGCCGGCGAGAACCATTTGCCAGCGAATCCGCGCAAGGGCAGCAAGGCACCGCTGAGGCTGATCAACAGCTTGGGTTGGATAGAGCCATCGAGGCACAGGCGCGCCAAGATGGCCGCGCCGGCCGAATGGCCGACGACGATCTCGGGCGCGAAGCCGAGCTGCTTGGTCAAGGCGCCCACGGCCGTGGCCATGCCCGGCAATGACAACTGCTTCGGCGCCGGCGCCGAGGTGAAGCCATGCCCGGGGAGGTCGAGTGCGAGCACCTGATAGCGCTCGGCGAGCAAAGGCAACAGCCCGCCCCAAGAATGCGAGGCCGCGCCGGTGCCGTGGATCAGCAGCAATGGCGGGCCGCTGCCGGCCTCCTGGATGTGCCAACGCAGCCCGCCGGCCTCGACGAAGCGACTGCAATCGCGATTCGGCCAACTGTGCCCGTCGCGTTCCCAGATCGGCCTGTCGTTCATCACCGAGGCCGAGGTCATGGGGAGCCAACCTGCGGTGGCCTGTGCATCGGCGGCCTGTGCATCAACTGACCGCCTGCACGGCACCGGAGAGCGCGCGCGCATCGGCATGCGGCAACGGCAGATAGACCGCGCCCATCTCGCGCGCCAGGTTCTCGGCATCCGGCCGTGGTCGCGGTGACATATCCACCACCAGCGCTTTCAGCTCCGCGACGCGGAAGGCACGCGCCGAGGCCAACGCATCCTCGGCCGCTTGCGCACGGCCACCGATGCCATCACGATTGACGTTCGCGCGGCCATCGGTGAGCAGGATCACCACCGCCGTGCCACCGCGACGCGTGACTCCATCGGCGAGCGACAGCGCGGCATCGATGCCGGAGGCCAGCGGCGTGCCGCCACCGCCGGGCAGACTGGCCAGGCCGCGCTTGGCGCGCACCAGCGAGCGCGTCGGTGGCAGCAGGATCTCGGCGCCCGGACCCCGGAAGGCGATCATCGCCACGCGATCGCGACGCACATAACAGTCGGCTAGCAGCAACTCGACCGCGCCCTTGGCCTCGGCGAGGCGGTGCAGCGCCGCCGAACCCGAGGCATCGACGACGAAGATCGTCGTCGTCTCCGAGCGTTGGCGATAGCGGGTGATGCGAAAATCATCGCGCCGCACCTCGACCAGCACTTCGGAGGCGCCGCCCTTCTCGGCGCGCTCCTGGCGGCGCAACCGCTGCCAGGGTGCTGCGACGCGCAGCGTATCGATCACGTTCAGCCGCGCGCCGGCGCCGGGCTCGCCGCGCCGAGTGCCGGCCGGTCGGCCACGCAGCGAGCCGCTCTGGATCGCCCCCGACTTACCGCTCGAGTTCGAGCGTTGGCGCATCGCACCCATCTGCAGCATCGCCAACAGATTTGGCGGAATGGCCGCCTGCGCGGACTCCAGCACCTGCTCCTCGAGCGGCTTGTCCATCTCCTGCTGGGGCGTCTGGTCCTGATCCTGTTGCTCGTCCTGATTGTCTTCCGGCGGTGGCGGCGGTTCCTCGGCCTGTTGCTCCTCATCCGGCTGCTCTGGCATCGGGATGCGGGTCGCGCGCGGCGCCAGCACCAAGCGGGCCGCCGCGCTCACATCGGCGGACTCGACCCGCTCGCGCCCGGCGAGCGCGGCCGAGGCCCGCGCCACCCGGAAGGCGGCGAGCGACGAGCGCAGCGAATCGACGCCGAGCGCCAAGGCCGTGCCGCAAAGTGCCTCGATGGCCTCATCATCGATGGCTATCTCCGACAGCCGATGCCGCGCCGACTGGATCTCGCTCGGGTCGATGTCAGAGGCGATCGCCTCGGTGTAACGGATATCGCCGAGATCGAGCAAGAAGGCGAAGCGATCGAGCAAGGTATGCGGCACCTGCTCTTCGTCGTTCGCACCTTCATCGAGCGCCACCACCCCGACCCGCGCCGAGGTGCGCGCGGTGATCCCGTCGCGCTCGACCTGGATCTCGCCGTTATCGAGCGCCGTGCTCAGATAGGCGGCGGTGGAGCGACCGACGCGCTCGGCCATCGCCAACTGCACCACGCCGCCATCGGCCTCGGCCAACAGCCCGCGTTCGGCGACCGGGCGCCCGGCGTGCAAGGTCGCGGCCAGGTCGAGCCCACCGAGCAGACGCCCATCGGCGATATGCAGCGGGATGCGCCGGAATGGCAACTGCGCCGGCAGCAGCTCGCGCAGCAGTTCCATCCAGAGATCGCGCACCGGCCCCGGCAGCGCCCGCACCGAGATGCCGCCGCTACCGGCCGGATCGACCGCGAACAGCGCCGCCGCGAGGCAAGCATCCTCCCAGCGCGCACTGTGATCGGGCAGCGAGGGCTGGGTCTCGTCGCTCATTCCCCGAACAGCTCTTCGATGGCGCGCTCGACGCGGGTGGTGGAGCCGGCATCATCGAGCACATTGCGGCGCAGCCGATGACGCAGCGCTGGCGGCGCGACCCGCTTCAGATGCGCATCGGTCACGCTATCGTCGCCCTCGAGCGCGGCGAAGGCTCGCGCGGCGCGGATCAGTGTCAGCTCGCCGCGCAGGCCGTCGGTGCCGAGCTTCATGCACAGCTCGGAGGCGCGCTCGAGGGCCGCGTCCGGGACCTCGACATTGGCCAGGCGCTCCTTGGCGTTCATGATCTGGCGCCGTACCTTGCCATCCTTGCGCTTGTATTTCTCGATGAAGGTCGGCGGATCACGCTCGAACTCATCGCGCAGGCGCACTACCTGAACGCGCGATTTGAGATCTTGCGGGGTGCTGATTTCGACCGAGAGGCCAAAGCGGTCGAGCAGCTGCGGGCGCAGCTCACCTTCCTCCGGGTTGCCGCTGCCGACCAGCACGAACTTGGCCGGATGGCGCACGCTCAAGCCCTCGCGCTCGACCACGTTCTCGCCACTGGCGGCGACATCGAGCAGCGAATCGACCAGATGGTCCTCGAGCAGGTTGACCTCGTCGATATAGAGGAAGCCGCGGTGCGCGCGCGCCAGCAAGCCCGGCTCGAACGCCTTCTCGCCGCGCGTCAGGGCCTTTTCCAGATCCAGCGCGCCGATCACGCGATCCTCGGTGGCACCGAGCGGCAGATCGACCACCGGCACCTGCGTCTTGCGCACCTTGACCTTGCCATGGGCCTTGCGCTCGCGGCATTGCTCGCAGAGCCCCGATTCCGAGGCGTCCGGATCGCAGTTGTAGATGCAGCGATCGATCACGCGCATGGTCGGCAGCAGGGCCGCGAGCGCGCGAATCGCCGTTGATTTACCCGTACCGCGATCGCCGAACGCGAGCACGCCACCGATACTCTGATCCGTTGCCGCGATCAGGATCGCGAGCTTCATCTCCTCTTGGGCGACAATGGCGGAAAAGGGGAAGGCAAGCGGCATAGTTGTTTGAACCTAATTGGGTGGGCCTGACAGGGAGCCCTGGTCGGTAGCTGGTCTCGCGCGAACGCGAGTGCGGCAAGACCCTAGCGTCGGGGATTCTTGTCGGTCAAGCCGAACCGTTCGTTTGCTTGCGCTGGCTCAGCGCGGCATCTTGTGGCACATCTTACAGCGAGCGCATGCGCCGCTGCCAACAAACCTCATTGCGCTGGAGCGAACGCCACGTGCCGCCAAATGAATCCCGCGACCTGATCCAGCTGATCGAGCAACGGCGCGCGCTCGGCGATGCCAGTGCGCTGCGGATTGGCGAGCGACGTTGGTCCTATGCCGAGCTTGCGACGCTCATCGAGCAGCGCGCGCGCGCGCTGACCCAGGCCGGTGTCTCGGCGCGCGAGCTGGTGCTCTGCCCGACCACGCCGGTGCTGGATTCGCTGCTGATGCAATGGGCGCTGGCTCGGCTCGGGGTGGCGATGCTGCCGATACGAGCCGATCTTCCCGATGCGCGGCGCGCGGCGCTGATGCGCGCGACCGGCGCTGAATGGTGGTGGGAGCCCGCTGAGGGCGATGGGGAGTCGGGCGCAGGATTACCCGGCATGCTAAGCGACAGCCGATACGCCCAGGCACCAACCTCGCTCGCAGACCTCAGCCCAGCGGCAGCAGCAGCGACAACGACGGCGGAGCCAACCACAGCCGTGACCGAAGCCGCGATCACGCCGTTTCTCCTGGTCGAGACCAGCGGCAGCAGCGCGGACCCCAAGCTCGTGATGTTGAGCGCGGCGACGATCCTCGCCTCCTGCCAGGCCGTGAATGCGCGCCTCGCGCTGAGGCGCGGTGATCGCTGGCTTTGCGTGTTACCCCGCCATCATGTCGGCGGGCTGGCGATTGGCTATCGCTGTGCGCTTGCTGGTGCCGAGCTGCAAGTGCAATCGCGCTTCGCGGCCGACGCGGTGCACGCCGCGCTTCGGGAGGATGGCATCACGCATGTCTCGCTCGTGCCGGCTCAACTGGAGCGCTTGCTGAGCCTCGACGATCCAACGCCGCCAACATCGCTGCGGGTCGTGCTCTTAGGCGGACAGGGGCTCGATGCGCGGCTCGCCCGACGCGCGCTCGATCACGGCTGGCCGCTCTATCTCGGCTATGGCATGAGTGAGACCTTCTCACAGATCGCCGGCGGCTGGATCGGTGCCGATGGTGTGCCACCGCAGGGTCTGATCCCGCTCGCCGGGGTCGAACTCGGCTGCCCGAGCTGCGCGGAGGCCAGCGTGGAAGCCAGTGTGGAAACCAGCGCAGCACCATCCCAGCAACCAGCCGCGCGGCACACCCAACCGCTTCGCCTTCGCGCGCCCATGCTGATGCTCGGCTATGCCAATCCGGCGCGCAGGCCCGGCGAGGGCCTCGACGATGGCTGGCTGCAAACCTCGGACCTCGCCTGCCGACTGCCGGGCGGCGGCTTACAGGTGCTGGGCCGCGCCGATGATGTGGTGCTCATCGCCGGTATCAATGTGCTGCCAGCCGAGATCGAGCGTGAGATCGCCCAACTCGATCGGATCACCGAGGTCGCCGTCGTCGGCGTGCCTGACCCGACCTGGGGACACCGACTCGTGGCGCTCTACACTGGCAGCCTGGCGCCGAGCATGCTGGCAGCCTGGTGTCGCGACAATCTGCCTTCGCACCAGCGACCACGCGGTTTCGCACGCCTCGACTCCCTGCCGATGCTCAGCTCCGGCAAGCGCGACCGGCGCGCGCTCGCCGCACGCGCCGCCGAGATCACTCAGCTCGATTAAAGGATAATATTCAAACGCCCGGCTCCGCGCACGGGGGCAATGCGGTGAGGGCATGCGCGAGTTCGGGCGACAGCCGTTGGCGTTTGCCGAAGCGGGGATCGATCGCCGCATGCACGCTCAGCGCCGTCGCCACCTCGAACTCGTGGATGAAAAACCCATACGCCAGACTGAAGTCTCGCTCAGTGAGCCCAGCGCGTTCGATCTTGACCGCGACCTGATCGCCGTGGCGCATCGGGTGCCGAAAATCGGCTTCCACATGGACCAGCGGCAGGCCGATCTGGCGCCCGCGAATCAGGCCATCGAGTGGCCAGCCGATGCGCACCATCATCGCTTCATAGGCGTCATGGGCATGGCGGAACAGATGCGCGAAGAACAGCACGCCAGCGGCATCGGTATCGTGCAACGCGACGCGGAATCGATGCTCGATGATCGGCGTTGTCATGTGGGGCCTTGCGTGAGACTTGATGCCAGCGCTTGATCCAGGGCAGAGCCCTGGCCCGCCACCTGACCTTGGCCCACAGCCTGATCCGTCACAGCGGTGGCACCAGAGGCTGGCAGCTCGGCCTCGTAGGCGGCCCAGGCGATGTGCGATTCGCTCAACTGGATGCGCATCCCGGTCAAGCCCTTGGCGGACTCGCCGAGATCGCCGGTCGCGATGCGCGCCGCCATCCGCTCGAAGATGGCCCCGGCGAGGAACTCGGTGGTCGTATTGTGACCTTTGAACGCCGGATGCTCATCCAGGTTACGGTAGTCAAACTCGGCCAGCACTTCGCGCAGCACCATCGACGCCTGGCCAATATCAACCACCAGCCCATTGGCATCCAGCGCCGGGCGCCGCAGCTCGCAATCGACCACATAGGTGGCGCCATGCAGTTGCTGCGCCGGGCCGAAGACCTCGCCGCGAAAACTGTGCGCAATCATGACGTGGTCGCGGACACACAGGCTATACATTGGTCAGTCTCGCTCTCTTGTCGGCATCGCCATTGTTACAGTCGTAGCGGATGCGTTGCATCAGTGTATCCCCTGGGGCACTGCTCAGCTCGGCCATGATTCGCGGCAGCTCGATAAAGGCCTCTTCGCCGGTGATCAACACGTCCAAAGCCGGCTCCGTGAGCAACGACAAGGCCAAGCGCATGCGCCGACGCACGTCCCAGCGCGCGCCTTGGCCCAAAGGTAGACGGCCAACCTGCGATGAGCGCAGCGTGAGCCGGCGCGGATGAAAGGCCGCGCCGAGCGGCAGCGTTACCTCGCGCGTACCAAACCAGCTCAGCTCGAGCACGGTGGCCTCATCGCCGGCAAGCGCGAGCGCCGAGAGCAAACCTTGCTGGGTCGCGCTGGTATGGATAACCAAGTCGGCGTCGGGGCAAGCATCAGCCGGTTCGGAAAAGTCAAGGCCGAGGGCGGCGGCAGTCTCGGCGCGGCGCGGATTGATATCGATGAGCCGCACCTCGCAGCCTGGTATCTGGCCTGCCAGCCAGCCGCAGAGACAACCTAAGGTGCCCGCGCCGACGATCGCGATGCGGTCACCAAGTCGAGGCTGCGCGTCCCAGAGGCCGTTGATCGCCGTTTCCATCTGTGCGGCAAGGACCGCGCGCGCGACCGGCACCCCCGACGGTAGCGGATGCAAGGCGGCGGCGGGAACCCGGTAGCGGGTCTGATGCGGATACAGACAGAACACCGACTGCCCGAGCAGATCCGCATGCTCGGTGTCCGCCTCCTCGACCTGACCGACGCTGATATAGCCATCTCACCCTGCCCTGGACGGGCGAGCCAAAAGGCGACAGCAGCTTCCGTCATGGACATGATTCTGCTCGAACCGCATAGAGATCGCCCGCGTTCGCCGCCTGTGGCAACTGCTCAATCCAGCGGCCAATCCGGGTGCAGTAGCCGATCGCTGGCACCCAAGGCGGCATTGTAACGATAGTCGCCGAGGCGCTGACAGTGCTTGAGCGCCCGCAGCGCCACCACTTGTGTATCTCGAGCGTACAGCATCCGTAGCATGCGCCCGAGTGCCGGCTGCGGCTCGACTGCGATCACCCGCGCGTTGAGCCGGCGCAAGCTCGCGATACAATCGCCAACATGGGCGCCGATGTCGAACACCAGATCTCCCGGACTGACGAATGGCGCCAGCAGGGCATCACGCCAGGCACCGTTTCCGTGCCGATAGCGTCGATACAGCGAGCCGACAACGCCCATTCCACCGCGTAATCCATTGTTGAGGCTCAAACCGGGTCTCCCGACTGTTGTGTCTAGCCAGCGCCCCATCAGGCAACCTGCCGCATGAAGCTTCGTTATTACATCTTACTGCTGCTACTCGGATTCGGCTTGGTGCCGTTGATCGTCGCGGTGCTGATCAATCTGCCCCTGGTGTTAGATCGCACCGCGATGTTCTACCAGAAGGCCTACATGCAGAACCTGCGTGCCGATTTTCGCGATCTTGACCAACATCTCGCCAGCCGGCACGAGATGATCCGGCTGCTAGCCAAGCTGCCTGAGCCAGGCATTATTCTCGGCAAAGCTGGCGATGAAGAGACCATCGATCTCGCCCGCGCCCGTTACACGGGCTGGATCAATCAGATGCTTAGCGATCAAGCGGATCTGATCGAGATCCTCTTCATTGATGGCGATGGCAACGAGCGTTTCTGGCTCACGCGCGACGCCAAGACCCAGGAATGGCGTCCCACCGAGCATCCGCCCGATCCGCCAAACCGCGGCTTCACCAGCGCAGGACTCAAACTGAAACCCGGTGAGGTCATCGTTAGCCGGATTCGCGTCAATTCTTTCGCCGCGCGCGAGGACCCGAGGCAACTGATGACCCTGCAGCTTGCAAGCCCTGTTAGCCAGCGCGCCAAAGGCGAGCACAAGCCGCTTGGGCTGCTGCTGATGACGATCGACGTCGGTGGACTCGCCAACTTCTATCGCGACACCCTATGGGTCACCGACGATGGCCGCTATTTGCGCCCCGGCGAGCCCTTTAGCGAAGAGGCGCTTGCATTCGCCGATTTTCCTGGCCTAGAGGCCATCTTCGAAGAAGGCAAACTCGCCCTCTACAAAGGCGATTACGGGCCGCCGCTGCTCTGGGTGCCGATGTTCCTCACCGAAAACGCCCGCCCGCTGTGGGTCGCACGACCGGTCGATCCTTCGCCGATCGCCAGCTTCCGCAATGCCCTAGTCGGGCGCGTGCTGAGTATCGTGTTGGTGTTGATACTGGTGGTGCTGATCATCGCGCGCTGGCTCGCCTCACGCGCCGAGCGCTTCGGTCAGGAACTTACCAGTGGTGTGCGCGGCATTCTGCGTGAAGAGCATCGGCAGCGGTTTTGCTGGCGCGGACCGAGCGAAGTGCGCGAACTCGGTGAGCAGCTCAATGCCTTGGCGCGCAGCCATGCCGAACATCTGAGCGCCGAGCGCCAGCACATGCGCCAGCTGGAGCAATCGAATCAGTACAAATCGGAGTTTCTAGCCAATGTCAGCCACGAGCTGCGCACGCCCTTGAACTCGATCCTGTTGCTCTCGAAGCTACTCGCCGCCGAGGAATCGGGATTGGATGATGACCAACGTCGCCAGGCCAGGGTGATCAACGAGGCCGGCCGCGATCTGCTGACGATGATCGATAATGTACTCGACATCTCGCGCATCGAGGCCGGAGCAGTCACTGTTCATCTCGAGTGGGTGCCGATCCGACCCATGATCGACGAACTCGTCGGCATGCTCGGCCCCATCTTCTCGGACAAGGGCCTGGCGCTGAGGGTTGAGTCCAATGCGTCGGCACCGGCCCAGATCTACAGTGATCAAGCCAAGATCCGGCAGATCCTGAAGAACTTTCTCTCCAACGCCGCGAAATTTACCCAACACGGCCAAGTCACCATCACCGTCAAGGCCGGCGACCAGCACTACCCGCTCGCGCTCGCGGTCAGGGATACAGGGCTCGGCATCCCCACGGGCAAGGAGGAGGTGATCTTCGAGGCTTTTCGGCAAGCTGATGGCTCGACGCGGCGGCGCTACGGCGGCACTGGTCTCGGACTCTCGATCAGCAAGGAGCTAGCCCAGTTGCTGGGCGGCCAGATCAGGGTCACCAGCACCCCGGGGCAGGGCTCCTGTTTTACGCTTTACCTGCCCCTGTCACGCGATCCCAGTTTGTTTTCGGCGGTCGAGGTCATTCAGGCCCAAGAGGCGGCCTCACCCGCCGAGGTCTTCGCGCAGTCTCAGCGAGCGAGCGCAACCGAGAGCGCGGCCCTTGGGTCTTATCCTGGCATCGACGCTACTGACAAACTGGCGTTGCCCCCCTCCAAGGTCGCCTCCAGCCTGGCTCGAGACTACTCCGATGCCTGGGTCCTACTCGTCGAGCGCGATGTTCAGAGCCTGGTCGCGGTCACGGCCGCACTTGAATCCCTTGGGCTTCAGGTACAAACCGCGGCCGACGAGGAGGAGGCCTTGGAAACCCTCTCCGAGGAGCACGATTGTTCGATGCTGCTGCTCGCATGCCTTGATGCCAAGGATACCTGTGATACGATCACCCATCTTCGGCGGACGGCGTGGCTGACCGAGCTGCCGATCGTTGTACTCGGCGATCTAGATTCAGCAGCGCAAGGGCGCTGTCTCGAAGCGGGGGCGTGCTGTTTCTTGAACAAGCCGATCGAACCGGCCGCCTTGGCGAATCTCATCCACTCCTCGTTGCAACCTGAGGCCAACCCTGGGATCAACGAGGATATCGAGGAGACGGCATGATGGGCGGAGTCGATTACAAGCTACTCATCGTCGACGATCACGCGCATAACCTCTACACCCTGCGCACGCTGATCGAGAAGCACCTACAAGCAACGGTACTCGAGGCATCCTCTGGACGCGAAGCGATCGATCTCACGCTCAGCCATCGCGACATCGATCTGATCATCCTCGATGTGCAGATGCCGGAGATGGACGGCTTTCAGACCGCCTCATTGCTCAAGCTGCGCCGACGCTCGCGTGATATCCCGATCATTTTCCTTACCGCAGCCTTCAAGGCCGAGGAATTCCAGCAACGCGGGTTCGCGGTTGGGGCCGTCGATTATCTACTCAAACCGATCGATGACAACCTCCTGATCAATAAGATCAGCACCTATTTCAGACTGATCGAAAAGGAGCGCTCGCTCAACCACGAGCTGGAGATCAAGGTCGCCGAGCGTACCGCCGAACTGGCCGAGGCCCGGCAATATCTCGCCAACATCATCACCCACATGGGCGAGGCCTTGCTGGTGCTCACGCCCGAGGGCGAGATCAAGAGCACCAATCCAGCCGCCTGCCGAATGCTTGGCTATCCCGAATCCGATCTGCTCGGTCTCTCGATCGGCGACGTCTTCGAGGAAGAGGGGGACGCGGAGGCTGGCGCCTTCATGGGCACCTGGCTCGAGGCGCTGATCCGCACCGGCGCGCTGGCCAAGATCGAGGCGCGCTTCATCGCCAGCGATGGGCGGCGCGTGCCGATCTTGTTTTCCCGCACTGCAATCAAAGATACTAACGAGACAATCACGGATATCATTTGCATCGCCAAAGATATGAGCGGGTATATGCGTATCCAAAGCGATGCTTTCATGGAAGCAAGTGCGACCACCAACAGTGACAGGACGCTGGAGGCTGACTGATGACGAATGAACTGCCAGCCGAACATATCGACCCCGAGGATACGACCCTGACAGCGATGGCTCTGAAGGCCATGGCCCATCCGCTACGCTGGAAGATCCTCTGCTCGCTTGGTCAAAATGAACTCTCGGTCGGCGAAATCGTCGAGCGCACTGGCACCTCGCAGAGCAATATCTCCCAACACCTAGAGCAATTGCGCAATAAGAACATCATCATCGCGCGCAAGGAGGCCAATCGGATCTTCTATCGCATCCGCAACGATCAACTGCTCGAGCTGATCGGCATCATGCGCGACGTACTTTGTCCGGCCAATCTCGACGATCGCTATCCTCGCTAAACCGCTTCTCAAGACGACCCCTGATCACCCGCGCATGCTTGACGAAAACGACTGGTTCACCGAGATCGCCGATGCCGCCGGCAGTGCCTTTTCACTGCGCGTGACAGGCCGGGTGCATCACGAACAGACCCCTTTCCAGACCATCGAGGTCTACGCCACCGAGACCTTCGGTCATCTGATGGTCATCGACGGCTTCACCATGCTCTCGAGCCGAGAGAACTTCCTCTATCACGAGATGCTCTCGCATCCGGCGCTGTTCACCCACCCCCACCCCAAGCGGGTCGCGATCATCGGCGGCGGTGACTGTGGCACCCTGCGCGAGGTCCTGCGCCACGCCGAGGTCGAGTCTGCGGTGCAGATCGATATCGACGAACGCGTCACCCGCGTTGCCGAGATCTTCTTTCCCGAGTTGACCGAATCGAACCACGATCCACGTGCTACGCTCTTGTTCGAGGACGGGATTCGCTGGATACAACAGGCGCCTGCGCAGTCGCTCGACGTGATCATCATCGACAGCACCGACCCGGTTGGCCCGGCCGAAGGCCTGTTCACCACCGCCTTCTATCGCGACTGCCATCGCGCCCTCGCCGCGGGTGGCCTGCTGGTCCAACAGAGCGAATCGCCGCTGTATCACATGGATATCATCCAGGGCATTTACGCCGATACGTGTGCCGCCGGGTTCGAGGACCACGCCACCCTGTTCTTCCCGCAGGCGATCTATCCGTCGGGCTGGTGGAGCGCCACCATGGCCAGTCGCGAGGGCAAGCTGCCGGCCTTTCGCGCCGCGGCGGCCACAGCGCCCCCCTTCCAGAGCCAGTATTACACCGCCGAGATCCATCGCGCGGCGCTGGCCCAGCCGGCCTTCTTCAAGCGCGCATTCGAGACGAGCGATCGCAACGCTCCCTGACCACAGCGACCTGATCCCGGCTTCCAACCCAACCCCGAGCATCAAGCCCCCGGCAGCCGAGCAAACAGCGCCCGGCTGTACTTGCTAATGTTCTCCTCAACGTAAAACGGGGCCCGAAGGCCCCGCTGCAAGGTCGATTGCGCAGCCGCGCTATCGGTCAGATTCCGCCACCGCGAGAGCCGACGAATTCCGGGTAGGCCTCGAGTCCGCATTCGCCGACATCGACACCCTCGTACTCCTCCTCTTCGCTGACGCGGATGCCCATGGTCAGCTTGATCAGCAGCCAAATGATGAGCGAGGTGATGAAGACCCAGGCAAAGATCGTCACCAGACCGATCAACTGCGGCACGATGCCGGCAGCTCCATTGGTGATCGGGACGGCGATCAGGCCCCACATGCCGATCACGCCATGCACCGAGATGGCACCGACCGGATCATCGATCCGCAACTTGTCCAAGGCGATGATCGAGAACACCACGATGACGCCACCGACGCCGCCGATCAGGGTCGCGGCCAATGGGGTCGGCGTCAGCGGCTCGGCGGTGATCGCCACCAGACCGGCCAGGGCACCATTGAGCGCCATGGTCAAATCCGCCTTGCCAAAGATCAGCCGCGCGGTGATCAGCGCAAAGACCAGGCCACCGGCGGCCGCCATGTTGGTGTTGACGAAGACACCAGCGACGGCGTTGGCATCTGAGATATTGGAGACCACGAGCTGCGAGCCGCCGTTGAAGCCGAACCAGCCGAGCCAGAGGATGAAGGTGCCGAGCGTTGCTAGCGGCATGTTGGCGCCGGGAATGGCGTTGATCGAGCCGTCCTTGCCGTACTTGCCGCGGCGCGCGCCGAGCAGGAGCACGCCGGCGAGTGCCGCCGAGGCCCCGCAGAGATGGACGACACCGGAGCCGGCGAAATCCTGGAAGTTCAGCGTGTGGAGGAAACCTTCACCCCACTTCCAATAGCCCTGCACCGGATAGATGAAACCGGTCATGATGACCGCGAACAACAGGAAGGCCCAGAGCTTCATACGCTCGGCCACGGCGCCCGAGACGATGGACATGGCGGTTGCCACGAACACCACCTGGAAGAAGAAATCGGACAGCCCTGAGTAGTAGAGGTCACCGTCACTGGCCAACACGGCGTCGACCGCGTTGTCCTTGGTCGCGTCCATGAACATGAAGGTCCAATTGATCTCCGGGATGATGCCATTGCCGCCGGCCGGGTACATGATCCCGTAGCCGATGAGCATGTACATGATGCTGGCGATCGCGAACAGGGCCACGTTCTTGGTCAGGATCTCGGCGGTATTCTTCGCCCGCACCAGACCGGCCTCGAGCATCGAGAAGCCGGCGGCCATCCACATGACCAGAGCGCCCGAGACCAGGAAGTAGAACGTATCCAACGCATAGGCGAGCTGGATGGTCGGTTCTTCCATTGTTACATTCCTCCGTTGCCAAGTTAGAGTGCGTCCGGACCGGTCTCGCCGGTGCGGATACGAATGACTTGATCGACATCGCTGACGAAGATCTTGCCGTCACCGATCTTGCCGGTGCGGGCGGCGTTGCTGATCGCCTCGATGACCTGATCGACCAGGCTGTCGTCAACCGCAATTTCAACCTTGATCTTGGGAAGGAAGTCAACGACGTACTCGGCGCCGCGATAGAGTTCGGTGTGGCCCTTCTGGCGACCGAAGCCCTTGACCTCGATGACGGTGATCCCCGAGACGCCGATATCGGCCAGCGCCTCGCGCACGTCATCGAGCTTGAAGGGTTTGATGATGGCAGCAACCAACTTCATGAATGTGCTCCGTTGGATTGAGTGCGGCAGGCCTGAGCCAGGCCAGCCGCGTTAGGCGATGGCAAATCGGCCATTGCCACTACGCGCTTGTGCGGTAAAGCCACGGCAAGTGGCGAGCCAAGCCCTCAAAACGCTTTGTTCCAGCCAACCCAGACCTTGGCGTCGTCGTCCCAGACGTCGTCGTCGCCACCATCGTTTTGCTCATAGGTGAAATTGAAGGTACCGAAGTCGCCTGCCTCCTTGCTAATCGTTGCCCCCCAATGGCTGTAGTCGGCGTTGACGTCATCGCTGACATCATTGTCAAAATCGTAATAACCGGCGAAGGCGCCGATGCTGAAGCCTTCGGCCAAAGGCACATCAACACCGATGCTGTAGTAGAGATCGCCCTCGTCGAATAGGGTATCTTCGTTGTCGTCGTCACCCCAGGCCGTGTACTGGATGCCGAGCGAGACCCATTTATAGCCACCAGAGATGCCGATCTCCCAAAAGTCGATGTCGCTGTCGCCGTCGGGGTAGGCGTAGTAGATGGTATTGAGTCCGAGACTGAAATCATCGTTCGGCAGGATGAAGTCGTAGCCAGCGTAGACATCGAGTTCATAGTTTGCTTCATCCGCGCCGAAATCGACGTTCGAGGCCCAGGTGCCTGCATAGAAGCCGCTCTCATGGGAAAGATCCAAACCACCTTGAACGGCGGCTTCGTCGCCGGTCTGACTAACGCCACGCCAGATATAGTTCGAGACGGCGCCGATGTTGGCGTCGAGCGCCCAGGGCCCCTGCGCGAGGGCAGGAGCCGCTGTCAGCATCGATACCGATAGCAGGGCACCAGAGGCGGCGGCAGCGATTCCAACTCTCTGTATTTTCATGATGCAAATTACCTCAGTTCAATCGTTGACGGGCGAGACAGTCACCCTGCGCGGTGATCCTGCCAATGCAAAATCACGGTCCAAATATCAACTAGCAGGTATCATGCCTACCCATTCCATGTGCGCAAAAGACCACGGTTTTGGCTAGAATGTCGCAGAGTTACAACTCGATCCTGCACCTGTAAAGTGCATCGCTCCCCGAGCACTCGGGAGCCAGCGCACCATTTCGGTGCAAACTTTGGAGCAGGCGCCCCGATCGCCACCGCCCTATAATGGCTTTAACCTCTTCTCACGCTTAAGGTGATCCTCGATGCTGGACCCCAAACAGATTGACGACCTTGCACGCCGCCTAGCGGACCAGGCCCCCAAGGGCTTTCAGGTGTTGCAGGAAGATCTTAACCGCAGCTTTCGCGCAACGCTGGAGGCTGGACTGGCCCGACTCGACTTGGTGACGCGCGAGGAATTCGACGTCCAAGCCGCGGTGCTCGCACGTTCGCGTTCCAAGCTTGCCGCACTCGAGCAACGGGTCGCCGCGCTTGAGGCGCGGTCCGTGCCGGCGTCGACAGCAGAGCAGGCAAGCGGAAGCGCCGAGTTCGAAGAGCCCAGCGCCTGAGCCCCGGCGCCCGCCGCTTCTCGCTCGCCCATTCAGGACCGCGCCTTGGGTCTCTCCGTTCTGTATAGCCGCGCACGCGTCGGCATCGAGGCGCCGCCCGTGACCGTTGAGGTGCATGCCGGCGTCGGCTTGCCGTCGCTGTCGATCGTCGGCCTCCCCGAACTCGCGGTGCGCGAGAGCAAGGATCGAGTCCGGGGCGCACTCGCCAATAGCCAATTCGAGTTCCCCGCGGGCCGAGTCACCATCAATCTGGCGCCGGCTGATCTACCGAAAGAAGGCGGCCGCTTCGACTTGCCGATCGCGCTCGGTATTCTCGGCGCGTCCGGGCAGATCCAGAGCGCGCCACTGAGCGTGCACGAATTCCTCGGCGAACTCGCCCTCAGTGGCGAGCTACGCCCGATCGACGCTGTCCTGCCGGCAGCGCTTGCGGCGCGTGACGCGGGGCGCGCGCTGGTCCTGCCGCGAGCAAACGCGGCCGAGGCCGCGCTCGTCAGCGGCCTCCAGATCCTGCCCGCCGATCGACTGCTCGACGTCTGCGAGCACCTGAACGGGCTGACAGCCCTGGCCGTCCACCCGCTCGACGAGCCACCACCGGCACCTGACAATGCCCCGGATCTAGCCGAGGTGCGCGGTCAACCGCAGGCCAAGCGGGCGCTCGAGATCGCTGCCGCGGGTGCGCACAGTCTGCTCCTGCTCGGCCCGCCGGGTACCGGCAAATCGATGCTGGCCGCGCGCCTGCCCGGCATCCTGCCGCGTCTGACCGAGGCCGAAGCAGTCGAGGTCGCGGCCGTGCATTCGGTCAGCCAGCTTGCGCCCGCGATCCCCTTACACTGGCGCCAGCGCCCGTTTCGCTCGCCGCACCATACCGCTTCCGGCATCGCCCTGGTCGGAGGCGGCGCCAATCCGCGTCCCGGCGAGATCTCGCTCGCGCATCATGGGGTGCTGTTCCTCGATGAGCTGCCGGAATTCGATCGGCGCGTGCTGGAGGTCCTGCGCGAGCCGCTCGAATCCGGTCAGATCCATATCTCGCGCGCGGCGCGCAGCGCTGAGTTCCCGGCCCGCTTCCAGCTCGTCGGCGCCATGAATCCCTGCCCCTGTGGTTATCTCGGCGATCCCAGTGGCCGCTGCCGCTGTACCCAGGAACAGGTCAGCCGCTATCGCGCGCGCCTCTCCGGCCCGCTGCTCGATCGCATCGACCTGCACGTGGAGGTGCCACGCCTGCCCGCCGAGCAGTTGCAGACCGAGGCGCACGCCCCGGCGGAGTCGAGCGCGACGGTCAAGCAGCGGGTCGCGGCGGCACGCTCGCTCGCCGAGGCGCGCGCCGGTAAACCCAACAGCGCCCTCGAGCCGCGCGAGATCGAGCGCGACTGCCCCCTCGGCAACGACGGGCAGCAGCTGATGCAGCGCGCCATGCAACGACTGGCCCTCTCCGCCCGCGCCTATCATCGGATCTTGAAGGTCGCCCGCACCATTGCCGACCTCGATCATCAGGAACGGATCACGCCGCTGCACCTGGGCGAGGCCATCGGCTACCGGCGCCTGGATCGCGAGCAGGCCCCTGGAGGCATGGGCGGAGGCGTCGGCTAGGCATGCTCGAATTACGCGGCGTCAGTCTGCGGCGCGGGACCAAGCTCCTGCTCGAGGATGCCGATCTGCGCCTGCATCCAGGCCAGAAGCTCGGGCTGGTCGGTGCCAATGGCTGCGGTAAATCGAGCCTGCTCGCGCTGCTGCGCGACGAGCTGACGCCTGATGCCGGCAGCGTCTCCCTCCCGGCCGGCTGGGAGGTCGCGCATGTCGCTCAACACACCCCCTCGGGCGCGCGCGAGGCGATCGAGTTCGTCATCGATGGCGACAGCGAACTGAGGCAACTGCAAGCGGCCCTGCGCGAGGCCGAGCAGGCCGACGACGGCCTGCGCCAAGGCGAGCTGCTCGGGCGCCTCGACGCGGTCGGCGCCTGGGAGGCCGAGAGCCGCGCCGCGCAGCTCATGCACGGCCTCGGCTTCGCGATCGGCGACGAACGGCGGCCGCTCGATGCCTGGTCTGGGGGCTGGCGCATGCGCCTGGCGCTGGCGCGCGCGCTCATGTGCCGCTCCGACCTGCTGCTGCTCGATGAGCCCACCAACCACCTCGATCTCGACGCGGTGATCTGGCTCGAGGGCTGGCTGCGCGCCTACCCCGGCACCCTGGTGCTGATCTCGCACGATCGCGACGTGCTCGATGCGGTGGCGACCAGCATCTGCCACCTCGAGCGGTGTCAACTGCGCACCTACAGCGGTGGTTATTCGGCTTTCGAGCGCCAGCGCGCCGAGCAACTGGCGCAGCAGCAGGCGGCCTTCGAGCGCCAGCAGCGCGAGATCGCCCATGTGCGCTCCTTCATCGATCGCTTTCGCGTCCAGGCCAACAAGGCGCGCCAGGCGCAGAGTCGACTGAAGGCGCTCGAGCGCCTCGAGCTGATCGCGCCAGCGCATGTGGACACACCGTTTAAGTTCCGGTTTCGCAATGCCGAGAGCCAACCCAACCCGCTGTTGCGGCTCGAGGATCTCGCGGTCGGCTATGATGGCGTGCCGATCCTCGAGGCGGTCTCGCTGATCCTGCGACCTGGCGATCGACTCGCCCTGCTCGGCCCGAATGGCGCCGGCAAGTCGACCTTGATCAAGACCCTGGCCGGCGAGCGAGCAGCCCTCACGGGCAGCCGGCTTGAGGCGCAGGGGCTGCGCATCGGCTACTTCGCGCAACATCAGATGGACCAACTGCAGCCGGATGCCTCGCCGTTGCGGCATCTGACCTCGCTCGATCCCGTGGCCTCGGAACAATCGCTGCGCGATTTCCTCGGCGGCTTCGGCTTCAGCGGCGATCAGGCCACCGACCCCGTGGCGCCGTTCTCCGGCGGCGAGAAGGCCCGGCTCGCGCTGGCGTTGATCGTCTATCAACGCCCGAATCTGCTCCTGCTCGACGAGCCGACCAATCACCTGGATCTGGACATGCGCCACGCCCTGAGCGAGGCGCTGCAGGATTACGCCGGCGCCGTGGTGCTGGTCTCGCACGATCGCCATCTGCTGCGCATCACCTGCGATGAGCTGCTGTTGGTCGACGACGGGCGCGTGCAGCCGTTCGACGGCGATCTCGACGACTATCCAACCTGGATCAGCCAACGCGCGAACCAGCGCGCGAGCCAACGCCGACAGTCGGCCAGTGCCGGCGTGCAGGGCGGTGCTCGAGCCACCCCGGACAGCGAGCCCGCTGCGGTGGTCTCGAAGAAGGATCTGCGCCGCCGCGAGGCCGAGGAACGCGCCCGGCTGCAACCCCTGCGGCAGCGGCTCAAGCAGCTCGAGCAGCGCCTGGAGACACTCAGCGAACGAGGCGAGCAGCTCGACCAACAGTTGACCGACAACAGCCTCTATGAGCCAGACGCCAAAGCGCGCCTGCTCGCGTTGATGGACGCCAAGCGCCAGGTCGACGCCGAACTGAGCGAGGTCGAGCAGGCTTGGCTCAGCACGGGCGAAGAGCTCGAGCAGCTCCAGGCACCCCCGCACTGATGCCCGTTAACAGTCAGGCCCCACTGCGCCAGGTCCTATCGCACCGCCGACCCTGGCTGCTGGCAAGGACACGCTGGGTCGCAGCTGGCTTGCTGATCATCGCCAGCCTCTACCTGGTCTCGCCCTTTATCAGCCTCTGGCGACTCGATCGCACCACCGTGAATGGCCCGACCTCAGCGCTCAGCAGTCTGATCGATATCGAGGCCGTGCGCGATCAGATCCTGCGTCGGCTCGACAAGGATCGCCAGAGTGCGATCGGCGAGGTCTCCGACGCCTTCATCGACTGGGTACAAACGACCATCCGCCGCGAGGGCCTCAACGCACTCCCCCAAGGCATGACCTTGGCCTGGGTGCGAGAGCGACTCCTCACCCATGCCGAGGGCCAAAGCGGATTCTGGCCCGCCATCAGTTATGCCTTCTACGACAGCCCGACCAGCTTTCGCGTGCGCATCGGTCAGCCTGCAGCCGAAGAGACATCGACAACGCCGGCCCCGCCGGTGCGGCTGCGGCTCGAGCGTGGCTGGCTGGATTGGCGTGTCACAGCCATCTCCTATTGACGTACTGCCGTGACCGCAGTCAGGCTTCAGACCCTTCGAGACCGACCCTTTTGAAAAACAGCGCCCTGGATGCACTGAAGTCGTTCCCGCAAAGCGCTAACGCGCGGTATCTTAGGCGCTTTAGCGTCCTGTCTCCCACCACCGCTCGCCTCCTCTTCGGCGCAGGAACTCATGATGTCTCCGTTCAAAGACCTCACCGACAGCTCACCCAACGACCGTCTGTTCAAGCTCGAGCCATTGGGCATGGATGCCGAGAGCCTCGGCCGTGACTTCCAACACTACTACGCACACACCCTCGGTCGCGATCGCGACTGTCGCTCCGCCTACTACCCCTACAAGGCCTTGGCCATCACGCTGCGCGACCGCTTGATGGAGCGCTGGAAGCGCACCCGACACGCGCATGATCAGGCCAACTGCAAGCGCACCTACTACCTCTCGCTCGAGTTCCTGATGGGGCGCTCGCTGAGCAATGCGCTGCTCAACCTCGGCATCACCGACGAGGCGAGTCAAGCCCTCTACGAGATGGGCCTGCTCTACGAGGAGATCGAATCGGCCGAGATGGACGCCGGCCTGGGCAACGGCGGCTTGGGACGTCTGGCCGCCTGTTTCCTCGACAGTTGCGCGACCCTGCAGCTACCGGTCAAGGGCTATGGCCTGCGCTACGAATTTGGCATGTTCCGCCAGTTGATCGAGAACGGCCACCAGCGCGAGGAGCCGGATCACTGGCTGCGCGATGGTAATCCCTGGGAGCTGGAGCGCCCCGAGTACACCCAGCGCATCCCCTTCGGCGGTCACACCGAGACGCACACCGACGACCAGGGCCGCTCGGTGCAGCGCTGGGTCAACACCCATGATGTGCTGGCGGTGCCCTACGACATCCCGATCCCCGGCTACAAGAACGACACCATCAATACCCTGCGGCTCTGGTCCACCACCGCCACCGACGTCTTCGATCTCGACGAGTTCAATGCCGGCAGCTACCCCGAGTCGGTCGCCGCCAAGAACAACGCCGAGCACATCACCATGGTGCTCTACCCGAATGATGCCAGCGAGAATGGCAAGGAGCTGCGCCTGCGCCAGCAATACGTCCTCGCTTGCGCCAGCATCAAGGACGTGATCCGTGAATGGCAGCGCCTGCACGGCAACGACTTCAGCGCCTTCGCCGACAAGAACTGCTTCCAGCTCAACGATACCCATCCGGCGGTCTCGGTGCCGGAGCTGATGCGCCAGCTCATCGACCTGCACCATCTGGAGTGGGAGCAGGCCTGGGAGATCACCACCCGCACCATGGCCTATACCAACCATACCCTGCTGCCAGAAGCGCTCGAGCGCTGGCCGGTGCGCCTGTTCCAGCAACTGCTACCGCGCATCCTCGAGATCATCTACGAGATCAACGCCCGCTTCCTCTCCGAGGTGGCTTCGCGCTGGCCGGGCGAGATGGACCGGCAGCGACGCATGTCGTTGATCGAGGAAGGCGATGATCCGCAGGTACGCATGGCCTTCCTGGCCATCGTCGGCAGTTTCTCGGTCAACGGCGTCGCCGCGCTGCACTCCGAGCTGCTCAAGCAGGGCCTGTTCCGCGACTGGTTCGAGCTGTGGCCGGCCAAGTTCAACAACAAGACCAATGGCGTCACACCGCGGCGCTGGCTGGCGATGTGCAATCCGGGGCTGCGCGAGCTGCTCGATGAGACGGTCGGCAAGGACTGGGTCAACGATCTCTCCTTGCTCGAGCAACTCGCGCCCAAGGCCGAGGAGGCCGACTTCCAGCAACGCTGGGATGAGATCAAAACCGCCAACAAGGCACGCCTCGCGGAGATGGTGGGCTCGACCTGCCGGATCGACTTCCCGGTCGAATTCATGTTCGATGTCCAGGTCAAGCGCATCCATGAGTACAAGCGCCAACTGCTCAACATCCTGCATGTGATCCATCTCTATCATCGGATCAAACACGGCGATGGTGATATCGGCGCGCCGCGCTGCGTGCTGATCGGCGGCAAGGCCGCGCCCGGCTACGAGATCGCCAAGCGGATCATCAAGCTGATCAACAACGTCGCCAAGGTGGTCAATGCCGATCGCCAGGTCACCGAACAACTGCGCGTGGCCTTCATCCCGGATTACCGCGTCTCGGTGATGGAGATCCTGGCGCCGGGCACCGATCTGTCCGAGCAGATCTCGACCGCCGGCAAGGAGGCCTCCGGCACCGGCAACATGAAGTTCATGATGAATGGCGCGGTCACTATCGGCACCCTGGATGGCGCCAACATCGAGATCCGCGAGCGCGTCGGTGACGAGAACTTCTTCCTCTTCGGGCTCACCGCCGAAGAGGTCACGCGCACCCGTGATCACTACGACCCCAATGGCATCATCGCCCATGACGAGGCCCTGCGCGAGGTCATGGCCCTGCTCGAATGCGGCCATTTCAATCAGTTCGAGCCGGGCATCTTTGAGCCAATTGTCAACGGCATCCGCAGCCCCAACGACCCCTGGCTCACAGCGGCGGACTTCGACAGCTATCGTCAGGCCCAGCAGCAAGCCGCCGAGGCCTATGTGGATCGCCAACACTGGCTAAAGATGAGCATCCTCAACAGCGCGCATAGTGGGCATTTCTCCTCCGACCGCACCATCGCCCAGTACAACCAGGACATCTGGACGCTGAGCCCCATCGCACCGACGCCTTTCAGCGATAGGTAGACGCCTCGTGAACACTAACACCCACAGAGATCTTCGTCGGTTACCGCGTGCTGCACAATCGCCTGCTCGGAGCCGGTAAGGGCGGTATTCGTTTCCACTATACTGACCCTAACGGCATTGGCCGCGATTCAATGCTCTGCCCCTTGGGTTCAAGGTTGGACTCAAGGGGGCAGGGAACCCTTGGTTATCGGCAGCCTATGCTCGTACCGTCTCTAGATCTTGCTTTATTATGATTTATTTATCTATCAAGTTAGTCGTAATAATCAGTGCTGTGGATAATAAACTTTTCGGGGTTAAAGTTTAATTATTTCAAAGACTTGAAGAGGTTGCAAAGCTGTGTGCCAAGGTGATATAGCCTGTCGATGGCTTGTGGGTAACTCGCATGGATGAATCCGCTGACAGGTTATCCACAACCCATGTCCTTGAGTCTTCAACAGCTTGTCAGCCCTTTTAAGGTGACGAAATCCGTCCGACTACAAGCCCCTGATTTTCATCAAAGTGTTTGCGAGAGAATGGGGCCTCGACCTTTCGGTCGGGCAGATCGATGCTCTGCTCAGTGGGCACAACGAGGACTTCTTTGCCGAGAAAGACGACCTGCTCAAGGTCGGCCTCGCGGTGAGCGCCTGCATCACGGTCGATGACTCCGGCGCCCGCCATCAGGGTCGCAACGGCTCTGTGACGCAGATTGGCAATGACCTCTTTGCCTGGTTCAGCCGCACCGACAGCAAGAGCCGGGTCAACGTCCTGACCCTGCTGCAAGCCGGTGATCGGCTCTACAGCGGCACCGCAGAGGCCCTGACCTATTGGCACGAGCAGGGTCTTCCCCAGGCCAAGCGCGAGGCACTGATGGCCTCCCCGATCCGTGAGCTCACCACCGCCAGCGCCTGGGGCGCGCATCTCAGCGCGCTGGGCATCACCCAGGAGCGCCACCAGCGCATCGCCACCGAAGGCGCCTTGCTGGCAGGGCTCTTCGCCAACGGTCTCTCACGTGAGCTGGTCATCGTCAGCGACGGGGCCGGGCAGTTTGCCATCCTGCTGCATGCCCTGTGCTGGGTGCATGCCGAGCGGCTGATCCACACGCTCATCCCGCTCAATGCGCAGCAGCGCGCCGATCAGCAAAGCGTGCGCGATCAGATCTGGACGCTCTACGCTGACCTCAAAGCCTACCAGCGTGACCCCGATCCCGCGGCCATCGTCGCGCTGCGCGAGCGCTTCGAGGCGATTTTCACCCAGAAGACCTCCTTTGCCGCCCTCAACCAGACCTTGAAGCGGCTACATCGCCACCAGAGCGAGCTGCTACGGGTCTTGTTGCACCCCGATATCCCGCTGCACACCAACGGCAGTGAGAACGACATCCGCGGTTACGTCAAATGGCGCAAGATCAGCGGCGGAACCCGCAGTGAACTCGGGCGACGATGCCGCGATACCTTTGCCAGTTTGAAGAAGACCTGCCGCAAGTTGAACATCTCCTTCTGGGACTACCTCAACGACCGCATCAAGCAGACCGGCATGATTCCGCCCTTGCCAGACATCGTTCGGGAGCGGGCGGCTGCGGCCGCCGTGCCGTGACTTATTGAGAAGTTACCCTGCTCTCACCTAACCTGTTGATCTGAAAGCTGGTGCCCGGAGCCGGACTCGAACCGGCACGGCCGAAGCCGAGGGATTTTAAGTCCCTTGTGTCTACCAATTTCACCATCCGGGCAGGGTCTTGCATTATGACCGGTCAAGGCGCTTTCGGCGAGCCCTGGTGAGTGTGCTGAGCGCGCGTTTTGGACACGACCTCATGCGCCCCTATATTAGGCGCCAGCCCACCGAACCCGTGACTACCGGAGAATCGCCTGATGCGCAGCCCCTTTCTACAGCGTTTCCCCGATCTGCCCGACGTGCTGCCGATCTTCCCGCTCAGCGGCGCCGTGGTGATGCCGGGCGTGCAACTGCCGCTGAATATCTTCGAGCCGCGTTATTTGGCGATGGTGCAGGCCGCCTTGGCCAGCGATCACCTGCTCGGCATGGTGCAGCCGCGCGCACCGACGGCGGACGCGCAGGCGGCGGATGATCCGCTCGACATCCATCAGGTCGGCTGCGCTGGACGCATCACCTCCTACAGCGAGACCAACGACGGGCGCATCGTGCTGGTGCTGACCGGACTCTGCCGTTTCAAGGTCCTGGAGGAGTTGCCGATGCAAGAAGACTTCCGCCGCGTCAGGCCGGAGTGGCACGGATTCGCGCTGGACCTCGAGGACGAGGAGGCGAGTCTGAGCGAGCGTGAACGCTTCATGGGCTCGCTGCGCACGTTCTGCGAGCAGCGCAGCGTCGAGATCCCTTGGGATGATATCGGCAAGATGGCCGATGCCGACCTGATCAACCTCCTCTGCGCTCATCTGCCGCTCGAGGCCGAGGACAAGCAAGCCTTGATCGAGACGGTCCAGCTCGGCGAGCGCGCCTCGCTGATGCGCGGGCTGATGGAGATGTCCGCACACGCCGCCCGGCTGGGGACCGAGCAACGCCACTGAGTGAGACAACGGCGCGCGAGCCCTTGAAATTTGCGCGCGCGAAGGCACTAGCTAGGACAGCGCTATCCATGAACACGAGGACTCCATCAATGGCAGTGACTTTGACCGACGCGGCTGCGAGCCACGTCAATAAGATGCTCCAACAACGCGGCCATGGCGTCGGACTGCGCCTCGGCACCAAGAAGAGCGGCTGTACCGGCTTCGCCTATGTGGTCGACTATGCCGACGACTGCGCCGATGGCGATCATGTCTTCGAGAGCCATGGCGTGAAGGTCGTGGTCGATGAGGCCAGCCTGCCGCGCCTCGATGGCATGGAGGTCGACTTCGTCAAATCCAGCCTGCTCAACGAGGGCTTCGAGTTCCGCAACCCCAACATCAAGGACGCATGCGGCTGTGGCGAGTCGTTCAGCGTCTGACCCGATACCAAGGATCATCCATGGCCGACGAATCGATCCAAGACATCATCGAGACCTTCGACCTGCTGGGCGACTGGGATCAGCGCTATCAGTACCTGGTCGAGATCGGTGAGCGCCTGCCGGCCATGGACCCGGCCGACAAGACCGATGCCAACCGCGTGATGGAGTGCATGAGTACCGTGCACCTGGTGGCCAAGCCCGAAGGCGAGCGGTTGCGCTTCGAGGGCGATTGCGACACCGCGATCATCAAGGGGGTGGTCGCGCTTCTGGTCGGGTTGTTCTCGGGCAAGACCGCCGCCGAGATCGAGGCGCTCGATGTCGATGCGCTGTTCGCCGGTCTGCAGCTCGAAGAGCACCTGAGCCCCAACCGACACGTCGGCGTCTACGCGATCGTCAACAAGATGAAGGGACAAGCCGCGCGGGCCGCAGCCTGAGTCAGGCATCCAGGGGTCACAGCCGGGGCCACAGCGTCGGGGAATCGGTCAGAGTTCGCTCCACATGCGCACCAGGTTGGCATAGCTGCGATCGACGTGCCCGGTATGCGCGGCGCCCGGTGCCTCCTTCAACAGCAGCTCGCGCGCCTGATTGAGTTCATAGAGCAATTCGCGTTGGGCCGGGTCACGCACATAGCTCTGAATCCACGTTAGCGCCACCAGGCGCTCGCCGCGAGTCACCTCGGCGACCTGATGCAGGCTCGAGGAAGGATAGACCACAGCATCGCCAGCGGGCAGCTTGACATGCTGATCGCCGAACGGGGTGTGCATCAGCAGTTCGCCGCCGTCATAGGCCTCGGGCTCATTGAGGAACAGCGTCATCGAGACATCGCTGCGAAAGCGCGGCCCGCTGCTGCCCATGATCGGATCATCGACATGATCGCCATAGGTCATGCCGGGGCGATAGCGGGCGAAGATCGGGTCGGCGACGCGGTGCGGCAGCACGCCGAAGCGAAAGCGCTCGTTGTGGCCGAGACTGGCCATGAGGATGCGTACCAGCAGGCGCATGCGCTCGGGCTCCTGGCGCATCTCCTCGTTGTGCTTGACCTTCGAGGCGGCGAAGCCGGCGCTGAGCTTGCCATCGACGAACTCGGCGTCGGCGAGTAGCTCGCGCACCTTTTGGACTTGGGCGGCATTCAGTAGAGCAGGAATCCTGAGGAGCATGGGATGAACATTCAGTCAGTGGGTCGGATAGAATCAGCGCATCCATCGCGATCAAGCAACGAGCGGAGGGCCGGATGATCCTCAAGGCCATCATCGACGAGCAAGTCTACACCCTGAATGTCCCGGACCCCGTGATCGAGCGCGGCGGCGATTTCTTCGCGCAGCTCGACCGCGATATGGACCAAGGCTGGCAGATGAGCCGCGAATGGGTCGAGGCGCCGAATCGCCTGCAGCGCTGCCAGATCATCGCCGACAAGCTCCTGACCGCGCTCGAGAAGGAGAACGAGAAGCTGGGTATGCTGATGGCCGGTTATATCCTGACCCGGCTGCCGGAGGTCGAGAGCGTCGAGCTGGATGTGCAGGGTGAGGTGCAGAACAACCAATTCCGCTTCAGGGAGACGGCCAGCCAGCCACTCGGCCCGCCACTCGACCAGGCATCCTCGGGACCATCCAATGCGCCGACCGCCGGCCTCGACAAGATGCAGGCGCTTGCGCAAGCCGGGCAGGACGTGACCCAAGTGTTCAAGGTCGGCAAGGCGTATCGGTTCTCGGTCTTCGATCACGCCAGCGGTGGTTGGCAGGATTCGCCGCTGATCGCCACCGAGGCCGAGGCCGAACGCTTGCGCCAGGAGCGTTTCAAGGCGCGCTACGAGGCACTGCAACGGTCCTGATCCGCGCCCTGGCCAGCGCCGCCTGATCGCCCCCACTTTCGCCCAACCCGCATGGACGCATTGCTCGCCCTTGGCTGGCAAGGCTGGCTCAGCCTCGGGCTGGTTGGTCTCTCCTTCGTCCTCTTCCTCGCGACCCGTCTGGCGCCCGATGTCATCACCGCGGGCGCGCTCACCGTTCTGCTCGTCAGCGGCGTGCTCACCCCGGCCGAGGCGCTGGCGGGTTTCGCCAATCCGGGCATGCTCACCGTCGCCGTGCTCTACATGGTGGTCTCCGGGCTCAAGGAGACCGGCGCCGTGAGCTGGATCGGCCAGTCGCTGCTCGGCCGGCCCAAGGGTGAGGCCGATGCGCGCCTGCGCGTGATGCTGCCGACGGCGGGCCTCAGCGCCTTTCTGAACAACACCGCCGTGGTCGCGATCTTCATCCCGGCGGTCAGCGAGTGGGCGCGCCGGCATCGGTTGGCCCTCTCCCAGCTGCTGATCCCGCTGAGCTTCGCCAGCATCGTCGGTGGCACCTGCACGCTGATCGGCACCAGCACCAACCTGGTGGTGAACGGGCTCTACAGCGAACAGACCCAGGGCGCCGGCTTCGGGCTGTTCGAGCTGGCCTGGATCGGTGTGCCGCTGGTGATCGCCACCTTGCTATTCATCCTGCTCGGCGCACGCTGGTTGTTGCCGACGCGTATTGCGGCCGCCGAACGCTTCGAAGACGTGCGCCGCTATACCACCGAGATGATGGTGAGCACAGACAGCCCGCTTGCCGGCAAGAGCATCGAGGCCGCAGGGCTGCGGCAACTGCCCGGTCTGTTCCTCGCCGAGATCGAGCGCGATGGCCAGATCATGCCGGCGGTCTCGCCACAGGTGCTGCTCGCCGCCGGCGATCGACTGGTGTTCGCCGGCATTCTCGACTCGGTGGTCGATCTGCATCGGATTCGCGGCCTGGTGCCGGCCACCAAGCAGGTCTACAAGCTCGGCGGGCCGCGCCAAGAGCGCTGTTTCGTGGAGGCGGTCCTGTCCAACAAATGTCCCTTGGTTGGCGCGAGTGTGCGTCAGGGCCAGTTCCGAGGCACTTACAACGCGGTGATCATCGCGCTTTCGCGCAACGGCGAGCGCGTGCGGCGCAAGATCGGCGATATCGTGCTGCGGGCCGGTGACACCCTGCTGCTCGAGACGCGTCCGGATTTCGTGCTGCAACAGCGTAACTCGAAGGATTTCCTGGTCGTGAGCCAGTTCGGCGACGAACATCCGCTGCGCCACGAGCGCGCGCCTATCGCCTTGGTCATCGTCGTCGCCATGGTCGCGGTGGTTGCCGTTGGCTTGCTGAGCATGCTCGAGGCCGCCCTGCTCGCCACCGGCGCGATGATCCTGACCCGCTGCACGCCCGATCGTGTCGCCCGACGCGCACCGGACTGGCAGGTGTTGATCGTGATCGCGACCGCGTTCGGCATCGGTGCGGCGCTCGAGAAGACCGGTGCGGCGGCCTTGCTCGCCGATGCGCTGATCGGGCTCGCCGGTGGCCTGCCCTGGCTGGCGCTGGGCCTGCTGTTCGTCGCTGCCGCCGTGCTCACGGCCCTGGCCACCAACAATGTCGCCGCCGTGCTGCTGTTTCCGGTCGCCCTCGATAGCGCGCGGCTGATGGATGTGAGCCCGGTGCCGTTCCTGGTGACCTTGATGGTCGGCGCCTCGGCCAGCTTCGCGACCCCGATCGGCTATCAGACCAATCTGATGGTGTTCAACGTCGGCGGTTATCGCGTCGTCGATTTCCTGCGCATCGGCATCCCGCTCACCCTGCTGATCGGGCTCCTGACGGTGGCCTTGGTGCCGCTGATCTGGCCATTCTAGGCACTGGCCCAGCCAGATTGTCTACTTGAATTGACACTTTGAGAAAAATTTTTGTGTCAATCCAGCTACACACACACCGAAAAGGGTTTACACTTAGGACGAGATTGTCACTCCCGACGGTCCCGCGTCGCGATCACGATGTCGGTTCTTGCGCGGCGTTGTGTCGAGGTCGCCCTGTACCTCGATGGTTGTGACCGTCGGTCCCCTTCACCACAGGTCCAGTTGGAGGACTCGTCGTGTCCGAAGCCACCGCCGTTTCCAGTGCAGCACCCGCTAAAGCCAAGTCGAAAGCCAAGCCGAAGCGCAAACGCTACCAAAGTCCGTTCCTCTTCGCCCTGCTGCCGCAAATCATCCTGTTCGTCACCGCCGTGGTGCTGTTTTGGCTGAGTCAGAACGATATGGCCGGCACCATCCAGTACTGGGTATACTTCATTCCGGTTATTGCCCTGATCTCGTTGATCTCCGGGTGGAGTCAGTCCTATCTCTCGAACGAGGTGCGCACCTGGTACCTGATCAAACAAGTCGTGCATTGGGGAGCCGTCTTTGGCCTGCTCTATGCCGCCAATACTCAAGGTCTGCGGGAGGCGATTGATGCCCAGCAGTACACCTCGATCGTTATCTACCTGATCGCCTTCGCCACCCTGCTGGCGGCCATCCACATGGACCTAAAGCTGTTCTTCTTCAGCCTGTTCATGGTGTTCTGCGCCTATCTGCTGGCCGCCCCGGCCGATAACGCGATGCTGATCTACATCGGCGAGACCTTCGGCGTCGATGGCGCCCAGAGCAAGGCGCTCTCAATCAGCATTGGTGTCGCCGTCGTTGGCTTCATCGCGAGCACCTTCGTGCTGCTCTCGATACGGGGTATGGTGCTCTCCAAGCGCATCGGCGATAAGCGCAAGGAGGCCTGATCAGCACTATAGTGCGGCGCTCCTCCCCAGGGAGCGCCACGCCGCAAAAGAGCACTTAAGCGCTATACTCACAGCCTTTCCCTCGCCAACGGATGTCGCATCCAGACGGGAGCTGCTGATGAACCCGCCAACAAAGGCTTGGCCCGCGCCGTTTCGCCTACTTTCCGGAAAACGCTATGGGCTCGGGCAGAGGCTCATGGTTGGCCTGCTCGTGCTGCTGACGTTCGATCCGCTCATTGCCGCCGAGACGCCTTGGTCGCGGGTCGAAACCGTTGCGAAAGGGCGCCCTGAGGCGATTGGCGGCCCCTCGAACGGCTGCGTGCGCGGTGCCCTGGGCTTACCTGCCAGTGGCGAGGGCTTCGTCAGCATCCGCCGCCATCGCAACCGCTATTACGGCCATGCCCGGACGATCGCACTGGTGCGCGAACTCGGCGCTGCAGTTGCCGCGCGTACCGGCGGCAAGTTGATCATGGTCGGTGATCTGGCGCAGCCGCGTGGCGGGCGCATGGCGTCGTCACACGTTAGCCATCAGAATGGGCTGGATGTCGACATCTGGCTCACATTGGCCGAGTCGCCGCGTCAGGCCTGGCGCGACACCCCGGAGGCCAATGATCCACCGAGCATGCTCGACCGTCATCGGCTCCGGCCCAACGCGCGTTGGGGCGCCGAGCAGCGCTTTCTGATCCAACGCGCGGCGCAACATCCGGATGTCGACCGGATTCTGGTCAACCCCGGCATCAAGCGCGCCCTCTGCCGCAGCGAGGCGAGTTCGCCCTGGCTGCGCAAGATTCGACCCTGGTGGGGCCATGATGCGCACATGCATGTACGCCTTAAATGCCCGCCGGACAGCCCAGCCTGCCAGCAGCAGGCGCCGATCGCGCCCGGCAGCGGCTGCGGTGCCGAACTCGCCTGGTGGTTCAGTGAGGAGGCCCGCTCGCCGAAGCGAGGCTCATCGGGCACGTCGAAACCGCGTCCACAGCCACCCGCCGCCTGCGCACAGGTGCTGGGTTCTTGAGTCAGGCAAAGACCACCCAGGTGGTGGCGATGTACTTGAGCCCTTCGCGCAGCTGCGCCGCCCGATGCTCATGGGTCCAGAACGGCGGGAACAGCACCAGCTTGCCGCGTTCCGGTCGCACGCTGACCTGCTGGAACAGGAAATCGGTCTCGCCACCCGGCCCCGGCACGTCGTTCAGGTACCAGAGCGCGACCAACTGCCGCTGGCTGAGTTCGTGACTGCCGCCGTCGATGTGCCAGTGGTAATACTCGCCGGGCCGATAGCGCTGGACCTGATAGCCGATGTCCTTGAACGGCCCCTTGAAATACGGAAAGGCCTCGCGCAGCTCGAGCATGGCCGCGCCGAGCGAGCGGAAGAACATGCGGTCGACATCCTTCCAATCATCCTTGTTGCTGACCACCAGATCGGTGGTCTTCTTCACCGAGGCATTCTCCTCGCGGAGCTGACCGATACGGCCTGCGTATTGCTGCTCCGGATGGGCCTCGAAGCGGGCGATGACCTCCTCGCAGAAGGCCGGTGGCAGCGCCGCCGGGCGCTCGAGGATGAAGCTGCCCGGCTTGACCTCGCGCAGGCCGCGCAGAGCGTCAGTGCCACGCACGGTCGTCTCCCCCTCGGCTGTCGGTCTGGACGCCGTGTTCGCCGACGCTGTGCTCGCAGCCGCCGAATGCTGCCTCACCGGACCCTGATCGAGGGTGCTCATGGGCGATCATCGACCAGCGTGCCCTCCTTCTCCGGCGGCAGCAGGTCGGCCCGACTGATACCGAGCCACACCGCTGCGGCGGTGGCGATGTAGATGGTCGAATAGGTGCCGACCAACACGCCGATGATCAGCGCCAGCGAGAAGCCGGCGATGGCCTCGCCACCGAGGACGTAGAGCGCCAGCAGCACCAGCAACGTGGTGCCAGAGGTGATGATGGTGCGCGAGAGGGTCTGATTGACCGACCGGTTGCTGATCTCGATCACCGTGCCCTTGCGCATCTTGCGGAAGTTCTCGCGGATGCGATCGAAGATGACGATGGTGTCGTTGAGCGAGTAGCCGATCACCGCCAGCACCGCCGCCAGCACGGTCAGATCGAACGGAATGTAGAAAAGCGAGAACATCCCGATCGTGAACAGCACATCGTGCATCAGAGCCGCGACCGCGCCGACCGCGAAGCGCCACTCGAAGCGCAAGGCGACATAGACCAGGATGCCGATCAGCGCGAACAGCACCGCGAGGCCACCTTGCTCGCGCAGCTCCTCGCCGACCTGCGGTCCGACGAACTCGACCCGCCGCAGTTCGAGCCCGCCCTCGACGTCGGCGCTGAGCACGCGGAACACCCGATCGCTGATGGTGGCACTCGCCGCCTCACCCTCCTGCGGCGCGATGCGGATCAGGATGTCGCGGTTCGAGCCGAAGTATTGGACGGTGGCATCGACGATGCCCTCCTCGGCCAGCGTCGCGGTGATCTCGGACACCTCGACCGGCTGCTCATAGCCGAGTTCGATGACGGTGCCGCCGGTGAAGTCGAGACCGAAGTTGAAACCGCGCAACAGGATCGACAGCAGGCAGATGACCATGAGCGCCCCGGAGACGATCGCCGCGATGCGCCGCTTGCCGAGGAAGTCGATGTGGGAGTCTTTCAGGATCTGGGCGTGGGCCATGAGGAATGCTCCGCGAGGAAAATCAGATGGCCAGTCGCTTCACGCGGCGACCGCCGTAGATCAGGTTGATCAACGCCCGCGAGCCGAGGATGGCGGTGAACATCGAGGTCAGGATGCCGATGAACAGCGTCACCGCGAAACCCTTGACCGGCCCGGTGCCGAAGCTGAACAGCACGATCGCGGCGATCAGCGTGGTGACATTGGCATCGACGATGGTCGAGAGCGCCTTGTCGTAGCCGGCGTGGATGCTCGCCTGCGGCGTGCTGCCGTTGCGGATCTCCTCGCGGATGCGCTCGAAGATCAGCACATTGGCATCGACCGCCATGCCCACCGTGAGCACGATGCCGGCGATACCCGGCATGGTCAGCGTCGCCTGCAACAGCGAGAGCACGGCGACGATCAGCACCAGGTTGACGATCAGCACCAGATCGGCGACCAGCCCGAAGACGCGATAGTAGAGCGCCATGAAGAGCACCACCAGCGCCAGGCCGATCAGCACCGAGCGCATGCCCTGATCGATGTTGTCCTGACCCAGGCTCGGGCCGATGGTGCGCTCTTCGACGATCTCGATCGGTGCCGCCAGGGCGCCGGCGCGCAGCAGCAGCGCGAGATTGTGCGCCTCCTCGGAGCTATCCAGACCGGTGGTCTGGAAGCGCCGACCGAAGGGCTCGAGGATATTGGCGACGCTGATCACCTCTTCGCTGCGCACGCGCTCCTTGACCGGCTCGCCGTCGACCAGACGGGTGACAGTGCGCGATTCGATGAATACCACCGCCATCGGCTTGCCGACATTCTCGGTGGTCACCCGGCGCATCTGCCGCGCGCCCTGCCCGTCGAGGCTGACGCTGACCATCGGCGAGCCGCTCTGTTGGTCGAAGCCGGCCGCGGCACTGGTGATCTGGTCGCCGGTGACGATGACCCGGCGCTTGAGCAAGATCGGCTGGCCGTTGCGCTCGTAGTAGAGCGCGGCGCCGACCGGCACCCGGCCATCGAGCGCGTCCTGCACAGCGTGTTCGGTATCGACCAGGCGGTATTCGAGGGTGGCCGTGGCGCCGAGCAGGTCCTTCAGGCGCGCCGGGTCTTGCGCGCCCGGTAGTTGCACGATGATGCGCCGCTCGCCCTGGCGCTGGATGATCGGCTCGGCGACGCCGAGGGCGTTGACCCGGTTGCGCAGGGTGGTGATGTTCTGCTCCAGGGCGAAGCGCTTGATCTCCTCCTGCTTGGCCGGCGGTAGGCTGCCATAGAGGTAGGCATCGCCACCCTGGCTGCCGGTCGTGATGTCGAGATCACGGAACTCGCGCCGGATCAGCTTCGCCGCCTCATCGCGCACCGAGGCGTCGCGGAAGCGGACCTCGAGGCGTCCGTCCTCATGGCCCACGGTCAGATAGCGAATGCGCTCATTGCGCAGCAGGGTGCGGACATCGCCGGTCAAGCGCTCCAGCGCCTGGGTCACCGCTGCATCCATATCGACATCGATCAACACATGGATCCCCCCACGCAGATCGAGTCCGAGGAACATCGGCTGCAGACCCAGCGCCTCGACCCAGCCCGGCAGGTCCGGGGATTGGGTCAGCGCATGCTGGTAGCCCTCCTCGAGGGTGCGATCTAGGGTCGCTTGGCCACGCAACTGCGCGTCTGGTGACTCGAAGCGGATGAGTGCCTTACCACCCTCGCGTTTCTCGATGGCCTTCACCGGCACACCGGCGTTTTCCATCGTCGCCGCGATCTCGGCCCGCGTGGCTGAGTCAACCTCGCCTTCCGAGGCTTGAACCTCGATCGCCGGGTCCTGCGGGAACAGGTTCGGCAGGGCTAGCACCAGGCCGAACAGGATGACGGCGAGGATTAGCAGATTCTTCCAGAGGGGGTACTGATTCATAAGGAAGCGTCTTCCAGTGGCGGGATTCGGCGGCGCGGATCGAGCTGAGTCGCAACGACTTCACGTTGAGCCCCGAGGCCGCCCAGCGTGAAGCCTGAGCCTCTCTCTAAGCCTGATCAGAGATCCTTCAGCGAGCCTTTTGGTAGGACGCCCTCAACGGCTTGTCGACGGACTTTGATGACAACGTTATCGGCAACCTCGACCTGCGCGAAGTTGTCGCCAAGTTCGGTAATGCGTCCAGCCATGCCGCCCATGGTGACGACCTCATCGCCCTTGCTCAAGCCCTCGACCAGGCGCTTGTGCTCCTTCTGGCGCTTGATTTGCGGGCGGATCATCAGGAAATACAAGATGACGATCAGACCGATCGGGAAGAGCAGCCCGAGCAACGGGTCGCCGGCGGGAGCGCCCTCGGCCTGGGCCAGGGCATCAGGGATGAAAAAGCTCATCAGGGTTCCTCATAGGCCGCGCTTGATGCGCGTGTCAGCGGTGATCGAGCCCGGTATTATGGCATATCCTCTTCGGCGAAGAACCGGGCTGCCAAGGTCTGAAAGCGGCCCTCGGCAATCGCTATTCTTAAGGCGCGCATCAAATCTTGATAGAACGCCAGGTTGTGGATGGTGTTCAGGCGCGCGCCCAGGATCTCGTTGCAGCGTTCCAGATGATGCAGATAGGCGCGGCTGTAGTGCTGGCAGGTGTAGCAGCCACAGCCCGGATCGAGCGGGCTGTCGTCGTTCTTGTGGCGCGCGTTGCGAATTCGCAAAACGCCGCCGCGCACGAATAGATGGCCATTGCGCGCGTTGCGCGTCGGCATCACGCAGTCGAACAGATCGATCCCGCGCGCGACCGCCTCGACGATGTCGGTCGGCTTGCCGACACCCATCAGATAGCGCGGACGCTCCGCCGGTAGCTCGCAGGCCAAGTGATCGAGCACCCGCAACCGCTCCGCCGGCGGCTCGCCGACCGAAAGCCCGCCGACGGCGTAGCCATCGAAACCGATCTCGAGCAGGCCGGCCAAGGACGCCGAGCGCAGGGCCGGCGACATGCCGCCCTGGACGATGCCGAACAGCGCCGCTGGATTGTCGCCATGCGCCTGCTTACAGCGCGCGGCCCAGCGCAGCGAGAGTTCCATCGAACGGCGTACCTCGTCGTCGCTCGCTGGGTAGGGCGTGCACTCGTCGAAGATCATCACGATGTCCGCGCCAAGCGCGCGCTGTACCGCCATCGATTCCTCCGGCCCCAGGAACACCGGACTGCCATCGACCGGCGAGCGGAACTGCACGCCCTGCTCGCTGATCTTGCGCAGCTCGCCGAGGCTGAAGACCTGAAAGCCGCCAGAATCGGTCAGGATCGGCCCGTCCCAGTGCATGAATCGGTGCAGGCCGCCGAGCTGTTCGATAATCGCGGTGCCGGGGCGCAGCATCAGATGGAAGGTGTTGCCGAGGATGATCTCGGCGCCGATCGCGCGCAGCTCCTCTGGCGTCATGCCCTTGACGGTGCCATAGGTGCCGACCGGCATGAAGGCGGGCGTCTCGATACGGCCGCGCGGCAGCGTCAGGCGACCGCGTCGGGCCAGGCCGTCGTTGGCCAGATGCTGGAAGTCCAGGCTCATCATCGTGTCTTGTTGGAGTCCATGTTGCGCCGACGCATTTGGCTCGAGCGCCTGCGCCCAAACCTCGAAGAGCGTCCAATCATACCGACCGAGGCCATCACCATGTTCCTGTTCCGCAAGAAAACCGAGCTGCCGACCGCCAAAGACGCCCTGCCCGGCCGCACACAACCGATGCCGGTGACGAACCGCCACGCAGTCCTCGACCATCCGCTGCAGCCGCCGTTTCCAGACGGCATGCAACAGGTGGTGTTCGGCATGGGCTGCTTCTGGGGGGCTGAAAAGGCCTTCTGGAGCCTGCCCGGGGTCTATAGCACGGCGGTCGGCTATGCCGGCGGCCTGACCCCGAACCCGACCTATGAAGAGGTCTGCTCCGGCTACACCGGCCACAACGAAGTGGTACTGGTGGTGTACGACCCGGCGCAGATGGCGTTCGAGCAGCTGCTCAAGACCTTCTGGGAAGGCCACGATCCGACCCAGGGCATGCGCCAGGGCAATGATGTCGGCACCCAGTACCGCTCTGGCATTTATGCGTTCGACGCCGGGCAGTTGGAGGCCGCCCACGACAGCCTGAGCCGGTATCAGCAGGCGCTGGAGCAGGCCAATCGGCACGCGACCATCACCACCGAGATCCTCTCCGCGCCAACCTTCTATTACGCCGAGGACTATCATCAGCAGTATCTGGCCAAGAACCCGGGCGGTTACTGCGGCCACGGTGGCTGCGGCGTGCGCTATCCGGCGCAGGCCGCGGTCGGGGTTGACAACCAGATTAGTATTTAAGAAACTAGCGATGCACTAGAGGTTCGCAGTCCTCTGGTGCACTCCTCCATCCTCCTTTGGTGGTAATCTTTAGAGCGCGGCGCCCGCCGCGCTTTTTTTTGTCCACCGTCTTTGCCTCCCTCATCGCCGCGTCAAGAACATCGCATCGCCATAGCTGAAGAAGCGATAGCGCTGCACGACGGCATGACGGTAAGCGGCCATGATCGCCGCGTGGCCGGCGAAGGCCGAGACCAGCATCAACAGCGTCGAGCCCGGCAGATGGAAGTTGGTGATCATCGCATCAACGACCTGGAAGGCATAGGGCGGGCGGATGAACAGCCGGCTCTCGCCGCGATAAGGCGCCAGCACCGAGGCCGCATCGGCCGCCGCCGCCGTCTCGAGACTGCGTACCGTCGTGGTCCCGACGGCGATGATGCGCCCGCCAGCGGCGCGGGTCGCCTCGATCTGCGCCACCGCCGTCTCGCTCACCTCCAGCCATTCGGCGTGCATGCGGTGCTGATCCAGATCCTCCTCGCGCACCGGCTGGAAAGTGCCAGCGCCGACATGCAGGGTGACGCGGGCGGTCGCGATGCCGGCCCGGGCGAGCTGCTCGAGCATCGCCGCCTCGAAGTGCAAGCCTGCCGTCGGCGCCGCGACCGCGCCCTCGCGCTCGGCATAAACGGTCTGATAACGCTCGCTGTCAGCGGCATCGTCGGCGCGTCGGATATAAGGCGGCAGCGGCATGTGGCCGTGGCGTTGCATCAGCTCCGGCAGCGTCGCATCTAGCGCCCGCAGCCGAAACAGCCCCTCCTCGCGCGCCACCATCAACAGTCGCTCGCCGTCGGCCAGGTGCAGTTCGCTGCCGGCGGCCGGTGTCTTGCTGGCACGCACATGGGCGAGCGCCTCGTGCGCGTCGACCATGCGCTCGATCAGCACCTCGACGCGGCCACCAGTCGCTTTGTGCGCGAACAGCCGCGCCGGGATCACCCGGGTATCGTTGAAGACCAGCAGATCGCTGGGACGCAGCAGACTCGGCAGATCCCGAAAGCCGAGGTCGTCGCGGCGGCCACTCGGGCCATCGAGTGCGAGCAGGCGGCTCGCACCGCGCTCGCTCAGAGGGCGCTGGGCGATCAGCTCGTCCGGCAGGTCGAAATGGAAATCGGAGCGGCGCATGGATCCTGTACAAGAACCTCAAAAGATGACTGTACCCTTTCGGTACGCTGAGGCTATAATTATAGGTTCGCTGCCGGGGTGGCGGAATTGGTAGACGCAGTGGACTCAAAATCCACCGGTGGTAACACCTTACGAGTTCGAGTCTCGTCCCCGGTACCAACCTTCTCGGTGACGCCTATGCGCCTGGGCATCGATCGCCTCCTCGCCGACGGCCATCTGCGCCGCCCCCTGGCCGCTCGGCGCGTTGCCCTGCTCGGCCATCCGGCCTCGGTCAACCATGTCGGGCGCCACAGCCTCGATGCGCTGATGTCGCTCAGCGGCCTGCGGATCACCGCCGCCTTCGGCCCTCAGCACGGGATGCGCGGCGACAAGCAGGACAACATGATCGAGTCCCACGATTACGTCGATCCGATCCACCAGATCCCGGTGTTCAGCCTCTACGGCGAGGTGCGTTACCCCACCGACGCCATGCTCGACCAGTTCGATGTGCTGCTGGTCGATCTGCAGGATATCGGCACGCGCATCTACACCTATGTGACCACGCTCGCCTATGTGCTCGATGCCTGCGCCAAGCACGGCAAGGCGGTCTGGGTGCTCGACCGTCCCAACCCCATCGGCCGCCCGGTCGAAGGCAGCCTGCTCGAGGACGACTGGCAGAGTTTCGTCGGCGTCGCGCCGCTGCCGATGCGCCATGGGCTCAGCTTCGGCGAGCTGGCGCGCTGGTTGATCGCCCACCAGCGGCTCGATCTCGAGTGCGAGGTGATCGCGATGGAAGGCTACGAGCCCGACAGCGCCCCCGGCTGGGGCTGGCCGCGCGACGAGCTGGCCTGGGTCAACCCGAGCCCGAATGCCTCGAGCCTGAACATGGCGCGCTGTTTCCCCGGCACCGTGCTGATCGAAGGCACCAGACTCTCGGAGGGGCGCGGCACGACCACGCCGCTGGAAGTCATCGGCGCGCCCGATCTCGACATCTGTCGGCTGATGCGGCGCATGGAGAGCCTCGCCTCGGACTGGATGCAAGGCGCGCTGATCCGCTGCTGCGGCTTCGAGCCCTGTTTTCACAAGCATCAGGGTCAGCTCTGCCACGGACTCCAGATCCATACCGACAGCGTCCACTATGACCATCAGCGCTTCCGTCCCTACCGGCTGGTCGCACTCTTCCTGAAAGCGCTGCGCACAGAATACCCGGAGGAGCCGCTCTGGCGCGATTTTCCCTATGAATACGAGACAGGGCGCCTGGCCATCGACCTGCTGAGCGGCGGCACCGCACTGCGCGAGTGGGTCGACGACGCGACGACCGAACCGGCCGACCTCGATGAACGCCTGGTCCGCGACGAGCAGCGCTGGCTCGAAGAGCGCGCGCCGTTCTTGCTGTATTAGAAAGGTTTTTATCGTGTTCCAAGGTGCGGATGAAGCGGCCTGTTGGAGTCATGGGCCTGCAAGCCAGGTCAGATTTCGTTTACCCCAGTGGTGAACGAACAATCAATGTCTTGGCGGGAGCACTCGTGCCCTGAGCACCTTAAAAGGGCTACTGCTTAATCTTGAACAGGCTCGGATGAAGGTTTGATGTCTAGAATTCCAGACGAACGCCCGTTGAATCCAAAGCCCGAGGTCATCTCGGAGTTGCGTCGGCTGCTGCCCGCAGCCAGCGTGCTCGCGACCGAGGCTGAGCTGGCGCCTTACGAGTGCGACGGGCTGAGCGCCTTCCAACAGCGCCCGCTGGTGGTGGCGCTGCCGGAGACGGTGGAGCAGGTGCAGCAGATCATGCAGCTCTGTCATCGACTGGAAGTGCCGGTGGTGGCGCGCGGGGCGGGCACTGGGTTGTCCGGCGGGGCGCTGCCGCTGGCCGATGGGGTGTTGCTGTCGCTGGCCAAGTTCAATCGGATCATCGCGATCGACCCGGCGAATCGCAGCGCGAGGGTGCAGCCGGGGGTGCGCAATTTGGCCATTAGCGAGGCCGTGGCGCCGCATGGGCTTTATTACGCGCCTGATCCGTCCTCGCAGATCGCCTGCTCGATCGGCGGCAATGTGGCCGAGAATTCGGGCGGAGTGCACTGCCTGAAGTACGGGCTGACGGTGCACAACATCCTCAAGCTGACGCTGGTCAGCGTTGAGGGCGAGCTGTTCGAGGTGGGCGCCGAGGCGCTGGATTCGCCGGGGCTGGATCTGTTGGCGTTGATGACCGGCTCGGAGGGGATGCTGGGCATCATCGTTGAGGTAACGGTCAAGCTGCTGCCGAAGCCGGAGCGGGCGCAGGCGCTGCTGGCGTCGTTCGACAGCGTCGAGCGGGCCGGGGCGGCGGTGGCTGAGATCATTGGGGCCGGAATCATCCCAGCTGGGCTCGAGATGATGGACAACCCAGCGATTCGCGCGGCCGAGGCCTTCGTCCATGCCGGCTATCCGGTCGATGCGGCGGCGATCCTGATCTGCGAGCTGGATGGCTTCAATGCCGAGGTGTCGGTGGATGTGATGCGAGTACGCGAGCTGCTGCTCGGTGCTGGGGCGACCGATGTGCGCACCGCAGCCGATGATGCCGAGCGCCTAAGGTTTTGGAAGGGGCGCAAGGCGGCGTTCCCGGCGGTCGGGCGAATCTCGCCGGACTATTACTGCATGGACGGCACCATCCCGCGTCGACAGCTGGGGCCGGTGCTGAACCGCATCGCTGAGCTGTCGGCGGAGGTTGGGCTGGCGGTCGCGAATGTGTTCCATGCCGGTGATGGCAATCTGCACCCATTGATCCTCTACGATGCCAATAACCCAGGCGAGCTGGAGCAGGCTGAGAGCTTGGGTGGCGCCATCCTCGAGCTGTGCGTCGAGGTGGGCGGTACCGTGACCGGTGAGCATGGCGTGGGTGTGGAGAAATTGAATCAGATGTGCGTGCAGTTCAATCGCGCGGAATTGACCCAGATGCATGCGGTGAAGGCGGCCTTTGATCCTAAGGGTCTATTGAATCCGGGAAAGGCGGTGCCGACGCTGCATCGCTGCGCGGAATTCGGCGCCATGCACGTCCATCACGGGGCGCTGAAGTTTCCCGAGCTGCCGCGGTTTTGAGCGGGCGCTCCAACTCCAATGGTTGAACACCTAGACACGACGACTGAGCCGGCGATCGTCGAGCAGGTCCATGCTGCCCGGGCAGCGGGCTCAACGCTGGCGATCCATGGTGGCAAGACCAAAGACTTCTATGGCAATCCGGTACAGGCCGATGCCGAATTGGATTGCTCGATCCATCGCGGTGTCATTGCCTACGAGCCGACGGAGCTAGCGATCACGGTGCGGGCCGGGACGCCGCTGGCCGAGGTCGAGGCACTGCTGGCTGAGCATGGCCAAGAGTTTCCATTCGAGCCGCCCCATTTTGGTGAGCGAGCGACGATCGGCGGGATGGTGGCGGCGGGCCTGTCTGGGCCTCGGCGGCCCTATGCGGCCAGCGTTCGTGATGCGGTGCTCGGCGTGCGCATGCTCAATGGCAAGGGCGAGGTCATGGATTTTGGTGGCCGGGTGATGAAGAACGTCGCCGGCTACGATCTGTCGCGCTTGATGGTGGGCGCGCTCGGGGTGCTGGGCGTGCTGCTGGAGGTGTCGATCAAGGTGATGCCGAGGCCGCCGGGCCGGATCACGTTGATTCAGGAGCAGGATCAAGCGAGCGCGCTGGCGTCGATGCAGCGCTGGGCCGGGCAGGCACTGCCGATCACCGGCACGGCGTGGCTGTGTGGTCGGCTGCATCTGCGGGTGGCCGGGAGTGAGGAGGCGCTGAGCGAGACGCAGCGCATCCTCGGCGGTACGCCGGTGGCCGCTGCAGAGGCGGACGCTTTCTGGACGGCGGTGCGTGAGCAGCGGCTGGAGTGCTTCGCCGATGAGCAAGCGTTATGGCGGGTCTCGGTGCCGCCGGCGACCGCAGCGGATGTGATCCCGGACGTTGAGCTGATCGAATGGAGCGGTGCCTTGCGCTGGCTGAAGACGGAGTTAGCGGGTGTGACGGGTTCGGCTGTCAAGCCTAGGAGGTATGGCGCCTCGGCGGTGTCTGCAGTGAGGGCGAACGACCGTATCAATGATGCGGGGGACGTCGATGCGGGTGCGATTCGGCCATGGGCTGCAGCGGCCGGCGGGCATGCGACGTTGTTTCGCGCCGGGGCAAGCACTCCGCGGCCGAGTGACGGCGTTTTCGCGCCGCTGAGTCCTGTCGTGATGCGGTTGCATCAACGCCTGAAGCAGGCCTTTGACCCAGACGGTCTCTTCAATCTAGGTCGGTTGTATTGATGAGCGGGACATGCAGACGCGACTGATCCCTGAGCTGCTGGCGACTTCGGATGGCCGCGAGGCCGACCGCATCCTGCGCAGTTGTGTGCATTGCGGCTTCTGTACCGCAACCTGCCCAACCTATCAGCTTCTCGGCGACGAGTTGGACGGCCCGCGTGGTCGCATCTATCAGCTCAAGCTGGTGTTGGAAGGCGAGCCGGCGACGCGTTCCACGCAGCAGCACTTGGATCGTTGCCTGACCTGTCTGAACTGCGAGACCACCTGTCCGTCTGGGGTTGAGTATCACAAGCTGGTTGAGATCGGCCGCGAACGGGTTGAGCGTTCGGTGCCGCGACCAGTGTATGAGCGCCTGATGCGTTGGGGCCTGCGCAAGGTACTGCCCTATCCGCGTCGGTTCGTGCCGTTGTTGCGCGTTGGGCAATGGATGCGGCCGCTGTTGCCGCGGCAATGGCGTAGCAAGGTTCCGGTTGCGCCCTCGCAATCGCCGCAAGGTGTTGGTGTGGATGCAGTTTGGCCTGAAATCGCTGCTGAACCTGGAGCTGCAGGCGCTGAAACGGCATTACGTGGTGGCTTTGCACGGCGGCGGGTGCTGATGCTCGACAACTGCGTTGAGCCGACCTTGACCCCGGTGACGGTGCAGGCCGTCAAGCGCGTGCTGGATCGGCTCGGCATCGATGTTTTGCAGCCGCAAGGCAGCGGTTGCTGCGGGGCGATCAGCCAGCATCTGGCCGCGCCGAACGAGGCTAAGCGCTTCATGCGCCGCAATATCGACGCCTGGTGGTCGGAGATTGAGCCGAGCGATCCTGAGCAAACGCCGGCCGATGCGATCTTGATCACCGCAAGCGGCTGTGGCGCGGTGGTCAAGGACTACGGTTGGCATCTCCGCGATGATCCTGACTATGCGGCGAAGGCGGCGCGCGTCTCGGCGCTGGCCAGCGATCTCAGTGAACTGCTAAGCGTCGAGGATCTGGCGCGACTGCCTAGTCCTTTCGCGCATGGCGTGCCACGGCGCATCGCCTTTCATCCACCCTGCACCTTGCAACATGGTCAGGGCCTGATGGGGCGGGTCGAGTCGTTGCTGCGGGGGGTCGGCTTCGAATTGACGCCGGTGCGCGATGCGCATTCCTGCTGTGGCTCGGCGGGCACCTATTCGATTCTGCAAGCCGAGCTGTCAAAACGCCTGCAGGCCGATCGTCTTGAAGCTCTGCAGGCGGGCGCGCCCGCGTTGATCGCTAGCGCCAACGTTGGCTGCCAAACCCATCTGGCCGCCGCCGCGCGGGTATCCGTCGTGCATTGGATCGAACTTTTCGATCCGGATTTTCGCGTTGCGCGAATGCCATAAGGCCGCTCGAAGCGGCCTTATGGTGGTTGCACCTGAGTCCTTGGGCGCTAGATTGCGGGTGCCGATCAGATCGCAGGGCCTACCACCAGCACTCGAGCGATGGTAGGCAGAGGTCTTCTCTCAGGGCGAAACCGTTCTGACTCTGACTGACCAGCAGTTGAGGGATTTACCCTCGATTCTGGACAATTCCCTTCGTCTGGTCCAAACTGCCCGCCACTGTTGGTTGGCGAGGTAGCGGCGTGAACGTGCACGACATCACCCTGCGCCCGGTCGCGCACGAGGAAGAGCCGCGCTTCAAAGCGCTGCTTGATGCG
>NZ_NHSF01000066.1 GCF_016653295.1 Halochromatium salexigens | reverse complement strand
AGCAACAGCAGGTGCTGAGTCGCAAGCTCAAAGGCCATGATGCCTACTATGGCATCACCGGCAATGCCAAGGCGCTCTCGCGACTGCGGTTCGAGGTTCAACGGCGTTGGCACAAGTGGCTCAATCGCCGCTCGCGCGCGACGCGCCTGAACTGGTCGGCGTTCAACTGGTTGCTCAAGCGCTATCCCCTCCCGCCCGCGCGCCTGGTCCATAGCATCTATGCCACGTAGCGAACGTCTAGGCCGAGGAGCCGGATGCCCGAATTGGGCACGTCCGGATCTGTGGGAGCCACGGGTGAGCAATCACCCGTGGCGACCCGGCATACGCCGGTGAGGAAGGCGAAGCGGATGTGGGCGTCGGAGTCCTTGATCACCGAGTAGAGATTAGGCAGCCCATCGCGCATCGCGCGTGCAATGTTAGGATCACGCAGGTTATCGAGAATGGGCTTGTCGTACTCGTCGATCAGCACCACCACGCGCTCGCCGGTTTTCGCGTGGGCGCTGCGGATCAGTTCCTCGAAACATCATGCAACATCGGTGCCATCAGTGCAAGCGAGGTTGAGCGCCTGCTGATTGTTGCGCAGCAGCGCCAGGATGCGCCGATCGAGTTCGGCACGGCTTTGGACGATCCCGCCGCCGAAGCTGAGCCGGATCACCGGGAAGTGCCTTGACCAATCCCAACGATGATGCGCCTGAAGCCCCTCGAACAGCGCCTGATTGCCGCTGAACAACTCGCCGAGCGTGTCCAGGAACAGGCTCTTGCCGAAACGCCGCGGGCGCGAAAGAAAGTAGTGCGTGCCCTCCTCGATCAGCCGCAGCGCAAGGCCGGTCTTGTCGACATAGTAGTAGTCGTCTTCACGGATCTTGCGGAAGGTCTGGATGCCAATGGGGAGGTGTTTACGGAGCATGGGAAAACGTCCGAGGGCGGGCGGGCTGCACTATTCAAGCTCGCCAAGCCAGCCAGAATTTGCGCAGCGGGGTGAGGCCGATGCGTTGATCGGCAACGTCGAAGTTGCTGCGCTCAAGGGCGCTGAGCAGATCTTGGTGCAAGCGCAGTTGAACTCGAATGGCGGGTGTTAGCCTGGAGAGTGTTTGGCCTGATTTGTGGGCCTGAAAGGCGCCCCATCCCTGGCGGCACTTGGGTTGATTGGCTGTGGCTTGGCCGACGGTGGCTTGGCCGGCTTGAGTCTGCTCGGGATCGCGCTCGCGCTTGGCCCGGTCGGGTGATGCCGCAAGCAGCTGTTCGGCGAGCGGTCGCAATAGCTCGGGCAGGCGTTGGCGGCCGCCGGCGCTGGCGAGCTGCTCATGACTGAGCTCGGCGGCGGCGAGCTGGTCGGCCGGGAGTACCTCGCGACCGCGGCGCAGTAAGAGGCCAGCGTCGCGGATGCGCCGCACCTGGGCGCACCAGCCGCCCGCGCGCCGCGCTGTTGTGAGCTGGTCTTGGTCGTCGGCGTCAGCGCCTTCGCAGCGGGCGATGAGCTCGAACAGGGCGCCGAGGTCTTGCTCGTCGCTCTGGCGCTGTGCCTCCTGGTTGGGGTGGCGATGCGCGCGCAGAACACGATCGACCCCCTCGATGAGGTCGATGAAGGCGGGTCGAGGAAGACGGTGCTGGGCGACGACCGGAGCCAGGCGTTCGCTCAGCGGATGCCGTGACTCGCCGGCAAAGAGGCGATCGATCTCGGTGCGCCACCAATCGAGCTTGAGTTGGGCAATGCCGGGATCACTGACCTGATCGGGGATCGCTTGCAGCTCGGCGCGCAGGGCGAACAGCGCCGCGAGCACATTCCGCTGTGGGGCCGGGCTCATGCGCACCGCGTAGTAGGCACTGGAGCCCGCTGGGGTGGCGCGATTCGGAAAGCCCCATTCGCGGCGGGCGGCGCTTGGAGCCTGATCTGCGCGCGTCGCGCCGGCCTGATGATCCCTGTTGGCCGCCGACATCAGTTCAGCCTGGAACGCTGGTCCAGGGTGGGACACTGGCCGAGAGTGCGACGCTGCTTTAATGTGAGTCTCATGCGATTCCTTTTCCAGGGTGGCGCGGCGCCATGAACGTTAAGGTGCGGCGCTGGCCCTGGGGACTCGATCGGCATTGGCTCGGGTCAGCTCGCCGCGGCTGAGACGCCGCTGAGCGCATCGACGTGGAGAAAGCGCAGCACCTCGAGCGGATGCGCGAGCAGCCCGTCCGCGCCCCAGTCACGCGGATGCAGCTCGACGCCGAGATAGCCGTAGAGCGCGGCGAGGGTGCGCATGCCGGCGGCGCGCCCGGCGAGGATGTCGCGATGATCGTCACCGACGTACCAACAGGCCCGCGGATCGCGGTCGATCATGCCGCAGGCGTGGAACAGCGGGTCCGGATGCGGTTTGGCGCGCGCCGCGGTATCGCCGCTGACCACGCAAGCGGGTTGGATCGGCAGCGCCATCGCCTCGAGCAGTGGATCGGTGAGCCAGCCCGGCTTGTTGGTCACGATGCCCCAGCAAACGCCCTGGGCGTCGAGCGCTTCGACCAACGCGCCGATGCCCGGAAACAGGCAGGTCTCGCAATGGATGTCGGCCGCGTAGAGGTCGAGATATTCGCTGCACAACGCCTCGTAGTCGGGATCGCCGGGCACCCGCCCGAAGCCGACCGCGAGCATCCCGCGCGAGCCCGAAGAGACGTGACAGCGCGCCTGCTCGAGCGGTACCGGCGGGCGGTCGTAGCGTGCCAGCAGCCGGTTCAGCGCGGCGGTCATATCCGGCGCGGTGTCGGCGAAGGTGCCGTCCAGATCGAACAGCACCGCGCTGGGCGGCATCGGCTCAGGCATCGGTGCCGCGCGGCATCTGGCAGGTCACCAGATAGTTGACGTCGATATCCTGCGAGAGCCGATACTGGCGCGTGATCGGGTTGTAGCTCAGCCCGCTGACGTCGGTGATGCGCAGCGGCGTGGCCCGCACCCAGCGATCGAGTTCGGAGGGGCGGATGAAGCGCGCGAAATCGTGGGTACCGCGCGGCAGCAGATTCAGCACATACTCGGCGCCAACGATGGCGAGCAGATAGCTCTTCGGGTTGCGGTTCAGGGTCGAGAAGAAGACAAAGCCGCCGGGGCGCACCAAGCGCGCGCAGGCGTCGATGATCGAGCCTGGGTCAGGGACATGCTCGAGCATCTCCATGCAGGTGACCACATCGAAGCTGGCCGGGCGCTCGGCGGCGAGCCGCTCGACCGGCATCCGCCGGTAATCGACCTCGACGCCGGTCTCCAGGGTATGCAGCTCGGCGACCTTGAGCGGTTCCTCGCCCATGTCGATGCCGGTGACCTTGGCGCCGGCCAGCGCCATCGCCTCGGAGAGGATGCCGCCGCCGCAGCCGACATCGAGCACCTCGCGTCCGCTCAGGGGCATGCGGCTCTGGATGTAGCTGAGCCGCAGCGGATTGATCTCGTGCAGGGGTTTGAACTCACTGTCCGAGTCCCACCAGCGCGAGGCGAGGGCCTCGAACTTGCTGACCTCGGCGTGATCGACATTCTGTGTAAGGGTGTTCTCGAGCATAAGGAATTCGATTGGGCCATAGCGCCGCGGTTGGCGCTGTGCGGGGGTGTGATTAGACATTGGCTGGAAAACCGTAAGGTGGTGGGCTGATCCTGAGCATCGGGCCGTCCTCGCCAAGGCGCAGCTCGCCGGCTTCGGCGGCCTGGATCTCGGCGACCACCAGCATCTCGCACGCACCGGACGCAGTGCGGCGGGCCTCGACCACACGCCCCGGCGCTTGCTCCGAGCTGCTGGCGGGCGAGGCGAGCGGTGTGCCCGGCGCGGGCGGCTCGGCATCGGCGTCCAAGCGGCTCTGCGCGAGGTACATACGCCGTTTGAGTTTACCGAGATACTGCATCCGCGCCACCACCTCTTGGCCGGTATAACAGCCCTTGTGGAAGCTGACCCCGTCGATCAGGTGCATGTTCGCCATCTGTGGCACGAAGCTGTCGCTGGTCTCGGGCCAGACGGTCGGCAGGCCGGCGCGGATATCGCGCAAGGCCCAGAGATCGGGATTGGCCGGCTCGGCACCGGCAGCGCGCGCGGCTTCCCAAGCGGCGCGCGCGGATTCGACCGGGCCGATGAGCAGATAGCGCGAGGTCGGATCGGCCACCCGGATCAGCGCGGTGTCGCCGGCGCGCACCATCGCGTTCGGCTCGCTCGGCAGGCTGCCGAAGGCATGCGTGAGCGATTCATCGGCGCCATCACCGACGATGCCGAGGCAGACCAAGGCATCGCTGGCCTCATCGATCGTCGCCTTGGCGCGCAGCAGGAACAGGCGCAGGCGCTTGAGCAGGGTCTCCATCTGCACCCGCGGCAGGAGCAGGAACAGGGTCTGCTCGAGGCGCAGCATGCGGAAGTTGGCCAGCATCCGCCCCTTGGGGCTGCAATGGCTGTTGAGCTGGCTGTGGGTCTCGGAGAGTTCGCGCAGGTCGTTGCTGAGCTGGCCTTGGAGGAACTCGGTGGCCTCGGGGCCGCTGACCGCGATCAGACCGAGGTGCGAGAGATCGACCACGGCACAGTCGGGCTCGGCTGCGGCATGGTCGAAGCGCGCAGCGCCGTCATCGCCGATGCGTGCGCCTTGAGACTCGAGAAAGGCTTGCCAATCTTGATGCATCTTGGGGTACTCGTGCGTCGACCGGCCGAGTGGCAAGGGTGCGGGCCGGCTTGGTGTATTGGGGTTCGATCGGGCTGTGCCGCGTCGATCATAGCGGATTGCGTCGCGCGCTGAGCGCAGCTGATATCATCACCGCTGATCACTACTTCTGGAGATAACAACACATTGTCCTCCCATCAAGCCATCCCGCGCACCGGCAGTCTGGTCGTGTACAAGAGCCGCCCGGCGCGGGTGCTGGCCGCGGCGGAGAAGATCGAGATCGAGATCGAGGGCGGGCAGACCAAGCGCGTGCGCCCGAAGGATATCTTCTCATTGCATCCGGGGCCGATCGCCAGCTTGGCCGAGATTCGCCCGCCCGAGGTGCATCCGCAAGAGGCCTGGGAGCTGCTCGAGGACACCGAGACCGATCTCAAGGAACTGGCCGAGCTGCTCTATGGCGAGCACAGCCCTGGCGCGGCCTGGGGCGCTTGGGAGCGCCTCAGTGAAGGCCTCTGGTTCGAGGGCACCGCCGAGGCGTTGCGACCCCGCGCCCTCGAGCTGATCGAACGCGACCGCGCCGAGCGCGAGGCCAAGGCGCAAGCCGATCAGGCCTGGGCGGCGCTGCTCGAGCGCCTGCGCGAGAAGCGCATCGAGCCCGGGGATCACGCGTCGCTGCAGGAGGTCGAGCGGCTCGCCAATCTGCAGGGCGAGCACAGCCGGATCCTCAAGGCGCTGGGCTTCGATGAGACGCCGGTGAGCGCCTATCGGCTGCTGGTTGCGGTCGGTTATTGGTCGCCGACGCACAATCCCTATCCGACCCGGGTCGGGGCGCCCGAGGGCAACCCGGCGCTGGCGATCCCGAGTCTCGCTGACGCAGCCGCGATTCCCGGCGAGCCAGCACGGCTCGATCTGACCCATCTGCCGGCCTTCGCGATCGACGATGAGGGCAATCAGGACCCGGATGACGCGATCAGCCTAGATGGCGATCGGATGTGGGTCCATGTCGCCGATGTCGCCGCACTGGTGGAGCCGGACTCCGAACTCGACCGCGAGGCGCGCGCGCGCGGTGCCAACCTCTATCTGCCCGAGGGCACCATCCACATGCTGCCGGTGGCCCTCACCGAGCAGCTCGGACTTGGACTCCAGGCATGCTCGCCAGCTCTGTCCATCGGGCTGCGGCTCGATGCCGAGGGCGAGATCAGCGACATCGAGATCCACTCGAGCCTGGTGCGGGTGCAACGGCTCAGCTATGCCGAGGCCGATCGCCGGCTCGAGGAGCCGCCGCTGGCCGAGCTGGCGCAGCGCGCCGCGTGCTACCGCAACCGCCGTCTGACCCAGGGCGCGGCTGAACTCGATCTGCCCGAGGTCAGCGTGCGGCTGCACCAGGGCGAGGTGCTGATCCGCCCGGTCGAGCGCACCGGCGCGCGCGCCATGGTCACCGAGATGATGCTGATGGCCGGCGAGGCGGCGGCGCGCTACTGTTTGGCACGCGAGCTGCCGATCCCCTTCGCGACCCAACCAACCCCGGAGCGCATTGAGCAGCCAACGACCATGGCCGGCATGGTCGCCTATCGGCGCCTGTTCAAACCCAGTCGTACCCTGGTCGGCGAGCCGGGTCGCCACTTCGGCCTCGGGCTCGACGCCTACACCCGCGCCACCAGCCCGTTGCGCCGCTACGCCGATCTGCTGGTGCATCAGCAGCTGCGCGCGCATCTGCGCGGCGGCGCGCCGCTGAGCGCCGAGCAGGTGAGCCAGCGCGCCGGCGAGGCGGATCAGGGGGGGCTGATCGTGCGCCGCGCCGAGCGGCAATCGAATCAGCACTGGAAGCTGGTGCATCTGGCACAGCAGCCACAGTGGACGGGCGAGGGCGTCGTGGTCGAGCTGCAGGAGCGCAAGGCCACGGTGCTGATCCCGGCGCTGGCGCTGGAGACGCGCGTGCGCGCCAAGCAGCCCCTGGCGCTGGATCAGCGCGTGCCGCTGGCGCTGGTCGAGGTCGATCTGGCGCAGGCCGAGTGTCAATTTCGCGTTCAAGGTTGAAAGCTGACAGCCACAGGCCCGAAGATCGCGTTAGAGAAGATCGAGACCCGACCACCCCCAGTGATCCCTCAGGAGGATGCCTGCATGATGTGTTTACGCCACCTGATCCCGTCGACGCCCCCGCGTCTGCTCGCGCTGCTGCTGATGGTCCTCGGCACCTGCGCGCTGGCCGCCGAGGCGACTCGCGATCCCGGCCAGCACTTCTTCAACCAGACCTTTGGTGATTTCAGCGAAGAGCTGGAGACCGCCCGCGATGAGGGCAAGGCCGGCCTCCTGCTGATGTTCGAGATGGACGAATGTCCGTTCTGCCAGCGCATGAAGACGACGGTGCTCAACCAACCCCAGGTGCAGGATTACTTTCGCGAGCACTTCCTGATCTTCCCGGTCGATGTCGAGGGCGATCTCGAGATCGTCGACTTCGAGGGCCATCCGGCGACGCAGAAAGACTTCGCGCTCAAGCAGTTCCGGGTGCGGGCGACGCCAGTGTTCGCGTTCTTCGATCTCGATGGCACCCTGGTTGCCCGCTACACCGGCGCCACGCGCGATCGCGAAGAGTTCATGCTGCTCGGCCAGTATGTGCTCGAAGGCGCCTATCAGGACACCACCTTCACCAAATACAAGCGTGACGAGCGATGACCGATTCCGATCACCCCACCGAATGGGCCGGCGCGCGCTGCATCCGGTGTTTCGTCAGCGGCCGCGTGCAAGGCGTCTTCTTCCGCGCCTCGGCGGCCAAGGAGGCACAGCAGCTCGGCATCACCGGCTATGCGCGCAACCTGCCCGACGGCCGCGTCGAGGTGCTGGCCTGTGGTGACGCCAGCGCACTCGAGCGCTTCAAGGCCTGGCTGCATCATGGTCCCACCGCCGCCGAGGTCTCGGCCGTGGCCTGCGAGACGCAGGATTATCGACCGCTGAGCGGGTTTGCGACGCGTTGAGCGCTGGAGGCTAGGACGCGGGCGACCGGGGATCGCGCGCGCGATCGTCCTCACCCGACGCCTTGCTCGCGAGACGCTCGATCCCGGTGTGCAGGCTGCCATCGGGCTCGAGTTCGAGCCAGCGATAGCCTGGGGGCCGGTCGTCCAACGCGAAGTCGTCACTCCCGGGTTTGAACTGGGCGCAGGTGGATGGCGTGGCCAACAGCCTGATGTGACCACGCTGGCGGTCGAAGGCCTGATGCACATGGCCGCAGAGGATGGCGCGCAGCCGGGGATGGCGCTCGGCGAGGGCCATGAGCGCGGCCCCGTTCTCGATCTGCATGGTGTCGATCCAGCGACTGCCCACCGGGACGGGTTGGTGGTGGAGGCCGATCAGCGCCGGGCGTTGCGGGGCCGCCGCCAGATGCTGCGCGAGCCGCTCGAGGGTGTCGGGACGCAGCCGCCCGCCTTCGGAACCGGCGATGGTCGAATCCAGCAGCAACAGATCCCAGGGGCCGAGCGGTTCGAGGCGACACGCCTGGTCGGCGCCGGGATCGACCTCGGTCAGGAGGTCGAGGCGGTCATGGTTGCCGGGGAGGCAAAAACAGGGGCAGTCGATCCTGTCGATCATCCGCCGTAAGTATCGATAGCCTTCGACCCGCTCGTCATGGACCAGATCGCCGGTGAAGAGGATCGCGTCCGGTGGCCAGTGTTGTCTCTGGGCCTGGGCCAGCACCTGCTCGAAGGTCGATCGCGTGCATTGGCCGAGCAGCAGACGCTCAGGTTCGGCATAGAGATGGAGATCGGTCAGTTGCAGCAGGCGCATGGCGTTTGGTGGGTCCGTGGGGTTGGGTTCTGTGGGATCAGTCGGCGATGGGGAAGCTGACCGTGATCGCGACCGCCAGGACGAGGGCATTGGCGAGCGCGGCGACCAGTGGATGTCCGGTGCGTCGATAGATCCAGCCACTGAAGAGGCTAAAGACCACGAACAGGATCAGGATGGCGGGGATGATGATGACGAGGAAGAACAGCTCCTCGAGATTCAGCACCACCGCCAGTATCAGTGAGAGCAGGAACAACGCCTTGGTGAGCGCGTAGCCACCGATGAAGGCGCCACGGCCGCGCGTGAGCCATTCATCGGCGATGAACCAAGCCAGGGTCGCGACCAACAGCATGAGCAGGGTGGCGAAACGGTGTCGGTCGGGCAGGAAGGCGGCGACGTAGCGATCAGTCGGCAAGGCGATGGTCAGGGTCTGATAGGCGATGACCGCCAGCAACGCGATTATGAAGGCCGAGTAGGAGGGGGTTGCACGGCTGCGCCCCACGGGTTGGCCGGCGGCCTGAGCAGGGGAGGGGACCTGGCGCGACCGGCGGCGGATCACCGCCAGCATGAGTCCGGTCAGCGCGGCATAGACGAGGAAATGCAAGGCGATGTAATCGGCGATCGCGATCGCCAGGAAATCGGTGGGGAATGGCCATAGGATCAACGGTGTGAGCAGCGCCGGCAAGAGCGCCGCAGGCCACAGCCGGCGCCAGGCCAGACCCGCCCCGAGCGGTTCGCTGCTGATCCGTGGCAACAGGCGCGAGAGCGGCCAGGCGAGCAGCACGACGCCGAGGAAATAGAGCCCGAGCCAGGGACCACGCGCGTCGACCCAGCCGCTGCCCGCGTGCTCGAAGACCTGATCGAGCCAGCTCAATGCAGCCTCGAGGGCGCTGGCGCTGTAGAGCACGCCGATGTGTTCGACCTTGTCCGCGATGACCAGTCGCCGCGCGCTGCCGTCGCCATGGTCGCCGTAGGTGACGTTGGGCTGAATCGCCTCAGCTGGTCGATCCGCCACGGCCGCGACCGCAGCGCGACCTTGATCGTGGATCATCCGCGGTTCCCATGCGCCGTAGATGAAGAGCAGATTGTCCGGTGTGCGGCCGGGTGTATGCGCGCCAAGATCCTGCGAGAGGTAGGGCGAGACGGCGACGAGCGCATCCAGATCAGCGGCAGGACCGCCAGAGGACCCCTGAGCGGCATAGCGCACGGCGATATCGCCGGCCATGGAGTGGCCGAGTAACGCCAGGCGGCCCTCGTATTGCGGCAGCGTGCGGGCGTAATCGACCACGGATGCGAGCGCATCGAGCAGGATCTGGGTACGGCGCTGTTCACCGATCTCGCCTTCGAGCGGGCGCGGATTGGCGCCATGGCCGGGGAAGTCGAAGTTCACGGCGACATAGCCATTGCGCGCCAGGGTGCGGGCAAAGGAGGCCATCATCTGGCGCGAGCCAGAGAAGCCGTGGGCGATGACGACCACGGGCGCGCGGTCGGTCTCGGCCTGCATGGAGACGGTCACCGGCGTCTGCTCGAGCCTGACCTGAGTCTCGCTCAGCCCCCGGTCGGCGGCGATCAGCCAGATCAGGCCGGCCAGCATTGGGATCAGTGCGACGCCGGCGATGAGGCCGTCGAGCAGCCGCCAGCGGACGAGCGGCCAGCGCGCGGTTATTGGGCGTGCGTTCATGGGGTCGGGTGCTCGCGGTCGTGGGTTGGCGGGCTAGCTAGCGGGCCGAGGTCCATGGTCGATCAATGCAGGAAAGGGCCGTCGTCGCCGAGCTTGCCCGGTCCATCGAGTACCCAGATCCCGGCTGAGTTGCCCTTGACCTGAAAACTCAGCTGGCCGTCGCTGTGCTGCTCGGCGCCGGTGACCGCATCGCGGTAGTGTCCGGGGCGGATATCGCCGATGTCGACCTGCTGGTCAGTGCCGATGGCCAGGCCAATCACTGCGTAAGAGCCTTCGGCGCAGAGATCGCGGACGAAGCTCATGCCGCTGCCCCATTCGTTCACCTGGGTCATCGGGGCCTTTTGCAGCGCGGGAATCGAGCGGCGGATCAGATTCAGCCGTTGGAGATGGCGATAGAGCGGATGGGCCTGGGTTTCGGCGATGCGCTCATCCTCGAGATGGTCGCCGAAGTAGGCGCGGCCGGTGGTTTCGAGGGTATCCTGCTCGCCCTCGACATCCTGTGGCGCGCCGCGCATGAAGGCGATCTCCTCGCCGTAGTAGAGGCAGGGGATGCCGCGCGCGGTCCAGAGCAGGTTGTAGGTCGCCGCGGCCATCCAGTCCTCGCCCTTGAAGCGGTATTTGAAATCGTTGTCGGGGCCGACGTCGTGGTTCTGCAGAAAGGTGACCAGGCTGGTCGCGTCGCCGTAGATCCAGTCCATCGACAGCACCTGCGCGGTGCCGGCGAAGGTGCCCTTGCTGACGGTGTCGCGGAAGGTCGAGAACAGGCCGAAGTCGAGCTGCGGGAAGCCGGAGTCGCCGCCGCTGTTCGGGTCGCGTGGGTCGGAGCCGAGGCGGGTGTACCACCAGGGCCGGATCTCGCTCGGACCATTGTCGCCGCCACCGAGATCGCCCCAGCCATAGCCCTTGACCAGGTTCTCGCCGAACACGAACAGGCCAGGCTTGTGCGCCTTCCAGGCATTCACGTACTCGAGCAGGTTGTCGCGCTCGACGTGCTTGACGGTGTCGATGCGCAGCGCATCGACGCCCATGTCCAGATAGCGATTGATCGCGCCGATCAGATAGTCCTTGACGTTCTGGCGCTCGGTGGCGAGATCGATGCAGTCGCCGGCGAGATGCTTCTGCTGCAGCGGATGCGCGCTCTCCCAGTCGCCGCCGCAGATGAAGCCGTCCTGGTGGTACCAGTTCGGGTCCAGGTTCTGGGCATCGATGCCGAAGAAGCGGCCCGGATCATAGCCGGGCTTGGGCGCCGTCTCGCTGGTCTTGGGGTCGACCAGTGGCTCGATGCCCTCGGGGTCGCGCGCGTGGCGCTCGCGGTACCAATCGGGCGCGACGGGATTATCGATGTCGTCGCGGTTGGGCCAGGCATAGTGGCCGAGGTTGCCCTGGTAGGGGCCATGATCGATCTGGCCCTGCTCGGCGCCCTGCGGCACATAATATTTGATCGGCAGATGGTCGATGTGGACCTGGCCGCGGATACCGTATTGGCAGGAATGGTTGACCACCACATCCTGGATGATCTTGATACCCTTGGCGTGGGCAGCGTCGATCAGATCCTGATAGGTCGCGTCGGGCGATTCCAGCCGGGGGTCGATGCGGGTCCAGTCGTAGGGATGGTAGCCGTGATAATCGAGGCCGGAGCGGTTCTCGACCGGCGGCGTGATCCAGATCGCGCTGAAGCCGAGGTCGCGGATGTAGTCGAGCTTTTGGATCAGGCCCTTGAAGTCGCCGCGCCAGTGCGGGTCGATGGCGTTGCCTTGATCGTCGAAGCGGATGCGGTCGCGGCAGAAGGCGTTGTTGGACGGGTCGCCGTCGTAGAAGCGCGCGGTGAGGAGGAAATAGATGGTCTCCTCGCGGAAGTCGGTGCGCTCGGCTAGCGGGCGTGGGCCGGGTTGGGGACTGTGCTCCGGTAGCGGCGCCGGAGCGATCCCGGCCGGTGGTGCTGTCGGCTGTCCCGCCAGTTCCACTTGTCCCGCTGCCTTTGCGGTTCCCTGTGTTGAGTCTTTCGTGGCTGCAGCGGGATCGCCGGCATCCGCTGCGATGTCCTCAAGCGCGGGCCGTTGATCCTGCCAACCGCTGTCGAGCCGGTACCAGCCACTGCGATCTCGAGAGAGATCCGGGCTTTGGCGGCCCTGTCCATCATTGAAGACCAGATGCAGCTGGTGGGTGTTTGTGAACTTACAGCGGTACCAGCCGGGTGCATCAGGGTCTGGCGCCATGCTCACTCCCGGCCAGTCGCTGGCGTCTCCGGCAGGTTGCCGGTCCCAGTAGTGGACGTGGAGGGTCTCGGCCCAGTCGCTGGGTGGCCGGAAATACAGGACGAGGTCACTCATAAGGCGTTAGGTCGATCGCGTCGATCATCGGGGGCTCGGTGTTGATGGCCTAGTGTAAGCCTTGATGCCATCGGGCGCGCGTATTGACATTGACACCGAGACGTCGCCGGGGTTTGCTAGGTGACAAGCAATCGCTGCTATTTAATCGATCTCCAACCTGTTAAGGGGCAGATGCTGGCATGAACGATCAGGCTACCGATCAACAGAAGACCGACTGGCTCAGGGACTCGGTGCTCGCGACCGAACTCGATACGGCCGAGATCGCGACATTGGCGCTGGCCATGGGGAGCGAGCGCTTGGCGAGTCAGGATTGGTTGGTCATTGAGGGTGATCCCCGGCGGACTCTGTTCGTGTTGGTTGCTGGGCGGCTTGATGTGCTGCACCGTCATGATGGGGTTGATTCCACCGTATACCGGATGTCACCGGGTGAATGTGCCGGAACTCGCGCCTTCGTCGATGGTTCCCCGCGCAAGGCTGGATTGCGCGCGGCTCATGAGTGCGTGGTGTTGACGCTCGAGCCGGATGATTTCGAGGCCTTGCTCGCCGAGCATCCGATGCTCGTGCTAAAGGTCATGCGGGCTCTTTTCCGGATTACACACAGTAATCTCATGCGGGCAAACCAAGAGAGTCATGAGTTGCGCAACTATGTGACCCGCTCGCATGGCCGCTATTGAGCGGCTTGCACTGGTGCATGGATTGCGCGGCGTGCGCCGATGGTTGCCTGGACGCGGCAGCCGACACGCGCGGGCCTTGGAGCGGGTTCGGCAGCTGCCTGCTTATCAGGTCGCACTCTGGCCAGATGGTTGGGATTTCATGATGACTGAGGGCCTGCTTGTGCGCGAGACGCACGAAATGGCCGAGGCCAGGCGCTGGTATGCCATGGCAGCGCGCAATGGTGTTCCACGTTCGGGGCGCCTGGCGACGCCAACCGCGCGCACCATGGGCCTGTATGGCATCGGTTTTCCAGAACCGATTCTCGATTTAGTCGGGCGCCAATTCGCGTCCGAGCAAGCGGCTTCGGTTGCGGTGCGGCTCATCGCGGGCGAATGGGTTGAGCAACGCCGACGGATGCTCGCCCAAAACCCGATTGATGTGTTCGCGTTGCAGCAACAGACCTGGTGTGGATCACGTCATCCACCACCGATCCACTCCACGGACCTATGTCGCCTGGCGCATCGATTGCTCGAACTTTGTGCGACGGAGGGATTGCTCCCGCCGCTGGATGCCGAGGTCGATGCGCGAGTCGATACTGGTTACGGGCTGGCGACCTGGTATTGTCAGGTCAAGGTTGGCCTCCGCCAAGCCAGGAGCCGATATGGGAGCCGCCTCTGGCGTGAACCGATTGTGGAGACCTTGGAACTGGCTCTGATCCCCTGGAACCGGGCCGTTCTCAGGGATGGAAGGGCCTGGCGGCTGCTACGGGTGGAGGTCTTGATTGAAGATGTGTGATGGGTTGAATCAGCGACAGGGCGTACGCGCGTCGGCGTTTTGGCAGCGCACAGGTCGTCGGCTCCCGAGAGCGGCGCGAATGCCGCGCAGGCCGATGGGCCGATGGGGGGCCGACATGGTCTTGATCAGTGTGCTTTTGAGCAGCTTGCTCTGGATGAGCATGGCGGCGGGCGCGGCGCCAACGGCTGAGGACTTGCGCTTCTTTGTGGTTGGCGACGTGCCCTATGGCAATGCCGAGTACGCGCCATTCGAGCGGCTGTTACGAGAGGCCGCCGCACAGGACCCGCCGTTCCTCGCGCATGTCGGCGATATCAAAGGCGGTAGTCAACCTTGCACCGAGGCCCGCAATCGGCGCGTCGCCACGCTGTTTGAACAGCAGTCGGTACCGATGCTCTACACCCCCGGCGATAATGAATGGACGGATTGTCATCGAAAAGCGGCTGGCGCCCTTGACCCCTTGGATCGGTTGGGCGCGTTGCGCGTACGCTTCTTCGCTGACTCCAAGGTTTTGCACAATGAGGAACTCAACCTGCTCGTGCCCGATCCCGAGTATCCGGAGAATGCCTATACCCTGCGGGAGGGGGTAATGATCGTGCTTCTGCACGTGGTTGGCAGCGAGAATAACCACCGTTCAGGAAACCCCGCCGCGATGGCGGAATGGCGCCAACGCTCGGATGCCAACCGCCGGCTACTGCGCGAGGCCACTGAGGTTGCGCAACAGACCCAGGCGCGGGCGATGGTGCTACTTTTTCACGCGAATCCCTTGTTTGAGCGTTCGTCGCCGGCACCCGGTTTTGCACCACTGCTGACGGATCTTGAGCAGCTCTTGGCCAATTATTCGGGGCCGGTGCTGGCGATCCACGGTGACACCCACCGCTTTCAGTTCAACCAACCACTGGTGCGCAACCGGTCGTCGGTGAAAGGCGCCGAGCGTTTGTGGCGTCTGGAGGTGCCAGGCTCGCCATTTCTTGGTGGCGTATGGGTGAGGGTGACCCAAGACCCCGCCGAGCCGTTTGCGATCTCGGTTGTCTATCCCTCGGCGGCTGATGCGTTTGAGGGAGGGGGTTAGGCTGGAGATGCTTCCTTGTCGCGCGCGACCATCGCGTAGGCCGAATGGTTGTGGATGGACTCGAAGTTTTCGGCCTCGACCACATAGGCGGCGATGCGCTCCTCGGCATGCAATCGGCGGGCAACATCCCGCACCGTGTCCTCGACGAATTTCGGATTGTCGTAGGCGTGCTCGGTGACGTACTTCTCATCGGGCCGTTTCAAAAGCCCGTAGAGCTGGGCGCTGGCCTCGGCCTCGACCAGCTCGATCAGCTCCTCGACCCACAGGAAGCCACGGGTCTTGGCCTCGACGGTGACATGCGAGCGCTGGTTGTGCGCGCCATAGCGCGAGATCTCCTTGGAGCAAGGGCAGAGGCTGGTCACTGGCACCACCACCTTGATCGAGAGTTCGGGCTCGCCGCCGCGCACCTCGCCGATGAGCGTGACATCGTAGTCGAGCAAGCTCTCGACCCCGCTGACCGGCGCGCGCTTGTTGACGAAGAACGGGAAGCGCATCTCGATGTGGCCGGCTTCGGACTCGAGCCGCTCGACCATCTCGGTGAGCATCTCTTTGAAGGTGCCGACGCCGATCTCGCGCTCGTGGCCATTGAGGATGGCGACGAAGCGTGACATGTGCGTGCCCTTGAAGTGGTGAGGCAGGAACACCGACATGTTGAAGGTCGCGACCGTATGCTGCTCGCGGCCGCTGCGGTCCTTGATCCGCACTGGATGGCGGATATCTTTGATGCCCACCTTATTGATCGCGATCTGACGATGGTCTCGGCTGGACTGGACATCGGCAATGTTGGTCGCCTTGTCGGGATCCTGGGTCTGTGCGGTTGAGCGATCGGCGGGCTCGGGTGAGCGGGCGGTAAGCGCGGCGTCCAAAAGACTTGCTCCTAGAGATGGCAGGGATGAATCGTGCCGGACGGCATCCTGCGTTCGACCGATCTCGATTGTAAAGCTTGCTTGAAACGATGAGGCCAAAAGCAACGACCTACAAGGCGCAGATCATGCCTCGTACCTCCGCGACCCGGATACTGCGGGAGAGAGATCGCCCCGTCCGTTGGTCTTCCCAAGCGCCTTCCTGTTAGAATTTAAAATGACCTAATCAATTACCTACCAGACGAGCCGGTGGCGCGGTGGTGCTGGATGATCCCCCGCAGCATGCGCTCGCGTAACCTCGAGGAGGCACGCCTTCATGTTCAACAAGATTATGGTGCCGGTGGATCTTGCGCACCTGGGTGCGCTGGAGAAGGCTCTGACCGTCGCGGCCGATCTCTCGCGCCACTACGGGGCGGCCCTGTGCTACGTCGGCGTGACCACCTCCCAGCCCAGCGCAGTGGCCCGCACGCCTCAGGAGTATGAGGTCAAGCTTAAGGCGTTCGCCCACGAGCATGCCCCCGACAGCGGTCATGAGCCTACGGCGCGCGTCTACAACAGCCACGATCCGTCGGCTGATCTGGACAATATCCTCGTCCAAGCCATCGATGACATCGGTGCGGACCTGGTGGTCATGGCGACCCATCTGCCCACCCATCTCGACGCCATCATGCCCGCCAACGGGGCCAAGATCGCGCAGCACTCCGAGGCGTCCGTGTTCCTCGTGCGTGGCCATACCCCGGCCGACTAGCCGCGCCTCAAGACTAGCCCACAAGACCCCCGCATTAGAATCAGGCAGACAAGGGAGAATCCCGTGGAAAAAGAACCCACAACAGCCCCGGAGTCACCGCCGGAGTCGGTCGGCGTACCGGCCCCGGAAGGTGCGTCCAATCTGATCGATACCGATTACCGGATCGGTCAGGACAACTACCAAGCCCGTCCTCTTGGGATCAATATCGACATCCACGGCGCCGTGTTCGCCGTGTCGTCCCTACTGATCCTCAGCTTCGTAGTGCTGACCCTCGCCTTGCCCGAGCAGGCCACCGCTACCTTCGACGGGGCGAAGAGCTGGATCAACGCCAATGCCACCTGGTTCTATCTGCTATCGGCCAATGTCTTCGTGCTGCTCTGCCTCGGCCTGATCGTCTCGCCCCTGGGGCGTGTGCGCATCGGCGGCGCCGATGCGACGCCTGACTTCTCCAGGATCTCCTGGTTCTCCATGTTGTTCGCGGCGGGAATGGGTATCGGCCTGATGTTCTATGGCGTGGCCGAGCCCTTGACCCACTACGGTACGGCCCTGGAAGGCATCAGCGTGGGCGCGGACGGCGTGCGGACCGACTGGGCCCCCCTGGGCGGGGCCGCCGGCGATTCGGAGGCCGCCGCCCGCCTGGGCATGGCCGCGACCCTGCTCCACTGGAGCCTGCATCCCTGGGCCATGTACGCCATCGTGGCCTTGGCTTTGTGCATCTTCTCCTACAACAAGGGCCTGCCGATGACGGTCCGGTCCATCTTCTACCCGATTCTGGGTGAGCGCATTTGGGGCTGGCCGGGGCATCTTATCGACATCCTGGCGGTGTTCGCGACCCTGTTCGGACTGGCCACGTCCCTCGGCTACGGCGCCGAGCAGGCAGCTGCGGGGCTGAACTACTTGTTCGGGATCGGTGGCGGCGATGTCACCCTGGTGCTGCTGATCACCGGCATCACGGCGGTGGCGATCCTGTCCATCGTGGCCGGCGTGGACAAGGGCGTGAAACGCCTGTCTGAGATCAATATGTTCCTGGCATTCATGCTGCTGATGTTCGTGGTGTTCGTGGGGCCGACACTCCTCATCTTGACCAGTTTCGGCAAGAATATCGTTAGCTATCTGGCTGAGCTGCCCTTCCTGTCCAACCCATTCGCCCGGGAGGACGTCAACTACAGCCAGGGCTGGACCACCTTTTACTGGGGCTGGTGGATTAGCTGGTCACCCTTCGTCGGGATGTTCATTGCCCGCGTCAGCCGGGGGCGCTCGGTGCGCGAATTCCTCATCTCCGTGCTGCTCATTCCCACCACAGTGTCGATCTTCTGGTTTACGGCCTTCGGCACCACAGCCATCGATCAGGTGCGGAGCGGCTTCGATGGGGCCGCCTCGGCGGAACTGCCCCTGCAGCTCTTCATGATGCTGGGCGAGCTGCCGCTGGCGGACATCACCTCGTTTATCGGTATCGTGCTTGTGCTCGTGTTCTTTATCACCTCGTCGGATTCCGGGTCTCTGGTGATCGATACCATCGCAGCGGGCGGCAAGATCGATGCCCCCAAGCCCCAACGGGTGTTCTGGGGCGTCATTGAGGGCGCCATCGCCATCGCACTGCTGCTGGGGGGTGGTCTGGCCGCCCTGCAGGCGGTGGCGGTATCCGCCGGTCTGCCCTTCACCTTGCTACTCCTAGCGGGCTGCTACGCCATCGTCATGGGGCTGTTGAGCGAGCCCCGGGCTGGCAAGGCAAAGCTAGCAAAGGCTTAAGCGGCAAGGCCCTAGGGCCTGTTTCTCAGCCATTCAAGGGGCGGCTGTGGCCGCCTCGCTTTTTAGCCGTGACCGGCCTTCGCCGCGATCAGCCTGCACCTCTCGGTGCCTATAGCCAGAGATCGGAGAGCGGTGTGTCAGGCGTAAAATGCCGGGCCATCTGGGCCTGGAAGAGTTCCGCCGTGGCCATGGCGTCCACCTTGGCGTGATGGGAGGAGTAATGGGGCAGGCCGTAGCGGGTGCGGCTGTCGGCCAGCCGGATGGAGGCGGGCTGGATGCCAAACAAGCGCTTGATGCCCTGTAGGCGGCCGCGGCGCTCCCAGCGCGCCTCCAACGCCATGGTGTCGATGAGGGGAAACAGGCAATGCTCGCCCTGAGCGGCCATGACGGCGGCATCGAGGAATGGCCGTTCGATGTTGCGGTAGTGGACCACCACCAGGCGGTCGGCGAGCGCCGACAGCACCTCGTCGAGGATCGTAGCGATAGGCGGCGCGTGCTCGACCTCTGAATGGGTAATGCGATGGAAGGCAATGGATTCCTCTGTCAGCGGCCGGGGAGGCTTGACGACCCAGTAACGGCCCGCCGACGGGCGGATCACCCGCAGGTCGAAGGGCACCAAGCCGATGCTGACGATGGCGTGCTCCAGGGGGTCCATGCCCGTGGTCTCGAAATCCAATGCCACCAGCGGGACGTCTCCGATGGGGCGCTCTTCTGCTGGCAACCCCGCCGCGTAGAAGCGCTTCAGGGCCGGGCTCTTGCAAGCCTCGGCTTGGCGGGCGAAATACTCCGCCCAGGTCGGGGATGCCTGCTGCTGGCGCGCACCGAAGATCACTGCCGTCAACGGCCCGGGCTGGGGTAGCGGAAGCGCAGGAAGTTCTGGGCGTTGCTCAACACCTGAAAGGCCTCCTTGAGGTTGTGGCGCTCAGTGTCCGATATGCGCTCCGGCTGGATGGCATTGTGCGGCTCATGGTCGTCCTGGATCTCCTGGGCCTGATGGCGCATCCGCACGATGGACAGGAACTCTAGGGCATAGCTCAACTTGTCGGTCTGTCCGGCGGGTAGGGCGCCGGCCTGAGTGATCTCATCGAGCCGGTCGAAGCCGTTTTGAGCCCGGGAGCCCACCCCAAGGGCATGGACCCGGATGACGTCGTTCAGGGGGGCGATGCCGCGGCGCTTGATATTGATGCTGTTGTTATGCCGCCCGTCCTGCTCCAGCACGAAGGTGCGGAAAAAGCCCAGCGGTGGCGTGCGGCCGAGAGCATTGCGCGCCAGGGCGGCGAGGAACTGGGGGCTGGCCTTGGCGCGGGTGGCGATCAGGTCCTGCAATTCCTCCACGAACCGCGCCTCGCCATGGACCGCGTCCAGGTCGAAGAAGATGCTACTGTGGAGCAGCCCCTGCGGATCCGGCTTGGCGATCCAGTCCCTGAAGTAGCGCTTCCAGCGGGCGAGGGGCTGGCGCCACAGGTCGTTCGTGGCCATGACACCCCCTTTGCAGTAAGGGTAGCCGCAGGCGTGCAGCCCGTCGCTCACCTGTCGCGCCAATGCCCTGAAGTAGTCATCGTGGCGCTTCGGCTCGAAGGCGTCGTGGAGCACGATGGCATTGTCCTGATCCGTCGCGATGGACTGGTCGTTGCGTGCGAGAGAGCCGTGCACCATGAAGCAGTAGGGAACCGGGGGCGGACCCAGATCGGCCTCGGCCAGCTCCACCAGGCGGCGCATCAGGCTGCGGCCGACACTCGACATGGCCCCGCCGATCATCCGCGAGGTGGCGCCCTCGTCGACCAGCCGCACGAAGGAGGCCCGCACCTCGGGTGTAAGTCGCGCCAGGCCCTTGACCGAGATGCGGCTGAAGATGTTGCTGACCAGGTAGACGCTGTTGTTGGTCTCGTAGCGAACGATATCCGACAGATCCACCACCCCCACCGGACGGCGGCGGTGCAGGACCGGCAGGAGCTGAATATTGTTACGCAGCATGGTCAACATGGCCTCGCTGACCGATTCGCTGGACTGGATGGTGATGAGCTTGTCGTGGCTGATACTGGCGAGGGGTGTCTGCGCCGAGGCCCCGGCGGCGATGATGCGTTGCCGCAGGTCCTTGTCCGTGATCATCCCCGTGAGCAGCCACTGCTGTCCTTCGGTGTCAGTGAACATGCGGTCCGAATCGTCGTCGTTGCCGGGCTTGAGCAACAGCACCGAGGAGACGTCGTGCTCGGTCATCAGGCGCGCCGCCTCCTGCACGGTGGCGGACTCCTCGATCATCACGGGCAGGCGGGAGATGAGCCGACGCACCCGCGTGGCGATCATATCGTTGTCGCGTTGGCTCTGTTCCACCGTGCTCTTGAGCCGTGAGCCGGATAGCTCGACGAAATCGGCGAAATCCTCGTCCGTGGCGCAGAGGCGGTCGAAAACGGGCTTCGGGATCAGATAGAGCAGGGTGTCCTCGATGGCCTGTACCGGGAAGCGCACCGGGCGGCCGCGCAGCAGGTCGAGCTGCCCGAAGATATCCCCCTCGCCGAGGCGGTTGTAGAGCTGGCCGTTATGGCGGTAGACCTCCACCGCACCGCCGCGGATGTAGGACAGCGCCTGCACCGAGCCGTCCCGTTCGGCGATCGTGGTGCCGGCCTTGAAATAGGTGATCTCAACCGCGCCGGCCACCTCGTCGAGGAGGTCGTCGGTCAGCCCGTCGAAGGGCGGATGACGGCTGATGTGATCGCGAATCTCCCGGATTTCTGCTTCCATGGCGTCCCCGTGCTGTGGATCGTCGGCCCCGTGACGGGAACTGTAAAGAGACCCTTGGGCGCGGGCAAGCCCGGGCTCCCCCCCGGACCCCTGCACATGCCCCGCCGGCTACAAGTGTTGGGCACGTCTCATTCGTGTTCCAAGAGCCCCTCGGAGCGCATCAATGCCGTGCCATAGTCAATATCGACTGCAAAGGAGGTATTGATGTTAGGCGCCGGGCGACGTTCCCAATTATCGCCGCCATGTACAACATCGGCGGGTTCGAAGCGGCCATTGATGACGCCAACCACATGGCCATCGGTCACATGGATAAGCGGACCGCCGACATCGCCGTTTTGGACCATATTGTCGAAGAGGATCAACTGGGTCTCGTTGGAAGAGCGGATCTTGGCCGCGGCAAAGCCACCGACCGTGAGGGCCGTGTGGATCTGGTTATGGCCGAAAGAATAGCCCAGGCTCATCACCGAGGCTCCCGGCAGGACATTCTCGCCGCTGCCGAGGAAGTCGTCCGGAACGCTGATATCGAGTCCTTCATCGATCTTCAAGAGGGCGACATCATGCGCGCTGTCGCGGCGCGCAACCGACACCGCCATGGCTGCGACCCGATCGAAACTGATGGGCTGGAATTCGCCACCGCTCGGCGTCGGTACGACCCGCAGCCCGTCGGCCTCGGAGACCAGATGAGCGGCGGTGAGGAGATAGCCTTCAGAGTGGACAACGAAGGCGGTGCCGAGAAAATCGACCGTGCCGTCATTGTCGCGCACCAACATTAGGCAACCGCCGCGAAATTTCTGACTCATATTCTGCAGCATGAGGGTGCCTCCGTTTATTGTGCCTCTGTCAGCCAGGCGTTCACCTGGCTGGGATGCGTTCGGATCCAACGCAAGGCTTGCGCATAGGGATCGTGGCCACGGTCTTGATGAATCCAAAGCAGCAGTTGCTCCATGCTGTCGGCATCCCAAGCGAAGCGGTCGATCAGGATCGCCGCCGCCGGGAAATCCTCGGCCAGGCCAGGGCGTGCCATGCTATGGATCTTGCCGCTCCCGCCATAGATGCCTTTGGGGTCGTCGAGAAAGCGTAGCGACCAGCGTCCGAACATCCAGTGTGGGACCCAACCGGTGACGACGATAGGCCGATTGCGCGTGATCGCATCGGCGAGGCTAGCGGTCATGGTCGACTCGGCACCGGGGATGAGGCGAAAGCCGTTCAGTTCGTACTCCCTAAGCGCTTGCTCGGTCGCCGTCATGATGCCGGCCTCGGGGTCGATGCCAATGATACGGCTAGCAAGCGCTTGGCGATGCTCGCTTAGCTGCGCAATGCTCTGGATATCAAGGCTCGGCTGGGTATGCGCCCCGCGTTGGTCGGTCTGGCGCCCAACGCCGGTGGCCGGGATGACTAAGCCGGTTCGGGTGCCGACGAGATTGGGCCCAAGGTCATCCAATTGCTCGCCGTATTGCGCGTAATAATCGGCATGAGTGTCCGGCAGCCAAGCCGAGAGCATGACGTCCGCCTCGTTTTCGGCCACCTTGCGCCACATTTCGTCGGCAGTGGTCTCGATTAATTCGCAGGGTTGCTCGAGGCGTTCGTTGAGCAGGGCACAGACGACATGAGAACTGGCCACCGAGGATGACCAGTCGACGTAAGCGATGCGCAGCGGCGGTGCACTGTTTGCGCTCGAAACGCCGAGCAGCAACGCCAGCCCAATGGCGAGCGCCGCGATGGGGGTGGTTTGCCGATGCGGGCCGCGATGAAGCCATCGACATTGCACCCGCGCTAGGAGATCGACGCTTGTTGGAATGATCATTTGTTGTCCCCGCCGCTTGGCTTGCCCTTGCCGAGATCAGTGCCAGGCTCGATGGCGTTCGACCGGGTCTCGGACGTGGTTTGAGGATTGATCTTGAAGTTTGTGCGAGCACTATCCGCCCCCGCTGGGCCGACGCTCGGGCGCGGACGGATGGCCGCGCCGGTGGCGCGTTGCTGCAGGCCGGCCGGTATCCAGAACTGCCGCCGACCGAAGGTTGGCATCTTGCGCGTGGCCTGGGTGAAGAATTCCGGTCCCTGGTAACCCTGCAAACTGAGTTCGAAGCCTTGGCCGGTCTTGTAATGGACTAGCCCCACATGGAGCGACCAGCACATCCCGAGTAGGATGATCGCGAACGGTAGCCCGGTCGAGATGGCCGCGGTCTGCAACGCAACCAGGCCGCCACCCAGCAGCAGGGCCGAGGCGACGGCACCCTCCATGATCGCCCAGAACACGCGTTGAATCACCGGCGGTTCCGGATTACCGCCAGCGGTGATGATGTCGATCACCAGCGAACCCGAGTCCGAGGAGGTGACGAAGAAGGTGATGATGACAATGATCGCGACGACCGACGAGATTTCGCCCAAGGGCAAGGTCTCGAGCATCACGAAGAGCGACACCGGGATGTTTTCCTGCACCGCCTTGGCAATGCCGCCGACACCGAACATTTCGATGTTCAGGGCCGTATTGCCGAAGGCCGTCACCCACAGGAAGGTCACCAGGGTGGGGATGAGCAACACGCCCTTGATGAACTCGCGGATGGTCCGGCCGTAGGAGACCCGCGCGATGAACATGCCGACGAAGGGTGACCAGGCGATCCACCAGCCCCAATAGAAAACCGTCCACCCGTTCTGCCACTCGGTATCGTCATAGGTCTCGTTCCAGGTGCTGAACGACGGGAAATGCTGCACATAGATGCCGAGGTTCTCGATGAAGGCATTCAGGATGAACAGGGTCGGGCCGACGAAGATGACGAAGAACATCAGGATCGCGGCGGCGATCACGTTGAGCTGACTGAGCAACTTGATGCCGCCATCGAGTCCACGCACCACCGACCAGGTCGCCACGGCGGTAATGCCGGAGATCAGTAGGATCTGCACCGTGGTGTTTTGCGGGATGAAATCGAACAGATGGCTCAGCCCGGCATTGACCTGCTGTACACCGAGGCCGAGCGAAGTGGCGACGCCGAACATGGTTGCGACCGTCGCCATGATATCGATGATATTGCCGATCGGTCCGTAGATACGCTCCCCGAGGACCGGGTAGAACACCGAGCGAATCGACAACGGAAGCCCTTTGTTGAACGCGAAGAAACCGAGCGAGAGGCCGACCAGCGTGTAGATCGCCCAGGGGTGGACTCCCCAGTGCAAGAAGGTGAAGTCCATGGCGACGCGGGCTGCCTCGGGGGTGCCGGATTCGGCCAGCGGCGAGGCGACGTAGTGGAACATCGGCTCGGCAACGCCGTAGAAGAGTAAGCCGATACCCATGCCGGCACTGAACAGCATCGAGAACCAGCCGAGCGTCGAGAACTCGGGCTTAGCGCCCTCGCCACCGAGGCGAATGTCGCCGTAATGCCCCAGCAAGAGGGCGACGACGTAGATCAGGATGATATTCATCGCGCCGACGAAGAACCAGCCGGCATAGGTGGCGACAGCGCCCTGCACGACATTGAAGAGATTGTCGACCTGGTTCTCGAAGAAGATCGTCAGTCCAACGAAGAGCACGATGATAATGGCGGAGGTGAAGAAGACCCACGGGTGAACGTCGATCCGCAGCCAGCCAGGCTGCTCACTCGAGCGGTCGGTTGCGTCTTGCATAGGCTTAACTCGTGGCGGGTGCGCCGGGGCCGGCGTTCATGAAGAATTTTTCATGTTAGCGCAATCGCCTGCGACAGAAAAACCTTAGGGCGCGGAGGTCCAAACGCACGGGTGTTGATGACGCAGCAAGCCAAACTGCTGGGTAAAGGGCTCGTTGGGTGACTGGAAAATAAGCGGCTCAGGATATACACTAAACTGTAATGTTGTAAATGCACGACATGTCTCTTGCTAAGAGCATGAGTTGGTCGCATACGAGCGACGTCGCATTACGGCATCCCTAGAGTCGTCAACTCACCATCTGATTAAGCCATCATGAAACCATCAACACCGCGCACTGCATACGCATCGGCCACATTGCCACAATCGGCCTCTCGACGTTCAAGAACACTGCTGGCAATCAGCCTTGCCGCGATTGTCGGTTCTACTCCGCAATTGGCGACCGCCGCAGCCGATCCAGCCGCCCTCGAGCGCCGTGTCCGCGAGCTGCAACGCCAGCTCGATCAGGCCCAGGCTGAACTCGCCGAGGCTCAAGCCGAAACCGTTGCCGCTACCGAAAAGGCCGAAGCGGCCGAAGCCGAATTGGTTAAGGCCGGGTCGCCACAAGCGAATAAGATCAAGGTCGGGCCACTGACCATTGGTGGCGCGATCCGCGCTAATTATCTCCTTGGCAGTTATCCCGGTGAAAGAAATGGACCTTCGCGCGGCGGCAATGGAGGTAACTTTGCGCTCGACACGTTCCGCATCAACATGGATCTGAAGTACGATCAGTTGGTCGGCAAGCTCGAATATCGCTGGTACAATAACTGGTTGAGTTCTGGGGGTGACGGGTATAACTTCGTCCATACCGCTTGGCTCGGATGGGATTTCGACGACGGCAGTCAGATCCAGGTCGGTATCAACCGGGTGCCCTTCGGTCCCGGCCCTTACGGCGTCTCGCAGAGCTGGTTCTTCGACCAGCATTACTACGTCGGCCTGTCGGACGACATGGACCTCGGCGTCAAGTATGTCACCAGCATCGACAACTGGGACTTCGATATTGCCTATTACGCGCGCAGCGAGTGGAATGGCAACGGCACGACGAGCCACGACAGCGCGCGCTACAGCTATGATCCCGTGGTCTGGAATGCAGCCCTCGCCCCGGATGGCAGCGTCGATTTCAGCGCCCTGCCGAACGGCTACCAAGAGCGCAACCAGTTCAATCTTCGCGCCATCTACAACGTCGATCAGAGCGCCGTCGATACCGCGCTCGGCGTGTCGCTGCAATACGGCCAGCTCGATGGGCGACGGGCCGACGATGGCGACCATTGGGCCGCCTCGGTGCACATGACCAACAGCTGGAACAACTGGCTGCTGGCGACCCAGCTCACGCGTTACCAGCTCAACATCGATGACGACAACCCACTCGGCACCGATGAGTTGCTACCGATGGGGGCCTATGAGTTCGCTTGGCCGGTGGCGACCGATGCCTGGCTGCCGGCGATCTCACTGAGCTATCTCTATGAGACCAACCAGATCCCCTGGCTGGATTCGGTGCGTCCCTATGTCGAGTACAGCAGCATCATCAAGGAGGATAGCGACTTCAACGATAGCCAGCTCGCGATTCTCGGTGCGGCCTGGGCGCGCAACGGCTGGTACATCTATACCGACCTCGCCTTCTCCGACGGTAACTACTTCGTCGGCAACAAGGATGACAACTACGGCAATATCGTCGATGGGGTCGGTGATTTCGGCGTCAACGGCAACGACGACTGGAATTACCGCTTCAATATCAACTTCGGTTACTACTTCTAATTGCGCGAACCGCCACCGAGCCCGGAAACTCGGTGGCGGTTATTAGCCGTTGAACGGCCCTGTTGTCACGCTGGTATCACGCGCTCGTCTTCGCGGCTCAGAACTCGCCGGAGACCCAGTAGTTGATGCGCGCCTCGTTGTTCTCGATGTACTTGGTCACGGCCTCTTCATACGAAGTCTCCTGGGCGTCGTACATGGCCGCCTGAAGATCATCAATCGGGATCTGGATACGCGAGATGAAGCTCGCCGCATCGATATCTTCTTGGTAGAAGCCCTCGCGTGCCAATGCGACGACACGCTCAAAGCTGCCTAGGATGCCCTTGGGGTCTTCCAGATAGCGCAGATCGTAGGCGCCGAACATCCAGTGTGGGCTCCAACCGGTGACCACGATCCATTCATCACGCTGGGTGGCGCGTTCCAGGGCAGCAGTCATACCCGCACCCGAGGAGATCTGCAGCTCATAGTCGTCGAGTCCATACGCTTCGAGCGCATCCTTGGAGAGACGCGTAATGCCTGCGCCGGGGTCGATGCCGGTGATTGTCTCGTCCAGCTGCTCCTTGACCTCGTCTTTGCTCAGATCCTCGATGCTGGCGAGGGTCTCTTCCGGGATATAGGCCGGTATCGCCCAGCCGAGTCGGGCGTGGGTGTACAGGATGCCGAGGGGCACCACATCGTTACACACCTTTTCCATGTAATCGCCGTGCGTGCCCGGCTGCCAAGACATGAGCATCAGATCCAGATCGCCATCGGACAGCCCCTGGTACTGGGGGGCGATATCGGTCTGCACCAGTTCGACCTCATAGTCCATGCGCTCCTCGAGGATACGCTGGGTTAGTTTGGTGACGAATTCCGCATCGGACCAGGCGGTCCAGCCAATCTTGACGCTGTTGTCGGCGGCGTAGGCGGCGGTGCCAAACGAGAGGGCGAGGGCGCCTGCCGTTAAGGCCTTAAGTGAGGTCTTCATGAACATCGTGATTCCTCATGGTGGTGGGTGGGTGGATGGAAGGAAAGATCGTTAGCGCTCAACCTTTGCCCGGGCTGTCCGGGGTACGCTGGAAGAACCGGCGGATGCGGGTGATGAGCGACGGCGGCCCGCCGGCGCGTTGGGCGATGCCGAAGCTCTGGGTGATGCGATCGAGGAGGATTGCCAGCAATACGACCCCGAGACCGCCCTCGAAGCCGAGTCCGACATCGAGCCGTTGAATACCGGTGAGCACGGTGTTGCCGAGCCCGCCGGCACCGATCATCGAGGCGATGACGACCATCGACAGGGCAAGCATGATGGTCTGATTGATACCGGCCATGATCGAGGGCATGGCCAAGGGCAGCTGGACCTTGAACAGAAGCTGACTACTGGTGCAGCCGAAGGCCTTGCCGGCCTCGATGTGCTCGGCGCTGACTTGCCGGATGCCGAGATTAGTGAGGCGCACGGCGGGGGGCATGGCGAAGATAAGGGTCGCAATCGAGCCGGGAACCTTGCCGAGACCGAAGAAGATGGCGGCTGGAATCAGGTAGACGAAGGGCGGCATGGTCTGCATGAAGTCGAGTATCGGGCGAGTGATCGCCTCGAAGGCATCATGTCGAGCCATGGTAATGCCGATGGGGATACCGATGATGAGTGCGACGAGACTCGAGGCGATGACCAGCCCCAGGGTCGAGATGGTCTGGGTCCAGATGTCCATGCCGAATAGCAGCACCATGGCGGCGATGGCGAAGAGGCCGAATTTCCAGCCAACGCGCCAGGTCGCGAGCAGCACGATGAAAAGCGCCAGAATCAGCGGTGGAATCCCCTGCAGCAGACCTTCGAAGGAGTCGATGACGAGCGCGAGCACCTCGGAGATGCCGTCAAGGATGCCGGTGAGGTTGGTCTGGATCCAATCGACCCCCGCAGCGACCCAGTCGCCAATCGGGATTTCGAAATCGGTGATGTCGTTCGTCATGGCTCAGGTTGTCTTATCCAGTGTCTGCAGCAAGACGGTCTTGTCGACGATCCCGCGATAACGTCCCTCGGTATCGACGATGGGGACCGGAAATTCGTTGGACGTGACCTGACTCAGGACCTCGGACAACTCGGTGTCGGCTGACGCGGGCTGGATCTGTTTGAGGAAGGCGTCTTCCCAATGTGGATGCTCGCTGTCGCGACCGGCATCGGCCAGCGAATTGACGCTGACCATGCCGCGATAATGCCGATCCGAGTCGATGACGATGCCGAGGCTATGGCCGCGGTCGTGCAGTTGCGCCAAGGCCGCGCGGACGTTAACGCCGGTGCGCTCGAAGACCGTGATGGCACGGTCCGAGGCGATATCGCCAGCACTGAAGACCTTGCTGACGTCGACGCCGTAGAAGAACGAACGCACATAATCGTTGGCCGGATTGGTGACGATGTCCTCGGGAGTGCCGATCTGGACAATGGCTCCGCCCTCCATGATGGCGATGCGGTCGCCGATGCGAATCGCCTCGTCGAGATCATGCGAGATGAAGACGATGGTATGGGCCTGGGTCGTCTGCAAGCGCACCAACTCGTCCTGCATCTCGGTGCGGATGAGCGGGTCGAGCGCTGAGAAGGCCTCGTCCATCAGTAGGATCGGCGCATCGGTGGCCAGCGCGCGGGCGAGGCCGACGCGCTGTTTCATGCCACCGGAAAGCTCGTCCGGGTAGCTGTCGGCATTGACGGCTAGGCCCACGGTATCGAGTGCCTGCAGCGCGCGCTCACGCCGTTCCGCCTTCGGCATTCCGGAGACCTCGAGCCCAAACGCGGCGTTCTCGCCGACGCTCTTATGCGGCATCAGTGCAAACGACTGAAACACCATGCTCATGGAACGGCGCCGCATCGTGATCAGCTCCTGCTTCGACATCTGGGTGATATCGACGCCGTCGACGATCACCTGGCCTCGAGTCGGCTCGATCAGGCGGTTGAGCATGCGCACCAGGGTCGATTTGCCCGAGCCCGAGAGCCCCATGACCACGAACACCTCACCCTCGCGAATGCTGAAATCGGCCTTTTGAACGCCGACCGTGGTTCGGGTTTGTTCGAAGATCTCCTCCTTGGAAAGTCCTTGATCGAGCAGCTCTAGGGCGCGATCGGGCTCGGGTCCGAAGATCTTGTAAAGGTCTTTGACGACAACCTTATCTTGCATAAGCCTGGATTGAGAGAGAGTGGGCAATCTTAAGAGTCCAAATTAACAGGTTAGCCGGTCCATGTCTTGGTTTTAAGAGGCAGCAAGGATGCGAACTGGGAGAGTGCGAATCAGCGCTCCCGGCTGACGATATAGCGCGCGATCCAGCGCAGCGGATCGGCGCCCGCGCCGAACGGCTCGAGGCTGGCGAGGGCGTCCGAGATCAGTTCGTTGGCCGCCTCGTGGGCCGCCGCGATGCCCATCAGCGAGGGATAGGTCGCTTTCTCATGGGCGGCATCGGCGCCGCTCTGCTTGCCGATGACATCGGTCTCGCCTTCGACATCGAGCAGGTCGTCCTGGATCTGGAACGCCAGCCCGATGCACTTGGCATAGTGATCGAGAGCCTCGGCCTTGGCCGGCTCCAGCGCGGGGCAGGCGAGGGTGGCCATCTGCACGCTGGCGCGGATCAGCGCCCCGGTCTTGTGGATGTGGATGTTCTCGAGCATGACCAGATCGAGGTCGCTGCCCTCGGACTCCAGATCCAGGGCCTGGCCGCCGGCCATGCCGATCGAGCCGGCGGCGCGCGCCAGTGCGGCCGACATGCGCAGACGCGCGGGCGCCTCGGGGGCCGCCGCATCATCTTGCGCCAGGACCCCGAAGGCGAGGGTCTGCAAGGCATCGCCGGCGAGGATCGCCGTCGCTTCATCGAAGGCCTTGTGGCAGCTCGGTCGCCCACGTCGCAGATCATCGTCGTCCATCGCCGGCAGATCGTCATGGATCAGCGAGTAGCCATGGATCAGCTCGACCGCCGCCGCACCGGCATCGACGCGCTCGGGCGCGAGGTCGAGGGCTTGCGCGCTGGCGTAGGCCAGGGTGGGGCGCACGCGCTTGCCTTCGCCGAGCACCGCATAGCGCATCGCCTGATGCAGCCGCGTCGGCGGCTGTTCGGCGGCGGGCAGGACGTGCTCCAGGGTTTTTGCCACCCGGTCTTGGCAGTCTTTGAGAAAGGTCTTCAGGCGGGGGGCGTCTTGCATGGGGCCAATCGCTTGTGTCGGTGACGGGAGTGGAGAGGTGCGAACGCGGACCTGTCCGCGGCTCGGGATCAGTCGCTTGGGGGAGGGGCCGTGGCGCCGGCGAACGGCTCGGGTTCGGCGTCCTCCGAAGGTTCGCTGAGGATGCGTATGCGTTGCTCGGCCTGATCGAGCGCCCGTTGGCAGCCACGGCTGAGCCGGATGCCCTGCTCGAAGGCGGCGAGCGAGTCTTCCAAACCGAGGTCGCCACGCTCAAGCTGATCGACGAGCGTCTCTAGCGCCTGCAATGAAGCCTCGAACTGCTTGGGGTCGTCGATCTTGTCTTCGCTCATCGGGCATTTGAACAGCGGTTTCACTCTAAGTTACCGTAGCCGGCTTTGACCGGTCAACGCGGCCCCCAGGTCCGGATCAGGGCCGGATCGGTTTTTCGTCCCTTACTCAAGGAGTGTCCGACCCCGCGATGAGCGGTAATTACGATGCCTCGGCGATCGAGGTTCTCAGCGGCTTGGACCCGGTGCGCAAGCGCCCGGGCATGTACACCGATACCACCCGTCCGAACCATCTCGCGCAGGAGGTGATCGACAACAGCGTCGACGAAGCACTGGTCGGCAAGGCCACCCGCATCGCGGTGACCCTGTACCAGGACGGCTCGATCGAGGTCTGTGACGATGGGCGCGGCATGCCGGTCGACATGCACCCCCAGCAGGGGCTGCCCGGCGTCGAGGTCATCCTGACCAAACTGCATGCCGGGGGCAAGTTCACCGCAGGCAGCAGCTATCGCTTCGCCGGCGGTTTGCATGGGGTCGGCGTCTCGGTGGTGAACGCGCTCTCCCAACGTCTGGAAGTCTGGGTCAAGCGCGATGGCCAGGAATATCGGATGGCCTTCGCCGATGGCCACAAGGTCGAGGCGCTGACCCCGATCGGCCGGGTCGGGCGCGGCAGTAGCGGCACGCGGCTGCGGTTCTGGCCCGATCCGACCTATTTCGACACGCCCAAGGTCGCGGTGCGCCAACTGACCCATCTGCTACGCGCCAAGGCCGTGCTCTGCCCCGGGCTCGAGGTGCGCTTTCGCGACGAGGCCAGTGGCGAGGAGCAGTTTTGGTGCTATGCCGACGGGCTGCGCGACTATCTGAGCGAGGCCCTCGGCGCCGCCGAGCGGGTGCCGGAGGTGCCTTTCGTCGGCGCGCTCGAGGGCAAGACCGAGGCCGCGAGCTGGGCCGTGACCTGGCTGCCCGAGGCGGGCGAACAGGTCACCGAGAGCTATGTGAATCTGATCCCGACGGTGCAGGGCGGCACCCATGTCAACGGCTTTCGCAGCGGTCTGACCGAGGCCGTGCGCGAGTTCTGCGAGTTTCGCAATCTGCTGCCGCGCAACGTCAAACTGGCACCGGACGATGTCTGGGCGCGTGCCAGTTGGGTGCTCTCGGTGAAGCTGGCCGATCCGCAGTTCTCCGGCCAGACCAAGGAGCGTCTGTCCTCGCGCGAGTGCGCGGCCTTCGTCTCCGGCGTGGTCAAGGATGCCTTCAGTCTCTGGCTCAACGAGCATGTCGGCGACGGCGAGCGCATCGCCGAGATCGCCATCGGCGCCGCCCAGGCGCGCTTGCGTGCCGGGCGCGCGGTAACGCGCAAGCGCGTGACCCAGGGGCCGGCATTGCCGGGCAAACTGGCCGATTGCACCGCCACCGATCCGGCCCGCAGCGAGCTGTTCCTGGTCGAGGGCGATTCCGCCGGCGGCTCGGCCAAGCAGGCGCGCGATCGCGAGTTCCAGGCCATCATGCCGTTGCGCGGCAAGATCCTGAACACCTGGGAAGTGGACCCGGCCGAGGTGCTGGGCTCGCAGGAGGTGCACGACATCGCCGTCGCCATCGGCGTCGATCCCGGCAGCGACGATCTCGCCCGGATGCGCTTCGGCAAGATCTGCATCCTCGCCGATGCCGATTCCGATGGCGCCCATATCGCAACCCTGCTCTGCGCGCTCTTCCTCAAGCACTTCCCGCGCCTGGTCGCGGCCGGTCACGTCTATGTCGCCATGCCGCCGCTGTTTCGCATCGATGTCGGCAAGCAGGTCTTCTACGCCTTGGATGATTCGGAACGCCGTGGCGTGCTGGATCGGATCGCCGCCGAGAAGCTCAAGGGCAAGGTCAGCGTGCAGCGCTTCAAGGGCCTTGGCGAGATGAACCCGCAGCAGTTGCGCGAAACCACCATCCATCCGGATACGCGCCGATTGGTGCAATTGACGGTTGAGCCCGGCGATGACAGCGCCACCTTGATGGATATGCTGCTGGCCAAGAAGCGCGCCGCCGATCGGCGCGCCTGGCTACAGGAAAAAGGCGACCTGGCCGAGGTCTAAGCCAGCCCCAAGCTGTCACTGAGCGAGCCCAAGATCGATGATGCACCCCTTTCCTTATGCCCACGCCGCCGACGACGATTGGCACCTGGCCCTCGAGCGCGTCATCGCCGGCTTAGGCGCCGCGCAAGGGCGGCTCGGGTTTCTCTACGTCAGTGATGCGATCAACGCCCATCTGGGTGCGATCCTGGATGCGTTGCGCGAGGCGACCGATGTCGAGCACTGGGTCGGCGCGGTGGGCATCGGCATCTGCGCGACCGGGGTCGAATACTACGAGCGTCCGGCGATCGCGGCCATGATCGCCGATCTGCCGGAGGACGCGTTCCGGGTCTTTGCGCCCATCGTCAAGGATCTCGACGGCTTCGATGCCGCGCAGCGCGCCTGGCTCGGCAGCGCCCAGCCGTTCATGGGCTTGGTGCATGCCGATCCGTCGAATCCGCTCACCGAGAGTCTGATCCGCCAGCTCGCCGAGCGCACCGTGACCGGTTTCCTGGTTGGGGGTCTGGCGAGCAGCCAGCAAAACGCCCGCGTGATCGCCGATGAGCCGACCGAAGGTGGCCTGACCGGCGTCATGTTCACCGAGGCGGTTGGTATTCAGACCGCGCTGTCCCAGGGCTGCTCGCCGATCGGGCCGCACCGGCGCATTACCGCCTGTCAGCGCAATGTGATCGTCGAACTCGATGGGCGTCCGGCGCTGGATGTGTTCAAGGACGACATCGGCGAGGTCTTGGCGCGTGACATCTCGCGCGTGGGAGGCTACATCTTCGCTGGCCTGCCGATCGCCGGCTCCGATACCGGCGACTATCTGGTGCGCAATCTGATCGGCGTCGACATGGAGAAGCGACTGATCGGGATCGGCGATCTGGTCGAGAAAGGGCAGGAGCTGATGTTCTGTCGCCGCGATGCCAACACCGCTAGCGAAGATCTCTCGCGCATGCTCGGTCACCTCAAGGCGCGCTTGAAGACACCGCCGCGCGGCGGTGTCTATGTCTCCTGTCTCGGCCGGGGTGCCAACCTCTTCGGTGACGACTCGCAGGAGCTAAAGCAGATTCGCAACGAGTTGGGGGAGTTTCCGCTGGTGGGTTTCTTCGCGAATGGAGAACTCTCGCAGAATCGACTCTATGGCTATACGGGGGTGTTGACCTTGTTCATCTGATGCGCGTTTGACGCCGATCAACTCTGACCCTTTCGGGCTGCGGAGATTAACGGTGTTCGGTTCCTCATCACAGGTACGCCCTCAATCATGGCCGCAGCTGCTGCTCATAGAGCTGTGGCGAGACAGCTTCTGCGTGGTTTAGCCAGTCGCCGCGCGCATGCTGCGGAGCGGCGCTAGTTTGAGCAGTTGCTGGGCCTGTGACAGACAATGCTGACGCACCTCGGGATCGAGGGTGCGCACCCAACGCGCGGGTAGGGCGGCGGGACCGTAGAGGGCGCCGGCGATCATGCCGAGGATGGCGCCAGTGGTGTCGGCATCGCCACCGCGGTTGACGACCTCGATGAGCGCCGATTCGAGATCGTCGGTCGCGAACAGCGCCTGGAACACGGTGCGTAGGGTGTCGGCGATGAAGCCACTCGGGTTCTCGATGCGTTTGCGGTCGTAGGCGTAGACCGCGTCTTCGGCGACCAATCCATCCGCCAGGAGCTTGAGGTCTTTGCGCGTGCCGCCGAGCAGGCCAGCCTGCACCATGCGGATCACGCAGAGGGTGCCGGCATCGGAGATGGGGTTGTTGTGGGTGACATGGGCTTGGCGGCGATTGGCCTCGGCGACGTCGTCGACATCGGCGCCGACCGTGGCCAAGGCGACGGGCAGGCAGCGCATGCAGGCGCCGTTGCCGGCATCGAAGGTGCTCTCGGGGGATTCCCACTCGCCGGTTCGGCGGTAATGGGAGATGCCACGGCGCACGGTATTGCCGATGTCGACCGGTTTGCTGCGCATCCAGTCGCTGAAGGCCTCGGCCGCGGCTTGGGCGTCGACCTCGCCCGCGCCGAGGATGCTCTCGCCGAGTGCGAGCGCCATCTCGGTGTCGTCGGTGACGCGTCCCTTGCGCAGGCGCAGCCAGCCGCCGCCTTTGATGTCGCGATGCTCGCGAAACTGGTCGCGGATCTCGCGCGGGGTCATGAACTCGACGGTGGCGCCGAGCGCATCGCCGACGGCGAGGCCCAGATAGGCGCCGATGGCACGACGCTTGATGTGATCGCCGCTGCCGTTCTCGGCCAGCAGGAGGAATTCAGTTCTCAGCCCCGAAACAAGCATGGTAGTCGACGCAGACCTCGCAGGAGGGTGAACGGCAGGTGTAGATGCCCTCGGCCTCGCATAGCTGTTTGTACAGGAAGCGCTTCCACTTCATGTCGTGACGATTCTGTTTGGCAAGCGCCGGAAAGTTGTATTCCATCAGTTGACTTAGCTCCACTCGCTTGCAGAGACCAAGATCTTGCCAAAGATGATCGCTTCCCATGCAACCAGCAGCGATGATCTGGGCCATCCAGCCCTGACTTGGCTGCGGGTCGATGCTTGAGATGCTTGGTTTGGAGCGCTCGCGAATCCTATCGGATCTCTCATTCCATGGTTTAAGCAAAAGCCGAACCAGTTCGTCCCGCTCGTCGGCCCGCTCTGGATCGAGTTGGCGTTGCGGCCGCGGAAGCGCACTCTGTTGCAGTGCCGGAAAGTGATAGGCAATTAGATCCTCGAACGTTTCAGGCGCGAGGCCGAGCCAGTTTGGCATAGCGCCGAGGCCAACGCACTGACTGGCGAGCATCGAGGCCAGACTCTCGTCATTGCGGCGGCCAGCGGCATGGGCTAGGAGCCAGTTCCGCCAGTGTTCCGCCGCCTCGGCCAGAGTCGAACTCAGAGCCGAGCTGGAGCAGTTGTTGGCGGCGGGCACCCGTTTGGTGCTCGCGTCGGAGAAGGGCGTTGGGCAAGCCGGAGCCGACGCGGACATGGGTCAGTACTCGACGCGGACGTCTTCGTCGCGCACGATCATCTGGCAGGCCAGACGCCATTCACTCGGCATATCGTCCACATGCAGCCGGTCGATCTGATCCTGCGTCAGCTTGCCAAGTTCCTTGAGCACCGTCTGCTCTTTATCGGTTAGGAAATAACCCATGCGGTCCTTGTCGTCGATGCTGGTTACGCGGACCAGGCAATGGCCGCATTCGCCGTCCTGGCAGTCAAACTGCACCGGGATCTTGTGCTCTTTGGCGATCTTGAGCAGGGTCTCAGTATGGCTGCCAGCGACCGCATAAACGGTCTTGTCCTTGTAATCGGGGTTAGAAAAGGTCACGAGTGCCATTGATTTGGGCTCCGCGTTGAATGTTGGATGAGCTGATGAGGGATGGTGATCAGGATCACCGTTCTAGGCTGGCTTGACGGCGCAATCGCCGATGATCTGGGCTTGGCAGGCGAGCCGGTCATGGCGGCTGGCCATGTTCTCGCGCAAGACCTTTTCTTCGAGCACCGAGGGCTCTGTGAGATTGTTCCAGCCTTCGACGACATGCATCATGCAGGTGCCGCAATCGCCTTCTCGACAGCCATAGATAATGCCGGCACCGATCTTCTCGGAGACATCAATGACGCGGATGCCGGCGGGAACATTGACGGTTTGATCGATGTCCTGAAAGGTGACTTTTGCCTTGGCCATGTGGTTTTTCCTCTTGGTTTCAGTTGGAATGGAGTCGGGGTGTGGAATTATCAGGGCGCCTCGGGCCATGTGCCGGAGCGATCAGCGTCAGCGGCAGTGGTTCGATCAGCTTGAGCGTATCGCGCACATGTCTCCTCGAGACGAGCCACTTGCTCGAGACGTGTGAAGAAGCCGTCAGCGAATTCGGCCTTGACCGTATCAATGATGGCGACGCCGTCACGACCCCGCACCGCGTAGGCGTTGTAGGTGGTGCCGTTGGCGGTGCGCAGGATCATGTCGAAGCTGCGCAGCCCAGGATCGAGCGCGCCGATCCAGTGCACTCCGGGTGCGATCTCGATCGCATTGCAGTCGTGCTCGGTCATCAACGGCTCAACGGGCTCGGATTTCGGCCTGGGCGGCGGCTCGTCGTTCCGTTGGAATGCCGGTCAGCGAGCCAGGCGGATTCACGGGCTTGCCGCCAGCATCGAGAATGGCGCCCTCAACAGGGCAGATGCTCGCGCATTGCGGCTCGGCGAAGTCGCCGGCGCATTCGCTGCACTGGCTCGGGTCGATGATGAAATGCGGCTTGGCGGCTTGAATGGCTTGGCTTGGGCACAGCGGCTCGCAGGCCCAGCAGTTCACGCAGCCGTCGGTAATTTGATAAGCCATGATGTTGTCTTCAGGGTTGGTGCTAGCGGGGCGTTCGGCACCGGAGCCATTGCGCGCGCTTTTGGCTAACGGCTAGTGGCTAAGCACGACGCGTGGCCTCCGCGATGGCTTAGGCGCTCAGCGCAGTTTGGGTTTCGAATTCGGCAAGGTGGCCCGCGGCCGCCAGTTCGGCATAGACCGCGGCGACGGCATCCTCAATTGGCTCCATCGCATGCTCGCCGTTCGGCGTAATGCCAGCGGCTTCGAGTACATCCCAGGGCTCGATGCCGATCTTCGAGCAGAGCACGACGGTGCAGCCGTCGAGGGCGCGCAAGGTGCCGGCGAGCGCCGATTCGCCGTCGCCGCAGGTTTCATCGCCGCTGCAATAGGCCGCGACCCGGCGCGTGCCGACAAAACGCACAGCCTGATCATCAACCTCGTAGACCAGGAACTCGTGTGCGTGTCCGAAGTGCTGATTGATGACGCCGCTGCCGCTGCTCGCAACGGCGATGCGTAGCGCTCGACCTGCACGACGAGTCGGTGCCGGGGTAACGGTAGCGGCCGCCGAGCTCTCAGAAACGCCGGGTTGGGCGTTCGAGAGGGCTTTTGGGCGCCGACGTGTCAGCGAGTCGAGGCCGACGAAGACTTCACCGCGCTGCGGTTGCATCGCCTGTTCGCGCTTCTCGTACTGAGCTTGACGTTGGGCCTGACGCTTGGCCTCGATCTCGGCGTGCACCGCGGCGCGGCGCTGCATCGCAGCGGTGTAGTCGATGTCCATCTGCTCGATCTTCTCGATTGAGAACTCGGCTCCCCGATCCTCGCCGAGCATGCCAACCGCGTCAGCGCGGCACTGCCGGCAGTGGCGCATCATCGCCATGTCGCCACTACAGGCGTCCTGCAGGGCTTGCAGCTCGTCGTGAGTCGGGCCGCGCTGGCCCATGAGCCCATAGAAGGTGCCGTGCTCAGGCTCGGCGATCAGCGGCATCACGTTGTGTAGGAAGGCCCCCTTGGCCTTGACCACGCGGCTGACTTCCTTCAGATGCTCGTCGTTGACGCCCGGGATGAGCACCGAGTTGACCTTCACCAGCACGCCGCGCTCGGTGAGCATCTCCAAACCTTTCTGCTGTTGCTCGATCAAGATGCGAGCGGCCTTGACCCCTTTGATGCGGCGATTGTTCCAGAAGATCCAGGGATAGATCTTGGCGCCGATCTCGGGGTCGACGCAGTTGATGGTGATGGTGACATGATCGATGTTGTGCTCACAGATTGCGTCGACTAGCGCTGGCAGCGCCAGGCCGTTGGTCGAGACGCAGAGCTTGATGTCGGGCGCTTTCTCGGACAGGGCGCGGAAGGTGGCGAGGGTACGCTCCGGGTTGGCCAGTGGATCACCAGGGCCAGCGATGCCGAGCACGCTCATCTGCGGAATCGCGGCAGCGACCGCCAGCGTCTTCTGGACAGCCTGCTCGGGCGTCAGCAGTTCGGAGACCACCCCGGGACGTGACTCATTGGAGCAATCGTACTTCCGATTGCAGTAGTGGCACTGGATGTTGCAGGCTGGCGCCACCGCCACATGCATGCGCGCATAGTGATGATGGGCGTCTTCGGAGAAGCAGGGGTGGTCGTTGACCTTGGCGCGAATCGCTGCAGGCAGATGCGCGAGCTTGTCGGTACTGCTACCGCAGCCGCTCGACGCGCAGCCGCCAGTGGACGCGCTCTCCGTCGTTCGCCGCCCTGTCTCCAGAGTGGTTACCGCTTGCACCATGTCTTGATCCCCATAACGGATAACGGCGTCGCATCGGCGACGCGCTAGGTTCTACGGGGGTCAAAGCAATTTGCGTGCCTATTTTTCTTTGGATGCTAAGCGCTTGATTCGTCGTCGATCAGCGCAGGATTGTTGATGCGGCTGTGGGGAGACTGACACAGCGCAACTCGCTGTTGTCGTATCTACGACCTTGGACGATACTCACCATTTTGGTGCACAATCTTGCACCAGAGTGATATTCATTCTCCGGCACCATGGCGATCAGCGAGACCACGCTGAAAGATACGGTGCTGAAAGATACGGTGCTGATGCTGACCTGAAGCCTGGTCTGACTATCTGGAGGGCTCCAAGGATCTGATCGCCGACTTGGACGGACCCGATCAACTGCGGCAATTACACAATACCGAGACCGAGAAGTGCCTCGGTGCCGAGCAGCCAGCCGAGTAGGCACTGATGCCGACCTGGTGCCAAGGATGGCTTCGGCTTGGAGGTCCGGTTGCCGGTTGGGTTCCCATTCCTTCGTTTCCTCGTGCGGTCGATTAAGATTATGTCTAGGTTCGGCGTTGGTGGCAGCGGTCGCAAATGGGTGAGGATGCTCGGTCTGCTGCTATTGTTGATCACGGCGACGAGCAGCACGGCCACTCCTAAAGCTGAACCTGCAACAGTTCTAGCTGCTGCCTTTAACGAGCAGGTTTCGCGGTTGACGGATCGCTCGTTCAAGGTGAAAGAGGCCGCGGCTCAAGCCATCGCCGAAACCGGTGATGCGCGCGCGATCCCGCTGCTGAAAGCGCTGCTCGCGGGTGATCTCTATTATCGAAAGGACGATGATCGCATTGTCTATGTGGCGCCGGCAGGCAGTCGCGGCTGGACCTTGACCGATGCACTGAGCGGCGAGGCCCTCGGCGAGGTCGGGCGCCGTGATGTGCGCAAGATTACCGTCAACAATCGAATGCGCAGCGCATTGCGGACATCGATTGCGGCGCTGACCCTGGCCAGTCCAGATCCAGCGCTGCGCCTGCGGGCCGCGCGCGAGATGATCGGCAGTGATGATCCGTTGGTCATCAACGCTGTTCGCACGCAGCTTGCGGTTGAAGACGACAAGCCGGTGGCGGATGCGCTGGCCTTGGTAGTGGCGATCGCCGATCTCAAACAACCGGAGGCAGAGAGCCGTTTGGCGGCCATCGAGGTGCTGCATGGCAACCTCTATCCGCAGGCTCGGAATGCGCTGAATGCCTTGCTCGAATCAGAGCAGAACTCCAGGGTACTCGCCGCAACGAAAGCGGCGCTGGATGCGATCGATCGCAAGCGCCAGCTGAACAGTAGCATCGAGACCCTGTTCTTTGGCCTGAGCCTCGGCTCGGTGCTGGTGCTGGCGGCGATCGGGCTGGCCATCACCTTCGGCGTCATGGGCGTGATCAACATGGCCCACGGCGAACTGATCATGATCGGCGCCTACACCACCTATCTGGTGCAGCAGGCGATGCCGGGGTTGACCGACTGGTCGCTGCTGGTGGCGGTGCCGGCCGCCTTCCTGGTCTCCGGTGCCTTTGGCGTCGCCATCGAGCGCACGGTGATCCGCTTCCTCTACGGGCGACCTTTGGAAACCCTGCTCGCGACCTTCGGTATCAGCCTGATCCTGCAGCAACTGGTGCGCACGACCATCTCGGCGCAGAATGTGGTAGTGCAGAATCCTAGCTGGATGAGCGGCTCGCTGCAGCTCAATCCAGGCTTGGCGCTGACCTATAACCGGCTCTACATCCTGATCTTCGGGCTCATCGTCTTCGCGCTGCTGCTGTTGGTGCTCAAGCGCACCGCGCTTGGGCTGCAGGTGCGGGCGGTGTCGCAAAACCGTGCCATGGCGCGCGCGATGGGGGTGCGCTCGGCGCGCGTCGATGCGCTCACCTTTGGGCTGGGTGCTGGCATCGCTGGGATCGCGGGCGTGGCGCTGTCGCAGCTCACCAACGTCGGGCCCAACATGGGGCAGGCCTACATCATCGACTCCTTCATGGTCGTGGTCTTCGGCGGTGTCGGTAATCTCTGGGGCACCCTGATCGCGGGCATGACGCTGGGCGTCGCCAATAAGCTGATGGAGCCCTGGGCTGGGGCCGTGCTGGCCAAGATCATGGTGCTGGTATTCATCATCCTGTTTATCCAAAAGCGTCCGCGGGGGCTGTTCCCGCAGCGCGGCCGCGCTGCGGCTGATTAAGCATCGAGAACCTTCAACATGGGCTTGTTGCAACCACTCAAGGGCGATACTGGCGGCCAGATCATGCTGGCGGTGCTGGCGGTGATCGCGATCCTAGTGCCGATCCTAAACCTGTTGGTGCCGGAAGGGAGTCCGCTGCATGTCAGCACCTTCACGGTAACCCTGCTCGGCAAATACTTGACCTATGCGCTGCTGGCTGTGGCGGTCGACCTGGTCTGGGGTTATCTGGGCATCCTGAGTCTTGGCCATGGCGCCTTTTTCGCCCTTGGCGGTTATGCGATGGGCATGTACCTGATGCGCCAGATCGGCGATCGCGGGGTCTACGGCGACCCGGTGCTGCCGGATTTCATGGTCTTCCTCGACTGGCAGCAACTGCCCTGGTTCTGGCAGGGCTTCGATCAGTTCTGGTACGCGGCGCTGATGATCCTGTTGGTGCCCGGGCTGCTCGCGTTCGTGTTCGGCTGGCTGGCGTTTCGCTCGCGCGTCACCGGCGTCTATCTCTCGATCATCACCCAAGCGCTGACCTATGCGCTGATGCTGGCCTTCTTCCGCAACGAGATGGGCTTCGGTGGCAACAACGGCCTGACCGACTTCAAGGAACTGCTCGGCTTTGATCTGCAATCCGACGGCACGCGCATCGGGTTGTTCATCGCCTCGGTGCTGGCGCTCGCGCTCGGCTACTGGGCCTGCCGCTGGATCGTCACCTCCAAGCTGGGACGCGTCGCGGTCGCGGTGCGCGATGCCGAGTCGCGGGTGCGTTTCATTGGTTATCGGGTGGATCGGGTCAAACTGGCAATCTGGACCTTCTCGGCGGCGCTGGCCGGGATGGCGGGCGCGCTTTATGTGCCCCAGGTCGGCATCATCAATCCGGGCGAGTTCTCGCCGCTCAACTCGATCGAACTGGTGTTCTGGGTCGCGATCGGCGGCCGCGCGACCCTCTATGGCGCGGTGATCGGCGCGGTGTTGGTCAATTACGGCAAGACCGTGTTTACCGGTGCCTTCCCGGAGGCCTGGCTGTTCGTGCTTGGCGGGTTGTTCGTGCTGGTGACTGTCTTCCTGCCTACGGGCATCGCGGGACTGCTGAAGACCTTAAAGCGCCGCCGCGCCGAGCCTAAGACGATTCAGGAGGCGAGCGCATGAGCTCTACGAGCGAACCGCATCCAGAGAGCGAGCCGGTTGCGAGCAGCAAACAGACTCCGAGCAGCGAATCCGGCCGCGGCTCGAACCGCGATCTGCTGCGCAGCGATCGTACCTTCGACTTCAGCGGCCCAAAGCAGGTCTGGCAAGGCTTCGGGCAGGACTTCAAGGAGCTGACCCGACGCGACCGACAGTTCGACTTCATGATCCAGGCCAAGGATCTGGAGCTGGATGTCAGCCATGGCCCAATCCTCTATCTCGAAGGGCTAAACATCAGCTTCGACGGCTTCAAGGCGATCGATGAGCTGAATCTCTATGTCAATGCCGGCGAACTGCGCTGTGTCATCGGTCCGAATGGTGCTGGCAAGACCACGATGATGGACATCATCACCGGCAAGACACGACCGGACTCGGGCACTGCCTTCTTCGGCCAGAAGATCGACCTGCTCAAGCTCAGCGAGCCCGAGATCGCCGAGGTTGGCATCGGGCGCAAGTTCCAGAAGCCGACGGTGTTCGAGCAACACAGCGTCTTCGAGAATCTCGAGTTAGCGATGGCCACGGACAAGCGAGTCTTTCCAACGCTGTTCGCGCGGTTGAGTGGCGCTCAGGGTGACCGCATCGATGAGGTGATCGACATCATCGGCTTGCAGGAACATGCGCGGTTCGAGGCCGGCACCCTCTCGCAGGGGCAAAAGCAATGGCTCGAGATCGGCATGCTGCTGATACAGGACCCGCACCTGCTGCTGGTCGACGAACCCGTCGCTGGAATGACCCATCAAGAGATGGAGCGCACGGCGGAACTACTGACCTCGCTGGCTGGCAAGCATACGGTGGTCGTCGTCGAGCACGACATGGACTTCGTGCGCTCGATTGCCAAGCGCGTCACTGTGCTGCACCAGGGCTCGGTGCTCGCCGAAGGCAGCATGGACGAGGTGCAGGACGATCCGCGCGTGGTTGAGGTCTATCTCGGGGAGTAATGTAAGAGAGGCTGACCGCGCTTGAAGCGCGGCACGGACAAGGTGTTTCAGCCCGCGCTCGTGCGTGGCTGAGGCTCAGCCGGCGAGCCAGGAAGCGACTGCACCTGCTTCGACGCCACCAGCATATACATCGCTGGCACCACGAAGAGCGTGAACAGGGTGCCGATACCAAGACCGGTGGTGATGACGAGGCCGATATCGAAGCGGCTCACGGCACCGGGGCCACTGGCAAGCAGCAGTGGGATCATCGCTACGAGCATCGCTACCGTGGTCATCAGAATGGGACGTAGCCTGATCTGGGCGGCCTGCTCGACCGCTTCGCGCTTGTCGAGTCTGTCGCGTTCGCGCACCAGGTTAGCGAATTCGACGATCAGGATGCCGTTCTTGGCGATCAGCCCGATCAGGGTGATCATCCCCACTTGGGTGTAGATATTGACGCTGGCGAGCCCAAGGAACAAAAACACCATGGCCCCGGCGATGGTCAGCGGTACCGACATCAGGATCACGAACGGATCGCGCCAGCTCTCGAACTGCGCCGCCAGCACCAGGTAGATGACCAGGATCGAGAGGAAGAAGGTCGCTTCCAGCGCGCCGCCCTCGCTTTTGAACTGCCGCGACTCACCCTTGTAGTCCCAACGCACATTGCGCGGAAAGAGCTCGGCGGCACTGTCCTCGAGCGAGGTGAGCGCATCGCCGAGGGTCACGCCCGGCGTGGGAACGCCAGAGAGGGTGACCGCGTTCAGCTGCTGGAACTGGGTGCGCTGCGAGGGCTCGACGGACTGGCGAATCTCGACCAGCGTCGAGAGCGGAACCAGCTCGCCGCTGTCGGTGCGGATGTAGTACGACTCGATCTGCTCAATGGCGTTGCGGGCTTCACGATGGACCTGCGGGATCACCTTATAACTGCGCCCCTCGAGGCTGAACCAGTTGACGTAGTCCTCGTTCAGCATCACCGCCAACGAGTGCCCCAACTGCTGCATGTCGATGCCGAGATCGCCGGCCAGATCGCGGTCGATCTCGATGATGGTGCGCGGGCGCTCGAACTTCACATCCTTCTGCAGGAACATGAACTGACCGCTCTGCATCGCTTGCCCGACCAACTCATCGGCGAGGCGATCGAGTTCCTGGTAGCTCGCATCCGAGAGGATGACGAACTCCACCGGCACGCCGCGTCCCGGCGAGGGCAGGCTGGGGCGCGGGAAGATCACGGTCTGGAAGCCCGGCACGCTCGCCAGCGCGCCCTGCAATTCTGGCTGGATCGCCATCTGCGAGCGCTCGCGCTCCGAGGGCTGCGACATCTTGAAGCCGCCGAAGGTCGTGGTCGGACTGCCACCAAATCCGGCGATGATGAAGCTCTCCTGGTATTCCGGGATCGCCTCGAAGCGATCCAGGATCTGGTCGATATAGCGTAGGTTGTAGTCGACGGTGGCGGTCTCCGGCGCGGTCGCCCGGAAGAACAGGATGCTTTGATCCTCGGTGGGTGCCAGCTCCTTCTGTGTCATCGTGTACATGACGTAGACGCTGGCGATGACCGCAACCGCGATGATCACTGTGACACCCGGATAGCGCAGCCAACCGTGCAGGGCCTTGCCATAGACGCGCGCGAGCCATTGGAAGAAACCTTCGACCGCCTGCTCGAAACGACCCGCCTCCTGGCCGGCACGCAGCACTCGCGCCGAGATCATCGGCGAGAGGGTGAGCGCGACCACGCCGGAAATCAACACGGCGCCAGCGAGCGTGAACGCGAACTCCACAAACAGCGAGCCGACCAGCCCGCCCATGAAACCGATTGGCGCATAGACCGCGACCAGCGTCGTGGTCATGGCAATGATCGGTCCGGCCAGCTCGCGCGCCGCATCAATGGCCGCCTCGGTGCCGGTCTTGCCCATTTCGATGTGACGGTGCACGTTCTCGACGACGATGATGGCGTCATCGACGACGATGCCGATCGCGAGCACCATCGCTAGTAGCGTCAGCAGGTTGATCGAGAAGCCGGCGAGCAGCATCAGGAAGCCAGCACCGACCAGCGACAGCGGCACCGCGATCGAGGGGACAATCGCGGCCCGCAGCGAGCCGAGCGAGAGGAAGATCACGAACAGCACGATCAGCACCGCCTCGGCGAGGGTCTTAAAGACTTCGTTAATCGACTCCTCGATGAACTCACTGGCGTCATAGGGGATATGTGCCTCGAGCCCTTCCGGGAACTGCGCCCTGAGATCGGGCAGGGCGTCGTGCACCCGTTGGGCGACATTGAGCGGGTTGGCGCCCGGCGTCTGCTCGATGCCGATGAAGATCGCCGGAATGCCCTTGTAGAGGGTGGCCGAGTCGTAGTTGGCGGCGCCGAGTTCGATCTCGGCGATGTCTTCCAGGCGCACCAAGGTGCCGCCGTTCTCGCGCACCACTAGGCGGCGGAAGCTGTCGACATCGCCGACATCGGTGGTGGTCGAGAGGTCGATCTGGACCATCTCGCCCTTGATCTGGCCAACACCGGCTAGGTAATTATTCGCCCGCAGCACCTGTGCGACCTGCTCGCCGCTGATGCCGAGCGCGGCCATTCGGTCGGGGTCGAGCCAGACCCGCATCGCAAAGGTCTGGTCGCCGAAGATCTCGGCCTTGGCGACGCCTTCGAGCGCCTGGAGTTGTGGCTGCACGACCCGGATCAGGTAGTCGGTGATCTGCGGCAGATCCATTTTCTCGCTGTAGAAGGCGAGGTACATCAGCGCCGTTGAGTCGCCGGTGGTGGAGTCGATGACCGGATTCTGTGCCGCCTCGGGAAGCACATTGCGCTGACTGGCGACCTTGGCTTGGATCTCGGCGACTGCGGCATTCGGATCGTAGTTCAGGCGCATGTTGGCCTCGATGGTCGAGACGCCCTGAGTGCTGGTCGCGTTCAGGTAGTCGATGCCGTCGGCCTCGGCGATGGCCTGCTGCAAGGGTGTGGTGATGAAGCCCTTGACCAGCTCGCTGCTCGCGCCCGGATAGGCGGTGGTGACGGTGACCACCGTGTTCTGGGTCTCCGGGTATTGGCGGATCTCGAGGCCAATGAGCGCGCGCAGTCCAAGGATCAGGATGAGTAAGCTGACTACACTCGCCAAGACCGGTCGTTGGACAAAGATGTCGGTGAAACGCATCGGTTTAGGCCTCGCTGTCGGCGTCAGCGTTCTCGCTCGGCGGCGCTGCTTCCGTCTTTTCCGGCGCGACCTGATCCTCATCCTCGACGACCTTGACGCTCGCTCCATTGCGCAGCTTCACCTGTCCGGCCAGGACGACCCGCTCGCCCGCCTCGAGTCCGCTCAGGATTTCGACGGCTTGCTCACGCACAGCACCGGTCTTGACCTGGCGCCGTTGCACAATGAGCCCTGACGCTTGTCCTGAGTCCTGCTTGGAGTTCTGCCCGGACTCCTGCTGATCATCGCTTGGCTCGATCACGAACACCGAATCGCCATAGGTGTTGAACGTGATGGCTTGGCGCGGCAACGTGAGCACAGCGTCGCGTGCCGCCATCAGGGTCTCGATCTTGGCGAACATTCCCGGCAGCAAGAGGCGATCCGGGTTCGGTACTAAGGCCCGCACCTGGATGTTGCGGGTTTCACGGTTGACGGCCGGGCTGATCGCCTGGATACGACCCTCGAAGACCCGCCCCGGATAGGCATTGACCTTGACCTCGACCCGTTGATCGACCTCGATCTCAGAGAGCTGTCGTTCGGGGAGGGCATAGTCGACATAGACGGGATCAATTGCTTCGAGTTCGACGATCGCCGAGCCGGCATCGAGGAATTGACCGAGGTTGACGCGGCGAATCCCGAGCTGGCCGTCGAAGGGGGCGAGGATGGTCTTCTTGCGGATCAGCGCCTCTTTCTCGCGCACCTGGGCGAGGGACTCGGCGACGCGGGCATTGAGTTCGTCGACATCGCCCTGGGACACCGCGCGATCACGCAGTAGCTTCTGGTTGCGCTCGAGCTGCAGCCGCGCGAGGTTCAGACTAGCCCTCAGTCCAACGAGCGCGGCCTCATCGACCTCGGTATCAAGCTGCACCAGTGCTTGCCCATCCGTGACCTGGTCACCGGATTCGAACAAGATGCGCTTGACCTGACCAGCGACCTCGTTATTGACGACCACGCCCTGCACCGACTGCACATTGCCGACCGCTTGCAAGCGCGGCTGCCAGCGCGTCGTTTGGACCTCGGTGGCGGTAACCGTCGAAGGCGGCTGCGATTGCGAGAGCTGCGCCATCGACTCTTGGATCTGTTGATACTTGAGCAAGGCGAGGCCCCCGCCGAGCAGCGCGAGGATGAGGATGACGAGCAGCGAGCGTAAGATCATCGATCAAGTCCGTTGGCAGCGAAGGAAACCAAGCAGGAGATCAAGGCGACTTGGTGGCTTAGGGGCCACTTCATTCAATCGCTTGGATTCAAACATTTGTTTTGAGTATGAGTCGCAAGTATACAGAAGTGCTGTAGACGATGTTTTAGTGACGATGAGGGCCTTGGAGTTCGCCGATGATGTCGCCAAACCGAACCTTCGTTCTCCTCTCCGGGATCTGCGCGCTGGTGCTCACCATGGGGGTGGCGCGCTTTGCCTACACCCCGATGCTGGCCTATATGCAGGCACAGACCGGCCTGAGTGATGCGCTTGCCGGCTGGCTCGCGGGTTGGAATTATCTCGGTTATCTCACCGGTGTGCTCGTGGTCACGCGGATGAAGGATCTGATGCGCAAGGATCGGCTGTACCGGATCAGCCTGCTGTTGGCGGTCGCCACCACGGCGATGATGCCGCTGACTGAGTTCATGCCGATGATACCCCGCTTGGAGGAGGCCTGGATCTGGGGCCTGAGCCGCTATCTGGCCGGGGTCAGTACCGCCGGCGGGCTGATGCTCGGCTCCGGGCTGATCCTCAACTGGCTGATCCGCCATGGGCATCGCAGCGAGTTGGGTCTGCACTTCAGCGGGCTCGGGCTGGGGATCGTCCTCGGCGGGCTGCTGGTGGAACTGGCCGCGCCCTATACCGACTGGCGCGGCCAGTGGTGGCTGCTCACCGGCGTTGGCTTGCTGCTGTTGATCCCGGCCTGGTACGGGCTGCCGCGGCCCAATCAGGGGGTTCCGCTGAGCGCCCACTCGCGCGAGGCCGCCAGTGAGCCCGGTCCGCTGTGGTTGTGGCTGCTACAAGCGGCCTATCTGTGCGCCGGCTTCGGTTACACGATCAACGCCACCTTCACGGTGCTGATCACCGAGCAGCAGCCGGCGCTGAGCGGGCAGGGGGGGCTGATGTGGCTGCTGGTCGGCCTCGCCGCAGCCCCGGCCCCGGTCCTCTGGGACCGGATCGCGCGCCGCTTGGGGTATTTGCGTTCGCTGCAGACCGCCTATTTGCTGCAGATCATCGGCATCCTGCTGCCGGTCTTCAGCGCCTCCTTGGCAGCGGCGATTGCCAGCTCGCTGCTGTTTGGCCTCACCTTCATCGGCATCGTCTCCTTGGTCTTGACCATGGTCGGGGTGCGTTATCCGGCGCATCCGGCGCAGATCATGGCGCGATTGACGGTCGGCTACGGCATCGCGCAGATCATCGCCCCAGTGGTCGCCGGTGAGCTGGCCGAGCTGCGCGGCACCTTCGATGATTCGCTGATCATGGTCGGCGTGATCATGGTGCTCGGGCTGCTGTGTCTGCTGGCGATGGAGCGCGTTGCGACGAACGCCGAGAAGCGCTGATAACCCGAGGCTTCGAGTTCCATCGGCTCGAGGCGCGTTGGGCGCGGCAACAGCGCGAGGCACGCGCACGCTCGACCTCCATGCTGGCACAGGTCCGCGAACGCGCACGACTTCTGGCACGTAGAACGCGGACTTACAACGAATTTCAGCAGTCGATACCCTTGCAATAGGAGCGAGTGGATGGAGCAAAAGACGGATCACACCAACGACTGGCCGACGGGCTTCATGCTCATCCAGGCGAACCGGCTGGAGTCCCTGCGCGGGTTGCTCAGCACCTGGCTCAGACGGCATCCGCTGCATCCGCTGGAAAACGAAGCCATCCTGGTGCAGAGCAACGGCATCGGCCAGTGGCTGAAACTCGCGCTGGCGGCGCTGCCCGCCGATGACCCGATGGCGAGGGCCGGCGTGGCGTCCGGGGCGGGGGCGTCCGGGACGCTGTCATCCGATGCGACAGAGGGCGGCTGCGGCATCGCCGCAGCACTGGACATGATGCTGCCCGGGCGCTTCCTGTGGCAGGCCTACCGCGCCGTACTCGGCGACCTGCCGGATGTCTCGGCCTATGACAAGGTGCCCCTCGGCTGGCGGCTCTACCGACTGCTGGGCGCGCTCGAAGACCTCGCCGACCACGGCGCCGAGCAGGGCTGGCTCGCCCCGCTGCGCGGTTTCCTCGATGCCGATCCGCACCACGACGGGCGCGCGCGCCGGCGCCACCAACTCGCCGAGCGGCTGGCCGATCTCTACGATCAGTATCAGGTCTACCGTGCCGACTGGCTCGCCGCCTGGCAGCAGGGTGAGGATGTGCTGATCCGACCGAACGGCGAGCGCGTTGCCTTGCCCGAGGATCAGCGCTGGCAATCGCTGTTGTGGCGGCGGCTGAAGCAGGATCTGAGCGGCACGGGCATGGGCGCAGGCACGGACACGGAGAAGGCAACGCTCGCCAGCGGGGGCCTCGAGGCCAGCCGCGCTGAGATCCACACCCGCTTCCTGACGCAGGCCAAGGCGCTGACCCCGGAGACGCGACCGGAGGACCTGCCGCGCCGGGTCATCGTCTTCGGCATCTCCTCGCTGCCACGCCAGACCATCGAGGTGCTCGAAGCCATCGCCCCGGTCGCCCAGGTCATGCTCCTAGTGAACAACCCGAGCCGACACTATTGGGGCGATATCGTCGAGGGCCGCGAGCTGTTCCGCCGGACCTACCAACGGAGCGCCGAGCGCAAAGTGCCCGACGGCCTCGATGAACAGACGCTGCACCTGCACGGTCATCCGCTGCTCGCGGCCTGGGGCAAGCAGGGGCGCGACTACATCCGCCTGCTCGATGAGCACGACGATCGCACGCAGTACGAACAGCACTTCGCCGCCCAGCGCCTCAAGATCGATCTGTTCGAGTCCCCGATCGACCCAGACACCGCCGGCACCGCCAGTTTGCTGCAGCAACTGCAGGACGACATCCTGGAGCTGCGCACCCTCCAGGAGCGGCGCGCCCTGAATACCGCGATCGACCCGCGCCGCGACCACAGCCTGGTGTTTCAGGTCGCTCACAGCCCGCAGCGTGAGATCGAGATCCTGCAGGACCAACTGCTCGCCGCCTTCGCGGCCGCCAAGACCGGCGATGAGGCGTCCGCGACGACCCCACTGTCACCGCGCGACATCCTGATCATGGTGCCGGACATCGCCACCTACGCACCGCACATCGAGGCCGTCTTCGGCCGGCTGGCCCGCGATGATCCGCGCTTTATCCCGTTCCACATCGCCGATCAGGGCGAGCGCCAGCGCAACCCGCTGCTGATCGGTCTGGAGACCCTGCTCAACCTGCCGCAGGCGCGGCTGTCGACCAGCGACGTGCTGGACCTGCTCGACATCCCGGCCCTGCGCGCGCGCTTCGGGCTGCAGGAGTCGGACCTGCCACGGCTGCGTCAATGGGTCGCCGGTGCGCAGATCCGCTGGGGGCTCGATGCCGCGCAGCGCGCCGGGCTTGGCCTGCCTGCGGGCCTGGAGCAGAACAGTTGGCGCTTCGGTCTCGAGCGCATGCTGCTCGGCTTCGCCACCGGCGACAGCGACCCCTGGCACGAGGTGGAACCCTACGCCGAGGTCGGGGGGCTCGAGTCGGCCCTGGTCGGGCGCCTCGATGCCTTGCTGCAGACCCTGGTCCACTACTGGACGCAACTCCAGCAGCCGCGCTCGGCCAAGGCCTGGGCGGTCCTCATCGCGAGTTTGCTCGAGGACTGCTTCAGCGCCGAGAGCGAAACCGAGGAGCTGACCCTGGCAGGCCTGCGCGAGGCCCTGGAGCAGTGGCAGCAGGAGGGGGCGCGCGGCGGGCTGGGCGACGAGCCGCTGCCGCTGGAGGTGGTGCGCCGCTCGCTGTTGACGCGGCTCGATGAGCCGACACTGAGCCAGCGCTTCCTGGATGGCAGCGTGAATTTCGCCACCCTGATGCCGATGCGCGCGATCCCATTCCGCCAGATCTGGCTGCTCGGCATGAACGACGGCGACTACCCGCGCAGCCGCCGTCCGGTCGATTTCGATCTGATGGCCCATGATTATCGGCCCGGCGATCGTTCCCGGCGCGAGGATGATCGCTATCTGTTCCTGGAGGCGCTGCTCTCGGCGCGCGAGCAGTTGGTCATCAGCTGGGTCGGACGCAGCCTCCGCGACAACAGCCCGCGCCCCCCTTCGGTGCTGGTCGGACAGCTGCGCGATCACCTGGCCGCCGGTTGGCCGCTGGCGGCTGCGGCGAATGCGAGTGTGGCAGCAGATGCGCTGGTCACCGCGCTCACCACCGAGCATCCGCTGCAGCCCTTCAGCCGGCGCTACTTCGAGCCCGGACGCGATCCGCGCCTGTTCACCTATGCCCACGAATGGCGTGCGTTGCATCGTGCGGCCCCTTCCCCGGGCGCTGTCTCTGACAGCAGGCCAACGACTGAAACGACCTCCGCTCCGGCATCCCGACCAGCGCCCAAACGGGAGCAGCCGCCGAGTCTGCCTCCACCCAGCATCGATGGCCCGATCCAACTGGCCACCCTCGGGCACTTTCTGCGCCATCCGGTGCGCACCTTCTATACCCAGCGCCTGCAGGCATCGTTGGAGCGCGAGGTCGAGCAGAGCGAGGATGTCGAGCCCTTCGCCATCGATGCGCTCAGTGGCTGGCGGTTGCGCCAGCAGGTCATCGACGCGGTTGCGCTCCAGTGGGTGCAGACCCCGGAGCGGACGCTCGACGAGGGGCTCGAGCGGGCCATCGGGCGCCTTGCGCGCACGGGTCAACTGCCGCTGAAGCCCTTCGATGCCCCCTGGGTCGAGCAACTGACGGCGGCGCTGACCGCGCCGCTGGCGCGCTACCAAGCGCTGCTCGCGGCGCATCCGCAGTCGCTGCCGAACCAGGTGGTGCACCTCGAGCAGGCAGGGCTGGTCCTGGAGGATCGCCTGACCGGCCTGCGCGCGGCAGCCGATGGCGAGCGCCTGCGCCTGACCCTGCAGGCCAGTGAGCTGGTCAAGGACCAACGGCTCAAATGGTACCACCTGGTGCGCCGCTGGCCCGCGCATCTGGCCGCTCAGTGCGAGGCGCCGACCACCAGCTGGCTGATCGGCCCGGGCAGCGCGGTGATCCTGGCCCCGCTCGCACCGGATGAGGCGCAAGCGCATCTGCGCGCGTTGCTGCAGGGCTATGTCGAAGGGCTGACGCAGTTGCTGCCGCTGGCTTGCAGGACCGCCTTCGCCGCGCTGGCAAAGGAGGCAGGCGATCGGCGTGCGAACCCGGCGGAAACCTACGAAGGAGGCTTCAACCGCAGCGGTGAGTGCGACGACCATCCCGGCTATCGGCGCTATTGGCCCGACTATGGCGCATTGAGCGCCGATCCGGGCGCAGGCTTGGGCGCAGGTTCGAACCGAGGCTTTCACTCCCTGGTCGAGCAGGTCTACGCCCCCCTGTTTGCCCATACGCCGACGCTGGAGGACCTCTGATATGGAGGCTGCGAAGGACACCACCACGGCCACCGATCAGCCGCTGGAGCCGCTCACCTTTCCGCTGCATGGCAGCCGTCTGATCGAGGCCAGCGCGGGCACCGGCAAGACCTTTACCCTGGCGCTGCTCTACATCCGCTTGGTGCTCGGCCATGGCGATCGGGGCAGGCCGGCGGAGACGGCGCTGATGCCACCCAACATCCTGGTGGTCACCTTCACCGACGCGGCGACCAAGGAACTGCGCGAGCGTATCCGCGCGCGTCTGGTCGAAGCCGCTGCGGTGTTCGACGAGCCGGCGACGGCCGCTCGTTCAGCGACTGAAGACCTCGGCCCGAACAGCACCGTGGATGATGACCCGCTACGGATGCTGCGCGCCGACTATCCGCCCGAGGCCTGGCCCGGCTGTGCGCGCCGACTGCGTCAGGCGGCGGACTGGATGGACGAGGCCTCGATCGCCACGATCCACGGCTGGTGTCAGCGCATGCTCCAGGAGCACGCCTTCGCCACCCGTGGGCTGTTCCAGCGCGAGCTGGTCACCGATCAGACGGAGCTGATCCTGGAGATCCTGCGCGACTACTGGCGCACGCACTTTTATCCGCTCAGCGCCGAGGAGGCGCGTTGCATTCGCGCAGCTTTCGCTTCCCCCGAGGCGTTACGGGACAAGCTCGGCGAGTGGCTCAAGCGCCGCGATGCCGCGCTCTGCTACAAGGGCGAGGTGCTTCACTGCGACAGTCTAGCCGAGTCGTTAGCCGCTTGCCTCGAACGGGAGCGTCTGCAAACGCAGGCGCGAGCGCTGTGGCACAACCATCGTGAGGAACTCAACGAACAGCTGAAAGCTCTTCGTCCGCATCTTCACGGAACCTACCATGACAGTGCCACGGAGGCGAAATTCAAGGCGTTGTTGGCCAAGATCGGAGATTGGGCAGACGGCGCCAAGGCACCGGACAAGCTAAAAAATTTCGCGCAAGACGCATTCGTTTTCAAGAAGAATGCGAAGGTTCAGCAGCAGCCCGAGCATCCGGCCTATGCGGCTATCGCCGCCTGGCTGCATCGCGCCGAGACGTCTGCGGATGAGGAGGCCACCGAGCCGCCCACGCTGGAGGCCTGCCTGCTCGCTCACGCGAAGACCTGGGTTGCGCGCGAATTGCCGCAACGCTTAAACCTCCGCGCCGAGATGGGGTTCGACGAATTATTGCGCGAGCTCGACGCCGCGCTCACACCAAGCAATCCGACGCCCGCATCACAAGCCCAAACTGAGGATCTGGCCGCAACCATCCGGGAGCAGTTCCCGGTTGCCCTGATCGACGAGTTCCAGGACACCGACCCGATCCAGTACCGCATCTTCGATGCCGTCTACGAGGTCGCCAAGAACGATCCCGAAACCGCGTTAGTGATGATCGGTGATCCAAAACAGGCCATTTATGGTTTTCGCGGCGCCGATATCCAGACCTATCTGGCCGCGCGTCGGGCCACGGCAGGGCGGCACTACACCCTCAAAATCAATTTCCGCTCCACGGGTTCCCTCGTCGAGGCCTGCAATCGCTTCTTTGGCTATGCCGAGGAACAGCCGCGCAAGGCGTTTCGCTTCGCGACCGATAACGCCGCCGAGAATCCGATTCCGTACACCAAGGTCGATGCCAAGGGCAGGCAGGAGCAGCTCCTCATCGATGGCATCCCGGCCAAGGCCATGACCTTCTGGCAGCTCGGTGGCGCGCCGGATGTGGTCAATCCCGAGGGCTATCGTGCGTCCATGGCCGCGGCGGCCGCCGCCGAAGTTGCGCGCTGGCTCGAACAGGCGCAGGCGGGCCACACCGGCTTTCGGGAATCGGGCGGCTCGAGCATTTACCAGCCACTGAAGCCAAAAGACATCGCGATCCTAGTGAAAGATCGCAAGGAGGCCACCGCGATGCGCGAGGCGCTCGCGGCGCTGCGGATCAACAGCGTCTACCTGTCCGACCGCGACTCGGTATTCGAGACCGAGGAGGCACGCGATCTGCTGCATTGGCTGCGCGCCTGCGCCTCACCAACCGACGAAGGACTGGTCCGCGCGGCGCTGGTGACCAATACCCTGGCTCTCCCGCTCGAGACGCTCGCCCACTGGCAGCAGGACGAGCTGGAATGGGAAGCTCGGGTCGAACGCTTCGGCGAATACCGCCGCCTCTGGCAACGCCAGGGCGTGCTGGCGATGCTGCGCCGGCTGATGCACGATCATGAGCTGCCGGCCCGGTTGCTGGCTCGGCCCTATGGTGAACGCTTCCTGACCAACCTGCTGCATCTGGCGGAATGGCTGCAGCAGTCGGCCACCGCATTGGACGGCGAGCAAGCGTTGATCCGGCACCTGTCCGAGCATCTGGACTGCCGTGGCGAGGAATTCGTCGTCCGGCTCGAGAGCGACGCCGAACTGATCCAGGTTGTCACCATCCATAAGTCCAAAGGCTTGGAGTATCCGCTGGTCCTACTGCCGTTCATCTGCGGTTGGCGTGAGATCGATGGCAAGACCCGGCAGGTGCCGTATCAGGATCAAGATGCCACGCAGGGCAAGGCCGTACAACGCTGGTTAGAGATCGCCGGCAAAAACGTCTTCGGCCAGGCCTGGAAGGCAGCCGACGACGAGCGCCTGAGCGAAGACATGCGTTTGCTCTATGTCGCCGTCACCCGCGCCCGACATGCGGTTTGGCTCGGCATCGCTCCGCTGAGAAGCGGCCAGGGGGAAGGACCGCAGCTGGAGAAATCCGCCATCGGCCATGTGCTGAATGGAGGTACAAAACTGAATTCCGCCGATGAGATCTGGAACGCACTGGCGGGGCTGAAAGCGGACAGCGAAGCGATCAACCTTACCGCCGCGCCGAGCGCGCGAGCCCGTGGACTCGCTGCCGCGTCCGAAACAACAATGGAACCGGCGCGTGTTCCCCAGCATAGCCAGTTTCAGCGTTGGTGGATCGCTAGTTACTCCGCACTGCGTTTGCAAGGGGGTGGGGCTTGGCATGAGCCCTCAACAGTGACAAACGTGGCAACCTCATCCCCGTCGCTCTCCGCCGAGACGGCGGCGCAGGAGACAACCCTCGAAGAGGCGGATCTTGATCCGCTGTCAGTGCCGGAACCGACTGCCCCCTTCAGAATCGAGGCAGAGGCTGCTTCACCTGCCGCTGCAGTAATCGACGCGGCTGACGCGGCTGACGCATCCCGTTCAGTGCCAGAAGACCCGACTCCGCCGCACGCGCTGCATTCGCTGCCGCGCGGCAGCCGCTATGGCACCTTTCTGCACGGCCTGCTCGAATGGGCCGCCACGCAGCAGGGGCTGGACGCCGAGGGCCAGCGCCGACGCGGCTATGCCGCCGCCGCCGACGGTGCCCACATGCGTCGCGACATGCTCGCGCGCCGCTGCACGCTGCGCGGCCTCGATGAGTGGATCGAGTCGCTCGATCGCTGGCTGGCGCACTTGCTGACGCGCGAGTGGCGCCTGACGGGGCTCGAGGACGCCTCGGGACAGACTCCCCGACTGCGGCTGCGGGCACTCGCCCCGCGCCAAACGCAGGTGGAAATGGAGTTCTGGCTCGAGAGCAGCCAGGTCGACACGGGCGCCCTGGACCGCCTGGTCCAGCGCCACTGCTTGCCCGGCCAGGCGCGACCAGCGCTGCGCGCGGACCGCTTGAACGGCCTGCTCAAGGGCTTCATCGACCTGGTGTTCGAGCACGGCGGGCGCTATTACGTGCTCGACTGGAAATCCAACTGGCTCGGCCCGGACGATAGCGCCTATAGCACCCAGGCGATGCGCACGGCCATGCTCGCGCATCGCTACGATCTGCAATACAGCCTCTATCTGCTCGCCCTGCACCGACAACTGCGCGCGCGCCTGCCTGATTATGACTACGCGCGCGACATCGGCGGCGCGGTCTACGTCTTCCTGCGCGGCAGTGGCGCGGCGAGCCAGGGGCTGTTCACCGACAAGCCGCCGAGGGCGCTGATCGAAGGCCTCGATCGGCTCTTTGCCGGCGTACCCCTGAGCGCGATTCCGGAGGACGCCTGATGCCGACGACGCTGACACACACCACCGGGGGTTTGTTCGAGACCCTGCGGCACTGGGTCGAGGCCGACGCCCTGCGCGCCCTGGATCTGTCGCTGACGCGCTTCATCGCCACGCACAGCGGCGAGACCGATGAGGCCGTGCTGCTCGGCGTGGCGCTGACCAGCGAGCGCCATCGGCATGGCCACGTCTGCCTCGATCTGCAGGGCGCGCTGCGCGAGCCGGCGGCGCTGCTCGGGCGCGTGCGCGACGATCAGCAACTCGCTGCGCAGGTGCGCGAGGCGCTCGACGCGCGCTTGCGAGTGCTCGAGCTGTCGGACTGGGTCGCGCGCCTGGCCCGCAGTGCGGCGGTCAGCGACTGGCTCGGTGGCCAGTGTGACGACGGCGCCTCGCCGCTGGTTCTTGCCGGCAGCGAGGCGCGGCCATTGCTCTACCTGCGCCGCTATTGGCAGGACGAGAACCGCATCCGCGACGGCATCCGCGCACGCCTTCGCCAGCCGATCGCTGTCGACCAAGACAGCCTGCACGCGCAACTGGATGCCCTCTTTGGGCCCGAGTCGAAACCGGAGCCCGAGCAGCGCGCCGAGCCGGACTGGCAGCGCATCGCCTGTGCCCGCGCCGCGCCGCGCGCCTTCTTCATCATCACCGGCGGCCCCGGCACCGGCAAGACCACCACCGTGGTCCGGCTGCTGGCATTGCTGCAGGGGCTGACCGTGGCGGACGGCAAGCCGCCGCTGCGCATCGAACTGGCCGCCCCAACCGGCAAGGCCGCCGCGCGGCTCAACGAGTCCATCGCCGATCAGGTCGACAAACTCAGCGGCCATCAGGCGCCGGCGGGCAGCATCCCGACCCGCGTCAAGACCCTGCACCGGCTGCTCGGCACCGTGCCGGACAGCCGTCGCTTCCGCCACCATGGCGCCAATCCGTTGCCAGCCGATGTGGTCGTGGTCGATGAAGCCTCCATGGTCGATATCGAACTCATGGCGCGATTGCTCGAGGCGCTGCGACCGGATGCGCGCCTGATCCTGCTCGGCGACAAGGACCAGCTCAGCTCGGTGGAGGCGGGCGCGGTGCTCGGCGACCTATGCCAAGGCGCGCTCGGTGAGCACGACCGGGCAGGGGATCTCGGCCAGGCCGTGGTGATGCTGCAGAAGAGCTTCCGCTTCAATCCGCAGGGCGGCATCGGCGCGCTTGCCAGGCTCGTCAACAGCGCGCGCGACACCCCGACGCAGCCGCGGCTGGCGCAGGCGTTCACGCTGTTCGAGCGTGAGGCGACCCGGCAAGACTCGAACGACGGTGTCATCGTCCTAAGGCGACTGAGCGAGACCAGTGATCAGGCTTTCAGGGCGTTGATCATCGCGGGCTACGGGGCTGAGGGCAGCGCGTTGGCCCGGATGCGTGAGCAGGCACCGACAGGCTCGCTGGATCAGGACGCGCTCAATGCGTGGGCGAAACGACTGCTGGAGGCGCAAAAGCAGTTTCAACTGCTCACGCCGCTGCGCCAGGGTGCTTGGGGCGTGGAAGGGCTCAACCGGCGCATCATCGAGCTGCTGCGCGAACAGGGGCTGCTCGGTGCCGGCGGTGGCGGCCCTGCATTCCAGCCGCGACAGTGGTTCGCGGGGCGACCCGTGCTGATCACACGCAACGATTACGGGCTGAACCTGATGAACGGCGACATTGGGCTGACCCTTCCGGTGCCCGCCGACACGACGGCGGCGACGGGCGCGGCCGGAGCGAAGCCAGTGCTGCGCGTCGCCTTCCCAAGCGCCGAAGGCGGCGTGCGCTGGGTGCTACCCAGCCGCTTGCAGTCGGTGGAGACGGTCTTTGCGATGACCGTGCACAAGTCCCAGGGCTCGGAATTCGAGCACACAGCGCTGATTCTGCCGGACAAACCGAATCCCACGCTCACCCGCGAGTTGCTTTACACCGCCATCACACGCGCCAAAGAACGGTTCACGCTGCTCTACAGCCAAGAGGATGTGCTCGGTGAGGCGCTGACACGACGCGTCCACCGCGCCAGCGGGCTGCAAGGGGAATGGCTCTAGGGCTGCGGGCGTTGGTATGGAGAGACGGCAGCGCGCTCAGTGCTTCCCCGAGGACAGGCTCGTGAGGCTGTCGCGCACCCAGCCGAAGCCGATGCGCTCCTGCTCCAGTCGCAGGCGTTCGCCGAGTCGGTCCTGACAGAGGTCCTCATAGAGCGCCCGTTCCGGGTCGTTGAGTCGCGCCAACGCGCCCAGGGGCCGCTGTCCGGCAGGCTCCCTGCCCCAGAGCGGACGATGCGCGAACAGGGTGGCGCGATCCATCAACAGCGATTGGGTGTGCGGCAACCATTGCCGGCAGCGCTCGAGGATGGCGAAGCCGTGGGTGTCGATGTCCCCCCAGTAATGGATGCTGGTGCGCCCTAGCCAGGGGATCTCGGCGAGGCGCTCCAGACCATAGCCAAGGCCGAAGATGACCAAGGCCGCCGGGGTGTCCGGAAAGGCGAGGCCGTTGATTCGATTCTCGGTGATGAACACCCGCTGCACCGGCGGGTTCAGTTGGGCGAACTGCTCCGGTGGCAGCGAGAGATCCGACAGGCCTTGGATGTACAGGGCCGGATCGAGCAGCCGGAAGCGGATCAGCGCCGGCTCCTCGCGCAGGCCATAGCGCTGATGGAAGCCGCGCGCACCGCTGGCGCGCGTGTCGATCGCTGCAGCCGGCAGCACGGCATCGAGCAATTCGCCGAGCAGTCCCCGGCGGGCCTCGATGAACTTGGTATCGACGCCGGGGATATCGATCTGGCGCAGATAACAGCCAGGGCGTGGATGGCGCTGGAAATGCTCGAGCACGGCAAGGATGCGCGGCCATTCCTCGGCCCGCTCCAGCATCTTCAGCGGATGGCGGATGAGCCACGCGCGCAGCGCCGGGAAGGCGCTCAGGGTCGGCGCACAGAGCGCATCGAAGCGCTCGGCGTCCTGGCGCCGCCCGAGCAGCTTGAGGGCATCGGCTTCGGTCGGGATATGGATCGCCCACGGCAGCGCATTGCGCCCGTGGACGCGATGCGCCAGGGTGCGCCACTCGATCTGATAGCCAACGCCACGCGCCTCGGCGCTGCCCGCGCGCAGTGCCTGAATCCAGGCCCGGACCTGATCGAAGCGCGCGCCGAGATCGCTCCCGGTCGGTCGTTTCAAGCGCAGCTCGAGCGGGAACAGGGCCTCGCCGCTGAGGCGCGCGGCGAGGAGATCACCGCGCTCCCAGCGGCGCATCAGCCGTGCCTTGATCTCGGCCGGGGTGGTCCAGGACGCGTTCATCGGGCCGGGCTGAGGGCGGAGCTTATCAGGCCGGCCCAAGCCGGGACGCCTTCTCGGCGTGGTATTCCTCGATGCTCAGGTTGCGCAGCATCGACTGGCGCCCATCCGGGCTGTGCACGAAGCCGACGCTGGCGACATAGGGCTCGATGATGTGGATCTTCTGCAGCGGCGTGATCACCAGCAGTTGCAGATTGAGCCGTTGGAACAGTTCCAGCCCGTACTGGGCCGACTCGTCCGAGCCGCGCCCGAAGGCCTCGTCGATGACCACGAAGCGAAACGAGCGCGAGCACCGCTCACCCCATTCGAGCCCGAACTGATAGGCCAGACTGGCGGCCAGCACGGTGTAGGCGAGTTTCTCCTTTTGACCGCCGGATTTGCCGCCGGAGTCGGAATAATGCTCGTGCTCGCTGTCATCCTCGCGCCAGCGCTCCGAGGCCGAGAAGCTGAACCAGTTGCGCACATCGGTGACGCGGCGCGTCCAGCGACGGTCGGCCTCAGTGGTGCCCTCGCGGCCCCGGAAACGCTCGACGATCTGCTTGACCTGCAGGAATTTGGCCTCGGTGTACTGATCATCGCCGCCAGCGGTGGTCATATCCTCGGTACAAGCGCGCAGCTCGCGCTGGAAGTCGCGCACATCGGCCTCGATGCTGACCTCGTTCAGCAGTCGGATGTAGCGTCCCGGGTTGTAGTCGATCCCCTGCAGGGAGCGGTTGATGGTCTCGATACGCTCGCGGATGCTCTCACGCTCGCGGTGCAGTTGCGCCTGGAAACCAGCGATCTCGCGGATGGTGTTCTCATTGAGCAGGGCCTTGAAGCGATCCTCGAAGCGGGGCAGATCATCGCCCTTGAGCTGCTCGAGCATCTGTCGATAGTCGCCAGCGGCGGCGACGTTGACATCGACCTCCTGGGTTTCCAGCGGATACGCCAGGCAATAGCCCTTCATCGCCTCGATGATGCGCTGGTTGAGGCGATCCAGGCGTTTCGCCTCGCTGTCGAGCCGCGCCTGCAGCCAATCGCGCATCTCGCCCTGGCGTTTGTCGCAGGATTTGAGGGTCAGGTCTTGACCGCCCAGGGCCTCGTCGCGCAGGGCCGCGAGGCGCGGGAACCAGCGCTCGCGCATGGCGGGCGGGGTTGCCTCGAGCAGCTCGCGCACCTCTTGCAACTGTTCCGCGGTCTGTTCCTGGCGCTCCTGCAGCCGCGCACGCTCGCCCTTGGCGGTATCGAGCTGCTCTTCGGTGTCTGCCAGCGCGGCCTCCAGCTCGGTCGACTGCTGCTCGAGGAGACGCAATTGGTCCGAGGTTGCTTCCAGGGCCTGACGTTCGCGCTCCAGGGCCTCGATCTCGAGGCTCAGTGGCTCCCAGTCGAGTTCGCGGAAGTCACTGTAGACCTCGAGCTGCCCGAGCTGCTGCAAGCGCTGTTGTAGCCCGCGCAGTTCTTGTTCGTGGCCGCTGATCGCACCGGCGACGTCCTGAATGCGTTGTTGCAAATCGGCCGCGCGTTTCTCCAGCGCGGCAATCTTGGCGGCATTGGACCAGCCCAGCACATAGCGCGAGCGGTCATCGATGCGGTGGCGATCGTCCTTCTCGTGGCGCTCGCCGCCGGCCTTGATCTGGCCCTGTTGGGTCAGGGCCTGAGTTTCGCGTCGGAACTGCGCCAGGGTGCGGCAGCAGGCGTGGCTGGCGCGCTGTGCCAGCTCGGCCTCGAGCCAGGGATAGAAGGCGGAATCGGGCTTGATCGCGAGCTTGCGGAACAAGGCCTCGGGATGCAGGCCAGCGAGATTGACCGGACCCCGCTCGCGCACGCGATAGTAGACCAGGCGGCCACCGAGATGGGTGCGATCGACCCAGTCGGCGACGGCGCCATACTGCTCCTCGGGCACTAGCAGTGACAGGCCGAAGTGGTGCAGCACGCGCTCGGCGGCGCCTTCCCAATCGGCCTCGTCCTCGCGCACCTGGATCAGTTCGCCGGCGAAGGGCAGGGCGGTTTCGTCCAGCCCGAGTTCAGCGCAGAGTCGATCACGGATCGCAAGCACCCCGGCCGGGATGTTGGAGCGACGCCGGCGCAGGGAGCTGAGTTCGTCCTCGAGCGCCCGATGGTCCTGGCGCAGCCCGTGCATGGCGACGCTCTGCTCGGTCAAGGCATGCTGCACCGCGTCCTGGCGCTCATGGGCGGACTGACGCGCCTCGCTCAGGGCGCGGCGGTTGGCTTGGAAGCTCTCGGCATCGGTCGCTGCCGCCAAGCCCAGGGACTTGGCGAGCGCGGCGTACTGGGTGGCGCGCTGATGACGGTCATCGCGTTCGCGGCCCTTGCGGGCGCTCTCGACCTTGAGGCGTTCGATGCGGTCGCCGCCTTGTGCGTGGATCGCCTGCTTGAGTTCATCGCGCCGTCCTTGTTGGCCTTGCAGCGCCTCGTCGAGCTGGCGGATACGCTCGGCGAGCCGGCTCAGCTCCTGATCGATCCCGGCCAACGCCTGTTTCAGCAAGCCGCCCTTGAGTTCGGCGAACCAGGGCTGCAGCGCCTCGCGACAGGCGAGGAGTTCTTCGCTGTGGGCTTGGATCTCGGCGTGGCGGTCGGCATCGGCGACCAGCGGCTGCAGCGCGGCGATCTGCGCCTTGGCCTTGAGCACCGCCGCATGGGCGCGATTGAGATCATCGAAATGCTCGATCAACGCCTCGATGCGCTTGTCGACCGGAAAGGGCTCGAGCATGTGGGCGCGCACGAACTCGGTGAGGTTGCCCACCGATTTCATCGACACCGTTTGATTGAAGAGATCCATCGCCTGCGCGTTGTCGATCCCGAAGCGGCGGCGGAAGGCCGCACCATAGGGCGGGAAGGCGTCGAACAGCTCGATGTCCTTGTGGCGGCGCAGACGCTTCCGGAGCTGGGCCAGATCGCTGCCGAAATCGGCGAAATACTCGGCGATGTTCAGCGCGCTGTCCGCCACCAGATAGAAGCGCATCGGTTGGCCCTGACTGTCCTTGTGCCAGAACACCTGCGCCAGGGTGACGGTCTGGTCGTAGCCGGCGTTATGGAATTGCCCGAGGAGCACCGAGTAGTGATGCTGGCCGCGTAGCGCCACGGCCCGCGCCGCGCTGCCACCCTCGCTGCGCTCCGATTTGTAGTAGCCGAGCACATAGGAGCGCAGGCTGCGCTCGCGCGTCTCGGCGCCAGCGGCCTTGTTGTAGGTGATCTTCTGCGCCGGCACCAGCAGCGTGGTCACGGCATCGACCAGGGTCGATTTGCCGGAGCCGATGTCGCCGGTGAGCAGGGTGTTGGCGCCGTTGAGCTGCAGGCTCCAGACGCGCCCATCGAAGGTTCCCCAGTTCAGCACCTCCAGGCGCTGCAGCCGAAAGCCGGCCTGGGTCTCGTTGGTGGCGAAGTCGAACATCGGCGCCTCGGTCGGTCCCGGCTTCGGCCCCTGAAGCGGCTCCGGGTGCAACGCGTGGCTCATGCGGATTCCTCGCCCGCCGCGTGCGCCTGATACTCGGCCAGGCGCTGATCGAGTTCGGACAGCCATTGGGCATCGACGAAGGCCTTGAGGATGCGGCGCACCTCGAACTGTCCCTCCTGGCCGCGCAGCTTGCGCAGAAAGCCGAGGTCGATCACCTTGTTGATGTGGGTATCCATCCGGTCCATGAGTTTGGCTTCATTGCTGGTATCGGGCAGGAAGACGCGCATCAGATCGACGATCTGCTCGCGCGCGAGCACCAGGCGCGGATCACCGCCGCTGGCATCGTGTTCGGCCAGCTTGCGCCGCAGCAGCGCCAACAGCAGACTGACCGGATAGCTGAGCTGGCGCCGTGGTACCAGCCGTGGCAGCTCGTCTTCTCCCTCGTTCGGCGTGCGCTGGCGCAGATAGGCATAGCCCTCGGCCTCGTCGAGCAGCAGTTCCAGCCCGAGCACGCCGACGTAATCGCGCACGCGCGCCTGCAGGTCGAGCAGCGCCTGCCAGACAGTGGGCGCCGCGTCCTGGTAGACCACGCCCTTGAACAGCGGAATCAGCGCCAGGGATAAGCGATCAGGACTCGGACCATCGGCAACGGGTGGGCTTTCGCCGGCGTCGGACGGACGGGCTGCGGGGCTTGCTGAGTGTGTCATCGAGCCATCAGGGTTCAAAGCGTTTCGAGGGCGCCCATGCCCGGCAGGCACGAGCACGCGCGTTCCCCCTCGGGGCCGAACAGGCTGATCCGCCCGGCATCGTTGAGCGTCCAGACTTCCTGGGCGCCATAGCCGAGATAAAGCCGGATCTTGTCCTGCATCTCGGCGGCGGTGTTCGAGGGCGAGAGGATCTCGATGCACAACTCGGGTGCCTGCGGGTAAGGGGTCGTGTCACCGTGCTGGCGCAGGAAGGCGGGCGACATCCAGACCACGTCGGCGACCTTGACGCCGGCGTGCGTGCCGATCGAGCATTCGGTCGCGATCTCGCCGTCGGTGAGCCGGTTGGCGAGGAGTCGGACCAGTTTGGCCTGCTGGATGCCGTGTCGATTCGAGGCCGGACTCATCAGCAGACGTCCCTGGGCATCGAGTTCGATCTTATAGGGCAGATCGCGCAGGCTGGGATCATTGAGGACATCGGACCATTGCATCGAAGGAGGCTCGCTCAGCGGGGCGGGGAACGGAAAGCTCCAGTCTAGCTCACTCGCTTCCGCCTTGTGACGCGGCGCCGGGACGCACGAAGATCACCGTCGGCAGCGTCGCCTGGCGGTGCACGCCTTGGGCATCGGTCCAGCGGATGGTCTCGTGCTGGCGATCATTGATGAGCGCGTCGGCTTGTTCGGCGGCCAGGCTCAGGTAGGCGACCAGCTCGGCCAGGCCTTGTTGCAGCGGATACTCGGCGACCAGCGCCGAGAGTGCGATCTGGTCACGGCGCTGCAGGGTCTTGCGGACGGTCGCGGCCAGGCGCAGTTTGTCGACATGGACCTGCTCGAAGAGCGCATCGGCGTTGATCGCCTCCTCGGACCCGGCCTCGAGGACGACCTGATCGATGCGCGGCTTGAACGGCGGGCGAAACAGCGGGCGCTCCATCACCAGCTCGATCCGGGGCGCCATCTCGTCGAGCGCGATGAGGTCGTCGCTGGGCGGCCGCGCGCGCACCGTCAAGGCCCGCTGCTCGATCTCGTGCAGGAGGTCCATGATGCGACGGTTCTCGAGCCAGGCCTGGTCATCGAGGAACTTGCGCAACTGCTCGGAGAGGCGGGCGACGGTGCGCTGGGCCGATTCACCCGCCTCGAGCCAGTCGTAATGCACCCGCAGCAGGCGCCGATCCGGCTTCAGTTCGGCCACCGCCGGCAGTTCCAGCACTTGCCGCAGCAGCGCGCTCAGGCGCTCCTGATGGGCCGGCGACATCAGCAGGCCCCAGAACGCCTGAAAGCTGCGACCTTGATCGGAATCGGTGATGGCATCACGATCGCCGAAGACCTCGGCGAGCAGTGCGCCCTTGCCCTGGTCCCAGGTCGTGATGCGCTCGCGCACCGCGCGGTCGAGTTCGCGGAAGTTCTGCTCGACCTGGCGGAAGTCGGAGAGCAGCGCGCGTGCTGTCTGCTCGACCTGAAAGAAACGCTCCTTGACCTGGGTCGAGTCCATCAGCGCGAGTTCGCCGGCTTCAGCGCGCTGGATCTCGGCATCGAGTTCGGCGCGTTGGCGCTTCAGCTCGGCGATGCGAATGGCCGGATCGGTCTCGGTCCCCTGCACCAGTTGTTGCAACAACTCGAACACCGACAGCAGCCGCGATTCGGTGCCGATGAACTGGCGTTGCTCGAGACTGGCGATCCAGTCCAGCGCGCGCTCGGTGGCCGGCGTCAGGTCATACTGGGCCTCATCGCTGTCGTTGCGATAATAGCGGCGCAACCAGCCGCGCTCATCATTGCTCCAGTCGCTGAGATAGCCCAACGCGGTGCGCGGGAAGGCCTCCTCGCCGAGGGTTTGGCGCAGCTCGAACAGCAGATCCTCAAGCTGCGCGACCAATTCACCCTGCGGCAGGCTACGGTGGTTCGGCAGGATAAAGGCGCGCTGTAAGCAGCTGATCACCAGCGGCGCGTTGGTGGCCGCGAGCAGGCGCCAGGCCGGATGCCGGCGGCGCAGTTGCTCGAGGTCGTGGTAGTCCAGTTCGGAAGGCACGGGGTGGTGTCAGGCGCGCAGCGGATCGACGCCGGCCGCGCGCAGCAGCGCGGCGAGGCGAATCAGCGGCAGCCCGATCAGGCTGGTGGGATCATCGCCCTCGAGACGCTCGAACAGCGCGCTGCCGAGCCCTTCCGATTTGAAGCTGCCAGCGCAGCCGAAGGGCTGTTCGCGATCGACGTAACCGGCGATCTCGGCCTCGCTCAAGACGCGAAACTCGACCTGATAGGTCTCGCAACGGACCTCGGCATGATCATCGCGGGCGTCATAGAGGCAGAGGCCGGTCTGAAACGCGACCTTGCGGCCGGAGGCCGCGCGTAATTGGTCAAGCGCGCGCGCGCGGTTGCCAGGCTTGCCGAGCACCTGGTCGTCGAGACAGGCGACCTGGTCCGAGCCGATGATCAGCGCCTCCGGAAACTGGGCCGCGACCGCGCGCGCCTTGGCCTCGGCGAGACGCTGGACCAGTGCCGGCGCTGGCTCGTCGGCGAGCGGGGTCTCATCACAGTCCGGCGCCGCCGTGTCAAACGCAAGGCCCAAGCGGGCCAGCAGCTCGCGTCGGAAGGGCGAGGTGGACGCCAGCACCAAGCTTCGCTGAGTCATCGAATCCATGTGATCAGACGCATCAGGGGATCGCCGGCGGTGGTCTCGCACTCGACCCGACCCCGCACGCTGTAGCCGAGCCGATGCACCGCGTCGGGGTCGCCGCACACCAGCGGATGCCAGTCCGGCAGCGGCTGGCCCTCGGCGACCAGGCGGTAAGCGCAGGTCTCGGGCAGCCAGTAGGGCTCGGCCAGGGTTGCGGGCGTCAGCGTGATGCAGTCCGGCACGCGCGTGGAGCGATGCGGATAATCGCCGCACTGGCAGCGCTCCTGATCGAGCAGATGACAGGCGACATCGGTGTAGTGGATGGCGCCGGTGTCCTCGTCCTCGTACTTGGTCACGCAGCACTTGGCGCAGCCATCGCAGAGCGATTCCCACTGCGCGGCGGAGATCTGCTCGAGCGGGAGGTGCTGCCAAAACGCGTCGATGGATGGAATCGGCTCGGATGACGGGCAGGGCTTGGCCATCGTTAGGCTCTGGTTGATACTGTTCATCCTACTACCTTAACCCGTTCAGGCTGATGAATTACAGCGAGGTTGCGACACCCTTCGGCATCCTTGGCGTGCGTTGGCGGGGTCAGCGGCTCAGCCGCGTGCTGCTGGCGCCTGATCTGGAGGATTCCGGCTCGGGCCGGATCGGAGCGCGCCGGGTCGCCACCGCGCCCGCTTGGCTGCGGACCGAGTTCGAGGCCTATTTCGCCGATCCTCGCTACCGTTTCCAATGCGCTGTCGAGCCGGCTGGCACCGACTTCCAGCGCCGCGTCTGGACGCTGATCGCGGCCATCCCCGCCGGCCAGCCGCGCACCTATGGCGCGCTCGCGCGCGAACTCGAAAGCTCTGCGCGCGCCGTCGGTCATGCCTGCCGGGCCAACCCGATACCGTTGCGCATCCCCTGTCATCGGGTGGTCGCGGCCAACGGGCTCGGCGGATTTGCCGGCGATCGCGGCGGGCGCCTGCTGCGTATCAAGCGCTGGCTGCTGGCGCATGAGGCCGAGGCGCTCGTACCGGACGAGGCCGATCGATGAATCGCCGGCGTCGAGACAGCGAGGCCGCGGACGACGCGGAACAGGCTCCCGGTCCGGGCGCTGGCGCTGACTCGAGGGCTGGCGTAGGCCATAGCGCCAACGCCGATGCGGGCCTGAGCATCATCGAGGCCTTCGCCGACGCCCTCTGGCTGGAGCGCGGGCTGAGCGGGAATACGCTCGCCGCCTATCAATCGGACCTGCGCGCCTTTCACCATTGGCTGAGCCGTGAGCGCCAGCGCGACCTGATCCAAGCCCAGCGCAGCGATCTGCTCGACTACCTCGCGCTGCTCGCGCAGCAGGGGCGCAAGCCGCGCTCGTCGGCACGGGTGCTGTCCTGTCTGCGGCAGTTCTATGGCCATCTCAGGCGCCAGGGCCGCATCCACGAAGACCCGAGCGAGCGGGTCGATGCACCACGCCTCGGGCGCCCGCTGCCGAAGACGCTGACCGAGGCCGATGTCGAGGCCCTGCTGGCGGCGCCCGACCCGGATGATCCGCGCGGCCATCGGGATCGCACCATGCTCGAGGTGCTGTATGCGAGCGGTCTGCGCGTCACCGAGCTGGTCACCCTGCGGCCCGATGCCGTCAGTCTGACCCAAGGCGTGGTGCGCATCACCGGCAAGGGCGACAAGGAGCGTCTGGTGCCGCTCGGCGAAGAGGCCACCGATTGGTTGGTGAGCTACATGCGCGGCCCGCGCGCCGTCTTGCTCGGCGCGCGCGCCTGTGAGTATCTGTTCCCGACCCAGCGCAGCGATTGCATGACGCGCCAGGCCTTCTGGCAGTTGATCAAGCGCTACGCGCTGCTGGCCGGGATCATCAAACCGCTGTCGCCGCATACTCTGCGGCATGCCTTCGCGACCCATCTATTGAACCATGGGGCCGATTTGCGCGTCGTACAGCTATTGCTCGGCCACGCCGATCTCTCGACCACCCAGATCTATACCCATGTCGCGCGCGAACGTCTCAAGCAACTGCATACCAAACACCATCCGCGGGCTTGATCGGGCTCGCCAACCGACCGGGAGTAGACCTCAAGGCTCGCATGCTCTATGTTGCCCGCCTTTGTGATCGGGCTCGTCATCGCGCTTTTGTCGGCATCGTTGCCGCGGCCGATCTCGATCCGCTCCCTTTTGAACATCATGATCGACACATGAGGACACCAGGATGACAACACGTTTTGGGCTCGGAATGGCCGCCGCTGCAGCGCTGTTGGTCGCCAGCACGGCGCTCAGCGCCAGCGAGGCACAGACCATCCGCGAGGCGCTGGCGAAGGTGCTGCCGGATGCGAAGCCGACCAGTGTGCAGCCAACCCCGATCGATGGCCTGTTCCAGGTCGAGATCGGCCCGCAGGTGATGTACATGACCGGCGATGGGCGCTATCTGATCGATGGCGCCATCGTCGACCTCGAGACGCGCGAGAACCTGGCCGACGCGGCCCAGAACAAGGCGCGCCTGCGGGCGATCAACGCCCTCGGCGAGGACGAAATGATCGTCTTCGAGGCCCCCAACGCCGAGCACGAGATCACCGTCTTCACCGACATCGATTGCGGCTACTGCCGCAAGCTGCATCAGCAGATCGACGCCTATGCGGCGGAAGGCATCAGCGTGCGCTACCTGTTCTACCCGCGCACCGGCGTGGATACCCCGTCCTATGACAAGGCCGTCGCGGTCTGGTGCGCGGACGATCAGCAAGCCGCGATGACCGAGGCCAAGAATGGCCAGCCGGTGCAGAGTCGGGATTGCAACCATCCGATCGAGCGCCACATGGAACTCGCTGAACTGATGGGCATCCGCGGTACCCCGGCCATCGTGCTCGACAACGGCCAGATGGTGCCCGGCTTCGTCGAGCCGAAGCGTCTGGCGCAAGTGCTCGAACAGCAATAACCCCTGTGATGATCGTTGAGAGGATGTCTCGGCGCGGAGGAGACTGATGATGAAGATGATGCAACGGCGTTTCAGCGTCTGCCTGCTGGCCGCCATGGCCTTCCTGCTGTGCCCGTTCGTGGCCAGCGCCGACCTCGTCGAGGGACGCGATTGGCGCGCCCTGAGCGGCAGCGCCCAAGACACACCCGAAGGGGCCGAGATCGAGGTGTTGGAGCTCTTCTCCTACGGCTGTCCACATTGCGCGGACATCAACCCACTGGCCAAGCAGTGGGCGGATGACCTACCGAGCGACGTGCGCTTCGAGCGCGTGCCGGTGACCTTCGGGCGCGCGGCCTGGGAGAGCTTGGCGCGACTCTACTTCGCGCTCGATTTCGCCGACGAACTCGACCAAGTGGATCAGGCCGTCTTTGAGGCCGTGACCAAACAGCGCACCAACCTCTATACCGAAAAGGCCGTGCTCAATTGGGTCGCCGAGCAAGGGCTTGACCGCGACGCCTTCGCCAAGGTCTACAACAGCTTTGCCGTCGAGGCGGCGCTAGCCAAGGCCAATACCCTAGCGGCCCGCTATCGCGTCGACGCGGTGCCGATGTTCATCGTCGACGGGCGTTATGTGGTCCTCAACGAGGGCGCTAAGACCCATGCCGAGCTGCTTGAGATCGCCGAGGGGCTGATCGACAAGGCCCGTCAAGCGCGACAAGGTCAAGCTCGGCAAGATTGATCGCCGCTCATGCTCCTTCATTCATTTCGCCCCGCCTCCCTGCTGATTGTCTTCACTCTCCTTATGAGCAGTTCAATGTCGAGTCATGCCGCTGATCCCGCATCGGATGCCAACTCCGCCACGGAAGCCGCTGAAGACGGACTGCCGCGACTGATCCCCCGCGAGGTCCTGTTCGGCAATCCAACCCGCGCCCAGGCGCGGCTGTCGCCAGAGGGTCGCTATCTGAGCTGGCTGGCACCGTCCGCCGAGGGCGTGCTCAACGTCTGGATGCAGCCGGCTGACCGCAGCGAGGAGGCGCGCCAGATCACCGATGATCAAAAACGCGGCATCCGCAACTATGGCTGGACGGAGGACGGCTCGCGCATCCTTTATGTGCAGGACGAGGGCGGCGATGAAAACTGGCACCTCTACGCGGTGGCGCTGGATGGCAGTGAGGCGCGTGACCTGACGCCCTTCGAGGGCGTGCGCGCGCAGAACCTGATGACCGACCCCGAGCATCCGAATGAGGTGCTGGTCGGGCTCAACAAGCGCGAGCCTAGCGTCTTCGATATGTACCGGGTGCAGCTCGACAGCGGCAAGGTCGCGCTGGATACCGAGAATCCGGGAGACGTGGTCAGCTGGCTCACCGATGCCGAGTTCCGCATCCGCGCCGCCGAGGCCTCCGACCCCGAGACCGGCGACGACATCATTCGCGTGCGCGACACGGTCGGTCAGCCTTGGCGGGAGCTGTTGCGCTTCCCGTTCGGCGAGAACGGCGGTGCGCTAGCGTTCAATGAAGAGGGCGATCAGCTCTACGTCACCAGCTCGCTCGGCTCGGACACCACTCGACTGGTGGCCATCGACGCGAAGACGGGCGAGGTCAGCAGCGAGTTGGCCAAAGATTCCAAGGCCGATGTCGGCTCGGTGATCATGCATCCGACCGAGCATCGCATCCAAGCGGTCGAATTCGATTACCTGAAGCCGGAATGGACGGTCATCGACCCGAGCATCGCCGATGATCTGGCCTATCTGGAAGAGACGGCGCAGGGCACGGTGGCCATCGTCAGCCGCACCCTGGCCGATGACCGCTGGGTCTTCATCGACCAGCCTGACGACGGGCCGGCGACCTACTATCTCTATGATTGTGAACCACGCAAGGCCGAGCGCCTGTTCGTGACCCGCCCGGAGTTGGCCGAGTACGATCTCGCCAAGATGCAGCCGATCGAGATCCAGGCTCGCGATGGTCTGACGCTGCCGTCCTACCTGACCCTGCCGCTCGGCGTCGAGCCCAAGCAACTGCCGCTGGTGCTGCTGGTCCACGGCGGCCCTTGGGCGCGGGACGAATGGGGCTACAGCGCACAGGCGCAATGGCTGGCCAATCGCGGCTACGCGGTGTTGCAGGTCAACTTCCGCGGCTCCACCGGCTTCGGCAAGGCCTTCCTGAACGCCGGCAACGAGGAGTGGGGCGTCGGCGCCATGCAGCACGATCTTACCGACGCGGTACGCTGGGCGATCGAGCAGGGGATCGCCGATCCCGAGCGCGTCTGCATCTACGGCGGCTCCTATGGCGGCTATGCGACCCTGGCCGGGCTCGCCTTCACGCCTGAACTCTACGCCTGCGGGGTCGATATCGTCGGCCCCTCGAATATCGAGACCCTGTTCCAATCGGTGCCGCCATATTGGGCACCGATGAAGAAGCAGTTGGTCAAGCGCGTCGGCGATGTCGAGAACGACCCCGCGCTGAACCGGCGCATCTCGCCGCTGTTCCATGCCGAAAAGATCGAGTCGCCGCTGATGGTGTTACAGGGCGCCAATGACCCCCGGGTGAAGATCGCCGAGGCCGATCAGATCGTCAGCGCGATGCGCGAGAAGGAACTGCGCGTGACCTACATCGTCTTCCCCGACGAAGGCCACGGCTTCGCGCGACCGGAGAACCGGCTTGATGCCAATGCCCGCATCGAGCAGTTCCTCGCCGAACAACTCGGCGGTCGCGCCGAGCCGGTCACGCCGATCGAGGGCAGCACGGCCGAGGCGCGGTGAGCTGGTAACACATCGCTGAAGACCTCTGAGCGCTCGCTCGAAATAACCATCCCCTTCCTCGACCTAGGTGTCGCAAGGCGGTCGACGATGTTGAGCCCCCGCAAGGTACGACAACCGCTAACTGAGCCTAGCCCTTTTTGGCCGATCAACTCCTGCTCAGCCTCGGCGGGGACACTTGGCTGACCCAGCTTAAACGCGCGTCTTGAGCCATCCGACCCCTCCGTCATCCCGGCCGGGAAGCCGGAATCCAGGCCAGGGACCCGCAACTAAGCAGCAACGTGCCCGCCGGCCATCGCACCGACTTCGCCTCCATCCCGCGCCTGCTCTGGCCCCTGCTGCCGCCCGTGGGGCGCAGCGGCAAAGCCACCGTCATCCATGACTGGCTCTGCGACGAGCAGCCGCACAGCGTCGACCACCGAATGGCAGCCGACATCTTCAACGAAGCCATGACCCTAAATAGTGCCTGACAGACAACCCATGCGATTCAGCGATCCGCCGGGCCGATGCGCTGTTGATTTGGGCTGATGATTCGATTTGGGGCGCAATCTGAGTCAATGCGTCGACGCAATGAGAATGGCTCTCAAAGTGCAGCCCTTTTAAGGATTTGCCCAGTTATGACTCTAACTTATTGATTTTCAGTAAGCGCGCTCGGCAGGTTACACCCATGGCCGCCCTGGAGTCAGCAATTCCCGACGAAAAATAATCTCTTAAGAAACTGATGCTTACCTGTTGCGTCCAAGCAACAATCGCCAGGTTTTGGCACGTTTGTTAGCCTACATGATCAGCGAGATATGAAGGTCATCTTCGAGTAATCATTAAAGCATGTGATGATGATGTTTCAACACCCACAGCCACTGTCGAC
>NZ_NHSF01000065.1 GCF_016653295.1 Halochromatium salexigens | reverse complement strand
CATGCGGTTGGGCTGGCCTATGCCGCCCGCTACCGCGATACCGACGCGGTCGCGCTGGTGTTCTTCGGCGATGGGGCGACCTCCGAGGGCGACTTCCACGAGGCGATGAACTTCGCCAGCGTCTTCGAGACCCCGACCCTGTTCGTCTGCCAAAACAACCAGTGGGCCATCTCGATCCCGCGCGAGGACCAGACCCACTCCAAGACCTTGGCCCAGAAGGCGCTCGCCTATGGGATGCCCGGTCTCCAGGTCGACGGCAACGATCTGCTGGCGGTGCTGGCGGCGGCCCGTGAGGCCGTCGAGCGGGCCCGCAGCGGCGGCGGCCCGACGCTGATCGAGTGTGTCACCTACCGCCTCTCGGTGCATACCACGGCCGATGATCCGTCGCGCTACCGCAGCGACGAAGAGGTCGAGGACTGGGAGCGGCGCGAGCCACTGCGCCGCCTCCAGCGCTATCTCAAGGAGCGGGGCATCCTCGATGATGACCGCATCGAGGCACAGGAGAGCGAGATCAGCGAGCAGATCGACGAGGCCTGGCAAGAAACCGAGCAGGCGATGCAGGAACTCGACGAGCCGCTTGATATCTTCGCGCACAACTATGCCGAGCTCCCTCGGACGCTGCGCGAGCAGCGCGAGGAGATGGCAAGCCGCCTGGGGGAAGGCGGGGGGAGGGCTGAGTGATGGCGAAACTGACCATGGCGCAGGCGCTCAACCAGGCCCTGCGCGAGGCGATGGACGAGGATGATGCGGTGCTGGTGCTCGGCGAGGACGTCGGTGTCGACGGCGGCGTGTTCCGCGTCACCGAGGGCCTGCTGGATCGCTTTGGCGCCGAACGCGCGATCGACACCCCGTTGGCCGAATCGGCCATCGTCGGCGTCTCGATCGGGATGGCCGCGCACGGCCTGCGTCCGGTCTGCGAGATCCAGTTCTCCGGCTTCAGCTATCTGGCCATGCAACAGCTCGAGGGGCATGCGGCGCGGCTGCGCTGGCGCTCGCGCGGGCGCTTCAGCGCCTCACCCTATACCGGCACCGTTGAGCGTATCGCGGGCGGTCAGCAGCTCGCGCATCAGGCCATGCACGAGGGCAGGGTGGCGGCTGAGGTGATCGCCGGGCGGCCGGCCGCCTTCGATGCCCGGGCCATCCCGGCGGTGATCTACACCGATCCGCAGATCGCCTGGTGCGGCCTGAGCGAGGCCGAGGCCGAGCAGCAAGGGCGCCAGGTCAGCGTCACCCGCTTTCCTTGGCAGGGCTCGGGCCGGGCGCTGAGCCTGGGCGCCGAGGCCGGTTTGACTAAGCTCATCATGGACCCGGACAGCGGACGCTTGCTCGGTGCCGACCTTGTCGGGCGCGGCGCCGAAGGGCTGATCGCAGAGGCCGTGCTGGCGATTGAGATGGGCGCACTCGCTGAGGATCTGTCGCTCGCCATCCATCCCCATCCGACGCTCTCGGAGACCCTCGGCGAGGCCGCCGAGCTGTTCGCCGGGAACAGTCTCCATGGGTTGGCCGGCGCTCATCGGTGATTGGAGCGCAGCGGGGGCCATCGCCTGAGGAGCCGGGCCCGCTTCCCCTGACTTACTCTTTGGCCGTTTGACGGAGCGGCGCTGGTCCTTGGTGCAGGCGCTGATGGGCACCGGAGCGTTGTCCGTTCGCGAACTCGCCCGCCGCCTTGGGCGTGACGTGAACCGAGTGCATGAGGATGTGACGGCGCTCGAATGGTCCGCCGCGATGAGCAGGACGATGAATTCAGTAACCGCAACGCGAGGTCGGGCGACTCATCTGGCCAGCTGGACCGATCGCCGCGACCTCGGTCAGGCGCTCAGGCGAGAGCTGCCTGTCGGCCTGCAGCAGGCGCGCCGCGGGGTCGCTTCGGCCGGAGCCCTTTGTGCAGCTCGTTGACGATAATGGCGGTGGCGGCGACGGCGCCAGCCCAGAGCCAGGTGTTCAGGTCCAGCCCGCTGAGGCCGAGCAGCTGCTGCGTCCAAGGCAGGTACATGGCCGTGACATGCACCGCGAGCGAGGCCAGCACGCCGAGGAACAGCACTTTGTTCGAGAACAGGCTCTTGCGGAACAGCGAGACGTCTTCGCTGCGGCAGTTGAAGACATGCACCATCTGGAACAGCACCATGGTCGTCAGCGCGGCGGTGCGCGCGTCGGTCAGGTTGTCCTCGCTGCCCGGTGCGAAGCTGTGGACATCGAACCCCCATTGCCAGAGGAAGACGCCGAGGGAGCCGGCCGCGAGCCAAAGACCCACCAGGACCAGGCGCTCGATCAGGATGCGGTCGAGCACGCCTTCGCTCGGCGGGCGCGGCGGGCGTCGAAACAGCGCCTTCTCGCCGGGCTCGAACGCCAGGGCGACATCGGCGATGCCGTTGGTCACCACGTTGAGCCACAGGATCTGGGCCGGAAGCAGCGGCAGTGGCCAGTTGAGACCGAGCGCGGTCAGGATCATGATCACGATCGCCGCACCGGTCGACAGCAGGAAGAAGGTGGCCATTCGCACGTTGCGAAACGCCGTTCGGCCCTCTTCGACGGCGTGATACACGCTCGCGAAGTTGTTGTCGGTCACGACCATGTCGCTGGCTTCCTTGGCGACGTCTGTCCCCGCACCCATGGCGGCGCCGATATGTGCCGCCTTGAGCGCCGGGGCATCGTTCACGCCGTCGCCGGTGACGGCGACGATCTCGTTGTTGGCCTTCAGCCGCTCGACGAGCCGGGTCTTCTGGATGGGCTCCACACGGGCAAAGACATTGACCCGCCCGAGCGCCTCGTCGAGCTCTTCGTCGGACCAATCCTCGATGTCGGAGCCGGTATAGACCTCCGGTAGGTGACCGTTCGCGTGCTCCGGCCCCGCTGTCGAGTTGATCATCAGGACGGCCCCGATGACGATCGCGTCCACCCAGCGCTGCTCGCCAGTGATCAGGCCGATGGCGAGGGTGGCCGCCAACGCTGCCAGCAGGACGTAGATCAGCGGGCTCGTGAACTGGTGCAGCAGCACCGCCCAGGCGCTCACCTCGCGACGCTCGCCGATCTGGTTTGCCCCGAATGTTTCCAGCCGCCGGTGGGCGAAGGCATCGGTGATGCCGTCGCGGCTGCTGTTCAGGGCGCGTAGCGCATCCTCGACCTCGAGCTGGTGCCAAGCCTCGTCCTGCCGGGACTCGAGGTCGCCGGCGTTGCGGTCGTCGTCTGCGTGATCAGCATGACGCTGAGCCTGAGCGGTCTCTGGCATACGTTCATCCTCGTTGTGTCGGTTCCCGGATCGCAGCGCTCGCTGTTGCGCAGGCGGCCGGGCGGCGAAGACCGATTTCTAGACCCCACCGCGCGCCCGGCTCAAATCCACCGCGCACCGGGCAGATTTGCACCATCCACGCGCAAAGCCCGAGGCGTTAGGCTCACCACGCCCACGCATCCGCCGACAGGGTAAGCGAGGCGCTCATAGCGGCTCACCAGGTTTGCCGTGGTCATATCGAGGCTGGCGCATATCGAGCGTGGGCGCTTGGACAGCGTCCTGGTCGGCCATGTCGGATGGGCCGAGTCGCGACAATACCTCGTCCAGCTCAGCGAACAGAAAGGGCTTCTGGATCAAGGTCTCGACGCGGACCATCGACAATCGCGGTGCGATCTCATCGAGCAGCTCCGGGAATCCGCTGATGAGGATGGTCTGCGGCATCTGACCCTCGGCATAGAGTTGCTCGAGGACCTCGATACCGTGGATATCCGGCATCAGCAAATCGATGACGATGGCGTCAAAGCGCTGCCGTCGACAGCAGGCGGAGGCGCTTCGCCCATCATAAGTCGTCAGGATCTCATGTCCGCCCAACCTGAGGTGATCGGCAAGGACGTTGGCGAGGATGTGGTTGTCGTCGGCGACGAGAATTTTCATAGGGTCATCCTGATGGATCGATCATGGCGCGCCCAGATGCCGGCTGTGTCAGCCCGCTTCGTGCCATCTGCTAAGGGAAGGCTGACTCCGCGAAAGCGGTTGTGGTCACCGCGCGGTATAGCCACCGTCGATCACAAGCTCGCTGCCGGTGATGAACTTGGCCTCATCGCTTGCCAGATAGAGGACGCCATTAGCGATGTCCTCCGGCTCGCCCACATGTCCGATCGGGTGCAGCTCGTCGAGCTGCTGGCGATAGGCCTCGACGCCCTGCCCGGAATCCTTTGCCAGTGCCTCGACCAGTGGTGTCCAGATGAAGCCTGGGTGGATCGAATTGACCCGAATTCCCTCGCCGGCGTAGAGCAGCGCATCGGTCTTGGTCATCAGCCTGACCGCGCCTTTGGAGGCATGGTAGGAGGGGATGTCCGGTGCGCCGATGATCCCGTAGATCGATGACAGGTTGACGATGCTGCCGCCGCCGAGGCGGCGCATGTAGGGGATGACGTGCTTGGTGCAGAGGAAGACGCCCTTGACATTGATGTCCTGCACCTGCTGCCACTCGGCCTCGGTCAGTTGATCGGTTGGCTTGTCGGTGCCGGAGATGCCCGCATTGTTGACCAACACCTGGGGCGCTCCCAGCGCCTCGTCGATCTCGGCGAAGACCTGCTCGACCGAGGCTTCGGTGGCGACGTCGAGATGCCAGTAGCGGGCCTCGCCGCCTTGGTCGCGGATCGCGCTGGCGACCGCCTCACCCTCCTCATCTTGGATGTCGGTCACCGCGATCCGGGCGCCCTCGGCGGCGAGCCGGGAACAGGTCGCGCGGCCAATGCCGTGGCTGCCGCCGGTGACGATCGCTGTTTTACCGCTGATGCGTTGCATGCTGTTGCTCCTGTGGTCGGTGGTTGCGGGCTGCGCCGCGATGACGCTGACTGTCATTGAAGTGATGCAGCTCACGTGCCACTCGGCGCCGTTGGCAAGGTCTTCAAGGTCCGCTCAGTCATCGATCCCTGCGCTGCGACTGTCGGCTTCAGGCAGGGTTAATGTCATTGCGAAGCCGAGCACGAAGAAGACGACGATGACGCCCATGCCGACACGCTGGCTGCCGGCGAGCCAGGTGACCCAGCCGACCAGGAAGGGCCCGGCGAAGGCGGTCGCTTTGCCCGACAGGGCGAACAGACCGAACAGCTCGGCGCGCAGCTCGGCCGGGGCGACGCGCCCGAGATAGGAGCGGGCAGCGGCCTGGGCTGGGCCGACAAACAGGCCGAGCAGCCCGCCCAGGACCCAGAACAGCGTTTGGCTGCGCACGAACAGGATCGCGCTCCCGAGCAGGATCAAGCCGCCCAGTGCCAGCAGGATCGTCGTGCGTGGTCCCTGCCAGTCATCGAGCCAGGCAAACAGCCCGGCGCCGAGCGCGGCGGTGACATTGAGCAGGATGCCGAAGGTCAGCACATCCTGCTCGTTCATCGCGAAGGTGCCGGCGGCATAGACACCGCCCAGTGCGAACAGCGTTGCAAGGCCGTCCACATACAGCATCCGGGCGATGAGGAAACGCAGGATCACGCGGTAGCGTCGGACCTGGCGCAGCGTTGCGGCGAGTTGGCGCACACCGTCGCGGGCCGCACGCCGCAGCGGTTTTTGTGGCACGTCGGATGCCATCCGAACCCTCAGCAACAGCGGCAGCGCAAAGACTAGCAGCCAGGCTGCGGCCAATAGGAAGGTGGCGCGCACGTGCTGCGCTCCATCGCGCGGCAGCTGCAGCCAGGCGTCCTCGCGGACGAAACCGAACAGCGCCAGCGCCAAACAGACGACACCGCCGACATAGCCCAACCCCCAGCCCCAGCCGGACCAGCGCCCGATCCGCTCGGGCGGGGCGAGCACGGGCAGCATGGCGTTGTAGAGCACGCCGGCCAGCTCTGAGGCGACAATACCGAGGCCGAGCAGCACCAGTGCCAGCGCGACATAGGACGGATCGGGCCGGACAAACCACAGCAGTCCGGTCGCGGTGACGGCAGCCAGGGTGAGCAGGGTGAACAGCGCCTTGCGCGGTCCCCCTTGATCCGCTGCGGCGCCAAGGATGGGGCCAATCAGCGCAACGAGCAGCCCGGCGGCGGCCACGGCATTGCCCCAAAGGGTGGTGCCCTGGGTTGGGTCGGCGGCGACCTGATCGGTGAAATAAGCGGCGAAGACGAAGGTCACGATCAAGGTCGCAAAGGCATTGCTGGCCCAGTCATAGAAGGCCCAGGCCAGCAGCGCCGAGCGCGATTCGTGGCGCTCGCCTGGTTGGTTGGCGGGTTGATCGTTGGTCATCTCGTCGCGCTGGCGCCAGTGGCTTGTTAGGTCCGGATCAGGTATGGATCAGGTATCGATCAGGTCCGGACGGATTAGGCTGGGTGCTATCCACCATCGGGTGGGTGATTTGCCCGGCAACCGATGGCATGCGGACCCCTCAGCTCAGCTGCGCGATCAGGGCCTGACAGAACATCGGCAGATCGCCAGGATGCCGGCTCGAGATCAGCGGGCCATCGACGACCACCGCTGCGTCCTCCCACTCGGCACCGGCGTTGCGCAGATCATCCTTGATCGACGGTGCCGAGGTGACGCGTCGGCCGCGCACGATCTCCGCCGAGATCGGCACCCAGCCGGCGTGACAGATGAAGGCGATGGGCCGCTCCAAGGCTGCGACGCCTCGCACCAGCTCAAGCAGCGGCTGGTCGCGACGCATCCGATCGGGCGCATAGCCGCCTGGGATGATCAGCGCATCGAGCTGGTCCGCGCGGACTGAGCCGGTAGTCTCTTCGGCCTCAGCGGTCAGGCCATGCTTGCCCCGGTAGGTGGTCTTCGCAGTGCCGATGAGCCGGGTCTGCGCACCTGCCTCACGCATCCGAATCAGCGGATACCACAGCTCCAGGTCTTCGAAGAGATTCTCGACCAGGACCCCAATGGTCCGATTGTTAAGCTCGTTTGCCATGCGTCCTCCAGTGAAGGGTCAGTTTGGCGAGAAAAATGCACGGATGATGCCAAACCCTCTGACCTTATCAGTCCAGTCCAAGGAGCCACTCTCTATGGATGCCACTTCGATCGGGCCGGCATTGCTGTTGACGCTGCTTGCCGGCCTCGCCACCGCGATTGGCAGTGTGATCGCCTTCTTTGCCCCTCGTGCCAATATCCGCTTCCTCGGGGTCGCGCTCGGGTTCTCGGCGGGGGTGATGATCTACGTCTCCTTCGTCGAGCTGCTGCCGTCCGGCGTGGATGCGCTCGAGGAGATCAGCAGCGCACCGCAAACCATAGCCGTTGTCGCCTTGTTCGTCGGCATGCTGTTGGTTGCCGTCATCGACCGCTCGGTTCCGCTCGGCTACAACCCGCATGAGATGCGCTCTCCCAACACGCTGGACTCTCCCGGCACGCGGAGCGCTCCAGGCACGCAGGGCCCTTCTAGCAGCGGGGTAAACGCGGAGGCCTCCGGCAGTAAGGAAACCGGCAGCAGCGAAAACGAGGCGGTTGGCGCCGAGCCGCTGATGAACGTCGGTCTGCTCACCGCAGCGGTCATCACGCTGCACAACCTGCCCGAAGGGTTGGCGACCTTGCTGACCTCGATGCAGGATATCGATCTCGGGATACCGGTCGCGCTTGCGGTGGGTATCCACAATATTCCTGAAGGGATCGCGGTCTCGGTGCCGGTCTACTACGCGACCGGCAGCCGCTGGCAGGCGTTCGGCTGGTCTGCGCTGTCGGGGCTTTCTGAGCCGATCGGCGCGCTGCTCGGCCTGCTGTTGTTGTCGGGCTTTTGGTCCCAGGCCCTGCTCGGTCTCTCGCTGGCGGCTGTCGCCGGAATCATGATCTTCATCTCCTTCGACGTGCTGCTGCCATCGGCCGAGACCTATGGTGAGCACCATCCAACGGTGTATGCGCTGGTCGCTGGCATGGCGGTGATGGCGCTCAGTCTGTTGCTGCTCTGAGCCCAGGCTGATCCTGATCCGTCGGCAATCGCCTAAAGGAGGTCGCGCTCGATGCGATGATCCCAGTTGCGCGAATAGATCCGCTTGTCATTCTCCCAGGCATCGAGCTCGGCGCTCAGGTAGAAGAATCGGCTGTCTGAGGTGAGCAGGGTGCGCGTGCGCGTGTGGATACTCCAGTCGCCTCGCGTCAGCGAGCGCTCCCAGAGGGCCTCTCCGCGGGGCGAATCGTACTCGTCGCCACGAGAGCTATACCACTCGAGTGCCTTTTTCGTTTCGGTCAGATCCGGCCCCGAGAGATGGCGACAGCCGTTGTCGTTGACGACCTCCAGTGTTGAGACATCGGTCTCCAGATCGCGCATCACCCGCCAACTGTGTTGACCGGGGCTCAGCATTTGGCTTGCCGATGGCGCCGTACCCTCGGCAGGACCGAAGTGACCAATTTCCGCGTCTTCGGTGGTCGGTGGCCGGGCGGGAAGGGTGAGTGTGCTGCTGCCCGGGTAGACTGTCAGGCCGACTGATTCCGGGGCCGGCCAGGCCATCGGCCAATAGGAGGTCGAGAGCGCGATGCGCACACGGTGGCCGGGCGGGAACGCATAGCCGACATCGTTGAGCTCTACCTGGACGCGATACCGTTTGCACGGCTCCAGCGGTGTCGGCGCATCGCTGGAATCGCGATGGGTCAGGTTGAGCAGACCGAAGGTGACGCGCGTTGCCTTGTTGTCGGGGGCGATGTCGGAGAGGCGCACCGCCACCATGGCGACCGGGCGTTCCGCCGACAGCTCAAGGAGGAGGCTCGGACTCCCCAGGATCTCGAGCGGCTCCTCGAGCGGTGCCGAATCGTAGACGAGGGCGCCGCCGTCCTCCTGGCGCTGGTCGTGGGGGAGATCGGGCGATGCGGCATAGGAGCACCATTTGCCGGCGAAGAGTCCGAGCCCGAGCGGTGAGTGCAGGTATTGCGAGGCCTCATGGGACTTAGGATCGGCCTTCTGATCAGGCTCCCGTTCGGACTCCCGATGGGTGGTTGGCGGGTCGCCTTCCGGGTTGGCTTCAATCTGGCTCTCGTCGGACTCGGTGAGCAGTCGATGCGGGGCCAGCCGCAGCCTCAACGGCTGGATGCGCGCTGAGGGCCAGCTCCGTTCTCTGACCCAGCGGCCTGGGCGGCGTTGATATCGGGTTGTGGGGGGAACGCTGTCCTGCAGCCAGGCCCGCAACATCGGCTCCTCCATCACCCCGGTGTCGAGACCCTTGAGCCAATGGTCCCACCAGCGCAGGGACTCCTGCAGGAAGCCGATGGCCGGGCCGGGCACGCCGAGATGGGGATACTTGTGCGACCAGGGGCCGACTACGCCGAGGCGCGGCACCTCGAGCTTCGCGAGCATCCGGAAGACGGCATTGCTGTAGCCGTCGGCCCAACCGCTGACCAGCATCACCGGGCAGCGAAGCGCGCTGTAGTCCTCGCAGATCGACGCGTGGCGCCAATAGTCGTCGCGACGCTGATGGCGCAGCCAGTGCTCCAGCCACAGACCGCTGTGCTCCAGGCGTTGCAGCCAGGTCTCGCGCCAGCTCGGCCCGACCAGCGCCGGGTCGGGCGGCAGCGCGTTGTAGGCGAACATGGTCGAGGCCCAGGACAGATTGTCGCCGAGCAGGCAGCCGCCCATGTGATGGACGTCGTCGGCATAGCGGTCGTCGCTCGAGGCCACGCTGATCACGGCCTTCAGGGCCGGCGGCTGCAACGCGGCGAGCTGCAGCCCATTGAAGCCGCCCCAGGAGATGCCGATCATCCCGACATTGCCGTCGCACCAGCGCTGCGCCGCAATCCAGTGGATCACCTCGAGCCCGTCGTCGAGCTCCTGCTGCAGGTACTCGTCTTGGAGCAAACCCTCGGAGTCACCGCTGCCGCGCAGGTCGACACGCACCGCGGCGTAGCCATGTCCGGCGAAGTAGGGATGCAAGGTCTCGTCGCGCAGCCGGATCGAATCGCGCTTGCGGTAGGGGATGTACTCCAGGATCGCGGGCACCGGGCGTTGCTCGGCATCCTCGGGCATCCAAATGCGGGCGGACAGACGCACACCGTCCGCCATCTCGATCCACACATGCTCGCGATCGATGATCGGGTTGGGGAGCTCCGTGACCGTTCGCAATGGAACCTCCTCGCTGCGTTTAGGCTGCTGGATTCTATCGGCCGGATTCTATCGGCTGAGCTCTATCAGCTGAGTTCTATCGGCTGAGCTTAGGCTATCGGCTGAGCTTGGGCTATCGGCTGAGCTTGAGCGGCATGGCGTCGACGATCTGCTCGTAGTGTTCGAGCAGTGCGGGTTGATCTTCTGCCGCGGTGAAGATGTGGGCGATGTCGTAGCTATAGCTGTCCTGCTCGAACAGCTCGGAGAGCTGCATGCCCTGGTCGACCATCAGGTCGATCGAGGTCCCTGGATGGTCGCGCTCGATCTGACGCAGCTCTGGCTCGCTCGGGACGCGCTCGACATGGGCGTCCTCGAACTCGCGCAGATGGAACTTTGCCGCGCAGCCGAACGGACCCTGGCGGCGCAGCACGCAGGGCTCCTCGCCGAGCGCGAGCTCGACGCCCACCTGGTGATTGGGTCGGCCATCGACCTGCTCGTACAGATACCCGTGTGACTGTGAGATGCGCGGATTGATCTCCAGCAGAGAGAGTGTATCGGTGGCTTCGTCGTAGAAATACTCGATGTTGAAGGCCGCCTGGTCATAGCCGATGCCATCCATCACCTTGACCGAGGCCTCTCGCAGCCGAGTCTTCACCGCGCTGGGTAGCTGCGATGGGTACTGATAACGCTGGAAGGACATCCCATTGGGATAGTTGATCGAGTCGACCACGCCATAGACCTGCGCCTTGCCGCGATAGACATAACCGGAGACGGTGCACTGGCGCCCCTTGATGAGCGCTTCGGCGATACAGTAACGCCCGCTGGTCTGCGCCATCACGTTTGGCAGGTCGACCTGAGACAAGAAGGCATCGAAGGCCTCGGCGATGTGGCCGATGCCCTCCCGGATCTGACTGAGCGCGTCCTCGAGCTCGCGGCGATCCTGGACGCGGAAGCTGAGCAGCGAATTGGTGCTCTTGACCGGCTTGAGCCAGAACGGGAAGTCGAGGTCGAGCTGGTCCGCTGCCTTGGCGTCAAAGGGGTCGACCGCGGTGAAGCGGGGCACCATCTCTGGGACCAGCCTCTGCTGCTCGAGCCGGCCCCAATATTTGTGCTCGCAGCAGGCGACGCTCTCGACCGTGGGTGAGGGCAGGCCGAATTCGCGGCAGAGTACGGCCACAGCCGATGTGACCGGAAAGTCCCAGTAGCCAATGATGGCATCGATCCGCCCATCGAAGCGTTCGAGCTTGTCTCGGGCCTGGTCGAGGACGGATTGGAACGGGAAGGTTCCGTGCGACTTGACCTCGTCGACGGTCATCAGCGGGTGGAAGCGATAATTGTCGGCATTGCGAATGGCGCGGAGCTGGCGCAGATTGAAGTCGTCGATGCCGAGCACGAACAGGTTGCGCTCCATTGTGATCCTCTCCCAGTCGCGGTTCTTATGATGCACAGAAAATCCAGGCAACATTGGCTGGCCTGTTCGCCATTCTGGTGAGCCAGGGCGAGGCGAGCCCCGGGTTGGGATTCCCAGCTCGCCTTAGCCCGCCTCAGCCTGCTTGCTCGATCTCGGCGACGGCCTGTTTGACCGAGAGGAAGCTGTCCGGATTGACTGAGATCGAATCGATCCCGGCGCGCACCAGGAAGGCGGCGAAGTCCGGATGATCGCTCGGCGCCTGGCCGCAGAGTCCGACCTTACGCTCGCGCGCATGGGCGTCGGCGATCACCGAGCTGATCATCTGGCGCACGGCATCGTTGCGCTCGTCGAACAGATGCGCCAGCCGGTCGGAGTCGCGATCGACGCCGAGCACGAGCTGGGTCAGGTCATTGCTGCCGATCGAGAAGCCATCGAAGCGGGCGGCGAAGTCGCGCGCCAGGATCACGTTCGCCGGGATCTCGCACATCACAGTGACCTCGAGCCCGCGCTCGCCGCGCTGCAAGCCCTCTTCGGCCATGACCTCGAGCACCCGGTCGGCCTCCAGCGGCGTGCGGCAGAAGGGGATCATCACCAAGATGTTGTCGAAGCCGATCTCTTCGCGCGCCTTGCGGATCGCCCGGCATTCCAGGGCGAAGCCCTCCCGGTACTCATCGCTGTAATAGCGACTGGCGCCCCGCCAGCCGAGCATCGGATTGGCCTCGACCGGCTCGAAGGCGCGGCCGCCGATCAGGTCCGCATACTCGTTGGTCTTGAAGTCGCTCATGCGCACGATGACCGGCTGCGGATGGCTGCCCGCCGCGATTCGGGCAATACCGCGTGCCAGATGATCGACGAAATACTCGGTTAGTTCATCCCAGCCAGCGGTCAGCGCGGCGATCTGCGTGCTCGCGTCCTCATCCTCCACCGCCTCCGGGCGGATCAGCGCCATCGGGTGGATCTTGATGTGCTGATTGACGATGAACTCCATCCGGGCCAGGCCGACACCATCGCTTGGCAGCTGCCACCAGCGCAGCGCGGCCGCTGGGTTGGCCATGTTCAGCATGATCTTGGCGCGCGTCGTCGGGATCTCGTCGAGGCTGATCTCCTCGGCCTCGAACGGCATCCGCCCGGCGTAGACACGCCCGGTCTCACCGCTGGCGCAGGACACCGTGACCTCGTCGCCGTCGGCGAGCCCTTCAGTACCATGGCCGGTGCCGACGATCGCCGGCAAACCCAGCTCGCGGCTGACGATGGCAGCGTGTGAGGTGCGCCCGCCGTGGTCGGTGACGATGGCGGCGGCGCGGCGCATGATCGGCACCCAGTCCGGATCGGTCATCTCGGTCACCAGCACGCCGCCGTCCTCGAAGCGGTCGTTCTCGCCGGGGTCGTCAAGTCGGAACACCTTGCCAGCGGCGATGGCGTCGCCGATCGCTGTGCCACTGACAAGCGGCTCGCCGGTCTCGTCGCGACTAGCCTCGAGCCGATAGGTCTTGAGCAGGCCTTCGGCGCGCTGCGAGTGCACGGTCTCAGGTCGCGCCTGGACGATGAACAGCTCGCCGGTCTCGCCATCTTTGGCCCATTCCATGTCCATGGGTTTGCCGTAGTGGTCCTCGATGGTCACCGCCCAGCGCGCCAGCGACAGGACCTCGTCGTCGCTCAGGACCAGTGCCCGGCGCTCGTCCTCGCTGGTCTCCACGAGCCGGGTCGGGTCTTCAGCGCTGGGGTCGGTCTGGCTGTCGGCCTGGGTATTGGCCTGGCTGTCGGCATAGACCATCTTCTGCGCCTTGCCACCCGGCTGGCGGGCGATGATTGGCGCCAGCGATAGATCATCCAAGAGCGGCTTGAAGACCAGGTATTCGTCCGGGTCGATGATGCCCTGGACCACCGTCTCGCCGAGCCCCCAGGCGCCGTTGATCAGCACCGCGCGCGGGAAGCCGGTGTCGGTGTCGATGCTGAACATCACCCCGGAGCTGCCACTGTCGGCGCGCACCATCTGCTGCACCCCGACCGAGAGCGCTACCTGCAGCTGATCGAAGCCGTTGTCCTGGCGATACGAGATGGCGCGATCGGTGAACAGCGAGGCGAAACAGCGCCGGATGGCATCAAGCAGGGCGTCGGCGCCGCGGATATTGAGGAAGGTCTCCTGCTGACCGGCGAAGCTGGCCTCAGGCAGATCCTCGGCGGTCGCGCTCGAGCGCACCGCGACATCGGGCTCATCGCGCCCGGTCTGCTCGGCCAGCGCCTGGTAAGCGTCGCGAACGGCATCAGCCAAGGCCGCCGGGATCTCGGCGTCGAGGAAGAGGGCGCGGATCTGCTCGCCGACCTCGTTGAGTGGGCGCTCACCCTGCTCAAAGGCTTGGGCCAGCTCGCGGATACGCGGCTCCAGCGCGTTCTCGGCCAGGAATTGCCGATAGGCCTGCGCGGTCGTCGCAAAGCCGCTCGGCACGCGCACGCCTTCGGCGCCGAGATGGCGGATCATCTCGCCGAGCGAGGCGTTCTTACCGCCGACTTGGGCGACATCGTCACTGCCAAGATCATTGAGCCAAGCAATCAGCGTCCCATCGTTCATCAGTTTTCTCCAGCCGAAGGTGGCAGCAATCGTCCGCGCCCAAGACCGCAACCCTTAAAGACCGCAACGAGGCTGCTCTAAGGGTTTTACGGTTTTCAGTCACGGGCGCACGAACGGGGTGACTCAAGGGTTTGCCAATCGAAAGCAGCACTTGTGCCAACTGTTAAGCCGTGCGATGCCAAGGTGATGCGGCCACAGGCAAGCCAGGCAACAGACCTGTCGCTGGTCCCTTCGGCGTCGGTCTGCTAAAACAGCGACTAATTGCGTTGTGGAAATACACCGCGCGCGGGGGATATCGACCTCAGCAGGCGAGGGCCGAGCCGCTATGATGATCAAGACAGGATCGGTATTGATGCATTATGTCGATACCAGTGTCCTGATCGCTTATCTCAACGCTCATAGAGGCCGATGATGCGGCTCTGATCGATCACATGCGCCCCGTAGTCGCGCAGAAAGGTCTCGCGGTCCGGCATGCCGGAGACGGGCGTGTTCAGCGCGTAGAGCCAGAAGTAGTAATGATGCGGTCCATGGCCTTCCGGTGGCAGCGGCCCGCCCCAGCCGATATCGCCAAAATCGTTGACGGCCGGACGAAACTGCTTCTCGCCATTCATCGGTATCTGCTTAGTCCCGGTTGGGATACCGTAGAGTAGCCAGTGGGTGAAGCCGTTGGGCATGGGCGCGTCCGGATCGTGGCAGATCACCGCGAGTTCCTGGGCGCTCTCGGGCACATCGCTGATCATGAGCTCCGGCTGGTCATTGTCGCCGCTCTTGGTGTAGCGATCGGGGATGCGCTCGCCGTTAGTGAACGCGGGCGATGACAGCTGCATGGACATCATAAATCTCCGTCTCGATGGTTTGTTTGCTCGTTGCCACCTGGTCTGCCGAGGCGGCAGCTGCCGAAGCGGTCAACCCGTGCCGCTGCCAGCCTGTCGCAAGCCGATGGACTTAGCGACTCTCAAGCAAGGCCCGAGCCATCCTAAACCAGCAAGGCCCGAGCCACCCCGACGCGATGCCTGGGCGACCCGCAAGTGAAAAATCCGTGGCTTTTTTTGGCGACAAATGGTGGAATTCGAGTGGAGTTGATCCGCGAGCCACTCTCCTCTTCGCTTACACCGCAACACTCATAGCTGTCAATCAGCCAGCGAAGAGACGCTGACTCGCCATGTCAAGGAGCGCTACCCATGTCGACGTCGACCGCGTTGATCCCCTCTGGCATTCCTGGCCTGGATGATGTCCTGCGGGGCGGCCTGCGACCGGGCCACCTGTATTTCATTGAAGGCAGTCCGGGCACCGGCAAGACCACCTTCGGACTCCAGTTCTTGCTCGAGGGTGTGCGCCGCGGCGAGCGTTGCCTGCTGATCACCCTCGCCGAGAGTCCGGCTGAGGTTGGCGTGATCGCGGACTCGCATGGTTGGTCGATCGAGGGGCTCGAGCTGCGCGACCTGGTCAGCGCCGACGAGATCCACAGCACGGCGCTGTTCGATCTCTCTGAGATCGCGCTCGATGACCGGGTTCAGGCGGCGCTCGCGGAGATGGATGGCCTGAAGCCTCAGCGCCTCGTCCTCGACACCCTGGCCGCCTTGCGTGTCTACAGTGATCAGTCCTCGAATTTCCGCCGCCATATCGAGCTCTTCCGCAGCAAGGCCGTCGAGCTTGGTACCACGCTGCTGGTCACCGATGAGGCGAGCGGACCCGTGGAGCGGCACCCGCGCAGTCTGGCCTGGGGCATCATCCGCATGGAGCAGCGGCTCAATGACTACGGAACCGGACGGCGCTGGCTCTGGCTGCCGAAGCTGCGCGGCCAGCCCTATGTCGGTGGCTTTCATGATCTGCGGATCGAGACCGGTGGGCTGAGCGTCTTTCCGCGGCTTGAGCCGGATCGACCGTCGGCGCCAGCACGCGACGGACTCATCTCGAGCGGCAGCGAACCCCTTGATGCACTGCTCGGCGGTGGACTCGAGCGCGGCACCAGCGTCGGCATCATCGGCCCGCCCGGCTGCGGCAAATCGACCTTGGTCAGCAGCTTCGCCATGGCAGCGGCGGAGCGCGGCGAGCGGGTTGCGCTCTATGCCTTCGATGAGTCCTTGACCACCTTTCGCAAGCGTGCCCTCAGCCAGGGACTCGCGATCGACTCGGCGCTGGACTCGGATCTGCTGACGCTGCGCCAGATCGACCCTGGCCAGGTCGCGCCGGGGGAGCTTGCGCGTGAGCTTGCCGGTGAGGTCGACTGTCACAAGACCCAGATCATCTCAACGAGCGCGCCGAGCATGTGGCCCAGCGCGACGAGTTCTTGGCAACGCTGGGCCACGAGCTGCGCAACCCGCTCGCGGCGATCATGACCTGTGGCGAGGTCTTGGACTCGCTGCAGCTCGAGGCACCAGCCGCCGCGCGTTGCCTGAGCGTCATCTCGACGCAGTCGGCACAGATCAAGCGCCTGCTCGACGATCTCTCCGATATCTCGCGCATCGCTCGCCGCAAGCTCAGCCTGCAGTGCGAGCCGCTGGATTTGAGCACCACGCTGCAGGACGTCGTAGTCCAGGTCCAATCGACGCTCGAGGCCAACAACCAACGCCTCGCGCTCGACATCAGCGATGAGCCCATGCCGCTGCTGGCCGACGCCACCCGGCTGCGTCAGATCTTCGCCAACCTGCTGGTCAACGCCAGCCGCTATTCGCCGGCCGACAGCGAGATTCGGCTCAGTGCCAGTTCGCACGATGGCTTGGCTGAGGTCGGCATCCGCGATCAGGGCATCGGCATGAGCGCCGAGACCCAGGCACGCATCTTCGAGCCCTTCTTTCAGGCCCAGCAGCGCGACGGCGAGCCGCAGACCTCGCGCTCCGGGTTGGGGGTCGGCCTCACGCTGGCGCGCTCGCTGGTCGCGATGCCGGAGCTCGAAGCCGCCATCGCCGGGCGCTGAACCGTCTCGAGGGTTCAGCGGCCGCGATGGTCACCTCGGCCGTCCTGGGGAGCGCCAAACCGTTGGCGGCCGTGTTGGCGCGCGGTTTGCTTCCCGATCAACATCCGTCAACAGAAAGACTGATGATGATGACTGCCATACAGCTTCCCCTTGCCGATCGTACCGAGGCTGGCCGCCTGCTGGCCGAGGCGCTCCCGGATTATCTTGGACGCATGGACCTCCTGGTCCTGGCGCTGCCCCGCGGCGGGGTCCCCGTCGCCGCCGAGGTGGCGCGCGCGCTGGCGGCGCCGCTGGACCTGATGCTGGTGCGCAAGCTCGGCGTGCCGGGCCAGCCGGAGCTGGCGATGGGCGCCATCGCCAGCGGCGGCGCGCAGGTGCTCAACCCCGATATCATTCGCGCCTTGGGGATTTCACGGCCGGCGATCGAGCGTGTCACCGAATCGGAACAGCGTGAGCTGGAGCGTCGGGAGACCGCCTACCGCGGCACGCGGTTGCCACCCGCGCTCGCTGGACGCTGCGTGATCCTGGTCGATGACGGACTAGCGACCGGAGCCACGATGCGGGTCGCCGTCCAAGCGGCGGCGGCTCATGGGCCAGCCGAACTCGTGGTGGCGGTGCCGGTGGCGTCGACGGAAGCCGTCGACCTGGTCGCCGAGCAGGCCGATCGGGTGGTCGAACTCGCGACACCGGAGCCGTTCATGGGCGTCGGCGCCTGGTACGACCGCTTCTCCCAGACCACCGACGACGAGGTTCGTGCCCTGCTCGACGAGGCCTGGCAACGCGAAGACCACCACTCGAGCTAGCCACTCAAGCGGGCGAGCCGGCCCGCGATGACCACGGGCCGGGCCCGCGAGGATCGTGCCGGCTCAGGCAACCGCGCCCGTTCCGAGCCAGGTCCGCAGCAGGGTGCCGGCTCCGTAGGCGAGCAGCGCGGCGCCGCCGCCGGTGAGTAGGGTCTCGAGACCGGAGCGGAACCGCGATTGATCCAACACCCAACCTTTGGTGATGCCGACGCCCAGGAACGCCAGCGAGGTCGCAGCGATACTGGCGATGAAGGCCTGATCGAGGCTGAGGACGGGTATCGCGAACGGGATCAGCGGGATCGCACCGACCAGCACGAACGCGGCAAAGGTCGCCGCACCCGACTGCAACGGCTGGCCGGTATCGCCCGGCTGCAGACCGAACTCCTCTTGGGTGATGGTCTTGGCCCAAAGCTCGGGGTCTTCGGCGATGGTCTTGACGATGCGATCCAGCGTCTCGCCCTCGAAGCCTTTGGCGGAGAAGACCTCGCGCAGCTCCAGGCATTGATGCTCGGGGATCTCCTCGATATGCCGCAGCTCCTCGCGATGGGCCTGATCGGCGGCCTGGGCATCGCTCTTGGTGCTGAGATAGTTGCTGACCGCCATGCTGAAGCCATCGGCGAGCAGGCTGGCGACGCCGAGGATGATGACCACCAGGCTCGAGAAGCCACCGCCGACGGCGCCAGCGACGACCGCGAAGCTGGTGATGCCACCGTCGATCGCGCCCAGCACCGCATCGCCGAGGTGCCCGCCACCGCCCTCAGATGCGAGTCGCGCGCGAACCTCGTCCGCATGGTGTGCGCGGGCCAGGTGCCAGGGTGAGCGTTGTCGAGGCTGTTTTGCGGGCATATTAGCGCTCTGCTGGATCGTGTTTGATGGTTTGGGCCGGGGCCAGATACGGCTGCGCCCTCGGTGGGTCTAGCTTGTAATTAAGCAATTTTCATGCCATCAATAGTGCTTTCTCTTCGGTTTCTTGTGTCAATGGCCGGTGAGCTGTCGTCGTCTCGTAGTCGTCTTGTGCAACGAGTTGTGCGATGAGTTTTACGACGAGCTTCGAGAGCTTGAGCGACCGACGAGGCCTGAGCCGCGTCTGACAGCGGCCGTGCCTGCGCTGGCTGGTTGCTATGAGCCATGGGGTTGTCAAAACAACCGCCTTTGCCCCGTGTGCTCCGCTAGCCAGCCGCCATCGCCACTCAGCCCGCGGCTAGCCCATGACGGATTCCGCGAGTCCAAATCGGTCGGCTCGGCGTCGAGCGCTTCCGGATCAACGGATTGCGCGCGGTAGATGAACGCTGGCACGCGCCGTGCTTAGAGCGAGCGTGCCGAGATACCCGTTACGGCCGTCTCGGCACATCCCGCAACCTTTCAAAGCGAGTTAAGGAGCCAGCCATGTCTGTCGCCAAGATCATTGAGATCACCGCCGAGTCGACCGAAAGCTTCGAGCGCGCGATTCGCACCGGCATCGAAGAGGCGAGCAAGCGCCTCAAGAACATCGAAGGGGCCTGGGTCAAGGAGCAAAAGGTCGTGGTCAACGATGGCAAGGTCACCGGCTTTCGCGTCGACATGAAGGTGACCTTCATCATGGAGTGAGCAGCTCTTCGCCGCTTCAACGCCAACCCTGAAAAACGGAGGAAAACCGATGTTCAGCTATCCCACCAGTGTCGACAGTCTCTTCAATGAACTTGCCCGCCTGAGCCGCGACCTGGGCGGTCCCTATGGCGCCTGGGGCATGCCCGCGAGTATCCGCGCCGCCGCGCGCGGCACCTTTCCGGCCATCAATATCGGCGCCTCGGACGATGAGGTCGAGGTCTACGCCTTCGCCCCGGGGATCGATACCTCAAGTCTCGATATCTCGGTGCAGCGCAATGTCCTCACCGTCGCCGGCGAGCGCAAGCTCGAGCGTCAGCCTGAGGCCGAGTATTACCTCAACGAGCGCATGAGCGGGACCTTCCGCCGGGTCATGTCGCTCCCCGACGATGTCGATCCAGACAAGGTCGAGGCCAATTATCGCGATGGTGTGCTGCACATCCGGATGCAGCGATCGGAGCAGGGCAAGCCGCGGCAGATCCGCCCGCAGTGAGTCCGCCGACAGGCTGAGTCTCCCAACATACCTGGCCCTGTTCCAATCACCCAGGTCCAACGCACACAGTATCCAACGCAAACAGCGGAGCCAATGATCATGAACGAGAAGACCGACATGACCACCGCCGAGCGCGGTCGCACACTGCCCAGACAGGGCGACGGTGAGATCGAGCTGTTACCGGCGGTCGATATCTACGAGAACGATGCAGGCATCACCCTCGAGGCGGACCTGCCGGGCGTTTCCAAGGATCGGCTCGATATCCAAATCGACCACAACAACCTGACGATCGAAGGCGAGGTCGCGGTCGAGGTGTCCGAGAACGTCAAGCCCCTGTACGCCGATGTACGCGGAACCCGCTACCGCCGCAGCTTTAGCCTCAGCCCGGAGCTCGATACCGAGAATGTCGACGCCAATCTGGGCAACGGCGTGCTCAGTCTGAAGATTCCCAAGCGCGCCGAGCTGCAGCCGCGCAGGATCGAGGTCAAGGCGCATTAGCGCCGAGCAGGGAGCAGGATCTTTGCTGGGTCTTTAGGCGTCGTCAGAGCCGGCACCCAGGGCGCGGACCCGCGCCTGAAGCGCATGGGCGATGCGCTCGGCATCGCCCTCTCCCTGACCTTCCCGCGCGAGCGTCTCGGCGTCGACCGGGGCGCCGATGCGCAGCTCGACCGGGCGTGGGCGGAGCCGCAGCGAGCCAGGTGGCAGTGCCTCGCGGGTGCCACTGACATGCACCGGCAAGATGGGCACCTTGCTGGCGAGGGCCAGCGAGCCGATACCGGAGCGAAATGTCTGCAGCTCCCCGTTCGGTGAGCGTTGACCCTCGGGGACGCAGCTTGCCGAGCCGGGTGCGCGGCAGTGGCGAGCGGTCGAGTCGCAGGCTGTCGATCTGCTGGGTGCTCGCTAAATCACGCGATGCCGCGGTGATCTCGTCGCTGATCTGCTGTCGCAGACGGTCTTGATCCTGATCGCGCGTGGCCTCAGCCTTTGGTACGACGACGGCCGCGAGTCGGCCTTCGTGGCCGAGCACGCCGACCTCGCGCACCGACGGGCAGTGCTCGAGACGCGCCTCGATGCGCTCGGGGTCGATGTTCTCGCCGCCGGCCAATGAAATTCGTCGCTCGATAGGCTGTTGTCTTGTTCTGTTTTTCGACACACTACAGCGTTCGCACGAGGAGCCTGCTTGCCGAGGAGCCTGCTTGCAATGAGTGAATGCTTTGAAAGCCATCGGTTTAGCCGGAAAGTATGGCTGACCAACCATGCCATTGAATCAATGGCCAAACGTTCTATAACGCTCCTGGAAGTCAAACAACTCATTGAAGAAGGAGAGTATCGAGCCAAGAGTCAAGCCGATGGCTGGATCTTCCGTCACTTCGAATCGCGTTCAGATAATCTCGTTTGTGCGGCTGTCGTGACAGAACAAGCTATTATTGTCAAAACCATCATGGTCGACTGGACCCTTCGGGAGAGCAGATGAAGATCATTTATTATGAAGAAGATGACATCTTGTTCGTCGAGATGTCGAAGGGTCCGATTGTGCGAGATGAATCGGTCAGCTGGAACGTGAATATAGGCTACACCACTGAAGGCATTGGCGAGATCACGATCCTCGATGCGCGGAAGATTGGAATGTATCCGTTGCAGATCGAGCGGGTTGTCTCCGAGGCAGCCTAATTCGCATCGCTTCCCCATCTCCAGTCCAAGTCAAGCAGACCCATTCGAGCCGAGAAGCTGAGCCAGGGTCTGGGCATTGCGTGGCGCGTGGCCGGCTTCGTCATTGTCGAACCAGCAGTAGGTGTCCAGGCCACGGTCGGCCCAGCCTTGCAAGGTCTCGGCCCATCGCTCGAGCGCCTGATCGGAGTAGCGGCCGCGATAGGGGCCGTTGGGTCCGTGCAGGCGCAGATAGACGAAGTCGGCGGTCAGATGGCGCTCTGTCTCGTAGCCGTCGAGGTCATAGATGCAGAAGGCGGCATTGAAGCGTTCGAGCAGCGCCAAGCTATCGTCGTTGATCCAGCGCTGATCGCGAAACTCGAAGGCCCAGCGCCCTTTATCCCCGCCGGCATCATGGCCGGCATCCTCGCCGGCGCCTTTGAGTGCTTCGAGGAACTGCTCCAAGCGCTCGGGATTGAACCGCCATTTCGGCGGCAGCTGAAACAGTAGCGGGCCGCGTTTGGGCCCCAGGATGTGCATCGGTCCGCGGACGGTAGATCACGCCGATCGCGCGCTCAAGCTGAGGCTTGATCAGCGCGCTGCGCAGGGCGCCAAGCTGGGCGGCATCACCGTTGAAGCCGTTGCGGCCGCGCAAGGGCAGCGTGAACGCGCTGAGCCCGGTCTCGTGGCAGAGACGCTCATAGCTGCCATTGATCGCTGGACGAACCTGCTTGACGCGCATCGGCCCATCCCAGTCATCGGCGGCGGCGACGGTGCCGTGATCGGTGCCAAAGCCGACCAGCGCGGCGTCGTCGCCAAACTCACGGCGGCAAAGCTCACCGACATTGGTCTCGCCGTGGGCCAGGGGCTGAGGCAGCCATAGCACTCGCGCGCGAGCGCGGCAGTCTCCGGGTCGACACCCTCGAGATAGTCCAGCACGGCGCCGATCGACGAGAACATGCTGTACAGGTCCAGCCCGTGGAAGCCAACACGCTGGGAGGTGTCGGCTCGAGTGGTGTTATAGCCACGCAGCCATTGAACGAACTCGTGGACCTCGGTGTTGCGCCACATCCAGGTGGGAAACCGAGCGAAGGCCCGCCAATCCGGCGGTTGAATATCGAGATGGCGCACATAGGTGTCGATGCGCTGGGCATCGGGCCAATCCGCTTCGACAGCGATGAAGTCGAAGCCATGGTGTTCGATGAGCTCGCGGGTGATGCGTGCCCGCATGCGATAGAACTCCGAGCTGCCATGGGTGGCCTCACCGAGTAGCACCACGCGTGCGCTGCCGATGCGTTGCAGCAGGGCGTCGATCGGCGCGCTGTCCGAGTCCTCGAAGGGCTCGGCGGCTTGGGTCAGGATCTCGGGGATCGGGAGGGCCATTGGCTCGGCTCCTATTCGTCTGCGTTGCGGTGATCTGTTTGCGTTTCTCTGCACCAGAGCAAGCCAGCAAGTTTCTGGCCAATGGCAGTATGAAGAGCAGAGATTGAGATGAGAGACCGCGCAGAAACCGAGCACCAGCAGTTGCGATCAGCGCGACAACGCTAGGGATCACGGGAGTCATCGGGGGATATTCCCCGTCGGCGGGGCAAATGCGCCACCGCACCTCAGCAAGTGGCCGCCGACAACGGAAGATCACGCCTGTCAGGACACCGCCTCGAAGCCGGACACCACATCGAGCAGCTCGCTGGTAATCTGTTCTTGGCGCACGCGGCGGAAGCGACCGGTGACCTCTTCAAGCCGTTCGTCGATGTTCTTCTCAGCGGCCTGCATCGCTGCCAGGCGACCGCCGTGCTCGGCGGCAAGCGACTCGGCCAGGGCGCGAAACAGCATGAAGAAGTAGTGCTGGCGCAGCAGATGCCGCAGCAGAGCAGGCTGCGGCATCATCGCTTGCGGGAGCTGCCTTGATGGCCAGGGGTGCTGAGCGAAGCGCTGAAAGCGTTCTCGGTCGAATGGGAACAGCTGCTGCCGCGTCGGCTCATAGCCGCTGCGACCGCTTGGGCGGTTCTGGAACAGCTCGACCCGGTCGACGCCCTGTGCCCGCCAGTCATCGACGCGCAAGAGCACCCGTTGCACCACGGCCGTGATCCCGGCCGCCGAGCTCGGCACCTGCATCCATTCCAGTTGGCTCTGCTGATCCAGCAGCGGCAGTAGGCGCTCGCCGACGGCGAGCCAGTGCATCGCCTTGGGGGCCTGCTCGCCGCGGCCCTGCTCGCCGGGTGATTGTTCCGATGCTTGCTCCGACACATGTTCCAACGCCTGCTCGGCAATGACTTCATTGAAGCGGCCGCAGAGTCCATGATCGGTGCCGAAGACGATGACGGCTGCCGCCCCGGTCCCGCTGGTGCTGCGATCGGGCAAGGCCTGAAGGCCGTCGCGGAGCGCGACCTGCAAGCCGAGCTGAATACAGTGCTCGGAATCGGCCAAGGTGTCGGCTGCACGCTCATACTGACGAATGCTGACCGCCGAGAGTGCCTTCATGGTGCGAACGATCTGCTGCAGATCGCCAAGGCTTTGAATCCGTTGCTGCAGGGCTTGGGGAGATTCCATGCGGTCAATCGTCCTCGGTCAGCCCGCTGACAGCGTCAGCGGCGGCCGTGTCGAGCTGTTCCCAGTCCGACTCGTCCAGATCTTCACCAGCATCGATCCGCGCGCAGATCTCAGGCAGCGAGGAGCGCACATGCTCGCGGATGCGTTGCTCGGCATCGACGACGCGCTCGGTTGGCACCGCATCGAGGTGACCCGCATTGGTCGCAAGCAGCACCGCGACCTGCTCGCTCGCGCGCAAGGGCTGCCCAGCTGGCTGACGCAGGATCTGCCGGACGCGCCGTCCACGCTCGATGCGTTGTCGGGTGCGCTCGTCGAGCCGGGTCGCAAAGCGCGCGAAGGTCTCGAGCTCCTCAAACTGGGTATAGGCGAGGCGCAGATCGCCAGCGACTTGGCGAAAGGTCGGATACTGGGTCTTGCCGCCGACGCGCGAGACCGAGCGCCCGACATCGATGGCCGGCAGCAGCCCCTTGCGAAAGAGGGTCGGCGAGAGATAGATCTGGCCATCGGTGATCGAGATCAGGTTGGTGGGGATGTAGGCGGAGATGTCCTGGGCCTGGGTCTCGACGATCGGCAGTGCGGTGAGCGAGCCGCCGCCGAGCTCCTCGCGCAGGTGCGTGGCGCGCTCGAGCAGCCGCGAGTGGATGTAGAAGATGTCGCCCGGGTAGGCCTCACGCCCTGGTGGGCGGCGCAGCAACAGCGACAGCTCTCGATAGGCGCGGGCGTGGCGGGTCAGATCGTCGTAGACGATCAGCACATCGCGGCCCTGTTGCATGAAGTATTCGCCCATCGCCGTCGCCGCGTAGGGCGTGATGTACTGCAGCCCAGGCGCATCCTCACCGGAGGCACTGACCACGATGCTATGCGCGAGCGCGCCGCTGCTGCGCAGCGCGTCGACCGCGCGGGCCACCGCGGTGCCGCGTTGGCCGATCGCGCAGTAGATGCAGAGCACATCCTTGTCGCGCTGGTTGATGATGGTGTCGATGGCGACGGTGGTCTTGCCGCTCTGGCGGTCGCCGACGATCAGCTCGCGTTGGCCGCGGCCGATCGGAATCATCGCGTCGACGGCCTTGATCCCGCTCTCGAGTGGGGTGGAGACCGGCGCGCGCTCCATGATCGCCGGTGCCGGTCGTTCCACTGGCTGGCGCTCATTGATCGACAGCGGCCCGCCGTCATCCAGGGGACGGCCGGTGGCATCGATGACGCGCCCGATCAAGGCCTCGCCGACGGGTGTGTCGGCCTGGCGTCCGGTCGCCTGCACCTGAGCACCAGGCGTGAGGCGATCACCGTGATCGAGTAGGACGATGCCGAGCTCGTGCTCGTCGAGGTTGACGGCCAGGCCGAGCACGCCGTCGGGGAAGCGCACCAGTGCTTCGGCGCCCAGCGTCGGCAGTCCGCGCACCCGGGCGATGCCGCCGCCGACCTCGAGCAGGGTGCCGATCTCGCTGAGCTCGGGTTGGAGCTCGAGCGAGTCGATCGCTGTGTGGACCTGGTCGAAGCTCGTGTCCAGCGTGCGTTGGAGCATAAAGTGGTCTCTGCAGCCTGAAAGCGTTTTCAGCGGCGTCATCCCCGCTGCGTCGTCGACGATTGAGCGCTAGGCGCTAGGCGCTAAGCGCTAAGCGGGTGTCGCGCCGATGGCGTTGTCGAGGCGTTCTTCAAAGCGGTCGAGATAGTCGGCGAGGGTCCAGCCAAGCCGTTGGCCACCGACGCGGAGCTCGATCCCGCACAGCAGCTGCGATGACTCCTGATAAGCGACTTCGCGCTGTTCGCCGAGCTGTTGCTGGATCGTCTCGGTGAGCTGTCGTCGCTGCGACTCGGCCAGTGCAAAACGGGTGTTGATCTGGACCTGCTCGCTCGCCGAGGCACCCGCCAACTGCTGACGCATGTCCTCGTCCAGCGCGTCCAACCTGGCGATGAGCTGATGCACCATCTGCGCCTCCAGCTCGACATCGGCCAAGTCGGTCAGGGCCTTGCGCGCCAGCTGCTCGAAGCCTGCTGCGGTCTCACGCCGCAGACCCTCGAGAAACCGGTCCTTCTCATCCTCGGCTTGCTGTTGCCAACGCTGGCGGCTGGCCTCGCGCTCGTCGCGGGCCTCATCCAGCAGCTGTTGACGCTCCTGCTCGGCCTGCTCGCGCGCCTCTTGCATGAGCTTGTCGCGCTGCTGCTCGAGCTGTTCGAGGCGCTGATGCAGGCGTTCGCGCTCGTGCTCGGCCTGCGCCTCACGCTCGCGGCTCTGTTGCAGCCGATCCTCAACCCGCTGCTCGCGGCGCGCCATCGCGGCGGTGACCGGTTGGTAGAGAAAACGCTTCAGCAAGTAGACCAGGATCAGGAAATTGACAACTTGCGCGGCGACCGTGAGCCAGTCGATCTGCATGGTCTCAGCCTCCGGCGATGACGTGGTCCCAGAACGGGTTGGCGAAGATCAGGATCATCGACACCACGAAGCAATAGATCGCGGTCGACTCGATCATCGCCAGACCGACGAAGAGCGTGCGCGTGATGTTGGCCGATTCATCGGGCTGCTGAGCCATGGCGCTCAGGGCTTGGGCCACTGCGCGGCCTTCGCCGAGCGCCGGGCCGATCGCGCCGATGCCAATCGTGAGTCCGGCGCTGAGCGCCGAAACCATGCCAATGAGGGCGATACTGTCCATAAGGCCTCCTGATGATGAACCTGTGGGGGTCAAGCCTGTGTCGAGCGGTCGGTCTGTTCGGGTGCCTGATCGCTTTGCTGATGGTCTTGCTGATCGCTTTGCTGATCGTCTTGCTGCTTGCCTTGCTGGTCGCTTTGCTGCTTGCCTTGCTGATCGGAGCCCTGGTCGGCTGCCCGGTTGGCGCTGCTCGCCGAGGCGATGTAGACCATCGCCAGCACGGCGAAGATGTAGGCTTGGATCATGCCGGTGAGCAGCCCGAGCAGCTGCATCACGATCGGGAAGAAGAACGGCGTCAGACTGAGCAGGATGCCAACGATGACCGTGCCGCTCATGATGTTGCCGTACAGGCGGACCGCGAGCGCGAGCGTCCGCGAGAGCTCGCCGATGAGATTGAACGGCAGCATCAGCGGCGTCGGCTCGATGTAATGACGCAGATAGCCGAGCGGGCCGCGATGGATGATCCCGTACAGCGGTACGGCGATGAGCACGCACAGGGCGAGCGCGGTGGTGGTCGAGAGCGAGCCGGTCGGTGGCAGGTAGAAGGGCACCAGCGTCAGCAGATTCGAGACCGCGATGAACACGAATAGCGTGCCGACGAAGGGCAGGTACTGGCCGGGCTCCTGCTGGCTGACGTCGCGGATCTGATCGCGCAAACCGGTCACCAGCACCTCCAGCGCATTCTGCCAGCGCGATAGCTCAGGGCCGCTGGCCAGGCGCCGGCTGACGCCCCAGCAAACCAGGGTGATCAGTGCCATGATCGCCCAGGTCCAGGCCACCGTGGCGTTGAGATGGAGCGGTCCCCATGCCCAGAGGACGATTTGGTCGGGACTGATGGTCATGGCTGCAGTGGCATGTGCTTAAACGTGGCTGTATGGATGTATGGCGGTTTAGCTGTGAAGCAGTATGGCGATGTAGCTGTTTGGCTGTGCGGCGCTATGGCTGTTTGGCGATGTGCTGTCGGCTCGCGGCTCGCGGTCAGCCGCGAGTGGATCGAACCGGCCGTGAGACCGGTTGTGCGGGTGGGCTCGTTGACGGCAGCGAGCGACGCAGGATCAGCAGGCGCATCAGCATCACGCCGGCCAGCGCCAGCAGGATCTGGACCCAGCCGCCGCCGACCTGCAGCAGCAGCCAGCCGGCGCCAGCGAGCAGCGCGAGGCGCATCACCAGGCTCAGCGCGAGCAGCCGCGCAGGGTGTTCGCTGCCTGGAAGCATCCGAACCGTGCGCAGCAGGCCATAGAAGAAGGCCCAGCCGACGGCGAGGCCGCCGAGCAGGGCGATGACCGACAGGCTCAGATCCCATGACCAGGGGGCTAACCACCAGGATGCATTCATGCGGGCGCCTCACTGCTCGTTGCCGTCATGCCGACTCTCGCGTTTGATCCAATACCAGGCGTTCACACAACCGAGTGCGACGCCAATGAGGAGAAAGCTCAGGGTCCAGGAGGCCTGCTCGGCCGGCCAGAGGCGGTCGAGCCACACACCGATGGCGACGCCGATCACGGTGGGCACGGCAACCGCCCAACCGACCAGGCCGAACATCCCGAGCCAGAACCAGACGTTACGATCGCGCCCGCCGCGGGCGCGCCGTTTTCGCGCGGCCTTGCGCTCGACCTGGTCACGGAACCGCTCCTCGGGCGATTGTTTGTGCTGAGCCATCATCGCGTCTCTTGTGTATTGGCAAAGCGGGTTTCGGCAAATCGGGTTTCGGCAAAGCCGCGCAGCGTGCCCGCCTCAAGCCGGCCTAGGGCCGAGCGCGCCTCTTGTTCGTGTTGCTCGAGCGTCAAGAACGACTCGGTCACGGTGTCGCTGAGCCGTTCGAGGTCGTCGTCGACCACCGCGTTCAAGGTTGCGATCCGGACCCGATCATCCGCCTTGACCAGGGTGCCGACATCAACGGCGACGAAGCGCTCGACCGCGTTGGTATCCAGGAACGACAGGATTCCTGGCACCAGCTCAGCTACGCAATCGATGTGCCGAGGAAGCAGACAGAAGGAGCCGTTGGCCGCCTCGGCGATGATCTTGCGCACCGGCTCGTCGACGAGGGTCTGGGTGGGCGCGAAGACCTGCAGTCGCAGCCTCGTCGCCCGGCTCGCTTCAGTTGCCGTTGCAAGCGTGTCGGCGTCACTCATCGATCGCCCCCTTCATGTAGAGCGCCTGCTCGTCGACGTCGGCAAAGGCACCATCGAGGATGCGCTCGCAGCCCTCGATGGTCTGCTCACGGCTCACGAGCTTGCCCGAATGACCCGTGAACTGCTCGGTGGTGAAGAACGGCTGGGTCAGGAAGCGCTCAAGCCGGCGCGCCTTGCTGACCGTTTCGCGGTCCTGACGCGAGAGCTCTTCCTCGCCGAGCATGGCGATGATGTCCTTCAGCTCCTCGTACTCTGCCAAGGTCGAGCGCACCTGCTGCGCGACCTGGTAATGGCGCTCGCCGACGATCTGCGGGGTCAGCATCTTCGATTGAGACTGCAACGGGTCAACCGCCGGATATAAGCCTTGGCTGGCGCGCTTACGCGAAAGCACGATCGACGCCGAGAGGTGGCCAAAGATGTGCGCGGCGGCCGGGTCAGTCAGGTCATCGGCGGGCACATACACCGCCTGCACCGAGGTGATCGCGGCGCTGGCCGAATTGCAGATGCGCTCTTCGAGCTCCGCAAGCTCGCTGGCCAGGGTCGGCTGATAGCCCACGCGCGAGGGGATACGCCCCATCAGCCCCGAGACCTCGGTGCCGGATTGCACATAGCGAAAGATGTTATCGATCAGCAGCAGGACGTTGCGACGCTCCTGATCGCGGAAATACTCGGCGATGCTGAGGGCGGCGTGTCCGACCCGGAAGCGCGCCCCGGGCGGCTCGTTCATCTGGCCGAACAGCATCAGGGTGTGGTCAAGCACCCCGGCGTCGCGCATATCGCGATAGAGCTCTTCGGCCTCGCGCGTGCGCTCGCCGATGCCACAGAACAGGCTGATGCCTTGATAGTGACCGACCATGTTGTGGATCAGCTCGGTGATCAGCACCGTTTTGCCAACACCGGCGCCGCCGAACAACCCGGCCTTGCCCCCAGACTCCAAGGGCGAGAGGAGATCCAGCGCCTTGATCCCGGTCTCGAAGATCTCGGTGCGGGTGATGCGCTCGCTGAGCGGCAGTGGTGGGCGATGGATCGGCCAGCGCTCGACGTCCCGCAGCGGCTCGCCATTGTCGATGCTGTCACCGAAGACGTTGAGCACGCGCCCCAGCAACGCCTTGCCGACCGGCACGGTCAGCGTTGCGCCAGTGTCGCGCACCGGCATTCCGCGCGCGAGCTGCAGGGTCGGCGTCAGCGCGATGCAGCGCACCCGGTCGCGATCGAGCAGGCTATGAACCTCCAGCACGACTTGATCCTGGGCGCCCGCGCGCAGGGCCTGAAAGCGCGTCGGCAGCGGCGGCGGGAAGCGCACGTCGACGACGCTGCCGCGCACCGACACCACCTGGCCGTTGCCCGTCGCTGGCCCCTGTTTGGCCTGCTCGCTCATGAGCCACCCTCCTGCAAGCGCTTTGGCAAGCGATTTAGCAAGCGCTTTGGCATTAGGGCGCCTCCACGAACGCTGGCTTGTCTTTGCGCTCGAACTCGTGGGTTTCACCGGCGCGGAGCGCGCATGCCTGCGACCCCACCCACAGCCGAATCGTCTCCGTCTCGGGCGAGATCGCGCGGACGCGCACCCGCTCGTGGCTGACGTCGAGCTCCAGGGTCTGGCCACGGAATCGCAACCGGATGCGCAGCCGTTGCAGCTCCTCAGGCAGCGCCGGGTTGAGCCAGAGCCGCTGATCGCGCACCTCGATGCCGGCATAGCAGCGTTGAATCAGATCGACGGTGCCGGCCATGGCACCAAGATGAATGCCCTCCGAGGTCGTGCCGCCTTGAATGTCGGCAACGTCGCTCTCGAGCGCTTCGGTGAACAGCGACCAGGAGCGCTGTCGGTCGCGACGTGCCAGGACCCAGGCATCCACCACGCGGCTCAGCGTCGAGCCATGGCTGGTGCGGCTGCCGTAATAATCCACGTTGCGCGGGATCATCTCGGGGTGAAAGGGATAGCCCAGACGGGTGAGCAGTCGCTCCAGCTCCTCGGTCGAGAACAGATAGAAGAGCATCAGCACATCGGCCTGCTTGGTGGCCTGATAGCGGTTCGGCGAGTCGCCCTCGGCCTCAAGGATGCGGTCGAGCCGCTGGATGTCGCCGTAGCGCTCGCGATAGCTCTGCCAATCGAGCTCTTTGAGCTGATCGAAGCCCTCGAACTGGCTGATCACGTCCTGGTCGTGGAAGCACAGGCGCAGCCTGCGGCTGATCCGATCCCACTGCTCGAGCTCATCGCGCTGAATGCCGAGCTGCTCGCGCAGCTCATCCCAGCGCTCGTTGGGCAGGTGCTCGGGCAGATCAAGCGCTCGGCATAACACCCAGCAGGCCATGACATTGGTGTAGGCGTGGTTGCTCAGCCCCGGCTCCTCGCGGTCTGGGTAGCCGGTATGGAATTCGTCGGGGCCGATCACGCCGTGGATCTCATAGCGCTCGAGCGCCTGGTTGTAGGTGGCGATGCTGGCCCAGAAGCGAGCGATCTCGAGCAGCATCTCGGCGCCATAGAAGGAGAGGAATTCTTGGTCGCCGCTGGTCTCGTAGTACTGCCAGAGGTTGTAGGCGATAGCTGAGCTCACATGCCGCTGCAGCCGCGACTCGTCCGGGGTCCAGTGTCCGGAGCGGGGGTTCAGGTGCAGCGTCTGGCTCTCCTCGCGACCGTTGCTGCCGCTTTGCCAGGGATACATCGCCCCGCGCAGTCCTGCCTCGCGAGCGGCCTGGCGGGCAGCGCCGAGTCGCCGATAGCGGTACATCAGCAGCGAGCGGGTGATCTCCGGCAGCCGCAGATTGAGTGTCGGGAAGATGAACAGCTCGTCCCAGAAGATGTGGCCGCGATAGGCCTCGCCGTGGAGCCCGCGCGCTGGCACACCGGCGTCGAGGTCCATGACCCTGGGCGAGGCGGTGACCAACAGATGGAACAGATGCAGTCGCAGAATGGCGGCCGTGCGGCCGTCGTCGTCGTCGCGCAGGCCAAGCTCGAGGTCGAAGCGCCGCCACAGCTGCTGCCAGATCAAGGCGTTGCTCTCCTGCAGTGCGGCGAAACGCGGCAGCGATGCGATTGCCGAGCGGGCTTCCAGACCATATTCGCTGATCGCCGCATCGCGCGAGGTATAGAGCGCGATCAGCTTCTCGATGCTGACCGTCTGGCCGGCGTCAAGGTGCAGCTGGAAACGTTGTTTGGCCTGATCCGCCTCGGTCTCGACCCGCGCATCGAGGTCGATCGGCTGCTCCCCGCGGTAAGCCCGGGTGCGGGCGCTCATCGCGATCTCGAGGCGCGACTGCCGTGTGCGCGCCTTCAAATAGAGGCCGTCGACGTCGACCGCCTGGGTCTCGAGGCACTCGAGGTGGTCCCCCTCGAGACCGCGATAGCGTTCGACGCCGTCGTTGGTCACGCGCCCGTCGAGCGCGCTCAGCACCTCGACGCTGCCAGACCAGTTACAGGGCGTTAGCTCTGTTTCGAGACCGGCAAGGTGCTGGTGCTCCATGTGCACCAGCCGGCGTTGGCGCAGCTGAGTCTCGCGGCCGCCGGGCTCGCGGAATCGGATCAGGCGCTCCAGCACCGCGTTGCGCAGATCGAGCGTCTGCCGGTAGTCGAGCAGCTCCACCTGATCGGGATTGAACCAGTCGCCATCGGCGAAGCGCAGTCGCAGCGGGAGCCAGTTGGGCAGATTGACCAGGTCTTCGTTCTCGACCATGCGTCCCTGGATCTCGGTCTTGGCTCGGTCATAGCCGCCCGCTAGATAGGTGCCAGGATAGTGATGTGTGTCGGCTACCGACTCCGGGGCAGCGCCGCGGCTCGCGAAATAGCCGTTACCCACTGTGCACAACGCCTCGCGCAGCCGTTCCTGCTCGGGGCGATAGTCATGGTAGCTCCACTCCCAATCATGCATTGCGTTCAATCTCCACGAGAGGACCGAGCAGTGCTTCGATGTCTGGGGCCTTTGCAGGCCAGGCCATCGCAGGCAGTGCGGACGGGTCCGAATACAAGGCTCGCTGATGCAACACGCGTGCCGCTGTGATCAACGCCCGGCGTATCGACTGCCTGCAGGGCGGCGCATCGACGCCCTCAGTTGAGCGTCCGCCATGCCCCAATGCGGAGTCAGCCCAGGGCGGTGGGTCAAATCAACGACCGCTGGTGATTTTGAACCAGTATCCAAGCGCGTTGGCGCTGGCCCTCAGGGTGGCGCTGGAGGGCAACAGGGCGGACGCTGAAGGGCGCGCGCTGAGCAGCGGACTTGCCAACCCGGAATGGATTCTGCACAGCTCACTATTGAGCTCGAGCCGCTTGGCGGGAATCCCCGCATGCTGAGCTCGATTGCGGCGTCCTAGATGTCGTCTACTAGATTTCGTCCACAAGAGGTCATCGATGATTTCACCACGCGAAACGATCGAGGTTGGGGTGCCGATCGAAGGCGGCGAGCTGCCCGGCTTTCTCGATCTTCCCCAGCAGGCGAGTGGCTTGGTGCTGTTCGCCCACGGCAGTGGCAGTAGCCGCTTCAGCCGACGCAACCAGGCCGTGGCCGATCTGCTCTATCGAGGGGGCATCGCCACGCTCTTGTTCGATCTGCTCACTCCCGGAGAGCATGAGATCGACCAGTTTACGGCGGAGCTGCGCTTCGATATCCCGCTGCTGGTCGAGCGCCTCGTGCGCGCGGTCGATTGGGCCGCTGTTGATCAACGCACATCGCAGCTGCCGATCGGACTCTTCGGCGCCAGCACGGGCGCGGCCGCCGCGCTCGGGGCTGCGGCACAGCGGCCGCAGGCTGTTCGCGCCGTCGTCTCACGCGGTGGACGGCCGGACCTCGGCGGCGAGGCGCTGCCTGAGGTTGAGCAGCCAACCCTGCTGATCGTCGGCAGCCTCGACCAGCAGGTGCTCGAGATGAACCGCAGCGCCGCGCGCAAGATGCGTGTCGAGCCCAAGCTGGAGATCGTTTCGGGCGCCAGTCACCTGTTCGAGGAGGCCGGTAAGCTCGAGGTCGCCGCGTTGCTCGCTCGGGACTGGTTCTTGGAACATTTTTGACTGCCCAGCTGCCCGGTTTGGGCGGCAGCACGAGGCCGCTCGGCTCGTGAAGCCTCAGGCCTCGGCTGGTGAGGCTTTAAAGCGAGGCGCTCGGCAACCGCCTTGTTCGGCACAGTGCTTGATAGCAAAGACTTGGCAACGACTGTGCCGCGCAGAAATGTGGTCAAGGCGTTCTGGCCCCCCGATTGCTTGAGCCCTGAAATGGATACAACCACCCGTCGCGATGGAGGCTCCATGATCTCGATCTATGCAGCGCTGCTGACAGGACGCCAAGCCCTTCGATCCGCGCTCCGATCCGGAGGCCGTCGTCGAATCGCCCCTGGAGCCGAAGCTGCAGCCGAAGCACCTCCTGGCCTGCTTCAGATGGGGCAAATCAACGACCGGCGGTGTTTTTGAGCCGTCACTCCCCGACACAGGGGACAGGAGCCTAATCGATGCAACCAACCCAATCACATGCTGGCAATCGCAACAGCATCATGGCCATGGTGATGGCTGGAGGGCAGGGATCTCGACTGCGCCCGCTCACCGATAAGCGCTCGAAGCCGGCGGTCCCGTTTGGCTCGCGCTACCGCCCTGCCGATGACCGACTCCGGCATCGTGGTGGTGCCACGCGGCCGGACCTCCCTCTTCGCCCGCAGGCCGCGTGGAGGCGGTGGCGGGTATTCCGACTAAAGCAGCTCATCAGACATCATGACCATCCATAACCAAGAAATCGCTGATCGGCTCGAGCGCGCCGCCGATCTGCTCGAGATCGGTGGCAGCGATGCCTTCCGGGTACGTGCCTATCGCCAAGCCGCCCAGACCGTCTCCGGGCTGGCACAAAGCCTGGCCGATCAGGTCGAGAACGGCGCCGACCTGAACGAGCTGCCCGATATCGGCCAGAATATGGCCGAGAAGATCGCGACCATCGCTCGGACCGGCGAGCTACCCCAGCTCGACGAGCTCGAGGAGACCCTGCCGGCCCAATTGAGCGAGCTGATGCAGCTCTCCGGGCTGGGGCCGAAGCGGGTCAAGGCGCTGCATCAGGACCTGGGAATTGACAATCTCGATGATCTCAAGCAGGCCGTCGATCAGCAGCGGGTGCGCCAGCTCGAGGGCTTTGGCCGCAAGACCGAGGAGACCATTGCCGAGCATCTGGCCCGGCGCCAGGGCCAGGAGACGCGCACGCGCTTGATGGAGGCCGAGGAGGTCGCCGACACGCTCGCCAGGGATCTGGACGGGATCGAGGGAGTCCAGCAGCTCACCGTCGCCGGCAGCTTCCGCCGCCGCAAGGAGACGGTCGGCGATCTCGACATCCTGGTCACCGCCGAGGAAGGGTCAGCGGTGATGGAGCGATTCACCGGCCATGAAGAGGTCCGTGAGATCGTCTCTCAGGGCGAGACCCGCTCGACGGTGGTGCTGCGCTCGGGTCTGCAGGTGGACCTGCGGCTGATGCCAGAGGCCGCCTACGGCGCCGCGCTGCACTATTTCACCGGCTCCAAGGCGCACAACATTGCCGTGCGCCGAATGGGGGTCGAGCGCGGCCTCAAGATCAACGAGTACGGCGTCTTCCGCGACGACGAGCGCATCGCCGGGCGTACCGAAGAGGAGGTCTATGCCAGCGTCGATCTGCCCTATATCGAGCCGGTGCTGCGCGAGCATCAGGGCGAGATCGAGGCCGCGCAGCAGGATCGGCTGCCGCAGCTCATCGAGCTCGACGCGATCCGCGGCGATCTGCATTGCCATACCCGGGCCAGCGATGGGCACGAGAGCCCGCGGGCGATGGCCGAGGCCGGCGCCGAGCGCGGTTATGCGTACCTGGCGATCACCGATCACACCCAGAACCTGACCGTCGCCGGCGGCCTCGACGAGGCTCGGCTACGCGAGCAGATCGAGCGCATCGATCGCCTGAACGATGAGCTTGGCGGTCGGATCACAGTGCTCAAGTCCGCGGAAGTCGACATCCTGGCGGACGGCTCGCTCGACCTCCCGGATTCCATCCTCGAGCAGCTCGACCTCTGTGTCTGCTCGATCCACGACAAGCTCGATCGCTCGCGCGAGCAGCAGACCGAGCGGGTGCTGCGGGCGATGGACAATCCGAATTTCTCCATCCTTGGCCATCCGCGCGGACGTCTGATCGGCAAGCGCGATCCCTACGATCTGGACCTGGAGCGGGTGCTCGCGGGGGCGGCCGAGCGGGGCTGTTTCCTTGAGGTCAATGCGCAACCGAAGCGGCTCGACCTCAGCGATGCCGATTGCCGACTCGCCAAGGAGATGGGCGTCAAGGTGGCGATCTCGACCGACGCCCATAGCAGCACCAATCTGGACTACATCCGCTTCGGTGTCGATCAGGCGCGTCGCGGCTGGCTCGAGGCCGATGACGTGATCAACACTCGCTCGCTTGAGGCGCTGCGCACGCTGCTTAAGCGTTGATGCTGAGGCCTGCGCCCGGCGCCCGGCGCGCCTGTTGTCGACCGGGGCTATCAGCAGGCCGAGCTGGCAGCAGGTCGAGCTGGCAGCAGGCCGAGCTGGCAGCAGGCCGGGCGGGCAGCAGGCCGGCGTAAGCAGCGGAGCTAGCGCTGTGCTACTGAAGCTGGTTGAGATAGCTGGCCACGGCTTCAAGCTGGAGCTTGCTCGCCGGAACCGCCTCCTCGTGCTGCTCGTTATCTAGGATCTGCTGCAATTGCCGCGCGGTCCAATCGCGACGCTCCGCGAGTGTGCTGAATTCCGGACCGACCGGCGCGCCCCCTTCATCGGGGACACGATGGCAGGTGGTGCAGATCTGCTCGGCGATCTTTTCGCCTTGCTCGGCCTGAGACTGCGCGTTGCCAGGCTCGGCAACAGCCTGAGGCGCCCAGAGGGCAAGCAGGGACAGACCAAGGAAGGTAGCTGCTGAAGACAGCGTCAAGGTGCGGCTGTATGCTGACATGTCGTGAGTACCGGGTTTGCTCGACGTGGGTTTGCTCGATGATGATTCCAGTCGGGCCATGGTCGCGATGCGACAGGCCCAACCCTGGTGTTCGAACGTGATCACGGTGGCTGTGGCCGGATAACGGGGCCGGCTCAATGCGACCGGATCAATGCGGCTAGCTCAATGCGGTCGGCTCAATGCGGCTAGCTCAATGCGGTCGGCTCAATGCGACATCTTGCCTTCGCTGCCGGCATCGAACAGCCGTTGATAGTCGGCCGGAAGCTGATCGCGCACATGGTCGATGGCGCCCGGTGTCACCGCATCCTTCAGGACATTGAGCACGGCCCGGGTATGGAACACACTCGCCGGCAGGTCGACGCCCTCGCGCTCGCTGATGCGTTGCAGGAAGTCGTCCGAGGAGAAGGTCTCGGTCTTGTCGCGATGGCTGTCGAGCATGAGCTTGAGCTCGCCCGGTAATTGCGCCCCAAGATTCTCGGGCTCGCCGCCCCGCAGACGCTCGCTGAGCGTTTCGAGCGTTGCCCGGGTGGCGCTCAGCGCTTCATCGATCGAGCTCATCCGAGCCTGATGTTGGACCTGTCCGAGAAACTCTTGCAGTTGCATGGCTCATGTCTCCATGGGTTATCGATGATCAAGAGGGATTGATTTCAAGGAGCCTTTTGCAATGAGCATGCCGTTCTCGTGATCGTCTCTCGCCGTCCATGGCGCGACGCTCCAGTCACTGACCTGCCGGCCAGGATCGGGTCATTGGAACCGAAGGGCTGTCTAAAGCAACCACTTGGGTGCTCGCGCCCAGTCTGTGTCGCCATTGCGCGGGCGCTGCGACAGGGCTGGCGCCGAATTTGCTGTGCTATGCGTGAACAAGAGATTGATCCATCCTAAGCACTGAGCGAGACCGCGGGGCAGCGATCGATGAGGTAGGCATGACAGATGATACAAGGGCGCTCGATGATCACCTCGATCATGACAGGGCTCCCGGTCTAAACGTGCTGAGCAAGCCCGAGCTGGCGCGTCGGCTCGACCAGCTGATCAGTGAATTACTGGACAGTGGACGCGCCAACGACGCGACCCGCGATCTGCTGCTCGAGCTGCAAACGCACCAGGTGGAGCTTGAGCTGCAGGGGCGCGAGCTGGCCGAGGCGCGCCACATCCTGGAGGTCTCGCGCGACCACTACGCGCGCTTGTTCGATCTGGCGCCGGTTGGCTTTGCGGTCTTCGATCGGCGCGGGCGCATCCGCGAGATCAATCTCACCGCCGCGCGGATGCTCGGTCGCGATCGCCTGCGGCTCAGTGACACGCCGTTCCCGGTCCTGTTGGCGGGCGGAGAGATGCGGCGGTTCCTCGACCATGTCTCTGCGGTGGTCGGCGGCGCCGAGGAGACACAGATCGAGCCACTGGAGGTCGATCTGGAATCGCGCCGTCCACGTCCCGAGCCGGCGCCCCAGGCCTTGCGGTTGGTGTCGTCACGACGCGATGGCGACGACGGCCCTGAGTGCTTCAGTGCACTGGTCGATATCACCGCCGAGCGTCGGCTCGAGCGCGGCAAGCGGGCGACTGAGCACCGCGCCCACGCCATCCTCGATGCCCTGCCAGCCGAGGTGCTGGTGCTGGATGCGAAGGGCAGGGTCGTCTTCGCCAACGACGCCTGGCAGCGCTTTGCCAACTGCCCGAAGCACTCGACCTCAGGGTCGTCAGCGCAACGGGCCGATGTCGGATGGGATTATCTCGCGGCCTGTCGCGATCAGGCCTCCCGAGCAGAGGCTGAGCGCCCGGCGTCAAAGGCCGAGACCGCTGCCATTGCCGACGGCGTGGCGGCCGTCCTCGAGCGACGTCGCCAGCGGTTCGTCGCCGAATTTGCCTGTGAGCGCCGGGATGGCGAGCACTGGCTGGCGTTGACTGCCGCCCCGCTCGACGCCGAGGGAGATGCGGCTAAGGGAGAGGAGACAGGGCAGGGGGCGGTGATCGTGCAGATCGACGTCACCGACCGCAAGCGCGCCGAGCAGAATACGCGGATCGCGCGGGAGGCCGCGGCCCATGCGGCGCGCGTCAATGCGGTGGGGGTGCTCGCCACCTCACTGGTGCACGAGCTGGCGCAGCCGCTGAACGCCGCGGCCTTCTTCGGGCGCGCCGCGCTCGAGCAGCTGCAAGGCGCCGATGCGACGCAGCGCCCCACGGATGCGGCGATGCTGGAGCCGATGATCGCCAAGGCCGATGCCCAGCTCGAGCGCGCCGGTGCCATTGTCGAGCGGCTGCGTGATTTCTTGCGTCATAAGGAGGTCCGGATGCAGCCGGTTGAGCTCGACCCCCTGATCGAGCACACGCTGGAATTGATCGGTTGGTTTGCGGGCCAACGCCAGGTCGAGCTGGAGTTTGCCTCGGGCTCGTCCGGTCTCTGGCTGCTCGGTGACCCGGTTCAGCTCGAGCAGGTCATGGTCAACCTGATCTGCAATGCGGTGCAGGCCATCCATGAGGCCGAGATGCCGGTGCGGCAGGTGACCATTGCCACCGGTTCTTGTACTTCGGAGATCAGCCCCATGGGTCCGACCGACGGCCAGACCGACGCGGGCTCGCCGATGGTTCAGGTCACGGTGAGCGACACCGGCCCTGGACTGGATGTGGAGAATGAGCATGCCCTATTCGATCTATTCGCCTCGCGCCGTAGCTCAGGGCTCGGCATGGGGCTTCCAATCAGTCGCGATATCGTGGAGGCCCATGGCGGCAAGCTCTGGGCCGATCCGAGCTCGAGCAGAGGCGCCAGGTTCCATTTCATGCTGCCGCTGGCCCATTCAGGAGACCAATGATGGATGAGGATCAATGTGTCTACATCGTCGATGACGACGACGCCATGCGCGAATCGATGCAGCTGCTGCTGGAGATGCTCGGCTATCGGGTGCAGGGCTTCGCCAGTGCCAAGGCGTTTCTCGGCTCCTGCGCGGACGACGACTGCGGCTGCCTGGTGCTCGACATGCGCATGCCGGAGATGACCGGCCTGGAGCTGCAGCAGGCGCTGCGTCAACGCGGCTATGACCTGCCGATCATCTTCCTGTCCGGATTCGGCGATGTGCCGACCACGATGCGCGCGGTCCAGTTGGGCGCGGTGGATTTCCTCGAGAAGCCGGTCAGCAAGAGCAAGCTGACCGAGCGCATCGAGCGCGCCTTCGAGATCGACCGCCGACGCCGTGACGATGCGAGCGCGGTAGAGGCCGTGCGCACGCGCTACGCGACCTTGACTCCACGCGAGCAGCAGGTGATGACCTTGGCGACCCAAGGCCTATCGAACAAGGACATCGCGCGCGAGCTGGAGATCAGCCCGCGCACGGTCGAGACCCACCGCGCAAAGGTGATGGAGAAGATGGAGGCCGACAGCCTGGCGATGCTGTGCAATATGGTCGCCCTCTGTCCGCCTGGTGAGGGAGAGGCCGCTGGCGCGAGCTGAGCGCCTATATTGCCAACTACAGTTGCCAAATGGTCCACTGTAGCTGACACTACAGCGACAAGACATCGCGCTGGCCAAGGCGTTAGCGAGTGATTTGGAAGACAGGCCATGACTGAGCAGCTTAGCCGTTGGGACGCAGCCGATTACCTGAACACCGATGAAGACATCCAGCTTTACCTAGAAGCCTGCGTCGAAGATGATCCGGGCGATGGCTCTTTGATTCGGCTGGCATTGGGGGATGTCGCCCGCGCCCGGAATTTCAGCGAATTGGCGCGTGATGTCGGCGTGAGCCGGGAAGGATTACGCAAGGCGCTCTCGGTAGAGGGCAACCCATCATTTGCGTTGATGGTGAAGATCACGCATGCGCTCGGGCTCACTATGCAGTTGACCTCGATGCCTGAATCGCATCCGAACTGATGCTGTTGTCAAGCACTGTCAATGGCCAATAGGCATCCTCGGCGGTGCCGTCTTCCACATCAGCTCGATCTCGTCGGCGCTGAGTCCGTAGGCTTGGTTCACAAGCGCGGCGATATGCTTCTCTGCCGCTTGGAGCTGGACACTGCGGCTCCTTGCCGGCGCGGCATACTGTTGGTGGACTCCAGCAAGCTCTGCTAAGCAGCTATCCATTTTCCTACTTCCCCTGAACCTCCTTTAGGCCGCGTGGGGACGGACCTCTTGATCGAGCCTTTCCCTTAGCGAATCCTGCGCCTGGATAAGATCGTAGCGACTTTGCAGATTGATCCAGAACTGGGCCTCCATGCCAAAAAAGCGACCGAGACGCAGAGCGGTATCCGCGGATACAGAACGCTTGCCCTGAACAATCTCGCTGATTCGTCGCTGCGGGACACTGATGTCCTTGGCCAAACGGTACTGAGAGATACCCATCGGCTCAAGGAAGTCGTACAAAAGAATCTCGCCTGGATGAATGGCCCCAAAGTCGCGCTCAGCCTTCCGACGATCAGTGGTAATCGGTGATCTCGACATCGTATGCGTCGCCCTCATGCCAGCGGAAGCAAATGCGCCATTGGTCGTTGATGCGGATACTATGTTGACCCGCTCGTTCCCCTTTCAGCGCTTCGAGCCGATTCGCGGGAGGAATCCGCAGTGAGTCCAGAATCGTCGCAGCGGCGAGCATCTCAAGCTTTCTCGCAGCAGCGCGTTGGATGTCTTGCGGCAACCTGCGCGAGAACCGGCCATTGAACAGACTCTCTGTCTCCCGACATCGAAAGCTCTTGATCATCGAAGAATAGTAACGCGCCGCGTTAGTGTTCGCAAGCGAAGGCAACGCAGCGATCATCCGGCTCGATGTGAACCTCGCCTTCGCCCGAACCGTAAGCGTCCAGCGAACTACCGGATTGACAGCTGCTGACGATTGCACCTCGCGCGTCTAATAGGCAGCATTGAAGATCACGCATGCGCTCGGGCTCAGGATGCAGTTGACCTCGGCGCCTGAATCGCATCCGCACTGATGCTGTTGGCAAGCGCTGTCAATGGCCAATAGGCATCCTCGGCGGTGCCGTCTTCCACATCAGCTCGATCGCGTCGGCGCTGACCGCTTCGCGGGCACCTCAGCACGCAGGATGTTAGGCTCGCCGCTTGATCCTGTGCGGAGGTTCGAGGCGAGTGGCGAGCAAAGAAGACAGCACCGCAGGTGACGCAGAGGCGCCGGCCAGCCCTGCGGATAACGCAGAGGCGCCGGCCAGCCCTGCGGATAGCGCGGAGGCGCCGGCTAGCCCTGCGGATAATGCGGAGGCGCAGGCCAGCCTTGCGGATAACGCGGAGGAGCCGACGACGACAGCAGCGGATAACGATGCACATGAAACCCCCTCGGCGCCGGTGGTTGGCATCGGCGCCTCGGCGGGCGGCCTGGAGGCGTTCAAGGCCCTGCTGCAGGCGCTGCCAGAGGATACTGGCATGGCGTTCTTGCTGGTGCAGCATCTGGCGCCGACCCGCGAGAGCCTGCTGAGTGAGATCATGGCGCGCGAGACCAATCTGCCGGTGCGGGAGGCCGAAGACGGTGCCTGGATCGCGCCGAACCATATCTATGTGGCGCCCCCCGATCACAGCCTCGCGGTGCGCGCCGGGAGACTGCAGCTGACACAGGGCAGCAGTCGCGAGCACGCCGGCAGTGAGCACGGCGAGCTGCCAATCGATTTCATGCTGCGCTCGCTGGCCGAGGAGGCCGGGCCGGCTGCCGTCGGCGTCGTGCTTTCGGGCACGGCCTCCGACGGCACCCTGGGGCTCAAGGCGATCAAGGCCGCTGGCGGGATGACCTTTGCGCAGGACGAGGACAGCGCGCAGTATTTCGGCATGCCCGGTAACGCCATCGCCAGTGGCGCCGTGGATTTCGTGCTGCCACCGGCCGAGATCGCACGGGAGCTGGGCCGGATTGCACGTCATCCGTATCTGCTCGATCGCGGCGGCCGGACCGAGGGAGAAGAGGACCCGGGGGCGAGCACGGACCAGATGACACAGGTGTTTCGACTCCTGCGCGCCCGGACCGGACACGATTTCAGCTACTACAAGCATGCCACCATCAAGCGACGGCTCAAACGCCGGATGCTGCTCAGCAAGCTGGACCGATTCCGCGACTATCTGGAGTATCTGCGCAGCGAGCCCAATGAAGTCGACGCGCTCTTTCACGACATCACGATCAATGTCACCGGCTTCTTCCGTGAGCAGAAGACCTTCGATGCGTTGCGTGATTCGGTGCTGCCGACGCTGCTCAAAAGACGCTCGGCGAATGAGACGCTGCGCATCTGGGTGCCAGGCTGTTCGACCGGCGAGGAGCCCTACTCACTGGCCATGGTGCTGCTCGAAGCGCTCGGATCGCAGCCGAGCATTCCGGTCCAGATCTTTGGCACCGATATCGACGAGCAGGCCATCGAGCGTGCCCGCAGTGGCATCTATCCAAGCCGAATCAGCGGCGAGATCTCGCAAGGGCGGTTGAATCGCTTCTTCCATGAGGTCTCGGCTGGCTGGCAGATCAACAAGTCGGTTCGCGGCCTCTGTGTCTTCGCGCCGCACAATGTGGCCAGTGATCCGCCCTTCTCGCGGCTCGATCTCATCTGTTGCCGCAACCTGATGATCTATCTCGGCAGTACGCTCCAGCGGCGGGTGCTGCAGATCTTCCACTACGCGCTGAAGCCTGGCGGCTTTCTGCTGCTCGGCGCCTCGGAGGGTATTGGCAGCAGCTCCGATCTGTTCCGGCTCGAGGATAAGGAAGCCAAGAGCTACGCCAAGCAATCGACAAGCTCGACGCCAACCTATGAGCTTGCCCCTGCCCGGCGCGAGACTGATCGCGAGCCTCAGGGCGACCCGCATGAGCCCAGCGGGCGATCCGAGTCCGAGATCAGAAAGGAGGCCGACCGCGCCGTGCTCACGCTGTTTAGCCCGCCGGGTGTCATCGTTACCCGCGATCTGACCGTCATGAGTTTCCGCGGTAAGACCGGGCGCTACCTTGAGCCCTTGCCAGGCACGGCGAGTCTGGATTTGGTCAAGCTGATTCGCCAGGAGATCCTGGTCGATCTGCGCAACCTGTTCAAACGCGCGCTCAAGAGTGATGAGCCGGTCCTCAAGACCGGGATTGAGCTCAAGGTGGATGGCCCTAGAAGCGAGCTGAGTCTGCGCGTGATACCGCTGGCAAAGGACGCCCCAGAACGCTTCTATCTGATCCTGTTCGAGGAACATCCGGTCCATGGCGTTGAGTCCGGGAGCGCGCCCGCCTCGGCGAGCCATGGCGCGCAAGAAGACAAAGAACGGGACAGCAAAGAACGGGACAGTGATGCGGATCAGGCAAGGATCGCCAAGCTGGAAAAGGAGCTGGAGGAGACCCGCGAGTACATGCAGTCGATCATCGAGGATCAAGAGAGCACCAATGAGGAGCTGCAGTCCGCCAACGAGGAGGTGCAATCGACCAATGAGGAGCTGCAGAGCACCAACGAGGAGCTGGAGACCGCGAAAGAGGAGCTGCAGAGCACCAACGAAGAGCTTGCGACGGTCAATGACGAGCTCGAGCATCGCAATGCCGAGCTGACGTCCACCAACAACGACCTCCGCAACCTCCTGAGCAGTGTCAACCTGCCGATCCTGATGCTCGATCGCGATCTGCGGGTGCGTCAGTTCACCCCGCGCGCCAAGCGGCTGTTCAATCTGATCGAGGGCGATGTTGGCCGGCCGATCGGCAACCTCCGGCCCAATATCGACTTACCAAGGCTCGAGAGGCTCGCGCATGAGGTGATGGAGAGCATGGCCGTCAAACGGTTCGAGACCGAAAGCGAGAATGGAAAAACCCAGGATGTCACCTTGCGTCCCTACCGAACGCACGATCAACGCATCGATGGGGTGGTGATCACCCTTTTCGATCGTGACCAGCCAACGCCTTGACCGGACAAAAGTCAGTGCTGGGGTGATGCTTGAAGTCCACCGGCGCCTCCGGTTGATCGTTAGGCGCCAAATTTCTTCATGCGGCCGGCGTGGCCGAGGGCGAGACCGAGCAGGTGGAAGCCCGGGCGCAGCCCGAGTGCGCCCTTCAGGCAGCTGGTTTCATCGAAACGCTGGGCAGCGTCGCGACGGGCATGCTGGGCATGCAAGAGCACCGGAACCGGGTGCCAGCTGTGCGCCGACATCATCGCCGGCGTCGAATGATCGCCGGTGACGACGAGCACGTCCGGTTGCTGCTCCAACAGCCAAGGGATGCGCCGGTCGACCTCTTCGATCACTGCCCCCTTCTCGGTGACATTGCCATCCTCACCGGTGCTGTCGGTGCCCTTGACATGGAGGAAGTAGAAATCATGATCGTCGCCGACCTGTTGCTCGAACGACTCGAACAGGGCATCCATGCCGGTCGGTGGCTCGGCGACGTCCATCCCGAGCAGCCTTGAGAGTCCGCGGTACATCGGATACTCGGCGATGCAGAGTCCTTTCAGGCCGAAGCGCTCTTGCAGTCCCGGTAGCACCTCGTGGCGCTGGAACCCGCGCAGCAGCAGGGCGTTGGCGGGCTGCTCATCGGCGATGGCCGCATCCGCCTGCTCAAGGAACTGCGCGACCACCTCGGCCGCGACCTTGGCCTGATCCGACTGGGGCTCCATTGGAATCGGCGGCCGGCCGGTGGTCTGGGGATCGGTCTCGGGCAGGTCGTCACTGAGCGCATCGGCATCCGGGCTGCGCAGCACCAGCACGGCGCGATGCTGGGACTCGGTCTTGAGGAAGGCCTCGCCATCGAAGTCCAGGTCGAGGGCGTCTTGGATCTTGGCGCAGAGTCGCTGGTTCAGCTCCGTCGGAATGCGCCCGGCGCGGCGATCGGTGATCTCGCCGGCGCTGTTGATGCTGGCAAAGTTGACCCGCGCGGCCAGATCACCCGGCTGCAGGGGGAAGTCGATGCCGAGCGCCGAGAGCACCCCACGGCCGATGCGCCAGCGCAGCGGATCATAGCCGAACAGCGCCAGATGCCCGGGGCCGCTGCCCGGCGTGATGCCGGGGCCGACCATCTCGAGCAAGCCGCAGGAGGAATCATGGGCGAGTGCGTCGAGATTTGGCGTCTCGGCGGTATCCAGCGCGGTGCGTCCGGTCTCCTCGCTGCCCAGCCCACCGAGACCGTCCATGACCAGGTAGACGATCTTGCCGCCGGGAATGATCAGCTCTTGCCAGGTGTCGGTGATATCCATGAGGGTCCTCCGTCGATGGTGGATCTGTTCGGCGGCCAGGGCCGCCGTGCTTGCGTGCTTGATCGGTGTCCAGCTCTGGGCGCTGCAATAAGCGATCGCTTCCTAGCCAAGGTTGCGCTGCTGGCTGGCGTCTCGCGTCAGTGGTTGGCGATGAAGATACGGAGACTTCGCGGCGGCAGATGGATCGCGGATGCCGGGCTGTCGTTCGCGGTACCCTCGCCGGTCTTTTCAGCGTTCGGCTTGCCTGCCTCGCCGTTGGCCCCGTCGTTGGAGGCCGGCGTGATCTCCTGCAGCTGATCAGCCGCGCAGTCGAGGACATCGGTCAGTCGATCGCGGCTGTACTCCTGTGCTTCCTCGGTGTCCGGGTTGATCAGCACAGCACTGCGCTGCGCCTGCCGGTGCGAGCGTCGCAGCAGTCCAACCATCGGCTCGTCGGCCGCGGTGAAACGCTCCTGTGCACCCTCTTCGTTCAGTACCGGGGTCTCGGCCTTTATGGCGTTGACCTGAGCGATGAAATCCCGGATATAGAAGCTTGGCTCCTCCCAGTGCTGGGGTCGGGTCTCGACCACGTGCAGACCGCGTCGGAAACCGAGCTCGTAGCCGATGGGCATCATCAGGCCGGTGGAGAAGACCGCCGCGAACAGGTACCAGAAGCGGGACTCGCGGCTGTCGCTATCGGACTCCTCGGCCAGTCGGGTGGTGTCGTGGCTTTCCGGGAAGGCGATGGATGGCGCCAGATCGCGGAAGCGCTGATACTGATCGAGCAGCCAGTCGGCGCGGAAGTCCCACCATTTGGCGCTGTTGAACAGATAGTCGAAGCCGGCCGGGCGCAACTGCTCGATGTCATCGGGCGGCGCGCCGAGGGTCTCGGCGAAGAAACGGGTCTCCGGTGCGGCCTCGCGGGCGCGCTCGATGAGCACCTGCCAGACCTTGCCGGGCAGCTGATAGGCGGCGTCGCAGCGAAAGCCGCTGAAGCCGAGCGCGGTGTAGTGGCGAATGACCTCGCTGAAGAAGTCGATCATCGCCTCACGCTCGGGGCGCTCGCTGTAGTCGAGCTGGGCCAAGTCCTCCCAGACGGTGACGATCTCAGGGTCGTCCAGATCGGTGGCCGAGGGCGAGTGCACCGAGCCGTCGTCGTCATGGACGTACCAGTCTGGATGCTCGGTGACCAGGTCCGAGTCGAGGGCGGTGTGGTTGACGACCAGATCCATCATCACCGCGATTCCGGCATCGCTAGCGGCCTTGGTGAAGGCCCTAAGTCGCTCATCGTCGTCGCCATCGTCGCTGAGATCGCTGTCGCCGCTCAACGCGGGGTGCAGACGGTAGTAGTCCTTGACCGCATAGAGACTTCCCGACTGGCCTGGCAAGTGAAACGGGTTGACGAAGATCCAGTCGAAGCCCATCTGAGCGATCTCCGGCAACCGTTCGGTCCAGCGCTCGATCGGACCGAGCAGAGTCGGAAACAGGTTGTAGATCCTTGGGCCCTGGGGAAAAGACGGTTGATTTGATGGCATCTTGGCGTGTCCTGAATAGCTTGTGAGATATCAGAGCGCACTGGTCTTCAGCAGCCCGACCGGGAACCGGCGCAAGACCGTGCTGGCGCGAAGGGCCTGACGGCCTTGGTGCTGCTCGGTCTCCAGCTGCCGGCTTGGTTCCGCGTTTGTGCTGCGCTCCGTGCCGCCTAGGACATCGTCGAGCCGCGCGGCGGGGATCGAGATCCAGGTCTCGTCCCACCCGGGGTCCTGCAATGGATCGATGTCGCCGTCGTCGGTGACGGCCAGCTCGCTCAGTCCGGCGAGCAGGCGCGGCGCAATGACCACCACCGACTGTCCCTGATGGCTGCGACTGAAGGCGCAGAGGCGGTGCGCATGCGGCCCTTCAACGGTGAGAGGGGAGTACTCGCCGTGGGCGAAGAGATCAGGCATCTGCTCGCGCAGCAGCAGCGCGCGGCGGATCAGATACAGCTTGGCGCGGCCGTCGCTGAGGTTGTTGCTCAGCGCCTGTGGGTCCAGCTCCTGCGCGCTCAACGCCTGTGAGCGCAATGGCTGGTGGAGTCCTTCCGTTGTCTCGCTGGCATCATCGATGGCAGCAAGCCGATCAATCTCACTGAGCCATTGGCGGCGATGCTCGAAATCGACCGGACGACGATTGTCGGGGTCGACCAGGCTGAAGTCCCACAGCTCGCAGCCCTGATAGAGGTCCGGCAGCCCGGGCGAGGTCAGCCGCAGCAGGGTCTGAGAGAGGCTGTTGAGCAGCCCAAGCTGGGCGACGCGCTGCTGGAAGGGGATGAAATCCTCGAAGAAGGCGCGGCTGCGCTCGCGATCGAGCACGGCATCGATGAAGGCCTCCAGCATCGCCTCGTAATCGGCGTCGGCGTTGGTCCAGGCGGTATGCACCTTGGCCTCCTTGACCGCCTTGCTCATGTAGGCCTGGATGCGCTGCTTGAGTGCTTCCCAGTCTTCGTCGTCCTGCGGTGTCTGCAATGGCCAGACACCGAGCAGGGTCTGGTAGAACAGATACTCGGTGTTGGCATCGGGCCAGGTCAGGGCATCGGCATCGAGCGGGTCTCGGTCTTCGCCGCTGCGCCGGAAGCGTCGATTCAGCCGTGCCCAGCGCTCGACGTGCTCGCGCCAGGCGTGCGGCAGTTCGGAGAGGACATGCAAACGTGCCCGCACATCCTCCGAGCGCTTGCTGTCATGCGTCGATCCCGCCAGCATCGCCTGCGGCCATTGAGCTTGGCGCCGCGCGTTGGCGCGGTGGAAGTGCTCGATCGAGAGGCCGAAACGCTCGGGATTGCCGCCGACCTCGTTCAGCGAGCTGAGTCGGTGCCAGCGATAGAAGGCGGTGTCTTCGACGCCCTTGGCGGTGACTGGACTGCTGTACTGCTGGAACTTCATCGCCAGGCGCAGCACGCGTTCGCGGTACGGCTCCGGCTTGCCGGCCGCGATGTCGGTCAACAGCAGATCGCGGACGAACTCGAACACCGACTGATCCGGCATCCGGCTGCGCCGTCGGGCCTCCGCGACCGCCTTCAGCACCTGATTGCGATCAGCGGTGGAGACGCCCTGATCGGTGATGTAGGTTCGGTAGACCGGAAAGCAGGCGACGACCTCCATCAGCGCACTGCGCAGCGCATCGAGGGTGTAATCGCGGGTATGCGGGTCCATCTCGGCGATGCGGGTGGCCTCACTCGCGAGCACGTGCAGCTCGCTGGAGAGCAGGTTCTTCATCACCAGCCGCTTGGCGGCATAGACCTCGTCGGCATAGCCTCTGGCTGAAGCGGAGCCCGTGGCTGAAGCGGAGCCAGTGCCTGAGTCGGAGCCAGGGCTCGAGCCCGAGCCTGAGCCCGAGCCCGAGCTGGCATCGATGAACGCTTGGTAGCAGCGATCAAGCTCGGCCTCGCCATCGCTATCGACGAAGAGGGCATCGCAGAGCGTCGCGAAGTCGTAGCCGGTGGTCCCGTGCACGGGCCAGTCGTCGCGCAGCTGCTCGTCGCCGACCAGGATCTTCTCGGCCGCCAGATACAGCGGGCGATCGGCGTCGAGCGGGACGCGCTGGGGCTGCAGGACCTCCGCCGCGCGCCGTTGCAGGCGGCGAAAGTAGGCGGCTGGATCGAAGAGCCCGTCTGGGTGGTCGATTCGCAGTCCCTGCACGCGGCCCTCGGCGATCAGCTGCAGCACCCGCTCATGGGTGGCCTCGAAGGCCTCTGGGTTCTCCATCCGCAGCGCCGCGAGATCATTGATATCGAAGAAGCGCCGATAGTTGATCTCGTCGGCGGCCACGCGCCAGTGCGCGAGACGATAGGCCTGCGCCTCCAGCAGGGCATGCAGCCGGCCGCTGTCTGCCGGGTAGTTATCGGCGCCGTTATAGGCATGCAGACAATCCTGGACATAGCGTTGCAGGTCGGCATTGGCCTGACACAGCGCGGCGAGGCGCTGTTTGTGCAGCTCCTTGTCGCGATAGCGCTCGATGACCGAGGTCTCGTCCAGCGCGCTGCGCGGTGGCAGGTTGCCGAAGGCGGTGATGAGGCTCTCAAAATTGGCCAGTTCCGAGGCCGGGTCTGAGCCCGCTTTTTCTGCGCTGACTGCTGTTGAACCGACCTCTCTCGAGCCTACCTCTCTTGAGCCTAGGTTCGGATCAACAGCCGGTTCATCGGCTTTGAGCCGTTCCCGCAAAGCCGCCAGGCCGGGTGCCAGGATGCGCGGATACTCGCGCGGATCGATCGGAAAATGGTGCTCGTAGTACTCGACCCGGAAGGCGCCGTCGGCGTAGACCAGCGTCAGCTCGCCTTGGTCGAGCAGGTCGCCGTAGTGATCGCCGAGCACCGGCACCAAGACCTTGTCGTGCAGCTCCTGTTTGAGCGGACGCCAGTCGATGTCGAAGAAATCGGCATGGGCCGACGCCGGGCCGTTCTCGAGCACGTCGAGCCACCAGGGGTTCTCGCTGCCCATGATGCCGACATGATTGGGCACCAGGTCGAGGATCTGGCCCATGCCGTGTGCGGCCAAGGTCTCGCACAGGCGATCATAGTCCGCCTGGCTGCCGAGCTCGGGGTTGAGCTGGCGATGGTCGACGACGTCATAGCCATGGGTGCTGCCGGGCCTGGCCTTGAGGTAGGGCGAGCAGTAGCAGTGGCTGATGCCGAGGTCAGCGAGATAGGGCACCAGCTCGGTGGCGGCGGCGAAGCCAAAGTCTTTGTGCAGCTGAAGACGATAGGTGGCGCGTGGGATTGGCGCTTGCAGCGGTGCCTCGCTGCTCGACTTGCCGCTGGCTTGCTCGTTGGACGACCGTCCAGTGTTGGATCGCCCAAGCTTGGTCTGAGCCGCAGGGGTCTGGCCAGGGTTCTGGCCAAAGCCGTTCTGACCAAAGCTATTCTGACCAAAGCCGTTCTGGCCAGCGTTGGTCCGGCCAGATTCATTCTGGCCAGAGCGGGTCTGGCCGTTGTCGTTCTGAGCGGAGCCTGATGCGGCGTCGGCTTGGGAATTGATCTGCGGCTGTTCCGTGGCGCTGAAGTGGGCTGCTGAGCTGCCGCGCTCGGCACGCACCGCCGCGAGCAGGCCTTGGATCTCAGGCTGCTCCAGCCAGTGCTCGAGCTGCAGCGGTTGGCGGCGGCGCCAGTTTGGATAGCGATCGCCGCTGCCCGGCAGGTTGATCTGCTCGGTCTCGGCGAGCAGGTCCGCGGTTTGGATCAGTAACAGCCGCGAGGGCGTGCGTGCCAGATAGACATGGATCGCCCGCAAGTGCTCGGGGCCGAGACTGGGCACGTCCACCGGGTCCGCGCCCTCGTGGTCGGGCAACAGGCCCTGGTGCTTCAACGCCAGGAACAGCTCGGTACGGTCCTGAGTGCGCTGCAGCAAGCGCTTGTCATAGTCGTGCTGGCTCGGGAACAGCTCCAGCTCTCGTCTCTGCTCGAGGTCGACGCCTTGCCAGAATCCGGCCAATGGCGGGAGATCGTGGGTGCCGGCCGTGACCATCGCGTTCGGCTCGAAGGCCGGCGGCTCGAGAAAACCACCGTCGTCGGCGCGCTCGAAGTAGAGCACGCGGGTCGAGAGGATGCCCCAGTCCGGGATCACCTTGCGGATCAGCGCCGGCACCGTGCCCAGGTCCTCGCCGATGATCAGGCAGCGGTGACGCACGCTCTCGAGCGCGACCACGCCGAGCAGCTCCTCGAGCGGGTAGCTGAGATAGGTGCCTGCCGTCGGCGGCGCGCCGTCCGGGATCAGGAACAACCGCATCAGGCCCATCACATGGTCGATGCGCAGGCCACCGGCGGCGCGCATGTTGGCGCGCAGCTCGGCCGCGAAGGGCGCGTAGCCGGCCTCGCGCAGCGCCTCTGGGTGCCAGGCGAGGACATCCCAGTTTTGGCCTTTGGGGCTGAAATCGTCCGGCGGCGCACCGACGTGCGCGCCCTGGATATAGAGGCCGGGCAAGACCCAATGATCAGCGCCGTCTGGTGCGGCGCCGACGGCGAGATCCAACAGCAGCCCCTGTGCCATGCCGAGCTCCTGGCAGCGGTTGCCGGCCGCCTCGAGCTGCATCTGGGCGAGCCACTGCAGCCAGGCGAAGAAGTCGACCCGCTCGGCGTGCTCGTTCGCGAAGGCGGCCACCTCGTCCGACCTTGGGTCCTGATAGGCGGCGGGCCACTGCTCATCGGCGCGCTGATCCTGCTCGGCGGCGGCGAAGTGCTCGCTCAGCGCCTGGTAGATCGCGAAGCGCTGCAGCGACTCACCCTGCTCGTCGCAGAAGGCCTGGAAGGCGGCGGCACGCGGCCCCTTGACGTCGGGGTGATGCTGACGGAAGCAGCGGAACAGCTGTTCTAGCACCTGCAGCTTGGCGTCGGTGACCGCGGCCTGATCGACCAACGGCGCATTGCGCAGCGCCCGCAGCTGCGCCTTGAGCGCGTCACTGTCGATCAGCTCTCGCGCGGCCTCGCAGTCGGCCAGCTCGGCGATCGCTTCGACATCGAGATGCAGCGGATTGAGAAACCGGCGGCTCGCTGGACCATAGGGGTTACAGCGCTCGGGCTGGCTCGGGAAGAGCGCGTGCAGCGGGCTGAGCCCGACGGCACCGGCACCGGCTTCAGCCGCGGTCTCGACCAATCGGGTCAGGTCGGTGAAGTCACCGATACCCCAGTTGCGGGTCGAGCGCAGCGCATGCAGCTGGGTGACCAGTCCCCAGTCGCGCGTCCCGTTGCCCGTCCCCTGCTCACGGCGGTCCTCCGCCTCGGGCTGCCAGCAGCGATGCGGGGCGACGATCAAGCGCGTCTGCGCCAGGCGCTTGCCAGCAGCGGCATCGAGCGTCAGCTCGTGATAACCGATCTCGGAGGGAGCGGGGATGGCGATGCGGCGGCGCTGCCAGCGGCGGTCATCGATGTCGCACTCTTCGTCGATCGGCAGTCGACTCAGATCCAGCTCGGCGTCGGCGGTGGCGCCCGATTCCTCGGTCAGGACCAGCCGCACCTTCATCAGCTCCTGCTCATCGGGCAGGCTCAGTGTCAGCCTCGGCGCCTCGGCACCCTGCCGATGCACGATCACCGGCGCGAGCACGCGCTGCCATTCCCGATCAATCGCTTGGGTCAGGCTGCGCGCCTCTGTCGCCGGGTCACCCGCAGCGACGCCGAGCGCTTGCAGCAATGCTCGCCGCGTGCGGTCCTCGGCATGATGCCGATGGCCCTCGACATCCTCATAGGTCGCGGCGATCCCATAGTGGGCACAGAGACGCTCGAGGTCGGCGTTTACCGTCATAGCTCGGCCTCCTCCTGATGCTGACTGTCAACACCGGCCTGTTGGGGATGGCCCGGCGGCGGCTGCGATTCCTGTCGCTGTTGCGTGGATGCGAGGTGCCAAGCGACTGCCCAGGGTGGCAGATACCGGTCGGCGATCGCGTCGCCGAGACCGGCCGGCTCCAGGTACAGGGCCTCGCTAGCCAATCGCAGCGGCAGTGCGTCCCAGCGGCGCTCGGCATCGCTGAGATTGGCTGTCAGCGTCAGGGCAGCGCCATCACCGAGGCGCCATTGCACTTGGATGGCGTTGGTTGCGAAGGCCTCGAAACGGCTCTGCCCCGGGTCCATCCCGGCCAGGCGCGGCACGATCTCGCGCTGGCGCAGCCGCAGCAGCTCCTGATGGAAGTGCCACCATTCGCGGTGGCGGCTGTCGGTCTCGAGCGCCTCCCAGTCGAGCCGGCAGCGCTCGAAGGTGTCCGGATCGTTTGGGTCTGGGATGGTCTCTCGCGCCTGTGGATCAGCAAAGCGCTCGAAGCGCTGGAATTCGCGCCGGCGCCCTTCGGTGACCGAGTCGGCGAGGTCGTCGCCGAAGTCGCAGAAGAACAGGAATGGGGTCTCGGTCATGGTTTCCTGCCCCATGAACAGCAAGGGCGGTGATGGCGCCAGCAGCATCAGGGCGCTGAGCGCGCGCACCGCCTCCGGAAACGCTAGCGAGGCGATGCGCTCGCCGAAGGCGCGATTGCCGATCTGGTCGTGATTCTGCAGCAGGTTGATGAAGGCGCTTGGGGGAAACCCAGTGCTGGACTCTCCACGCCGGGCCCCATCGCGGAAGGGCGACGGATCACCCTGGTAGGCAAAGCCCTCGGCGAGACAGCGGGCGAGGAGACGCGCCGGCTCCTCGGTGTAATCGGCGTAATAGCCATCTTGCTCGCCGGTCATCAGCACATGGGCGGCGTGATGAAAGTCATCATTCCACTGCGCCTGGTACCACTGGGCCATACCGTTCGGGCGCCGGGTGAGATAGCGTGATTCATTGCCATCGTTCTCGAGCACCAGATGCACCAGCCGTCGGTGCCCGAGCTGATCCTGGACCGTCTCGGCCAGCTCGGTCAGGATGTCCGGCTCGGAGTCGTCGGCAATGGCATGTACGGCATCCAGGCGCAGGCCGTCGAAGCGGTATTCCTCGAGCCAGTAGAGCGCGTTGTGGATGAAGAAGTCGCGCACAGCCCGGCTGTCAGGGCCATCGAAGTTGATCGCCGCACCCCAGGGGGTTTGGTGGCGCTCATTGAAGAACTGCGGGGCGTAGAAGTGCAGATAATTACCCTCGGGCCCGAAATGGTTGTAGACCACGTCGAGCAGGATCATCAGGCCGCGGTCATGGGCCGTCTGCACCAGGGCCTTGAGGTCCTCGGGGCGGCCATAGCTGGCATCGGGTGCGAACGGCAGCACGCCGTCGTAGCCCCAGTTGCGCTGGCCCGGAAACGCCGCCACCGGCATCAGCTCGACCGCCGTGATGCCGAGGTCGGCGAGCTGGTCCAGTCGCTTGGCGGCGCCGGCGAAGGTGCCTTCTGGTGAGAAGGTGCCCAGGTGCAGCTCGTAGCAGGCCGCTTCTTCCCAGGGCCGTCCGCGCCAGGGCTCGCCATCGGGCCAGAGGAAGTCGTTCGGATCGATGATCTCGCTCGGGCCGTGGACATCGGCCGGTTGGAAACGGGAGGCGGGGTCGGGCACGGTCTGCTGGCCGTCGACACGCTCGCCGGCGATGCGGAAGGCGTAGCGCATCCCCGGCCGGGCGTTCGCCGTCGTCAGCTCGAACCAGCCGTCGCTGGTGCTGTTCATGCCGATGTCTTGCTCGCCATCGCCGTCATTGCCGTCGAAGAGCCGGAGCACGACCTGATCGGCGGCCGGTGCCCAAAGGCGAAAGCGGACGCTGCCGTCGGTTTGGCATTCCGCGCCAAAGGGCATCCGGTGTTTCGAGGTCGACATAGAAGGCTCCCGGTTTGGCTTTGGGGTTTTGCTGAAGGTTCGCTGAAGGCGCACTGCCGCAGAATGCATGCGCTATACCAGGCCGAAGGCATTCGCTTGAGCAGGCGGATGTCGATCTGCTGCGGTCACAGCTGACGCTAGCCGCAGTGGCTTTTGGTCGGCGCTCAGTTGCTGTTATCAGCTGCCGTGACTGGAACCCGTCTTGGCGCTGCCGCCGAGGGGTGGCTTGGTGGGCGTGCTATCCGGCGATGGCCAGCATCGCTCCGCTGAGCGCTGATGCGGTTGATTTGACCCGCTTCCTGGTTGCCATGAACCAGGCGAGACGGCTGCGATGGGCTGCCGTGACGACTCGGGTTGCGGTGGCACTGAGCGTCATAGCGGGCGGGGTGCACCAATGGGTCTATGGGCGGCAGTCGAATGCTGGCGGATGGGGTGGTCGTGGTCCGATCTCGGCAACAGGGAGCAAGCGTGTGCTTGGTTGGTCCAACCATTGCGCAAGCTACTGGTACACCCCTGATCCAAGTCCTTCGAGTCCTCCGCCGACGCCTGCGACCAAAACGCAGGGTCGACGCAGAGGCTGACCCGCATCCCTATGCCTGACCTTCCTGATCTCGAGACCGTTGCCGCTGATCCGCTCTGGTACAAAGACGCGATCATCTACCAGACGCATGTCAAGGCCTTCTTCGATACCGACGGTGATGGCACGGGGGATTTTCGCGGTCTGACCCAGAAGCTCGATTATGTCCAGGCGCTCGGGGTCAACACGATTTGGCTGCTGCCGTTCTATCCATCGCCGATGCGCGACGACGGCTACGACATCACCGACTACCGCAACGTCCATCCGGCCTATGGCAGCAAGCGCGACGTTCGCCGCTTCATCAGCGCCGCGCACCGGCGGGGTATCCGGGTCATCGTCGAGCTGATCATCAATCACACGTCCGATCAGCATCCCTGGTTTCAGGCCGCTCGCCGGGCGCCGAAGGGCTCGAGCAAGCGCAACTTCTATGTCTGGAGCGACGACGACAGCCGCTTCTCCGAAACCCGGATCATCTTCACCGACAGCGAGGCCTCGAACTGGACTTGGGACCCGGTGGCCGAGCAGTACTATTGGCACCGGTTCTTCTCGCATCAGCCGGATCTGAACCACAACAATCCGCAGGTGGTGAAGGCGGTGATCCGGGTGATGCGCGCCTGGCTCGACATGGGCGTCGACGGCCTGCGGCTGGATGCGATCCCCTACCTCTGCGTGCGCGAGGGCACCAGCAACGAGAACCTGCCCGAGACCCATGCCGTCCTCAAGCAGATGCGCGCGGTGGTCGACGCCCATTATGAGAATCGGATGTTCCTGGCCGAGGCCAATCAATGGCCCGAGGATGTGCGCGACTACTTCGGCGACAGCGATGAATGCCACGTCTGCTATCACTTCCCGCTGATGCCACGGATGTACATGGCCTTGGCGCAGGAGGACCGGCACCCGGTGGTCGAGATCATGGAGCAGACCCCCGAGATCCCGGCCGATTGTCAGTGGGCGCTGTTCCTGCGCAATCATGATGAGCTGACCCTGGAGATGGTCAGCGATCGCGAGCGCGATTACATGTACCAGACCTATGCCACCGATCCGCGCATGCGGGTCAATGTCGGCATTCGCCGGCGGCTGGCGCCACTGCTGGACAACAATCCGAACAAGATCCGGCTGATGGTCAGCCTGCTGCTGTCGATGCCGGGCTCGCCAATCCTCTACTACGGCGACGAGATCGGCATGGGCGACAACATCTATCTGGGCGACCGCAATGCGGTGCGCACCCCGATGCAGTGGACGCCCGACCGCAACGCTGGCTTCTCCCGCGCCGACCCGGAGCGGCTCTATCTGCCGCCGATCATGGATGCGGTCTACGGCTATCAGTCGGTCAATGCCGAGGCCCAGTCGCGCTCGGCCTCCTCCTTGCTGAGTTGGATGCGGCGCATCATCGAGGTGCGCAAGGCGCATCGGGTGTTCGGGCGCGGCAGTATCGAGTTCCTGCATCCGGGCAACCGCAAGGTGCTGGCCTATGTGCGCGAATCGACCGACACAGACCCGATTCCGGGCGACGCCAAGGATAAGCATGAGATCCTGCTCTGTGTGGTCAATCTTGGCCGCGGTGCCCAGCCGGTCGAGCTGGATCTTGCGCGGTTTCAAGGGCGGGTGCCGATCGAGCTGCTCGGGCGCACGGCGTTCCCGCCGATCGGCGAGCTGCCCTATCTGCTCACCCTCGCGGGTCATGGCTTCTACTGGTTCTTGCTGTCCGAGGAAGACGCCGCGCCGTACTGGCATGACGAACGGCTGCCAGCGCCGCGGCTGGCGACGCTGGTGCTGCCGGAAGGGTGGAAGAGTCTGCGTCCGGATCTGGCCAAGCGGCCGGGGCCGGCGCGGCGGGCGCTGCAGCTGCTGGAGGAGCGGGTGCTGCCCGGTTATCTGGCCAACCGTTTCCAGGGCGTGCCGGGCGGCGCGCCTGGCGATGCGCCGCTGTCAGCGGTGCGGCTCAGCGCCATCGATGCCTGGCGCGACTGGCTGCTGACGCTGATCAGCGTCGATCTTGCCGACGGTACCCGGGCGCAGTTGCTGCTGCCGCTCTGGCTGCTGTGGCAGGAGGACGGCGTCGAGCTGAACGCAGCGCCACCGGCGGCGACCACGCTTGCGCGAGCGCGCCGCCATGCAACCCCTGGCCAGCTCTGCGATGCGCTCGCGGACTCGCGATTCGTGCATGCGTTGATCGAGCTGATCGGCGATGGATCGCAGACGGCCTTGGGTGACGGGGTGCTGTCAGCGCAGCCGACCCATGCGTTCGAGCGCTTGACCGCTGATTGTGCCGGGGCGCAGGTGCGCATCCCGCCCGAGGACCGCGGCCACAGTGCCGCGCTCGGCGACCAACTGATGCTCAAGTTGTTGCCCTGCGCGACCAGGATTTCAACCAGAGCGTCCGCCAGGGTATCCAGCGAGGCATCAGCCGAGAAGGCAGCGACCGAGGCGTCAAGCAAGGCATCTAGCGAGGCGTCAGCCAGGGTTGCAACCGAGTTATCAGGGAATATGCCGACGGACGAGGACGCAAGCGCGGTCGAGCACAGGCTCGACCCCAACATCGAGATTAGGCACTCTCTGCAAGAGGTTGCCGGCTTCGCCAATACCCCCGCGCTGGCCGGCTGGCTCAGCTATCAGCGCGATCAGGGCGATCAGCAGGGCGGCTGCACCTTGGCCATCCTCGAAGAGTACATCCACAACCAGGGCAACCTGCGGACATTCACCCTCGAGCTGCTCTCCCGACTCTGCGATGCCTATGGCGAGCGCCTCGACGCCTGGGAGGCCGATGCGGCCCATCTGAGCTTCGAGACCCTGATCGACAACCTCGGCCGTCGGCTGGCCGAGCTCCATCAGGCGTTGGCTCGAAAAGACGCCGGAGCTGCCTTCGCACCGGAGCGCGTCGACGCAGAGGATCAGGCCACTTGGGCTGCATCAATCGCCGAAGACCTGGAGCGGACCCTGGCGCAGCTCGAGCACTCACAGGAGGTGCTGCCCGATGGTGTTCGACCGTTGGCAACGGCACTGTTGTCACAGCGCGCCGAGGTGCTGCGGCCAATGTCCGATGACAATGGCGATACGGATGCGGATGCCGAGGGCGGTGGCTGCGCTGCACTGCGCATCCGGGTCCATGGCGATCTGGTGCTGAACCGGGTGCTCGTGGTCGAAAATGACGTCTTCTTCATCGACTTTGTTGGTGACTGGAAGCGCACAGCGGACGCGACACCCGAGAAGCAGAGCCCGCTGACCGATGTGGCCCGAGTCCTGCGGTCCCTTCACGAGGTCGCCGACGAGGCGATTCAGGCGGTCTGTATCGATCCCTCGAGCACTGTCCAGCGCAGGCCTGTTGTTGATGCGATCATCGACTGGCGTGGCCGGATCTGCCATCGCTTCCTAAGCGCGTACCGTGAAGCGCTGGCGACGGCGGGCGGGGCACTGAGCTGCACGGCATTGCCGGCTGCAGTCACTCGCTTGTTAGCACTGCACGGAGCCGCAACACGGCTGCGGAATGGGCTGGAGCTGTATCGGGCTCTGGAGCGGGATCGGGAGCCGACGTTCACATCTGGCCTGTCTGCCGAGCTCGACACAGCAATCCGCGTGCTCTCCAGCCTCGCGGAGCAGGAGGACTGGTAACAGCCGGCCTTCGCCATAGGGCGTGCGCAGGAAGCCGTAACCTTGATCGGGGAAGAGCCGCACGATGAGTCCACGTGGCTCCTCGTTCACCACCAAGCGCCGGTTGCGCGGCAGGTGTACCTCGATTTAGGTTTATGCGTTTTTCAGCGATAGATGCATCGATCAGCTGGCCTAGGCTTCTGCGCTTCGACCGCGGCTGTCGTGAACGTCATTGGCGCTCGGCGTTGCTCATTCCAGGCTCAGCTGGTGCGCGTCGCCATCGTCGTCGAGTGACACCACCGCAGCGTGATCTGCTTGATCCCACCGCCAGTCGACTTGGGGGACAGCGTCGAGCAGTACCTGCTCGGGCTGTTGAGCCAAGTGTAATCGCAGCACGAGCTGGCGGGGATGCGGCTGCCAGCCGCTCTGGCGCGGTCCAATCATGAGCGTCGGCCCCGCGTGTTCGGTTGTCACCGTTAACGCGGTTTCGGCTTGCGGGTCATTGCCATCGTCTTCGCCATCGCCGGCGTCTTCAATCAGCGTCCAAGAGCCACTCTGTCCCTCGTCTGGATAGGCATCCAGGATCAGCTCGGTCAGCGGCTCGCGCGTCGATTGTCGTGTTGGCCCCAGCGTCAAGCAGCTGCCGCCGCGGACCAGGATCGGCATGCGACCCGGCGGTGCCGGCAATAGGCAGCGTCGATTCATGGCACTGGCGCTAGCACCGGCTTTGACGTCGATGCTTGCATTACCGCCGGCACTCGCACTGGCATTGATGCTGGCGCTGGCAACGGCATCTCGGGCATTGGCATCGGCAACGCGTGTTTCATGCGAACCATCGTCGATCCGCCTACCGGTATGAAAGTCGTACCATGCGCCAGGTGGCAGGAGAACCTCCCGCTCGCTGACGCCGGGCTCGCAGACCGGTGCGATCATTAGCTGCGGACCAACCATCAACTGGTCTTCGATCCCATGCAGCTCGGTCGCTTGCGGGAAGTCGTAGAGCAGGGGCCGCAGGATCGGCTCGCCAGTGCGATGGGTGCGGTGCGCCAGGGTGTAGAGATAGGGCAAGAACTGGTAACGGCGCTCGATCGCGGTTCGTGCGACGGCCTCGATCGCATCGCCGAATGCCCAGGGCTCCTGCGGCGGGCTGCCGTAATAGGCATGGGCGCGCATGAACGGGTAGAAAGCGCCCAGCTCGATCCAGCGGGCGAAGAGTTCGCCATTGCAAGCGCCGTAGAAGCCGCCGATGTCGACACCAACGTGTGGCGAGCCGCTCAGGCCCATGCTCGCGAGCTGCGGCAGGCTGGTGCGCAGATCCTCCCAGCTGGAGGCGTTATCGCCCATCCAGCTAACGGCCCAGCGTTGAGCGCCCATGCTGGCCGATCGCGTCAGCACCCAAGGTCGGCGTTTTGGACGCAGCCGCTGCAAGCCCTCATAGGTGGCCCGTGCCATCAGGGTTCCATAGCGGTTGTGGGCCTCGGCGTGGCAGGTCTCGGCGTCGTCGCCTTGTTTGGCATCCAGTGGGATCGCCAGCGCGGTGGCACCTGGCACCTCGAAGGGGCGATCGACGATCGCTGGCTCGTTCATGTCGCACCAGATGCCGTCGACGCCGGCGTCGAGCAGACCGGCGTGCAAATCGCCCCACCAGCGGCGCGTCGCTGTACGGCAGAAGTCCGGAAACAGGGATTCGCCGGGCCACACGTAGCCGGTGAAGTGCTCGCCATCCGGACGGCGGACGAAATGGTCGCCGCGCAGTCCGGTCTCCAAAACCGGGTCACTGGAGCCGATGCGTTTCACCCCCGGGTCGATGATGGTGACTGCGTGGATGTCCTGTTGATGCAGGGCCTCGACGGTGGTGCGCGGGCTCGGGAAGCGCTCGCGGTCCCAGCTGAAGACGCGAAAGCCGTCCATGTAGTCGATATCGAGATGGATCGCGTCGATCGGGATGCGCCGGCGGCGGAATTCGTTGGCGATCGCGCGGATCTCGGCATCGCTGCGGTAGCCCCAGCGCGACTGGTGATAGCCGAGCGCCCAGAGCGGCGGCAAGGCTGGCCGTCCGGTCAGCCTGGTGAGCTGCTCGACGACGGCGGCCGGGGTCGGGCCGGCGAAGAGATAATAGTCGAGCTCGCCGCCCAGGCTGAACAGACCGAGCGTGTCGGACTGCTCGGCGCCCAGATCGAAGTGGCTGTACCCGCTCGAGCCGAGCATCAGGCCCCAGGCGAGGCCGGGCCTCAGCGCGAGCAGGACCGGGTGCGATTGGTACAGGCAGCCGTCCACCACGCCCAGACCGGGCGAGTTGATGTCGGTGGTCCAATGCGCCAGCCGTTGGCCGCGTCGGTTCAGCGCCCCAAAACGCTGGCCGCAGCCGAACAGACCTTCTTGCGGGTCCAGCGCCTTCTGCAGCCAGAGGCCGGTGGTGGCGGGGCCGGTCGGCCAGCCGCTGACGGGTTGCTGGCTGGTGGTCGGTGCGGCGGCTGATGAGACGCTCGGGGTAGCGGCGGGCGCGACGGTCGATGCAGCAGCTGACGCGACGCTCGGGGCGGCAACTGGTGCGACGGTCGATGCGACAGCTGGAGCGAGCGCTGGGGCCAGGGTCGGGATCTCGTGGCGCTCAACGTGACGCCAGCGCACCGGGGCGAGATCGCTGGCATAGACGGCTCCGTCGGCGTTGCCGAGCGAGAGGGCGCCCGTGTCGAGATCGAGCCTGGCCCGCATCGCACCGGTCTCGAGATGCAGGGCATGCGCTCGCTCCTCAATCGAGAGGCGGCCACCGGCAAGCGATCGAGACTCGTCCTGCCAGCTGTGGCTTGGCGCAAGCCGACCAGCGGGCGCAACGCGGATGCGCAGGATATCGTCCGCGACGGCATCGATGCGGATCAGCGCCTGCGCGTGCTCGGCGATGATGAACCCTCGCCCCGCCTGCCAATGGCAGACGCGACCAGGTGTCAGCTCGGCATGGTTAGGCATCTCAGCGATCGGGCGTTAGGGCTGCATCATGTTGCGGTGCTGCATTTGGGCGCTCTCGAACTCCTCCTTGTCGATCTGGCCGTCGCCATCGGCATCGAAGGACGCGAACGTCGGCATCTGTCCACCCATCCGGCCCATGCCAGGCCCCATCCCCCTTCCTGGTCCCATCCCGCGTCCCTGTCCGCCACCGCGCATGCCGGCGGCGCGCTGTCCTGAGCAAGCACTGGGGCGAGCGCAGACAGGCTCAGCGCTGAGGTCAAGGTCAAGCTGAGTGTGGTGGCTGTGGTGAATCTCATGGCTGTCTCCATCGTTGGTTGGGTTGAGGCTGACCGGCTGCGGTTGCCGCGCTGACTGGCTCAGTGTGAGCCATCGTCCGTCTGAGCCATTGCCGTCTTGACCCGTTCACTCATGCTGACCCAGCTCCCGGGTGATCTGCCACGCGCGCGTCTCAGCTCGTCGTTGAGGTTGCTGGCCCGGTCTTCGCCTCAGCATGCTGCTTGGCAAGCTCATCAGCGAGTGCAGAGCGGGCAGAGGTCCGTTTGGCGAGCAGAAGATAGAGCACCGGCACCAGGAACAGGGTCAGCAGGGTGGCGGCCAGCACACCGCCGAGGATCGCCAGCCCGATGATGCGCCGCGTCTCGGCGCCGGGGCCGAAGGCCAGCGCCAGGGGCAGGGCGCCGAACAGGGTCGCGATCGAGGTCATCAGGATCGGCCGGAAGCGGATGCGCGCGGCGCCTTCGAGCGCGGGGCGCAGGTCTTCTCCGCGATCGCGCAGCTGATTGATGAACTCGACCAGCAGGATTGCGTTCTTGGCCATGATGCCGACCACCAGGATGAAGCCGATCTGGCTATAGAGGTTGATCGAGCCGCCGGCGATGAGCAGGGCCAGCAAGGCCCCGAATAACGCGAGCGGCACACCGGCAAGCAGCACGATTGGCTGGATGAAGCTCTCGAACTGCGCCGCCAGCACCAAGAACACGATGGTCAGCGCGAGTAGGAAGGCGAGCTGAAAGGCGCGCCCCGAGCGTTGATAGTCCTGACTCACGCCGAGCCATTTGATCTGGACATCATCGGGCAGCAGGGGGCGGGCACGCTCTGCGAGCGCGTCGAGCACGTCGCCGAGTGCGGAGCCGCCAGCGAGGGAGCCTTTGAGCGTGACAGCCGGCAGCCGATCGACTCGCAGGCGCTCGGCCGCGCGGCCGACCAGCTCGGTCTCGATGAGCCCGGACAAGGCCACCAGCGAGCCATCCTCGGCACGCACATAGACCTCGCCGAGGTCGTGCGGCGACATCCGCTCCGCGCGCCGCGCGCGCACCATGACCTCGTAGGTCTCGGCGGCGATCGAGAAGTCGGTGATGTCCTCACCGCCCATCAGGATCTGCAGCGTGCGCCCGATATCGGCTGGCGAGATGCCGAGTGCCGCGGCGCGGTCGCGGTCGACCTGGATGCGCAGCTGCGGATTGGTGGGCTGGAAGTCGAGGCGCGCCTGGGCAATGCCCGGAACCTGGCGCGCCTCTTTCAAGACCGCCTGCGCCAAGCGATGCGCTTCGTCGAGGTTGGGACCCGTAATGGCCATCTGCACCGGCTGCTGGAAGCCTTCGCCCCCCAGGCTGGGCGGATTGACCGCAAACGCCTGAGCGCCGCTGATCCCGGCAAGCTTGGGCAGCAGTTGGCGCGTCACGGCAAACTGACTCTGCTCACGTTGGCTCCAGTGCTTAAGCTTGAGGATAACGATGCCGCTGTTGACCGGGCCCTGGCCAGCACTGCGCGGCGCGACCAGAGAGATCACATGCTCGGCGGGGCCGTCTTCCTCGGTCAATGGCTGCAGCACCGCTTCGATCTGCTCGAGGATCGCGACCATGGCGTCGAGCGTCGTGCCCTCCGGGGCCGCCACCGGGATGAACACGGCGCCGCGATCCTCGCGAGGCGAGAGCTCACGCGGCAGCTCGCGATAGAGCCAGACGGTGGCAGCGAGCAGCAGCAGCGCTAGGATCACCACCAACCAACGCGCCGCGAGCACGCCCTTGAGCAGGCGCAGATAGCCTCGACTCAGGGACTCGAACAGGCCACCGACGCGCCGGCGCAGGGGGCTGGCCTCGATGCGCTCGGCGTCGATCAGCTTCGAGGCCACCGTCACCCCGATGGTCAGCGCGATCAGGCTCGAGAGGCCGAGCGCGCCGCCGAGCCCGGCCGCAAACTCACTGAACAGGCGACCCGAATCGCCGGTGAGGAAGGCCAGTGGGGTGATCACCGCAAGCAGCACCACCGTCGTGGCGATGACCGCGAAGGCGACCTCGCCGGCGCCGAGGTCGGCCGCCAATAGCCGCGGCTTGCCTTGCTCCGAGAAGCGAAACACGTTCTCGCCGACGACGATCGCATCATCGACCAGCATGCCGATGGCCAGGATCAACGCCAGCAGCGTCAGCACATTGATCGAGTAGCCCAGTGCCCAGAGCAGGATGAAGGCGCCGATGACCGAGGCCGGGATGGTCGCTGCCGGCACCAGCGTCGCCCGCCAGGAGCCGAGCGCGACGAAGACCACCAGGATGACCAGGGCGATGGTCAGCAACAGCGTCATCAGGATCTGACGGATCGAGGCCTCGACGAAGGTGGCGGCATCGTAGGGGATGTTGACCGAGACGCTGTCGGGAATGCGCGCGGAGAGGGCCTCGAGCTTGGCACGGACGTCGGCCGAGATGGCGACCAGATTGGAGCCCGACTGGCGCACGACGCCCAGGCCGATCGCATCCTCGCCGTTGAGCCGCACCGCGGTGCGGTAGCTCTCCGGGCCGAACTCGATCTCGGCGACCTCGGCGAGGCGGATCTCGGCACCGTCGCGCTCGGCAATGATCAGCTCGCGGTAGGCCTGTGGGCGCTCCAGCTCGGTCATGGTGCGCAGCGTCAGCTCGCGGGTGTCGCTGATCAACCGCCCGGCCGGCAGCTCGAGGTTACGCGCGCGCAAGGCCTGCTCGACATCCAGCACCGTGAGCCGATGCGCCGCCAAGCGCTGCAGATCCAGATGGATGCGCATCGCATAGCGGCGTTCGCCACCGAACAGGACTTGGGCGACGCCGGGCACGGTCGAGAGCTGATCGACCAACACCCGGTCGGCGAGATCGGAGAGTGCGAGCCGGTCCAGCTCGTCACTGGTGAGCGTGACCCACATCACCACCTGGGCCTGCAGCGATTGCTGGCTGATCTCGGGGTCCTCGGCCTCATCCGGCAGCGCGTTGCGCACGGTCGAGATGCGATCGCGCACGTCGGCGGCGGCAAGATCCAGATCGCGATTGAGCGAGAACTCGACCTCGATGCGTGCGCGCCCGTCGCGCGAGTTGGCGCGGATCTGGCGCACGCCGTCGATGCCGCTCACCGCCTCCTCGATCGGCTCGGTGATCTCGCGCTCGACCACCTCGGCGGCAGCGCCAGGGTAGATCACGGTCGCGGTGATGGTGGGGTCATCGACGTCCGGGTATTCACGCACCGGCAGATTGAGCACGGCGGCGAGCCCGATGACGATGACCAGCAGCGAGACGACGGTGGCGACCACCGGCCGGGTGACGGCGAGGGTGGTGAGCTTCACGGGCTGTCACCATTGATTTGAACGGCAATGCCATCACGCAGACGCTGCAGGCCCGAGACGACCACCCGCTCATCGGCGCTGACGCCGCGGGTGATCTCGACCCAGCCGTCTCGGCGGATGCCGGTCTGCACCGGCTGCCGGCGGACACGCGCCTGGCTGGCGGCGTCCTTGGTGTCGACGACAAACAGGTGGTTCGTCGGTCCCTGCGCGATCACCGCGGCCTCCGGCACCTGCAGGATCTCGCGGCGGTCGGTGACCAGCTCGGCGGTCATGAACAGGCCCGGCTTGAGCTGATGATCGGCGTTGTCGAAGGTGGCCTCGAGTGTCAGGGTTCGGGTGTCCTCAGCGACCTCGGGCGCGACGAAGGTGACTCGGCCCTCGAAGCGCTGCTGCGGGTAGGCAGGCGTGGTGGCGACAACCTGCTGTCCGGTCTCGATCGTCGCCAGCTCCTTGCCGGGCACGTCGAGCAACAGGTCCAAGGGCGCGATGCGGCTAAGCGATGCGATGGCCATGCCGGGCTCGAGCAGCGCGCCGAGGCTGATGCGTCTGCGACCGATCAGCCCGTCGAACGGGGCCTCGATGATCCGGTCGGCGAGGTCTTCGCGGCTGACTTGCAATGCCGCGCGCGCCTCGCTAGCGGTCGCTCGGGCCTGCTCAAGCTCGGTCTCGGAGACGAAGGCGTCGGCGTCGAGCGTTTCAAGCCGCTCCAACTGCCGCGTCGTCTGTGCGACGCGGGCGGCGGCCTCGCGCACCGCCGCCTGGGCGCGCTTGCGCTCGAGCAGGACCAGCGCCTGATGCGCGCTGACCTCGCTGCCTTCTTCAAAACGCACCGCCTCGACGCGCCCGCGTGAGCGGGCGGTGATGGTCAGCGTCTCGGTCGCTTTAAGCGTGCCGGTTGCCTGGATGCGCGCTTCGATCTCGGCTTGCTCAACGGCAGCGACCTCGACCACTGGCGCGGGTTGCTGCCGCGCTGTCTGTGTTGACGCAGGCGACTCGATCAACGCGAGGAGGGCCGCTCGGTTCCACCATCCAAGGGCTAGGATGACTGCGAGTAATAGGCCCAGCAGGATGAGCAAGCCCCCTTTAAAATTTGGCACCTCAGTATCCTCTGCCAGCAATTCGTCGATAGATCGCAGCCCTTGCCGACGCAACTTGCGTGCCTGTCTGCTCTTGGTTTCCGGCTGCAGCACGGCAAACGCATGCACAACCGGCTGGGGTGCCTCTGCCGCGCATCGGCGAGCGACCGATGTGCTCGATCAGGTACCCAGGGCTCGAACCACGATGGGTCTTTTCAACCAGCTGATGGTTGCTATCAGCCGATTGTGCAGACAGGATGGGCGCCCATCGCGCTCTGCGTGGCGCTGTTGCCCAGTGCGCGAGTACGGCATCGAAGTTGCGGGTATCGACAGCGACATCTGCATCGACTGGGAGCTCCTTGATGACACTGATCAACGCCATGCACACTGACTTTCCGGTGGTCGACCCGGAATGCACACTGGCCGCGGCGGCGAGCCGATTCGGCGAGACGGGATACTGTAGCTTGGCGGTGGTTGACCAAGGTCGCTTGATCGGTGTCCTCGACTCGCTGGATGTCGCTGCACGGGCCGTCAACGGGGAGCTTGATCCGACACGCGCACTCGTGCGTCACTTAATGCGCGGCGAGCCGGTCAGCTGTGGCCCCGAGACCCGGCTCGACGAGGCGCGGCGTTTGATGCTGTCCGAGCGCGTGAACACGCTCTTTGTGATCGAGTCGGGGCCACGACTGGTCGGTGTCATCGACCTGATCGGGCTGCTCGAAGCCGCTGAAGCCGCGTCCAGTGCCGGTCCCGAGTTGGAATGGAATCGGCGCGTGCGCGGTGGGACTTGATCGATGATTCGCAATGGCGACCAAGCACAATGGCAAAAGCGCAGCATGCAAAGGATTCACTGATGGCCGATTCCCTGCTCATCCTTGAAGACGAGGACGCCCTCGCACAGGAGCTCGAACGCCATTTTTCCGGCAAGGGCTGGGATGTCGAAGTCGCTGGACGGTTGTCGAGCGCCCGGGATATCCTGACCAGCCAACGACTCCAGCCCTTGTGGTGATCCTGGCCGACATGAGTCTGCCGGATGGCAATGCGCTCGATCTGATGGAGACCCTGCGCGCGCAGAAGATCTGTCGATCCTGCTATTGCTCGTAGACGAGCTGCTCCAGCTGCACGCCCAGGTTTTGCAGCTGATCGTTGATCGCTTCGACAAACGCATCGGGTCCGCAGACATAGAACATCCCATCGAAGGTCGAGAGATGGGACTTCAGCTCTTTCTCGCAGATCAGGTCGCGCTCGGTTTTGTTGGTCAGCAACAGCTTGTGGCCGCCCAAGGCATCATCGGCGGCGAGCTAGCGCAAGATCCCAAGGAAGGGTGTCAGGCGGTACCGGCAGCAATGAAGGTGCCTGGGCCTTTGTAAGTGATGCTACCGAAGGCATCGCTGAGCTTGAGCTGGGCGCCTGGCTGCAGGGCATGCAGTGCCATGGTCATGCCGTCGCCGTCGGGATAGCGCTTGGTCGTGAATTCCAAGAGCCGGTCATCGGGCAGCGAGGTCGGTGTGAAGGGTCGGCCTTCATCGCGCCATTCATCATTGTCGATATGAACCTCGACACCTTCAGTGCGGCGACAGGGTCCTGCGGTGCACCTGACCCCTTCTTGGTGGCAATCCACCAGCTTGGCGTGCAAGCTCGGATGCTCGTCGCACTCTCGAAGCCCCCTCCACAGAGCCAGCCTGGAGGGTTCCGCCAGGCGCACAAGGGCAGGCGCATAGACCTCGACCCAGACCAGACTTGCCGTCCGCGCTGGTGCAGGGTTTGCTTCAATTGATCAAGAGCCCGCACCGGCGCTTGTCCGAGACTTGCTGCGGTGCGGCGATGCATTGCGATGAGTCGGAGGAAAGCGATGGCCAATCAGAAGCCCAGTCAACAGCAGCACCCGGACGCTCTGGTGCGCGACGATGAGCGTCTAGATGAGCGTCTAAATGAAGGTCTAGACGGACGTCTCCATGCAGACGTGCTCGACGAATACGGGTTCTTCAAGGACCCCGACCTGTGGACCCGCGATCTAGCGCTGAGACTCGCCGCTGAGATGGACATCGGTGAGCTGAGCGAGACGCACTGGCTTGTCATCGATCAGGTGCGCTCGGATTACCTCGACAGCGGCATGCTGCCGGTGCAACCGACGCTCTGTCACGAGCTTCAGCTGGACCCTGATTGCATCCTGAGGCTCTTCGGCGGCCCGATCGACGTCTGGCGGCTCGCTGGCCTGCCGAATCCCGGCGAGGAGGCCCGCACCTATATGGAGAATCAAGAGGCGCCCGAAGGGCAGGGAACGCCTCAGGTGCCGCGTTGAGGCAGCCTCAGGTCCGGTGCTGAAGCAGCCTCTGGTGGGTTGAGAGGCTGGTTGATCAGGAGGGATGCAGTGGACGGCCCGCCGGCTGCTCGCCGGCGGGCCTCATTGACGGAACAGTGACGGATCAGTGAGCAGGCGCCTCGGAATCGTCCTCTTGCTTTGAGGCATGCGTCGTACCGGGAGCGCCGGTGAGGGCGCTGAGCCATTCCATCGGCAGCGGGAAGACGACGGTGGTGGCGCGATCGCTGGACATGTCGGCGAGGGTCTGCAGGTAGCGCAGTTGCAACGCCTGCGGCTGCGTGGAGATGACCTCCGCCGCGCCGCGCAGGCGCTCAGAGGCCTGCATCTCGCCCTCGGCATTGATCACCTTGGCGCGGCGGTTACGCTCGGCCTCGGCCTGGCGGGCGATCGCGCGGATCATGTTCTCGTTCAGATCCACATGCTTGATCTCGACATTGACCACCTTGATGCCCCAGGCGTCGGTCTGATCGTCGAGGATGGTCTGGATGTCGCGATTGAGCCGCTCGCGCTCGGAGAGCAGCTCGTCGAGGTCGTGCTGGCCGAGCACCGAGCGCAGTGTCGTCTGCGCCAACTGGCTGGTGGCCATGCGGAAATCCTCGACTTGGATCACCGCCTTGTCGGACTCGACCACCTTGAAATAGAGCACCGCGTTGACGCGCACGGTGACATTGTCCTTGGTGATCAGGTCCTGCTCCGGGATGTCCATGGTGACCACCCGCAGGTCGACCCGCACCACCTGTTGGATACCGGGAACGATGATGATGAGCCCAGGACCCTTGACCGCCTGGAAGCGGCCGAGGAAGAAGACCACGCCACGCTGATACTCGGGCAGGATGCGGATCGCCGCGCCCAGGAACAGGATGATCAGGCCCAGGGGGAGGAGGTAGGTCAGGAATGCGCTATAGGCCATGGGTGACTCCGTCGAGTGGACAGGTAAGTGATTAAGTTGAGCAGTGATTAGGTCGATGAGCGATCAGGTGATGATCGTTCGAGCGCGGAGGAGGCGGGCGCCACCTCAAGCTTGAGGCCGTTGACGGCGAGCACGCGCACCGCCTCGCCGCGTCGAACCGGTGACGGGCTGCTGGCCTGCCACAGCTCGCCCTCGAGATGGACTTGGCCCGCGTTGTTCGACGCCCCGCCGAAGTTCGCGCGCGCTTCGGCCGTCTTTCCGACCAACTGCTCGGCACCGACCGCCGATGGCTTGCCGCGTAGGCCGATGAAGCGACCGATGACCCAGATCGACAGGGCGGCGCTCAAGCCAGCGGTGATGCTGATCACCGGCCAGGAGACGGCGGCCCCTTCGTCATCCATCAGGATCACCGAGCCGAACAAGAAGGCGGCAAAGCCACCGACGCCGAGGGCCCCGAAGCTCGGCGCCAGGGCCTCGCCGATCATCAGCAGCACCCCAAGCAGGATTAGGCCAACGCCGGCGTAATTGACTGGTAGCACCTGCAGTGCATAGAGCGCGAGCAGCAGGCTGATCGCACCGACAATCCCCGGAAACAGGGCGCCCGGATTCGAGAGCTCGAAGATGATCCCGTAGATGCCGATCAGCAGCAGGATGTAGGCGACATTCGGGTTGGCGATCACGGACAGCAGCTCGATCCGCCAGTCGGGCTCGAGCTCGCGCAGCTCGAGGCCAGCGGTCTCGAGCACCTGCTCGCCGGTTGCGGTCTGCACGCGACGCCCGTCGATGCGCTTGAGCAGGGTCGGGATGTCACCCGCGACCAGGTCGATCACATCGCGCTCGGCGGCGGCGCCGGATGCCAGGCTGACCGAGGCGCGCACCGCCTCCTCGGCCCAGTCGGCATTGCGCCCGCGCAGCTCGGCCAGCCCGCGGATGTAGGCGACGGCGTCGTTGACTAGCTTGCGCTCCTTGGCGTTGGCGGCGACGGTGGGAGCTGCTTCTGCGGGGGCGGGCTCGACCTCAGCGTCGAGCCGCTGACCGCTGGGGTCGCCGGCGGCATCCTCGTCCCTATCCACCTCGCCATCCCTACTGCTGTCGCTACGGTCTTCGCGGGTCAGGAGACGCTCGCCAAGCCCGGGCAGATCGCCTCCACCGACCTGGATTGGTGTTGCTGCGCCTAGATTGGTTGCTGGCGCCATGGCGGCGATCTGGCTGGCGTAGAGGATGTAGGTGCCGGCGCTCGCCGCTCGGGCGCCCGGTGGGGCGACAAAGCTGGCCACCGGCACTGGCGAGGCGAGGATCGCTTTGATGATGCGGCGCATCGCCTGATCCAGGCCACCCGGGGTGTCCATGCGCAGGACGACGATCTCGGCATCAGTCTGCGCGGCCTGCTCCAGCCCGGTGACCACCAGCTCGCCGGTGGCGGCACCGATGGCGCCGTCGATCGGGATGACCAGCGCCTCGCGCGCCTCGGCTGCTGAGCTTGTCAGAGGGCCGGTCGCGAACAGCATCAGCAAGGCGATGAGCGAGCGAATCGGCGTTCCCAAGATTGAAGGTAATGTCATTCGGAATGCTGTCTTGACTACAGATCTCGGCTGGAGCCTCGACTAAAGCAAGTTTCGTGCCGAACGAGTTTCCTGCTGGCAGGCGGGTGGCATTCGATGAGCCGTCGGGTCCAGTGCTCGCTGGCCGGGTGGGGCATTTCGACCGCCGCTGGTTCAATGCACCCGCGGCGATATCGATAACCGGGATGCGGAAGCCCCTTCGGCCTCGCTCCCGGCGTTTCGGCTGTCTGTGAGGGCATCGCGGAGCCTTTGGCTGGCGTCGCGGTGCGTTATCCTGGCTTGGCACGATGGCTGCTTTGACATGGGTTGCGTCTTTATTCTCGAAGAGGAGAGAAATCCATGTCATTAAAGAAATTGACTGTCGTTGCTGCCGGTTTACTTGCTGCCGGGGCTGCCTTTGGGCAGGCCAATCCTTATACAGCACCTGATGATTCCTGGATCAGTATCGACGGCGTGGTCGAATCAGTGTCCGCGGATACCTTCAGCCTCGACTACGGCGACGGCAGCGTCACCGTTGAGATGGATGATGGCGATCGGGATGCCGATGCCTATAAGCTGATCCCAGGCGATAAGGTTAATGTGGTCGGCATGGTCGACGATGACCTGTTTGAGATGACCACCATTGAGGCGAGCAGCGTCTATGTCGAGAAGTTGGGAACCACCTTCTATGCCAGCGCGATGGACGAGGACGATGTCAGGATTTCGGTTACAACACCGGTGGTCATCTCCGAGACGCTCGTACAGGGTACTGTCGATTCGGTGGGCGACGATCAATTCACCGTCGACACCGGTGCCGATAAGCTCGTCGTCCAGACTGAGGGGCTCGGCTATGATCCGCTCGACGACGAGGGCTACCAGAAGGTTGAGGTTGGCGATCGCGTCAGCGTGACCGGCAACATTGATGCAGCCTTCTTCGGCGGACTCGAGTTCGCAGCTGATTCGATCGTGATCCTAGAAGAGAACGGCGGCGAGACTGCCTCCTAAGCAGCTGCCGATCGATCGGCGTCTTCGCACGAAGGCGCCGATGTTCGGGCACCCGATCACTATGCGTTGCTCGCTTTTGCGAACCCGGGGCTGGGCTGGGGAGTAGCCTCTCCGGCTGCCGGCTGCCTTGTGGTCAGCGAGGAATCGGCTATCTTTGTCTGGGTGTCCTCAGAACATTGCCCAGGAGCGCCCAGACTTGTACTGCTCGATTCGCCGCTACCAGCTCGTCAAGGGAACACCGGATATTGTACGCGACAAGGTGGAGACCACCTTCATGCCGCGCATCAAGACCCTCGACGGTTTCATCAACTACTCCGTCATCGTCACTGGGCTCGGTGGCGACGGACTGCCGGGTATCGTGACCGTGAGCCTGTTTGATGCTGCCGAGCAGGCCAAGGCATCGAGCAAGCTCGCCGCCGACTGGGCGCGTGAGATGAGCCCGTTCTTCTCGCTAGAGAAGCTCGGCGAGGAGTCCGGGCGGGTCGCCTGCCAAGCGGAAGCGGATTAGCCAGCCCTGCCCACGGGCCGATCCGTTGCGGTTGTTACCGCTTCCCGATGATCGCCCAACAGGGGCTCTCAAATCGGGAAGCGGTTGATGGACCGTTTCTTACTCGGCTGTCTGGTCCTCTGATGCAGTTGGGATCACCGGGGAGCCTGGAAGGCCCCTCGGAGAGCGGGTCTTTTGCACTCTTACTGGTCGCTATCCCCCGGTCAACCTAGGGTTGCCAGCCGCTTTACCGGCTGTTGCTATCTGGCACTGATCTTGCGGTTATTCGTTTTGGCAACGGCGTCTGTCAGAAGGCGCCTGAGCGCAGGCAGTTCGCTAGCAATCTGCAGTCAAGACGAGGAGCCGCAACCCATGAGCACGTTACCGAATCAAACCTGGCAGTCGCAGCCCGAGCGCAGCTTGCTGGATAGCATCCGCGGTCTCGGTCGAGGCGGTCCGCAATTGCTGAAGGAATTGGCCGCGCAGGCGGATGTGAGATTGGACGGCCATCGACCCTGGGACATCCGCGTGCATGATCCGGCATTCTACGACCGGGTGTTGAGCGCCGGGTCGCTGGGTCTCGGCGAGTCCTACATGGATCAGCAATGGGATGCACCGGCGCTCGATGAGGCCTTCACCCGGTTGCTAGGAAGCGGCATCGAAGACAGGCTGTACGGGGCCGCTGGGCTCGGGCTGCGGCTGCGGATCGCGCTGCTCGTGCTGCGTGCTCGGCTATTGAATCTGCAGAGCCAGAAGCGGGCCTTCCAGGTCGGCGAGCAGCACTACGATGTCGGCAATGACCTCTACGAGGCCATGCTCGACCCGACCATGAGCTATAGCTGCGGCTATTGGGCCAAGGCCGAGGATCTGGAAAGCGCCCAGCGCGCGAAGCTGGATCTGATCTGCCGAAAGCTTGAGCTGGAGCCCGGCGAGCGAGTACTCGACATCGGCTGTGGCTGGGGTGGCTTGGCCGAATACATTGCACGTCATTATGACGTGCAGGTGGTCGGGCTGACCGTCTCGCGCGAGCAGGCGCAGTTGGCACGGCAGCGCTGCGCCGGGCTGCCGGTCGATATCCGGCTCCAGGATTACCGGGAGCTGGACGGGCGCTTCGATAAGATCGTCTCGGTGGGCATGTTCGAGCACGTTGGCCGTAAGAACGACGCTGCCTTCTTTGACAGCGCGGCGCAGCTGCTGAAGGAGGACGGGCTGTTCTTGCTCCATACCATTGGCACCAGCGCCGCCAATCCAGTCAATGATCCCTGGATCGACCGCTACATCTTCCCCAATGGCGAGCTGCCCAACGCCGAGCGACTCGCCCAGGCGCTGCGACCGCGCTTCGTGCTCGAGGATTGGCATGCGTTAGGACCGGACTATGACCGGACCCTGATGGCCTGGTGGGCGAACGTGGAGCAGGCCTGGCCGGCGCTCGCGGAGGCTGGCTACGACGAGCGCTTCCGGCGCATGTGGAAGTACTATCTGCATGGCTCCGCAGCCTTATTCCGCTCGCGCACTGGTCATCTCTGGCAGCTCGTGCTGAGCCATCCGGGCGGGCGCAGCGAAACCTATCGAGCGCCGCGTTGAGCCCGACCTGGCCGGCATGACCGACCTGCACCGGCCAGGTATCTTCCGGCGGAGCATTGGCTCCCCGGGAGACGGGTCCACCCATCTGAATAGCGGAACGGCGCTCAACTGCCTGCGTCAGAAGAAGGCGACCTAGCGTGATCAGGTTCCTGCTGATCTATGCGCTGGTGGTCGGCCACTTCGGTCGGCTGAAGCTGCCATTGGTGATCATGCTGCCGGTGCCGCTGACCCTGCTCGGCATCGTGCTCGGGCACTGGGCCATCGGCGCCAAGTTCACGGCGACCTCGATGATCGGCTTCATCGCCCTGGCCGGCATCGTCGTGCGCAACTCGGTGCTGCTGATCGAGGTCATCGAGGCGCGCCGGGCTGGGGGAACATCGGTGCGCGAGGCGGTGATCGAGGCCGGGGCGGTGCGTTTCCGGCCGATCCTGCTCACCGCAGTCACGGCGATATCAGCGATCGTCGAGACTGCTCACCACCACCAGAGCACCATCGCCGCTGCCAGCAGGGTCAACCCGAGCGCCATATAACGATAGTTCGCATACCAGGGCGTATCAGCCAGGTCCCGGGTCTCTTGCCGCCACAGTGCCGGGCGCCAGGTGCATTGCTGCACCTTGTCCGGGTCCGGCGGCGCGGTCGCCAGACTCACGGTAACCAGGATCAACGCGCTCAGCGCGAACATGATCCCGGCCGCATAGAGGTACTGGAGCGGCAGCCAGTCGAGCAGCTCGTTGGCGGCCCAACCGAGGATACCCAGGGGCACGCCGATCACCAGCGTCGCCAAGGCACCGGCAGTGTTCGCCCGCGGCCAGAAGATGCCGATGATGAACACGGCCGTCACCGGCGGCGTGATATAGGACATGAACGACTGCAGATACTGCCAGAGGGTCGGAAACTGCAGCACGATCGGGGACCACAGGATCGCCGCGATCATGAAACCGACCGTTGACCACCGGCCCCAGCGGGTCAGCCCTTGGTCACTGGTCTGCGGGCGGAAGGTGCGCACGAAGTCCATCGTGAACAGGGTCGCCGAGGAGTTGAAGATCGCCTCCAGGCTGGACAGGATCGCGGCGACGAAGGCAGCCAGCAGCAGGCCGCGCAGACCCACCGGCAGCAGATCCACAACCAAGGTCGGAAACACCAGATCCGGGCGCTCGAGGTCTGGGTAGAGGGCGACCGCCAGCACCCCGGGCATGACCAGGATGAACAGGTTCGGCAGCTTCAGCAGCCCGGCGAACAGCGCGCCCCAGCGGCCGTGATCGAGGTTGTGGGCGCCCAGTGCGCGCTGCACGACGAACTGATTGGTGCACCAGAAGTAGACGCCGATAACGAGCACGCCGGTGAAGATGCCAGGCCAGGGCAGGAGCTCGTCGTCAGCGGGTCGGATCAGATGCAGCGCATCGGGTGGCGCCGCCTGCATGACGGCATCCCAGGACGGCACCGCCTGCCAGGCCAGCACCAGCACCAGTGTGCCGCCGATCATGATCATGGCGGCCTGCAGCGCATCGTTGATGACGACGGCGCCGAGACCGCCGAAGAAGATATAGACCCCGGCGATCAGCGCCCCGGCCGCGAGCAGTGGCCACATCGGCGCCGACGGGAACAGGGCTTGGCCGACCATGGCGCCGGCGTAAAGCGACGCCGGGGCATCGATCAGCGTCACGGCAACCAGCAAGAAGCCCGAGAACGCCAGCCGTGGCTCGCGGCCGAAGCGGGACTCCAGGAACTGCGGGGCCGTGTAGATGCGCGCGCGCAGGTAGAGCGGCAGCAGGAACAGCACGAACAGCACCAGGATCACCGCCGGCAGCCATTCGTAGTGGTAGACGGCGATGCCGTCGTTGTAGCCGCTGCCGGGCAGGCCGACGAAGCTGCCGCCGCTCATGTTGGCGACATAGAAGGACAGACCGATGATGGGCCAACGCAGCGCCCGGCCACCAAGGAAGTAGCCTTCGGCGCCTTTGCGCGCGGTGCGAGCCGCCCACCAACCGAACAGGATGCGCGTGCCGATCACATAGACGGCGACGACCGCCAGGTCCCAGGGGCTGATCTGAACGTTTGGCATGACGCTCTCCACTCAGAGGAAGGCTACTCGTCAGAGATGGCTGCTCGGAGATGGCCCTTGTCATCGAGCTCGGCGCGCATACGATCCGAAGCGGATAGCCTCCAGCCTTGCGGTCGAGAAGTCACGGGCGATGTCCTGCAGCAGCCGGGCTTCAGTGATTGCAAACGACGTGCCCACTATCGAGCGCCGATACCGCCAAAGCTCACCCTTTGCCCTGGCAAGGCCAGGTCTTGCTGGCCCACAAGTTGCGTCCTAGACCGGTGACCGAGGGTTGGCGAGCTTTGGGCCCTCTCTGATTCGAGAGGCATTGCTGGAGGCTATCCACGACGCCCTGTATTGTGCCAATATCTGTTCCTACGCGCAGGCTTCGAGCTCATGCGTGCCGCTCAGACCGAGTACGGTTGATCGCTCGATTTCGGCGTCGATGACTCCGCGCCGCCTGCTCATCCCTCATCACATGCCGTGGTCCATTCGGTCGAAGACATCAGCCGCAATGCGGCCGCTTTTCCGATCACAGTGCGAACCGATCCGCCGCCATGTGCGCATTCGCGCCGCAGCCAACCCCTATGACTCCGCGCAGGCGAGCTACTTCGCCGCACGACGCACGCGTCACAGGCAAGAGGCGCCGAAAAGCGCACCCAAATGGCTCTTCGGTGATGCGCCGCCGTCACGTCCCCGTTGATCGTCGGGTGCTTCACGGCACCTTATCAAGGCTTGAGCCCGGTGCGGGGAAACTCGCACGCTGGGTTCTTAGGGGGCCGGGTGACGGTAACGTCACCCGGCTACCCGACTACGCGCCTTCGCTTCGCTCTCCTTGGCGCGCAGCGGACGAGACGAAGCTGTCATCCGCGCGTACATTCGCCACCACAAGAGTAGAGAAAGAGGATCAACGCCTCGACCAGCTCCAGTTTTGGAGCTGACCGGCCGCCTTTAGGCGGTCCACAATCCGTGGGGCCGCGTTAGCGTCCCCTTGCCGCTCGCAGTCGATCTTGTGGCGATAGGATGGCGCATGAGCGGAGTTTAGCAAAGGTGTCATCAGGCAATGAACGACCAGAACGCGCGTCCTCTCTGGGCTCTGGCGGCCGGGCTCGGCCTCGCCGTGGTCGTCGTGGTGCTGATCAAGGCCGGGCCGCTCCTGCATCCGCCGCTCGGCGAGCGCGCGCCGCTGAATCCTGACTGCGATCTGCTGCATGAGGCCTGTCGGGTGCGTTTCGCCGATGGCGGCGAGGTTCGTCTGGCGATCGAGCCACGGGGCATCCCGGCGGTGCGCCCGCTGCAGCTCGAGGTCAGGCTTATGCATCTGCCCACGCCCGAGCAGGTCGAGATCGATTTCCAGGGCGTCGACATGAACATGGGCTTCAATCGCGCGCGCCTGCAGCCTGTTAGCGTGGGGGCGGGCGCCGATTCTGGTGCAGCTGCCAGTGCAAGTGCCGACGCTGATGCCGATGCCAACATCGAACACTGGCACGGGCAAGGGATGCTGCCGGTGTGCGTGCGCGCGCGCATGACCTGGGAGGCTCAGGTGCTCCTGCACTATCCAGGCGGCTCGCGTGCCGCACCTTTCCGCTTCGTGAGCCAGCGTCCCAACTGACGCTGAGCCTGGGCGGTTGCGCGACGGCCAAGCCGCAGGCCGGCAGGTCACGCCGGCAAGTCGGCACGGCACCACGGCGACGACGCGATGCGCGCCACCGAAGCGCCACGGCGCTGCTATCATCACGCTCAGACATCCGCGCGCCTGCGCTCCGCATGCCTGCGGGCCGCGAGCGGGCGTCCCAGCCTTGGAGACAAACCATCATGCGTGTTCTGGTCGGCGATATCGGCGGTACCAAGACGGGACTCGGCATCGCCGAGGTTGAGGATGAGAGCGTCACGCTGGAGCTGCACCGTCGCTATCCGAGCCGAAAGTCGGTCTCGCTCGGCGAGATCGTCACCGCCTTTCTCGACGAGACCGGCTGTGGCTGCTCGGCGGCGGCCTTTGCCGTCGCCGGGCCGGTCGTCGCCGGGCGCAGCAAGACCACCAATCTGCCCTGGCAGATCGATGCCGCAGCGCTGCAGAAGAGCCTCGGGTTCGAGCGCGTGGGGCTGCTCAATGATCTCGAGGCCGTCGCCTGGGGCGTGCCCGCGCTGAGCGCCAACGAGTTGGCCGTGATCCAGCACGGCGCACCCGATGCCGTCGGCAATGCCTGTGTGGTCGCCGCCGGCACCGGGCTTGGCGAGGCGGGCCTGTTCTGGGATGGCGCGCATTATCGGCCATTCGCCACCGAGGGCGGGCATACCGATTTCGCACCGACCGACGATCGCGAATTCGCGCTGCTGAATTATCTGCAAAAGCGCGTCGGGCGCGTGAGCTGGGAGCGGGTGGTCTCCGGCATGGGGATCGGCACCGTCTATGAGTTCCTCGCCCAGTGGCACAAGGCGACGCATCCGCCGGCGGTCGCCGAGGCGCTGCGCAGTGATGGCGACATCGCCGCAGCGGTGGCCGAGGCCGCGCACAATGGTCATAGCATCAGTCAGGAGGCGCTGGAACTCTTCGCGGTGCTCTATGGGCGCGAGGCCGGCAACACCGCGCTCAAGCACATGGCCATGGGTGGGGTCTATCTCGGCGGTGGCATCGCGCCGAAGAATCTGGCCTTGCTCCAGGGCGCGGGTTTCATCGAGGGCTTCCTGGACAAGGGCCGCATGCGCGGCTTGATGGAGCGGATTCCGGTGCGGGTCATCCTGGATTCGCGCACGCCGCTCTATGGGGCTGCGCGCTATATGGTCGCCCAGATCGGCTGAGGCCTCGGCATGGCATCATCGCGCAGCTCAGTGGTGATTCGGCGCCTGTCACTCTGGGCGTCGCTGCTCATGCTGCTACCGGGTGGCGTTGCCGCGCTCAACCTCGAGGTGAAGGTCACTGGGCTCGAGGGTCGGTTGGAGCGCAACGTCCTCGCGCTGCTCGGGCTGTATCAGGAGCGCGGTGACGTGGAGATGTCGGTACCGCGGCTGCGCGTGCTATATCAGCGGGCACCGGAGCAGATTCGGGAGGCCTTGGCCCCATTCGGTCTCTATTGGGTCAAGATCGCGTCCACGCTGACCGAGCCCAGCACCGACGCGGGAACCTGGATGGCAACCTTCACGATCGACCCCGGTGAGCCGGTCAAGATTGGTCGTGTCGATTACCGCATCACCGGCCCGGGTGCCGAGAATCCGCTGTTTCCGAAACAATTCCCGATGCAGGTCGGGGATGCGCTGATCCATGCAGATTATGAGAAAGCGAAGTCCCGTATTCTCAATATCGCTTCGGATGAAGGCTATATCGAGGCCGATCTGCAGCGGCATCTGGTGCTGATCGATCCAGTCGCCTATGAGGCCATCATCGAATTCCATCTCGCGACCGGCGAGCAGTTCTATCTCGGCGAGGTCGAGTTCGAGCAGGACCTGCTGGCTGAGGCCTTTCTGGAGAAATTCGTCAATTTCGAGCCGGGCGTGATCTACGATCCGGCGCTGTTGCTGGAGCTGCAAGGGCGTTTGATCGGGACCGAGTATTTCGACAACATCGAGGTGCGCCCGCTCGAGGACCAGGCCGGACCCGATCGCGAGGTGCCCATCCGTCTGCTCGCGACCCGCAACAAGGCCAATGTCTACCGCGTTGGCGCCGGCTTTGCGACCGATGTCGGGCCGCGCTTCAGTCTCGACTATCGGCGCCGTTATATCGGGCGTCGGGGCCACAACCTGAGGGCTGAGATCGAGATCTCGCAGGTCGAGCAATCGGCCCTGGCCGAATATCGGATTCCCATTCGCGATCCGGTCCAGGATTTCATGCTGATTCGGCCTGAGTTCCAGGCCTTCGATAGCGAGACCCGCGAGGGCGATCTGTTCAAGCTCGGCATCGCCCAATCGGTGCTGACCGAGGGCGGATGGCGACGCAACATCGGCGTCGATTATCGCTACGAGGATTCCTCCGTTGCGACCAACGATACCGACACCTTCAACGGTCTCGTGCCCTATCTCTCTTGGTCCAAGGTCAAGGCCGATGACCCTCTCAATACCCGTGATGGCTACAGGATCAACGCCTCTCTTCACGGTACCTCCGAGGGCCTGCTGGCGACCAGCAATTGGCTCAGTGGTCAGCTCAATTACAAGCTGATCAAGTCGCTGGGCGACAAGCTGCGCGTCATCGGTCGCACCGAACTCGGCGCGATCTGGGCGAGCAGTGTGAAGGATGTGCCGGCGAGTCAGCGCTTCTTTGCCGGTGGCGACAATAGCCTCCGTGGTTGGGGCTTCGATGTGCTTGGCCCCAATGATCCGGTCACCAACAAAACGATTGGCGGCCGCTATCTCGCGGTTGGCAGCCTCGAGTTGGAGCATCGGCTGGTCGGTCCTTGGGCAGGGGCGATCTTTACCGATATCGGCAATGCCTTCGATTCGGATGTCGACCAGGAATGGGAACAGAGCGTCGGGGTTGGCATCCGCTACAAGACGCCCATCGGGCCGGTCAGGGTTGATCTGGCCTATGCATTGACCAAGGATCCTGCGGGATTTCGGCTGCATTTTGCACTCGGGCCTGATCTGTGAGCACCACCGAGACGAGCCCCCCCGACCACGCCGGCGTTGCTGGCTCCGGCGGCGCCTCCAAGGAGGCCGAAGGGCCTGATACCGCTGATACCGCTGATACCGCTGATGCACCAGATGCATCGCGACCACGGCGCGCGCGTCGCCTCTTGCGACCGTTGCGCTGGATCGGCAGCCTGATCGGCGTTGTCCTGATCCTGAGCCTGCTGGCGGTGGGATTCGTGCTCGGCACCCAGACCGGGCTGCGCACCCTGATGGCCGTGAGCGATGATCTCGCGCCGGGGCTGATCCAGGCCAGCCGAGTCGAGGGGCGCATCCTCGGGCGACTGGAACTCGATGACCTCGCCCTGCGGCTGCCTGGCCTGGAGGTGTCGATTGGCACCCTGAGGCTCGACTGGCGCCCAGGCGCCTTGTTCACCGGAACACTCCATGTGCGGGAGCTGAGGGCCAGCGATATGGCCGTGGTCACCGAGCCGTCCGCGGACGAGACACCAGCAGAGCCATTCGAGTTACCCTCGATCAAGCTGCCGATCGCTGTGCGGATCGAGCAGGCGCTGATCGAGCGGCTCAGCTACCGGGAAGCCGGCGCGCCGCCGGAAACGGCCATCGAACTCACGCGCGCCGAACTGTCGGCCACCGCCAACGGCGATCTCGTCGAGCTCGAGCGGTTGCAGGCCGAACTGTCGCAGCCCGTTGCCCGCGTGCGCATGGACGGGCAGGTGCGGCTCGACGAGGCGTACCCGATCGAGTTGGCGCTGGACTGGCACTTTGAGCAGGCACCGGCGCTCTCACTCACCGGCGAAGGAAAGGTGACGGGGGATCTCGAGCAGGCCAGGCTCACCGGAACTCTGAACGGCACGGCTCCCGCTGTCGCCGAGATGAGTCGGATCACGGCGGATCTGGATGTCGAATGGGCAGCTCGGGTGCTGACCATCAAAACGTTGCGCCTGACCGAATCGAGCGGCAAGGATGTCGCTTCGGCCGCGGGCGCGCCTGAGGGTGCTCGCATCAAGGTCACCGGGCAGCTCGACACCAACCCGACGGTGCCGACCTTCAGTGTTCAAGCCCTGTGGGAACACCTGCGCTGGCCCTTGGCTGGTGTGCCGATGGCGCAATCGCCACAGGGCTCGCTGAGTGCCGAGGGTGCGCTCGATGGTTATACCTACAGCCTCGACGCCCAGGCCCATGGCCCGCAGATCCCAGAGACCGAACTCGCGCTGGCGGGAACGGGCGATCAGCAACACACGGAGATCCTTGAACTCAAGCTCAACACGCTGGACGGTCTCATCCGTGGTCAGGGCAGGCTGGACTGGTCGCCCGAGCTGACCTGGGAGCTGGCGCTGACCGCGAGCAACATCGATCCTGGCCGCCATTATGCGGGGCTGGATGGCCGGATCCGGCTGACGGCCGAGACCGTCGGTGGTCTCGAGAAGGGGTTCGACTTCAGGCTCAACGCAGATGCGGCGCTCGCCGATTATCCACCGACCCGCGTCGATCTGGCTGGCACTGGGACGGCCTCTGCGGCAACCATCGAAACGCTCGCGATCGAGGTCATCGGCGGGCGCATCGCTGGCACCGGCGCTCTGAGCTGGGCACCTAAACTGCGCTGGGATGCTGATCTGAGCTTGGCTGAACTGGACCCAGGGCAACTGCTCGCCGATTGGCCCGGCACCCTCGGTGGTCGTCTCCAGAGTCAGGGCGAGCTGGCGGAGGACGGTCTCGATCTCAGCGCCCGTCTCAGCGATTTTGGCGGCACGCTGCGCGGCTATCCGGTGACCGTGCAGGCCGATCTCGGCATGCAAGGGGAAACCCTCAGCATTCGCACGCTGGAAGCGGTCTCCGGCGAGACGCGATTCGCCGCAGATGGACAGCTCGGTGAACGCATCGATCTGCGCTATACCCTCAACTCGCCAAACTTGGCCGCCCTGCTGCCGGATCTCCAGGGCCGCCTCGAGGCCGAGGGCGGGCTCGCCGGAACGCTCGAGCAGCCGCGCGCAACGCTGGCGCTCGCTGGCCGAGGGATCGAGATGAACGATCAGGGGGTTGAGCGCATCGACGCCACGGCCGATGTTGGCCTCGACCAGGAGAGCCCCTTCCAACTGGCGATCGATGGTCGCGATCTGATCCTCGGCAGCCAGCGCTTCGAGCGCTTGCAGGTAAGGGGGCAGGGCAGCACCGGCTCGCATCAGCTCAGCGCCGAGATCGACGGCGAGCCACTGCGCCTCAGCCTGGCGCTCGACGGGAACCTCGACGCTACCAACGCCTATCGGGGCCGTCTGACGCGGCTGGCGCTGGAGACCGGGGAGTATGACGACTGGGATCTGGGGAGGGCTGCTCCGTTTAGCCTGGCCGCCGGCGCGTTGGAGGTGGGTCCGCTCTGTGTCGGCAACAGCGGCTCATCCAGTGGCTGTGTCACCTTCCGACAGCCCGAGGCGGGGCGCTTCTCGGCCTCGCTCGATTTACAACGGCTCGACTTCGACCTGCTCGATGCGCTCACCACCGAGACCACCGCGATCAACGGCTATCTCACCGCGCAGGCGGATGTCGAGGGCCAAGGCGATCTGCTTACCGGCAGCGCCGAACTGCGGGTGCCCGAGGGCGGGGTCGAGATCGTGCTCCCCAGGGTGAGCGAGACCTTGGTGTTCACCGGCACCCGGCTCGATGTGCGCGCCGGTGCCTCCGGTGTGGACGCGCGTTTCGCGCTGCCCATCGCGGAGGTCGGACAGGTCGACGCCGAGCTGGGCCTGCCTGGATTCCGACTCAGTGGTCTCGAGAATCAGGCGCTGAAGGGGCGTCTGCGCATCGCGCTCGATGGGCTGGATCGGTTCGCGACGCTGGCGCCCGAGGTGAGCGGCACCGAGGGAACGATCAATGGCGAGATCGAACTCGGCGGTCGGTTGCTGCAACCTCGGATGGGCGGCCACTTGGCGGCGCGCGATATCGCGTTCAGCGTTGCCTCGATTGGGCTGCGGGTCAAGGATCTCAATCTGACTGCGGCCAGTGAGGGCCGGGAGGCGATGCGGCTCGATGGCGGTGCCTGGGTGGGCGGTGGTCAGCTCAATGTCGATGGCACGGCCACTGGCCTCGGGGGCGGGGAGCCGAACATCGCGCTCAGTCTCAAGGGGCAAGACCTCAAGGTCGCCGACAGCAAGGAATACATGGCGCTGGTGTCCTTGGATCTGGAGGCGGGCTTCGGCCCTGACGGTGGCACGGTGCGCGGTGAGCTGAGCGTACCTGAAGCGACCATCATGCCGCGCTCGCTTCCGGCGGGCGCCGTCCAACCGTCGCCGGATGTGGTGCTCGATGAAGATGCTGACAACGCTGGACTGCCGCTCAGCATCGATGTCCTCGCCAAACTCGGCGATGCGGTCCTCATCGAGGCCTTCGGGCTGCGTGGTCTGCTCCAGGGCCAGCTGCGGGTCACGCAACAACCAGACCGAGCGTTGGTCGGCAGCGGTGAGCTGCAGGTGATCGATGGGACGTACCGCGTGTCTCTGCCGGGACTGGGTCTCTTGACCTCGGTCGGCCCGCCGCTGGTGATCAAGAAAGGGATCGTCCTGTTTGCCAGCACCCCGCTCGACAATCCGGGGATTATCCTCAATGCGCAGCGTGAAGGGGGCGATATGAGCGCTGGCGTGCAGGTGCTGGGAACGCTGCGCAATCCCAAGCTGGCGTTCTTCTCGGAGTCCGACCCGAATCTGTCGCAGTCCGAGATCACCCGTTATCTGGTGACGGGCATTCCTCCGCGCCGCAACGGCGAGACCGATGATCGTTCACTTTCGGTCGGGACCTATATCGCTCCGAAGCTCTACATGGAATACGACAGTAGTCTCGGCGACACATCGGATCGCATCAAGATGCGTTACGACCTGACGAATCGTATCCAACTGCAGAGTGAGACGGGTGACGGACAAGGCGTGGATCTCTTTTACAAGTTCGAGCATTGAGGTCGACGTGCGACGTGAATAAGCATTTCTGGGGGCCAAGGCACTGGCCGAGCTGGTTCGTCGTGGGCCTGTTCAAGCTCTTGGCGCGGTTGCCGTTTCGACTGCAGGTCGCGCTTGGGTGTGGCTTGGGCGCGATGGGCTATCGGCTGGCTTGGGGCCGCCGCCGGGTGGCGCGTGTCAATCTGTCACTGTGCCTGCCAGACGCTGATTCAAAAGCGCGCGAGCGACTGGTGCGCGAGCATTTCGGCTGGCTGGGCGTCGCGGCGGTCTGTCAGGGGCTGAGCTGGTCGGCGTCGCCGCAGCGCTTGTCGCGCATCCTGCGGTTGCGCCATCGCGAGCGCATCGATGCCTTGCTGGAAGCCGGGCGGCCGGTGATCGTACTGGTGCCGCATTTCGTCGGGCTCGAGCTGGGTGGAACGGCGTTCACGGCCTTGGTGCATCCCGGCATGTATATGTACCAGCGCATCCGCAATCCGGTGATCGATGCCCAGGTGCGCCAGGCGCGCACGCGCTTCGGGGCGATTCCGGTCGAGCGTCAGGATGATCTGCGCGGATTGATTCGGACGTTGAAGTCGGGGGTGCCGTTGTTTTATTTGCCGGATCAGGACCCTGGCCGGCGGCGTGGTCTGTTCGTGCCGTTTTGCGGGGTACCGGCAGCGACGGTGCCGACCTTGGGGCGCATCGCGCGGTTGGCGAATGCGGTGGTGATTCCGACCTTTGCGCGGTTTTTGCCTCGGGGTGAGGGGTTGGAGCTTTGTTTCGATCCGCCGATCGCGGAGTTTCCAAGCGGAGATGTCGAGCGGGATACGGCGCGGATGAATCAGGTGATCGAGGCGCGGTTGCGGACGATGCCGGCGCAGTATTTTTGGGTGCATCGGCGGTTCAAGACGCGACCCGAGGGGGCGGCGCCGATCTATCCTGTGCGGCGGCGGCGTTGATGTGGTCACGGAAGCTAGGGCTTGGGCGGCTGCGGGATTGGCTTGTCGGGGCCGTATTGCTGACTGTGGTCGTGGGCTTGGTCGAGACCATGATCGGATGGTCGGCCGTGCTGGAGCCTTGGGCGCTATTGCCGCCTGGGGTGCTGGCCGTGGCTTTTTTACTGACGGCGATGAGTTATTTGCTGCGGGCTGTTCGGGTGCGGGTCTATTTTCAAACCGCATTGTCTGGCCGATTTCTGGCGGTGTTACGGCTCTCGGTGCTGCACAACACCGCGAATAATCTGTTGCCGATGCGTGCTGGGGAGATGGTGTTCCCTTGGCTGATGCGCTGCTATTTTGGGCATGGGTTTTGGGCGGCTGGCGCGTCGTTGATCTGGATTCGGTTGTTGGATCTGCACTTCTTGGGGATGATCGGCGTCGTGGTGCTCTGGATGCGGGCGCCGAGTCCTTGGTGGGGCTTGCTGGTCTTGGGGTGGCTGGGGGTGCTGCCGCTATTTTGGCTCGTCTCTCGCCTAGAGTCGAAGGCGCGTGGTGAAGTTGTTGGGCACGGGCAGCGCTTGCGGCGTTTACTGGCGATTGTCGCGGCTGTCGCGGCGGCAGCGCCTCGGGAGCCGACGCGCGTCTTGTGGCTGTATCTGTGGACGGCGCTGTCTTGGAGTCTGAAGTTCGTGGGCTTTGCGCTGATCCTTGGACATTTCGTGCCGGTCGCGCTGTGGCAGGTGGTGCTTGGGGTGATGGGCGCGGAGCTGTCGACGGTGCTGCCGTTTCATGGCATTGCCGGCAGTGGTTCGTTCGAGCTGGCGGCGGTGGCGGCGATGGTGCCCTTGGGCGTGGCACCGGCGCAGGCCTTGGCCGGCGCGGTGAATCTGCACCTGTTCCTGCTTGGAAGCAGCTTGGTGCTCGGGGTTAGCGCGCTGCTGATTCCAGTGCGCATGCAACATGACTGATGTTACTGTTCGTGGACGCGAAGCCAGCCTGTGGATCCGAGGGGAGGGCTAGCGCGCGAGGGCGAGCAAGGCATCCATGTCCAGGTTGGCCTCGCAGTGATCGGCGAGGGCGTCGAGGGCGGCCTCGATACGCCGCTCGAAGTCGAGGGCGGCGGCCTTGGCGCCGACTTGCTCGAGCCAATGCGCGCGGAAGGCATCGCTGCCGAAGAGGCCGTGGACGTAGCCGCCCATGACAAGGCCGTCCGCCGAGAGGGCGCCCTCCGGACGGGCACCGTCCTGTCCTCCTGCTTCAAGCCCTTCCTCAAGCAATAGCCAGGGTCGCTCGAGCCCCGCGCCGCTGGTGCGACCCATGTGCATCTCGTAGCCGGTGACGCGGCAACCACTGCGCTGGTCGGTCAGATCCAAGTCGAGCAAACGCTTGTCGCCGCTGATGGTCGTTTCGATGTCGAGCAGCCCGAGGCCGGGGGTTTCGCCGGGCTCGCCTTCGATGCCGTCGGGGTCGCGCACCACGCGGCCGAGCATCTGGAAACCGGCGCACAGGCCGAGCACGCGGCCACCGCGACGCACGTGGGCGAGGATGTCGATGTCCCAGCCCTCGCGGCGCAGTACCTCGAGATCGACGCGCGTGGCCTTGGAGCCGGGCAGGATGATGACGTCGGTCTCGGCCGGAATCGGCTGTCCGGGTTTGATCCAGCGCAGATTCACCGCCGGCTCGGCGGCGAGCGGGTCGAGGTCGTCGAAGTTGGCGACGCGCGACAGGCGTGGGATGGCGATGTTGATGCTGTCGCCGCCGTTGGCCCAAGCGTCCTCGGCCGGACGTTCGAGGGCGAGCGAATCCTCGGCCGGTAGCTGCGAGGCGCCTTCGAACCAACGCAGCACACCGAGGAAGGGCCAGTGGGTGATCTCGGTGATGGTCTCGCAGGCGGGTGCGAATAATGAGAAATCGCCGCGGAACTTGTTCACCAGGTAGCCGACGACGCGCTCGCGGTCGGCCTGATCGAGCAGCATCCAGGTGCCGACCAGCGAGGCCATAGTGCCGCCCTTGTCGAGATCACCTAGCACGATCACCGGCACCTTGGCCTGCTCGGCAAAGTACATATTGGTGATATCGCAGTCGCGCAGGTAGATCTCGGCGCCGCTGCCGGCGCCCTCGACCAGGACCAGGTCGGCCTCGGCGCAGGTGCGCTCGAAGCTGTCGAGGATGGCCGGCATCATGCCCTGGCGCATCTGGTGATAGACGCGCGCCGGGCAGTTGCCGAGCGAGCGCCCGCGTAGCACGACTTGCGAGCCGACGTTGGTCTGCGGTTTGAGCAGCACGGGATTCATGTGGATCGAGGGCGCGACCCCGCAGGCGCGCGCTTGCAGCGCCTGTGCGCGACCGATCTCGCCGCGCGGCTGTTCGCCCTCGGTGCCGGGCGAGGCATCGCTATCGGCGGTGACGGCGGCATTGTTGCTCATGTTCTGCGCCTTGAATGGACGCACGGCGAGCCCGCGCCGGGCGTAGGCGCGACAGAGTCCAGCCACCAGCAGGCTCTTGCCGACGTCGGAGGCCGTGCCCTGGATCATCAGTGTGCGCGCGCGGCGTGGGCCGTGATCAAGCAGCGGGGGGAGCTGAAGGTCGATCGTCGGTGCGGTGTCTGGCATTGATGGTCGCCTACTCACCCCTATCACCGATCGGGATAAAACTCATCATCCAGCAGTTGCTTGATGGAATAGGGGCAAGCTCTCGGGAAGGTTGTCCGCACTAGGCGGGTTTCTTTATGCGCAAGTTCAACAGCATCGGCATAGGCATCAATGCTGGTTTCTTCTAAGACCGACTTTAGGCCGGGCGATTTGCGCAGCAGGACACTGATCTGCTGGCGCTGTTCGATGATCGTCGAACGCCAGCTATCGCCCTTGAATTCGCGCCAGCGTTCGCTAAGCGTTTGGTATTGGAATTGCCACTTGAGGAGATGTGCGATCAGGATCAAAAAACGGCTATGCAATTCGCGCCGATCGCTTTTGCTCATGTCGCTCAACTCTTCCAATAAGTGTTCGATATCCAGTTCCTCGAAGCGACCGGCGCGTAATAATTCGGCGTTGCGTTGCGTCCATTGGGAGTAGTCGGTCTGATAGAGAGAAGCGAGTTCAGTCATAGCGAATCCTCTCAAAAAGCGGCTTCCCAATCCTCGCCCCACTCGCGTGTGGCGAGGCCAAGATGGACGCTGACGACTAGGCCTCCTCAGCCACCGCCTCACGCTGCTTGCTCGTCTGCAGCTCGGGCATCGCGACATTGGCGGAGGACGACGTTGGCTTGATACCACCACCACAGCCGCCGGGCTGGCACTTCGGCGAAGCTTCGCCGCCGATCTCCAGGTCTTCCATCTGCTGGTTGCCGCCGCCGCAGGCCTTGGGCACGGCACCCGAGACACCCGCCGTGGCCGGACGCTTGGCCGCCGGTGCCTGCTTCCAGGCGTTGTGATCGGGCTCGACGATCTTCGACTTGCTCTTGTCGTAGTCGAACTTGATCAGCTTCTTGAACATTGGCCCCCAGTAGTTCTGCTTGCCAAGCTGGTAGAACTTGCGCTCATAGGCACTCTTGAAGAAGGCCTTGATGCAGCCGATCAGATACTTGCGCCGGAAGGGATCCTTGACCCAGGGATACTGGAACAGCATCCGCTTCATGTAGAAGCGCCGGTAGTTGGCCATGACGCCGTCGAGCAGCTCGGCGCGGTCGATCGTGTCCGGCTTCATGATCGGTTGCACGAAGTTGTACTTCGAGTAGTCGAACACCTCGACCTTGTCGCCCATCTCGGCGAACATGTCGGCAAACGGCCAAGGCGTGTACATCGACCAGTTGGCCATGTCGGCGCCCCAGTCCATGACCATCTGATAGGTCTCTTCCAGCGTCTCGCGGGTCTCGTTCTCGAGGCCGACGATGAACTGCGCCTCGGTGACGATGCCGTTCTCTTGGAGCAACTGCACCGCGCGCTTGTTCTGCTCGATCGTGGTCTCCTTGACGAAACGATCCAGGTTGAGCTGCGCGGCCGCTTCGGTGCCGAGCGAGACGTGCACCAGCCCGGCCTTGCGGTAGAAGGGCAACAGCTCCTCGTCGCGCATCACATCGGTGACGCGGGTGTTGATGCCCCAATGGATACCGAGATCGCGGTCGATCAGCTCCTGACAGAACTCGATGAACTTGTTGCGATTGATCTGCGGCTCTTCGTCGGCGAGGATGAAGAAACCGACGCCGTGGACCTTCACCAGCTCCTCGATCTCGTCAACCATCTGTTTCGGTTCGCGCACGCGGTAATCGCGCCAGAACTTCCACTGCGAGCAGAAGCTGCAGGTGAACGGGCAGCCGCGCGCCATGTTCGGGGTCGCGACCGGCACGCCGAGCGGGATGTAGATGTACTTCTTCCACTCGAGGATGCCCCAATCGGGCCAGATCGAATCCACATCCTTGATCGAGGGCTCGACCGGCGTGGCGACGACCTTGTCGCTCTCATCCAGGTAGGCAATCCCCTTGATCTGCTCGCGCTCGCTTGGCCAGCGCCCCTCATCGATGGCGCGCACCAGGTTCAGCGTCACCGCCTCGCCCTCGCCGCGCACGATGACGTCGATCCAGGGCGCCTCGCCGAACACCTGCTGATACATGAAGGTCGGGTGGATGCCGCCGAGCACGGTGATGGCGCTGGGGCATTCCTCCTTGGCGATCTGCAACAGCCGTTGCGCGGTGTAGATCATCGGCGTCATCGCCGTGGTCGCAACGATGTCGGCCTTGGCCTCGCGGATGGCGACGCGCAGTTGCTCCTCATCGAGGTCGTCCACCAAGGCGTCGACGAAGTGGTAGTCGGTATAGCCGCCCTGTTTGAGATAGCCGGCCAGATAGGCGACCCAGGCCGGTGACCAGTTGCCGGCGATATCGGCGGCACCGGCGCTATAGTTGGGGTGGACGAAAAGGATTCGCATTGTCAGCTCCGATGGATCTTGCCGTCGCACGCGAGCGCGGACCAGCAGTGAAGGGGCACTGGGCCCAGGTCGATCGCAGCCTGGGCCGCGGCTGCTTCAGCCCGGATTCGGTTCTCGTGGCTCAGAGTGGTGGTTTCTTCGGCTCGTGTTGTGGTTGCTGGGCACCGTGGTCGTGACCACCTGACAGCCTCTGACCGTCGTGCCAGCGTGACACTCGGAGATTATCACGCAGCGGAGTATACGGGTCTTGTCGCGCCGCCACCGAGTTGCCCTGAATCAAGCGCTTGGGTCTTTGCCACGCTGGAACGAGCCATCCCCCTGGTCCTCGCTGGCGCGCTCGTTGGCGCCGCACGCTGCGGATGGCTCGCAACTCCAGGGAACGATGTAGCGCTGCACCTGGCCGCCCTCCTCATGCTCGCCGATGATCGCCTGGACGCCATAGACGCCGCTTAGATGCTCGGGGCTGAGCACGCGCTCGACGGCGCCGCTGGCCACCGCTGAGCCCTGATCGAGCAGCAGCAGACGATCACAGAAGCGGCTGGCGAGGGTGAGATCATGCAGCACCACGACCACCGTCTGTCCGGTCTGACAGCGGGCGCGCAGCAGTTCCATGACGCGCAGTTGGTGCATCGGGTCGAGCGCGGCGACCGGCTCGTCGGCGAGCAGCACAGCGGCCTCGACGGCGAGCACGCGCGCCAGACGGGCACGGGCGCGCTCGCCGCCGGAGAGCTCATCGGCCCGGCGCTCGCGCAGCGAGTCGATGTCGGTGGCCTGCAGCGCCTGCTCGATGGCGCACCGATCGGCCTCGGCATCAGCGCCCGGGCCCCCTGGCAGCCCGCCGCGCCACCAACTGCCGCGGTAGGGATGGCGCCCGAGCGCGACCAGATCGCGCACACTGATCGGCCACTGGAGGCGATCATCCTGGCTCAGGTAGGCGAGCTGTTGGGCGCGCGCGCGCGCCGACATGCGCGCCAGCGGCTGACCCTCGAGACACACGCGTCCGCTGTACGGCAGCAGTTGCATCAGCGCCTTGACCAGCGTGCTCTTGCCGGCCCCGTTCGGGCCGATCAGCCCGAACAACTCGCCGCGCTCGATCTCGAGCGCGATGTCCTTGAGCAGCAGCCGGCCGCCGAGGCGGACCGACAGCGCTTCGACCTGCAGCAGACTCACAGCATGTCCCTCCGCGAGCGCAGCACCAGCGCCAGGAAGAAGGGCGCGCCGACCAGCGCGGTGACCACGCCGAGCTGTAGCTCCTTCGGGGTCGCGATCAGACGCAGGCTGATATCGGCCGCGAGCACCAGGATCGCCCCGCCCAGCGCGCTCGGCAGCAGTAGCCGGCCCGGACGGTAGTGGACGAAGCGGCGCAGCATGTGCGGCACCACCAGCCCGACGAAGCCGATGGCGCCGGTGACCGCGACACAGGCACCGACGCTCAGCGCCGTGCCGAGGATGATCAAGACCCGCAGACGCGGTAGATTCACGCCCAGACTGCTGGCCTCGGCCTCACCCAGGGCGAGCACCTCCAGCGCCGGCGCGGCGGCGAGCAGCAGCAGCACGCCGAGCAACACGAACGGCAGCACCAGTCGTACATCGGCAAAGCTGCGATCGCTGATCGAGCCGAGCAGCCAGAGCACGATGTCTTGCACATCGGCGGGATTCGGCGCCAGGTTCAGCGCCAGCGAGGTCAGCGCCGAGGCCAGCGCCGAGACCGCCACCCCGGCGAGGATCAGGGTCAGATTCGAGGCCCCCGCGCGCGCCAGCGCATAGAGAAAGAACGTGGCGAGCAAGGCGCACAGCATCGCCGCCGCCGGCAGTGTCCAGGCGTTGAACGCGCTGAGGCCGAAGTAGAGGGTCAGGACCGCGCCCAGACCGGCGCTCGAGGAAATCCCGAGCAGACCCGGTTCGGCCAGCGGATTGCGCAGCAGCCCCTGCAGCGCGGCGCCGGACATGCCCAGCGCCAGGCCAACCAGCCAGGCGAGCAAGACCCGTGGTAGCCGAATCTGTTGCACGATCAGCTGATGCGGCTCAGGGCCGCTGCCGACCAGACCGGCGACGACCTCGCTCAGCGACAGCGGCGCGGCGCCGAAGCGCAGTGACAGCAGGCTGAGCCCGAGCAGCAGCACCATGAGGGAGGCATTCAAGGCTGGAGACCCGAGGCGAAGCCGGATGGGATTGCCGTTAGCTTGCATGGACGGATGGGTGTCTAGCCGGTTGCTGTCGCGCGTGCGAGCTGTTCATTCAATGGGCGGGTGCTCGGAGGCCGAAGCGGGTGTCTGTTGCGATGCTGGCTCGAAGGCGTCGAGCCGCGCGGCAATCCACTCGGCGGCATCGATCAGCTCGAGCCCGCCGCAACCCCAGGCGCTGCTGCTCGGCAGGCGGATGCTCGGCACCTGCTCCAGCAGCTTTGCCAGCAACGGATGGCGACCATAGCGCGCTTTGGACGGCGGCTGGGTCCGATCGAAGTAGCCCAGCAGGAAGAGATCGGGCGGCTCGGCGATGAGTCGCTCCAAGGGCAAGCTACCCCAGCCGCGGATACCTTGTTCAGCGGCGAGATTGCTGAGGCCGAGTAGCTCGAACATCGCATCAACATAGGTTTCGCTGCCAGCGGTCCCACCATTGGGGCGTAGATAGAGTGCTCGCGTTGGATGCTTTGCGGCGGCCGCCGCGCGGGCGGACAAGGTGGCAATGCGCGCCCGCGCTTGGGCAACGGCCCGCTCGCCAGCAGCCTTGCGACCAATCGTGCGCGCGATTTCCAGGGTCATCGACAGCGCGTCTTCCAGCTCGCGCGGATAGGGCAGGGACACCACCCGAATGCCCTGTTCAGCCAACAGCTCGGCATGTGGGCGTCCGGACCAACCGAGATAGGTCAAGGCGATCTCGGGCTGGTAATACAGCAGCTCCTCGACCGCTCCACGATTGGCTGGGTAGCGCGCCGCGCGCTTGGCCACCGGCGACTGGGCCGGTGATTGTGCCTGGCGCGAGACCGAGAGGATCTGATCCGGATCACCGAGTCGCAACAACAGGAGGTCGGCGCAGAGGTTGGTGCTGGCCACTGACGGCAGTGGCATGGAGGCCGCACGCTCGCTGATCAGCCACTCGGCAGGCATCGGCTCAGAGGCTAAGACATCATGGGTCGTGGGCCCGTGGCAAAGCAGCAACGTGCTCACAAGTAACAGCAACGCGAGCGGTCCGCAGACGCCACGGCAGTGATGACGTCGATGGGCTGGGGTCGTTTGGGATAGCATTGCAACAGGATTGCATGGATACAGCCACAATGACCATACTCACGGCATGCGAATGTCCGCCCTGCGCGCAGGATTCGCTAACCCCCTGCTTGCGCCTTGACCGTCCCTCCGACCCTCACTACGCTCGCATGCTAGGCAGCCCTGAGTTTGCTGGCGCGCTTGGACTTCCTATGCGTGACCAAGCATCATGGCGAGAACCAAGCAAGCAGGCCGCAGGAGGAAAAGTTCTTGGAAACAGGCACAGACGACGGTCTCGGACAGTCTTTACCCACGGCGGAAGCGCTGGGGCTCAGTTTTCGAGAAGAAGCGGAAACAGGCGATTTCTGGGTCCACTATGAGCCACCAGAAACGCCGCCGCCGCTCGATCCGGAACATTTCCCACACATCATGGAGGTGGCTGGCTTCAAGTCCAGTGATTACCTCGTGGAGTCCGCGGCTGTTTCGACGCTGCTCAAGACCATACGCAAGGGCGAAGCCTGTGATCTGCGTCTTGGTGGGCCCGTCGATGCTCGCGTCGAGGCCTTTACCAGCGCCAATCAGATGCTGGCCGGCGTGGTTGTTGATCCACCTCGGGGGAGGGGTAAGGATCTGACACAGGAGGCACTCGATCAGGCGCTCAAGGGTGCCAACATCGTCCGCGGATTCCTCAAAGACAGTCTCGAGGCGTTAACCGGCGATGAGTTACGCCAACAGCTGCGCGAGACGCAGGTTCCGATCGGCATGATCGTCGCTTATGGTGAGCCGGCCAGGGACGGCACCGATGCCTGGCTCGAGCCGCTGATCGAGACGATCGTCGATCGTCGACCCCAGGTCGATGAATCCGGCAATGTCAATTTTCTCGAGCTTGGCGATTTTCCGCATGTCGAGGCCGGCGAGGCGCTGGTGAAACGTCATCCAGCGACCGAAGGTAAAGCAGGATGGACGGTGACCGGCCGTATCATCAAGGGGCGCAACGGTAAGAACATCGTTCTTAAACCCAAGAATGACAGCGTCAAGCTTGCCCCGGGGGATGACAATCTCTTAGTCGCTGCTACCAACGGCATGCCCGTGGTCTTCAGCAAAGGTGCCTACGTCGAAAAAGTCTTGCGTTTCGAGCAGGTTGGGCTGGAAACCGGGCATATCCGCTTCGATGGTAGCGTCCAGATAAAGGGTAATGTCGAGCCGGGAATGAAAATCGATGTCCTGGGCGATGTCAAAGTGGGTGGCTTGGTGGAGGCCGCGCATATCCTCGCGGGAGGCGCTATAGACATCGGCGGTGGTGTCATCGGTCGTCGACAATTCCAGGAAGAGCACCATCATGGAACCCCGAGGCCCGGAGTTCGGGGCTCAGGGGCTCGGAAGGAAGACAAGGTTGAGGGGCCGATCAATGATGCGTACCTGAAAGCAGGGACCCAAATCAAAGCCCGCTTCGTGCAAGACGCGACGCTCGAATCCGGCCAAGAGATCATTGTTCAGAAGCAGATTTTTCACTCACAGGTCACAGCCGGCACCCGCATCCTGCTGCCGGGGCGGGGGGCTATCGTGGGTGGCGTTGCACGCGCCAAGGAGATCATCGATGTTGGTGTTTCCGGTGCCATGGCGAACGTGGCGACCACATTGATCGCAGGCGAGACCGAGGGCATCAAGACGCGCATCGTCGCCGTGAACGATGAACTCAAACAGATCGCCAGTCAGCGCCAGCAACTGATGGCGATTGTCGAACAATTTGTCAAACAGCATAAACCGATCACGAGCGAGAAAAAGCAGAAATTCCTCGAGGCGCGTGAGAGTCTCCACCAGAAAGAACATGTCCTCTATGAAGAGCTTGCGGAACTGAAAGCCGCCTTCCAGCAGTGCCAGTCAGCACGCATCCAAGTTCGGTTTACATGCTATCCCGGCACCCTGGTTAGGCTCGGTGGCCATGAATTTTCCCCGCGCAAGGACTTGGGAAATGTCACCTTTGTCCTGCATGATGGCGACATACTGATGCGCTGAGACCCGCGACCGGTTTGGGCCGACTGGGGGTTGGATCAACGGGGCCAAAAGGTCAGCTTTGAGTGGCGCTCTGGGCGGGCCGGTAGAACAAATGACGACCGATCTGGGCCGTGCGCTGGAAGGAGCGTGACCACTTGGGGGCAACGTAATCGGCATGGTAGTAGAGGGCACCATTCGTCGGGTCAGGCGCCTGATCGGCTAAAACGCGGCGTCCCAGAGCCAAGGATCGGCGCCATGCCTGCTGCTCGGTGGGCTGATCGGACTTGCCGTCGCACCACCAAGAGAACTGGCAACTGTTGCGCTTTTGACCTCCTTGTTTGACAACTCCACACACCGACTGCGGAAAAGCCTTGGAAGCGACCCGGTTCAAGGTGACCTGGGCGACGGCGATCTGGCCTGATAGGGGTTCGGAACGCGCCTCGTGGTAGATATTCAACGCCAAGCACTGCAAGTCTTCGTTGGTATGAGCTGCCGTGTCGCTGGTAGGAGCCCCCGAACTCTTTGGGGCGATGGCGGGGCTGCTCGCAGTCGCTTGGACAGTTTCGACTGGTGCAACCGGCGAGATTGGCTCGAGTCGCAACTCGGTTGGTGCAAGCCGGAACGACTCGCGTGGCTCCATGACCGGTGATAAAAGCACCGAGGGGAAAAAGGTGGCGGCAAACGCCGTAACGGATATGGTATGCATAAGCTCCTGCCTGTTGTGATCTGCGGCAAGTTAAGATCAGCGATTTATGATATTCGAAACACCGCAATAAGGGAAATCCCTAATCTCTTACTTTGGGTGCTCAGGAGCACTGAAGAAGTGAAGGCTCGCCACCAGGAAAAGGTTTAGGGTATGCTAATACAGCATTTATCAAGCTGTATTTCGTCTTACCGGCGCTGGCCACCGGCCGGACGTCAAAGCTAGGAGAGTTTCCTTGTGAGCCCAGTTAAATCGAAGTGGCGTGGCGGTTCGTCCGTCTCCCTAACAGTCTTGTTCATGCTGGCGGTGATCATCGCCGTCGGCGTCTTCCTTCGCGGCCAGGCCTTCCTGAGTACCGAGGTGGTCGAGCCGCTACAAGCCGAGGCCGCCGAGTCCTATGCGCTTGCGCAGACACTCGGTAGCCAAGGTGCTTATCAGGTCTTGGCGGCCCCCTTTGACAACAGCAGCGAGGAAGTCGCCGCTAGCGAAGTCTTCGGCAGCCTTGGCTACCCGCTCTTTCTCTCGCTGTTCGCAACGCCCGAGGCCACCGCGAGCAGTCTGAATGCAGTGGTGATCACCCAAATGGTCTTGGGAGCCTTGGCGATCCTACTGGTGTTTATCCTCGCGACGCGTCTGATGGACCCGCACTGGGGGCTGATCACTGCATTCTTGACCGCCGTCAGCCCATTTCTCGTGAATGTCAGCCTGTATCTGATCGGCGCAACGCTGCTTCTGGTGACCCTGTTGCTCTATCTGATCAGCACGACCAGGCTCGGTGAGCGCGGCGCCCTGATACGCGCCTTTCTCGCCGCCGCCTTACTTGGCGTGGTGGCGCTGGTCGATCCGACCTACCAGTTCCTGGTCTTGCCTTGGCTGCTCGTGCTGTTCTTTACCGTCCGCAAGGGCGCGTCGAAGATCCTGATTCCAGTCGCCGCCGTGCTTGGCTTCGCGCTGATCTTCGGACCCTGGATGGCGCGCAATCAGAACGTCATCGATGCACCGATCGCTGCGGCGCCGATTGCCGCCAGCATCCAGCAGGGGATGCCCTCGGCTGACGCCGATGAGACGGCGAGCGGGCAGGACACTGAAACGCCGAGTCTGCTGGCCGCGCTAGGCCGTCTCGGGGGCGCGCTGATCAATGATCCGCGCTGGTACTTTGTCGAGAAGCCGCAGACGCTCTGGTCGGTTGGACAGCCGGCTAGCGCTGAGCAAAGCCTTGTCTACCCGGTCTCTGAGACACCCTATGCCGAAAATCCTCTCTTCCTAACGAGCGAGGAGTTTATGCGGATCTTGCATGGGCCGCTGTTGCTGATTGGCGCCATCGGCGTGATCCTCGTCTGGCTACCCTTCGCCGGACGCCGCTTAACGCCCAGCCAGCGTATCGGTCTGCGCAGCATCAGCCTGGTGTTGATCTACGCGACCCTTACCCATCTCTTCGGGGTGGCTCAGTCGCATGATGCGGCGCCACTGCTGCCGCTGCTCTTCGTGATGGCGCTAACGCCGCTGTATGTCATCACCTCGCCTCGCCTTGAAGCTGCCGCGCCGAAAACCGCGCAGGAGCCAGAGAGTGAGCCGCAACTAGAAACCGACGCCACCTGATAAGCTCATCATGCTTCCTCGGGCACCTCGAACGAGGTGCCCGACTAGCAGCAATTCATTCTAAAAAGGTTTAACGTCTTCGCGCATTTCGGCAACACGCTCAGGTCGGCCAAGGTCAGGATGATTGGGAAGCAGCGCCGCGAACGATCCACACCGGTCGGATGCGGCCGAGCCATTGGCGGCCTTCAGGAGGCGAGAGTATGACCTACGATCCGGCAGACTACGCAGTGTTGAATGGGCCGGTTGAGACGCTCGAGGTGATCGATCTGAAGCTCATCCGTCAGGCGTTCGCCGAGGCTAAGCGCGAATCGACCGAAGCTGGGTGTGCCCAAGCGTTCATCGCCTCGCTCTCGGCGTTGCTGCTGATGAGCGGAGATCTTGAGCTTGGCAACGAGATCGGTGCTCTGATCGGACTGCGTCAGCTCGATGCTGAAGCACTAGAATGCTTGATCGCCAGCTGAATCTCTGAGGAGCAGCGACTCATCAATAGCTGAACCACAACACGAACGCTAGGCTTTGCCGGCGACGTTTGGCTTAGCGGCGATTTGGTTTATATGGCGCGCCAGGAAGGATTCGAACCTCCGACCACCTGGTTCGTAGCCAGGTACTCTATCCAGCTGAGCTACTGGCGCGTCGAGCAGCTAATTATCTATTGGCTATCGGATGCTGTCAAGCACTTGCGATATGTCGAGATGATCCGCTCAATGGCTCGTGCTCGTGCGGCAGGTCAGTACCGCATACTGTATCCTGCGTCGATATCGGGTACTGTTTGAAGGCGTTCATGTCGGGTTCAATGGCTCAGTCTGGTGTGTGTTTAGGTAGGGAGGGTGACGCGTGCGCCTAGTCTTGATCGCGCTCGCTGGCTTGTGGGCGATTGGCGCCTTGGTGGCCTTCCTGCGCACGCGCGAAAAGCCGCTCGATGCCAAGCTGAGCGCCGCCTATCTGGTGATCTGGCCGGCGATGCTGGTGCTGATGTATATCAATCAGCCGGTGCCGCTTTGGGTCTCGGTCCCGATCTTCTTTGGTTTCATCCCCTGGTTCCTGGCCGGTCCCCACCTGTGGAGCATCCTCCAGGACCCGGGCCGGATCAAACCCGGCGAAGTGGTCGGCATCCCGCGCGGCTACTGGACTTGGGGTGGCCTGGCTGCCGTGCTCCTGGGCGTTTTGTTCCAGGTTTTTTTGCGCCCTTGATTCGATCACTCTTTGCCACCGTTCATCTCTGTGATACCCGCTTTTCATGACTAACTCGCCGAGCAACCAGCCCCCAGAGGATCTGCGCCGGATCGAGGCGCTACTGCAGATCGTCGCGCGCCTGCGCGATCCACAGCGCGGCTGCCCCTGGGATCTGAAGCAGACCATGCGCAGCATCTTGCCGTTCACGCTCGAGGAGGCCTACGAGGTCGCCGAGGCGATCGAGAACGACGACATGCCCGAGTTGCGCGAGGAACTCGGCGATCTGCTGTTCCAGGTCGCGATCTACGCGCGCATGGCCGAGGAGCAGGAGGCCTTCAGCTTCGAGGACGTGATCGAGGCGATCTGCGACAAGATGATCCGTCGCCATCCGCATGTGTTCGGCGATGTGCGGGTCGAGTCCGAGGCCGAGGTGCGCGCGAACTGGGAGCGCATGAAGGCCGACGAGCGCGAGGCCAAGCACGAGCGCCCGCATATCAGCGTCCTGGATGGGGTCGCCCAGGCCTTGCCGGCGCTGGTGCGGGCTGAAAAGCTGCAGAAGCGCGCCGCCAATGTCGGCTTCGATCTCGATGACCTGAGCCATGCCGTCGAGAAGATCCAAGAAGAGTTGCGCGAGTGCGAGGAGACCTTCGCCGCGCATGCCGATTCCACTGAGCGCGTACACGAGCTGGGCGATCTGCTGTTCTCCTGCGTCAACCTCGCGCGGCATCTTGGGGTCGATGCCGAGCAGGCACTGCGCGCGGCCAATCACCGTTTCGAGCGCCGCTTCCAGCGCATCGAGGTCTGTCTGCGTGCCGCCGGGCAGGTGCCGGCGCGCTCCCAACGCGCCGAGATGGATCGGCTGTGGGAGATCGTCAAGCAAGAGCAGCACTGAGCATGAGCTTCCTCGAGCGTATCGACGAGTGCAATCGCTGGGCCACTGGGGATTTCACGCCCTTCCTCGTCGCCGGTGAACGACTTGGCATGGTGCGCCGGGAGTTCGCCGACGCCCTGTGTGGGCTGTTGGGCACACGCTTCGCGCGCGCCGACGAGGGCCTGCATTGGACGAGCGCACCGAATGGATTCGCGTTGCGCACCGAGGCCATGGCACAGCTATGCGAGATGCTGATCGCGCGCGGACTCATCCGCTACCGCCACGGCGAGGACTACCCGGTGACGAGCGGCCGGCGCGAGGATGCGCGTTTCCTGATCGATCGCGCCTGCGCGCCTTACTTTGGAATACGCGCCTTCGGCCAGCACATCAATGGGTTCGTGCGCGCTGATGATGGCCTGCGCATGTGGATCGCGCGCCGCGCGGCGGATCGACGTGTATATCCGAACCGGCTCGATAACATGGTCGCGGGGGGCTTACCCTGGGGCCTCAGCTTGCGCGAGAACCTCCGCAAGGAGTGCGCGGAAGAAGCGGGCATGCCGGCGACGCTGGCCGATCGCGCGGTCTCGGTCGGCGCCATCAGCTATTGTCGCGCCTCCAAGCGCGGGCTGAAGCCGGATGTGATGTACTGCTACGATCTGGAGCTGCCGGCGGATTTCGAGCCGCAGTGTCAGGATAGCGAGGTCGCCGGTTTCGAGCTGATGCCGATCGAGCAGGTCGCCGAACGCGTGCGCGAGACGGATGAATTCAAGCTCAACTGTAACCTGGTGATCATCGACTTCCTGGTCAGGCATGGCGTGCTCACCCCCGACCATCCCGATTATCTGGAGATCGTCCAGCGCCTGCGCTCGCTCGCCTGATGCGCGTCCGATCCGAACGGCGGGCCTCATTCGGTCTCTCTCCGGCACCACTCTATCGAGGGCAACATGAGCAATCAGTTTGGTATTCAACGGCGTCAATCGGCCCAGGTCATGATCGACGGGCTGCCGGTCGGCGGCGATGCACCAGTGCGCGTGCAATCGATGACCAACACCGATACCGCCGATATCGACTCGACCGTGACCCAATGCGCCGAGCTGGCCCGCGCCGGCTCCGAGTTCGTCCGCATCACGGTCAATAACGAGACGGCGGCCGCTGCCGTGCCGCGCATCCGCGAGCGCCTCGAGGCGATGGATGCAGCGGTGCCGTTGATCGGCGATTTCCACTTCAACGGTCATCGCCTGCTCAGCGACTATCCCGCCTGCGCCGAGGCGCTGGCCAAGTATCGGATCAACCCCGGCAACGTCGGTCGCGGCGAGAAGCGCGACAGCCAGTTCGCGACCATGATCGAGATCGCCTGCCGCTACGACCGCCCGGTGCGCATCGGCGTCAACTGGGGCAGCCTCGACCCGGAGCTGGTGGTGCGCATGATGGATGAGAACGCCCGCTCGAGCAGCCCCCGGCCGGCCGATGAGATCATGCGCGAGGCGATGGTCGAATCGGCGCTCGGCAGTGCGCTGCGCGCCGAAGAGCTGGGGCTCGGGCGCGACCATATCATCCTCTCCTGCAAAATGAGCGGGGTGCAGGACTTGATCGCGGTCTATCGGCTGCTCGCCGCGCGCAGCGATCATGCGCTGCACCTGGGCCTGACCGAGGCCGGGATGGGCTCGAAGGGCATCGTCGCCTCGACCGCCGCGCTCTCGGTGTTGCTGCAAGAGGGCATCGGCGACACCATCCGCGTCTCGCTGACGCCGGCGCCGGGTGAATCGCGCACCCGCGAGGTGATCGTCGCCCAAGAGATCCTGCAGACCATGGGCATGCGCTCGTTTGCCCCCATGGTCACGGCTTGCCCCGGCTGTGGTCGCACCACCAGCACCGTCTTCCAGGAACTGGCCGAGGATATCCAGGGCTATCTGCGCGATCAGATGCCGCTCTGGCGCGAGACCTATCCGGGGGTCGAGACGCTGCAGGTGGCCGTGATGGGCTGTGTCGTCAACGGCCCGGGCGAGAGCAAGCACGCCAACATCGGCATCAGCCTGCCCGGCACCGGCGAACAACCGTCGGCCCCGGTCTATATCGACGGCGAGAAGGTCACGACGTTGAAAGGACCGGAGATCGCCGCGCGCTTCAAGACGATGGTCGATGAGTACATTGTCGAGCGCTTTGGCGGCCACTGAATGTGATGGCCAACCCTGGGGGTTGCTTCCAGGTGTCGCTCCCGAACCGCACGCTGCTCGCCAATGGTATTTCAGCACCAACCCAACTGCGGAGAACGCACGCATGACAACAAAGAAACGCTGCTCTTCAACCTTTGCGCTGGCGCTCGCTGGCACCTTATCGAGCGGTGTCGCGAGTGCGGCCGAGGAGCCGATGATGGTCTCGGTGAAACGCTTGTCCCTCGAGACCTCGCAGCGCATCGCTCAGGCCACCGTCGACGCCTGCCGCGAGAAAGGGATTCAGATCGGCGTCACCGTCGTCGACCGCGACGGCGTCGTCCAGACCCAGTTGCGTGACACCATTGCCGCCCCGATCACGATTCCGATCAGCGCCAAGAAGGCCTATACTGCAGCCAACTTCAACGCGGCGACCTCTGCGCTGGAGCCGCGTGCGGATACCGCCGTCGGTCGACAGGACTTCCTGGTGATGTCGGCTGGTGGTCTGCCGATCCAGGTCGGTGGTGCCTTGGTCGGTGGGGTGGGCGTCAGTGGCGCTCCGGCGGGCGAGACCGATGAGGCCTGTGCTCAAGCCGGCATCGACGCCGTCCAGGACGACCTCGATATGGCCATGTAAGCATCCAGGAGATCGGTGTATCGATTGGGTAGGTCGTCCAGAGGCGAGGCCCAATCGACACGCCGCCACCCGCTAGAAGTTACCGGTCGCGCCCGCAGTGATGATGGAGAGCATCTCACCATTGATGGTGATGGCGATCGCCTGCAGCTCCTGTGGTAGCTCGTAGGCATTGATGATCATGTCCAAGTTGAGCATCTCGAGCCAGAAGCGACCGTCATTGTCTTCGACCAACGAGATCGCGCAGGGCATATAAGCGGCATAGATGGTATTAAAACGCACCATCTTGACGGCATCTTCCGGTCGACAGAACTGAAAGATCTCAAGCCTGGGTGACTCGAGCCCGCGCGCTTCGAGCTCGCCGCTGACGTCTTGGTGGCCGACGAGCTTCATATTCAGCTCGACCGCCTTGGAATTCATGGCGTCGATCGCGTCGTCGGGGCTGACGCCATCGATGAGACCGATCTTCAGCACTGTCTGGCCGATCTCGTACATGTTGACATCGGGTGCGTTCGCGCTGTCGATTGCCGACGCGATCGGTACCGATACGGGCAACAGGCACAGTATTGCGGCGGTTGTAAGGGTGCGTTTGAGCATGGGAAAAGCTCCTTGGTGGGCATCGGCAAGCACTTTAGCCGCTCGCGTCAATCGTCGTTATCGTCGTCTGCGTCATCGAGCGCCGCAACAAAGGCTAGGATGTCGAGGAGTTCGTCTTCTTCATAGACGTCGAAGGTCTCGTCCTCGGGATCATCGCCGTGGATGCGCTCATCGTTCTTGAACAGCACGATTTGCCGCATCAAGTACTCGTGATATTGGCCGCGCAGCGGCGGCGAATCCTTGCGCGATTTGCCTTGCGCTTGACGACCGTGGCAGGTCTTGCAATCGTATTTATAGAGCCGCCGGCCCGAGCGCGCACTGCCATCTTCCGGCCCGGGCACATCCAGCTCAATATCGAGTTCCGAGATATATCCGGCCAAGTCCATCAGATCACGGTCATCGTAGGTTTTGAGCCCACCGACAACCAGCATGGCATCGTAGCCACGCGCGCCGCTTTGGTAATCGCGCAGCGCGTTCATCAGGTAGTACTCGGGCAGCCCGGCAATGCGCGGGTACTTGCCCCCAAGGATGCCTTGGCCGCGTTGGCCGTGGCAGAGCGCGCATTGGCGAAACATCACCTCGCCCTCGGCGAGGTTTGGCTCGTAATCATCCAGCGCCTCGTTTCGGGCCTCGTAATCATCTCTAGCCAAGGCCGACGGAATAGTGATGATCAAGCCGAGTGCAACCGCAACCAGCGCGGCGAGAAGCGAACGCGTCAGCGACATCGAAACTTGCTCCGTTTTCTCTATGATGAATCTTCACGCTAGCGCGAAGCATGAGAGGGTCTCGGCACAGGATGACAAGCCCTCATCGTTGTGTTCAGCGCAACTAACATAGGCGATTGCCCGAGGCGCTGCAACCGCGTGAATAGCCGGTCAATTTGTCCGGTTAGGCCGAGAGGTGGATGGCATCAGCATGGTCATTAGACCCTTGATGATGACATCCGTGTTCAATCGGGTCTCCAATAACTGTCGAGCTTGCGCGAGGGCTCCTGAGTCAGGTCCAGCCCGCGCAAGACCAGATATTTTCGGCTGAGCGGCTCGCCAACGTCAGTGATATTGCTCGGTGGTGTAGTGGCCGGGCTCATGACGCTTGTGCCGATGCAACCCATGCGCCTCGAGCCACGCGCGCGCATCCTTGATCATTTCCGAGTTGCCACAAAGCATCAAATGGCTGTCATCGGCGCTGATCTTGGCGCCTGCGGTCTCCTCGAGCACACCGTTCTCGAGCAGGTTGGTGATGCGGCCCTGCAGGGCGGTCTCGCTGGAATCGCGCGTCAGCGCGGTGATGAAGGTGAAGGCTTCCTCATGCTGGGCCTGCAGTGCGGCGATGGTCTCACCATAGGCTAGTTCGCCGGTGTTGCGCGCTCCATGCACCAGAATGATTCGCTCGAAGCGCTCCCAAGGCTCGGCCGTCTTCAGGATCGAGAGGAACACGCCGAGCGCGGTGCCCGTCGCCAACATCCACAGGTGCCGGCGCGAGACCACATTGTCCATCGTGAAGACGCCATTGGCCTTCGCCGAGATCCAGATGCGGTCGCCGATCTCGAGATCGGAGAGCTTCGGCGTCAGCGGGCCTTCCGGGATCTCGTTGAAATAGATCTCGAGCGGTTGCTCCCCTGGCGCGTTCACCAGCGAGTAGGGACGTCCGACGCGCTCACCGTCTAGGTCGAGCGCGACCTTGATGTACTGCCCGGCCTGGAAGGACTCTAACGGAGCATCAATTTGCAGGCTGTAGAGCGCTTGCGACCAGTGCCGCTTACCCATGATGCGACCTTCAATCCAATCAACCATCGATAGCTACCTCGTTGCTCCTGTTGTGATATAGCCTCTAGGTGGTCCCGGAACCACCTTTTCAAACCTTGTACAGCGAAGGTTCGTCTGACTGTTTCAAGCCATGTTGTCTTTGTTGTGTTTGCGGCATCGTCTCCCATCTTGAAATTGTCGAGACTTTGTAGAACCAAAGACGAGAACTGCTTATGCGATTCCTAACCTTGATCATGTTTCTTGGAGGACTGACCATGACGACTCATGCCGCTGCAAACTGCGGACCCGCGCTTGATTTCGAGCTGCGCCGCCTCGCTGGCGACGAAACCGTCAAGCTCTGCGATGCCTACCAGGGCCAGGTGGTGCTGATGGTCAATACCGCCAGCAAGTGCGGTTTTACCGGCCAGTATGAAGGTCTCGAAGCACTGTACGATCAGTATAAGGATCGTGGTCTGGTGGTGCTGGGCTTCCCGTCGAACGATTTCGGTCACCAAGAGCCAGGCAGCGAGGAGCAGATCCAGCAGTTCTGTCGACTAACCTACTCGGTAGCGTTTCCAATGTTCGAGAAAATCCACGTTAAGAAGGGGAAGGCGAACCCAATTTATCAATATCTTGCGGCGCAAACCGGTGTCTACCCAAAATGGAATTTCTATAAGTATCTGATTGACCGTGAAGGCAAGGTTGTTGACTATTTCTCTAGTATCACCTCACCGGAGAGCAAGAAGTTGTTGAACGCGATCGAAAAACTCCTTTGACTCGAGGGGACCTCCGCGGGCACGGCGGCTCTGCCGCCCTAAACAGGATTAGCAGCCTGGGTCTGTGCCCAGCGGAAGAATCCCGGATTGCTCGACGGGACACAAGCCCCGAGAATGAGCGGCGAGAACGACGGCTGGGCCGTTGATGCATGAGGCTGCCGCTTTGACCAAACGTCCATCTCCCCCTGAAGACTCGACGCAGGAGACGATCGATCAGGGGGCCATGGAAGACCCACCACCGGCACTGCCGGAGGATTTCGGGATTGAACCAACCGGCTCGCCAACCGATGCGCTGTCCGAGATGGCCGAAGCGATGCCGGGGATGCGCGTTCCGCCGCATAACCTGCAGGCCGAACAATCGTTGCTCGGCGCTCTGATGCTTGAAAACAGCGTCTGGGAGCAGGTCGCAGATCGGGTGCGCGAGACCGACTTCTACCGCCAAGAACACCAACTGATCTTCCGCGCCATCCACATCCTGGCTGAGCAGGATCACCCATTCGATGTCATCACATTGGCCGAGGCGCTCGACAAGCGCAAGCTGCTCGATGACATGGGCGGCCTAGCTTACCTGGCCGAGATTGACCGCAATACCGGCTCAGCCGTCAACGCCGCGCATTACGCGCGCATCGTCCGTTTCAACTCGGTGCTGCGCCAGCTGATCCGAGCCGGCACCGGTATCGCCGATCTGGCCTTTGATACCAAGGGGCGCAGCGAGGCCGAGATCCTCGACGCCGCCGAGGCCAAGGTCTTCGAAATCGCCGAACAGCTTACCCGCGGTGGTGGCTTCAAATCGATCGAAGACCTCTTGACCATCGCGGTCAACAAGATCGACGAGCTTTACCATCGCGACGAGCCCATCACTGGCATACCGACCGGCTTCATCGACTTCGACATGAAGACCTCCGGCCTGCAGCCCGCTGATCTGATCATCTGCGCGGGACGGCCGTCGATGGGCAAGTGCCTGGAGGCTGGCAGCGAGATCCTGCTCGCGGATGGCCGGATCACGACCATCGAAGCAATCGTCCAGGAGCGCCAGGCATCGTTGTTGACATTGGATGAGCGCCTAAGCTTTAGAACGACTCAGCCTAACGAGTTTATTGATGACGGACATAAACCGGTATTTCGGGTCACGACCAGACTCGGGCGCGTCGTCGACACGACGGTCACGCATCCATTCCTGACCATGGATGGCTGGCAAGCGCTCGGCGAGCTTGCCGTCGGTGATTGCATCGCCGTGCCTAGATGCCTCCCTATCTTCGGGCAAAAGCCGATGCGCGATTGCGAGGTAAAGCTACTCGGCTACCTGATCGGAGACGGTTGCCTCATCGGCCCAACGCCTAAGCTCACCAATACCCCCCCCAAGCTCCAGAATGATTTTACCGCTGCGGCTCATGCGTTTGGACGCCCTGCCGATGTCTGCGTGGTGGCGGATCGCGCCGAAGGGCGAACGCGCCGGAAGGCGTTCAGCTCAGCGTTACGCGAGGCCCTCGACGTCTCCAGCTGCTCGCAAGGCCAACTCGCTCTTGCCACGCATCACAAGTTCATTCCGGAGCCGGTATTCGAATTGCCAAAGGCTCAACTCGCACTGTTTCTGAATCGACTATTCGCCACCGATGGATGGGCAACCCGACTCGCGAGCGGTCAGTGTCAGATCGGTTATGCCTCAGTGAGTGAACGTCTGGCCCGGCAGGTCCAACACCTACTGCTGCGCTTCGGGGTCATCGCCAAGCTCCGCTACCGTCACATTCGACGCGAACTCAGCGACCACCACGTCTGGCAGTTGGAGCTGACGGATGCCGACTCGATACGGACCTTTGCCACCACGATCGGTATCTACTCGAAAGAGTCCGCGCTCGCTCGGGTCATGAAAACGTTCGAGGGACAGCGATTGCAGACCAAGCTTGATAACCAGGCGCTGAACGATCTTGCTCCCAGCGCGCTCTATTGGGACCCCATCGTGTCGATCGAACCGATGGGTTTGCGCCAAGTCTACGATCTGAGTATCCCTGAGACACACAATTTTGTCGCCAATGACATCTGCGTGCACAACACCAGCTTCGCGATGAACGTTGCGGAAAACGTCGCCATCAAGACCGGGAAGGGCGTCGCTGTGTTCAGCATGGAGATGCCTGGCGATGCGCTAGCGATGCGCATGATGTCCTCGCTGGGTCAGATTGACCAGCATCGGGTACGCACAGGCAAGCTCAACGAAGAAGACTGGCCACGGCTCACGTCCGCAGTGACTATGCTGTCGCAGGCTCCGATGTACATCGACGATACGCCAGCGCTATCACCAACCGATCTCCGTGCGCGGGTGCGCCGGCTCCAACGCGATCTGAAGCGCGAAGAGAAGGAGCTTGGGATGATCGTCGTCGACTACCTGCAGCTGATGCAGGCCCCGAGCGATGGTGAAAACCGCGCGACCGAGATCTCGGCGATCTCACGCGCGCTCAAGTCGCTCGCCAAGGAGCTTCATGTCCCGGTTGTGGCGCTCTCACAGCTGAATCGCAGCCTGGAGCAGCGCCCGAATAAGCGACCAGTGATGTCCGATTTGAGGGAAAGTGGTGCCATAGAACAGGATGCAGACCTCATCGTCTTTATTTATCGCGATGAGGTCTACAACGAAGATAGCCCGGATAAGGGCGTTGCCGAGATTATCATCGGCAAGCAGCGTAATGGGCCTATCGGTACTGTGAAGCTCGCGTTTTTGGGGCAATTCACCAAGTTCGAGAATCTGGCCGAGGACCTCTACGGCGATTTGGGCTACCAATGATCACTGGACCCATCGCACAGATCGATCTCGACGCGCTGCGCCATAATCTTGCGGTCTGTCGTGGGGCGGCGCCGAGCAGTCGCCTCTGGGCCGTGATCAAGGCCGATGCCTATGGGCATGGCATGGGGCCGTGTGCGGCGGCCCTGGAGGCGGCGGACGGCTTCGCGGTGGCGCGCGTCCAGGAGGCACTCGGGCTGCGCGCGATGGGCATCAGCAAGCCGCTGCTGGTGTTGGAAGGTGCGGCGAGCGAGACCGAACTCACTGCGGTGCTGTCGATGCAGGTCGAGCTGACGGTGCATTCAAGCCAGCAGCTCGAGCTGATCCTGAGCCAGCGCCAGGCTCATCTGCAGCCGAGGCCGCAGCGCATTTGGCTCAAGCTCGATACCGGCATGGGCCGGCTGGGGCTGCAACAGGCTGAGGCCGTCGCGCTGATCGAGCGTCTACGCTCACCAACAGGTTCATTGGCATCGGGCTCCATCCAGCAAACGACGGCGTCGGGCGCAATGCAGACACCACCCTTAGAACTCGCCGGGCTCATGACGCACCTGGCCAACGCCGATGATCCGTCACACCCGATGACCGCCGCGCAATGCGAGCAGGCGAGGGCGCTTGCCGAGCATTTTGGTCTGCCGCTGTCGATCGGCAACTCCGCTGGCATCCTCGCGCATCCGGCCGCGCGGACAGATTGGGTTCGGCCTGGGATCATGCTTTACGGTGGCTCGCCGCTGCTGGGCCAGACAGCAGCGGCACTGGGTCTGCGTCCGGTGATGACGCTCACGAGCCCGCTGATCGCGGTGCGCGACTTGGCAGCCGGCGCACCGATCGGCTATGGCAGCACCTATCACTGCCCGCAGCCGATGCGCGTCGGGGTGGTCGCCATTGGCTACGGCGATGGTTATCCGCGCCATGCGCCGAGTGGTACGCCGGTGCTGATTCGTGGTCGGCGCTCAGCAGTGCTCGGGCGCGTCTCGATGGACATGATCAGCATCGATCTTCGCCAGATACCACAGGCAACGGTTGGCGATCCGGTGACACTCTGGGGGCAGGGACTGCCGGTGGAGGAGGTCGCCGAGCAGGTCGGTACGATCAACTACGAGCTGTTGTGCCGGCTCTCCAACCGGGTGCAACGGATGCATGATGGGAGGCGGCCTTGAGCCCCACGACCACCAAGAACCGCAGCGCCTACGTCTGCAACAATTGCGGCGCCCAGTCGCCGAAATGGAGCGGGCGCTGCGCCGACTGTGGCGCCTGGAACAGCATCGAGCAGGTCACGTTGCCGCCCAAGGCCACGACGCGACCCGGCGCTGGCGGCTATGCTGGCGCCGCCGCAGGACAAGCTGCGCGCGCAGACCTCAGCGCCATCCACCGCCTCGCCGAGATCGCGCCCGAACAGGAGGTGCGCCGCCCAAGCGGCATCGCCGAACTCGACCGCGTGCTCGGCGGTGGGCTGGTGCAGGGCTCGGTGGTGCTGATCGGCGGCGATCCGGGGATCGGCAAATCGACGCTGCTGCTGCAGGCCAGCGCTGCGATCGATGCCAATCCCGCCTTCGCCGCGAGCAAAAGCTCGGTGCTCTATGTGACCGGCGAGGAATCACCGCAGCAGGTCAGCCTGCGCGCGCAGCGGCTCGGGCTCGCGCCAGGCGGGCTCAACCTGCTCGCCGAGACCTGCATCGAGCAGATCCTGGCCACCGCCGCCGCCGAGGCACCGCGCGTGCTGGTGATCGACTCGATCCAAACCCTGTTCACCGAGGCGCTGACCTCGGCGCCAGGCTCGGTCTCGCAGGTGCGCGAGACCGCCGCCCAGTTGGTCCGCCATGCCAAGCTCACCGAAACCACGGTGTTTTTGGTCGGCCATGTCACCAAGGAGGGCGCCTTGGCCGGGCCGCGCGTGCTCGAACACATGGTCGACACCGTGCTCTATTTCGAGGGCGAATCCGGCAGCGCTCATCGGTTGGTGCGCGCGGTCAAGAATCGCTTTGGCGCTGTCAACGAGCTGGGTGTCTTCGCGATGACCGACCGTGGGCTGCGGCAGGTCTCGAACCCCTCGGCGATCTTCCTCTCGCGCCACGCCGAGCCGGCACCGGGCTCGGTGGTACTGGTCACGCGCGAGGGCACGCGACCGATGCTGGTCGAGGTACAGGCGCTGGTCGACCAGAGTCCGCTGGCCAATCCGCGCCGGCTCGCGGTCGGGCTGGAGCAGAACCGGTTGGCGATGTTGCTGGCGGTGCTGCATCGCCACGGCGGTATCGGCATGTTCGACCAGGACGTGTTCGCCAATGTCGTCGGTGGCGTGCGGGTGACCGAGACCGCCGCCGATCTCGCGGTGTTGCTGGCGGTGCTCTCGAGCTTTCGCGACCGGGCCTTGCCGGTGGATCTGGCGGTCTTTGGCGAGGTCGGCTTGGCCGGCGAGATCCGCCCGGTGCCCAACGGCCCGGATCGGCTGCGCGAGGCCGCCAAGCATGGCTTCAAGCAAGCGATCGTGCCTAAGGGCAACGTGCCCAAAGGAGGCGTGGAGGGCCTGAAGACGCTGCCCGTGCTGACTCTGCGCGAAGCGATCGACGCGGTTTGATCTAGCCCCGCGACCTGCTCCGGGTTCTGCCTCTTGGATTACGCATAATGTATATTATGTAAAGTAAACGTTGCCGCCGTTTAGACGCTTTGCGTTGAACGTCTGACCAGTCGCAGACTGCTCGACCAGCTTCGACACTTCTCCACCGGTAAACTGCACGAATGCAACATCATCCCCGCAAGCGCTTCGGACAGAACTTTCTGCACGACCCCGGTGTCATTCAGCGCATTCTGAATGCGTTCGCGCCGATGCCGGGCCAGCAGCCGCTGGTCCAGCATCTGGTCGAGATCGGCCCCGGCCAGGGCGCGCTCACCGCTGGCTTGCTGGAAATAGCCGAGGCGGTTGATGTCATCGAACTCGATCGTGATCTGATCAAGCCGCTCGCCGAGCGCTTCGGCGATCCCCGGCTACGCATTCACCAGGCCGACGCCCTGACCTTCGATCTTTGCGCATTGCTCTCGCCCTCGACCCACAGACTGCGCCTAATCGGTAACCTGCCCTACAATATCTCAACACCGTTGCTGTTTCGCTTCCTCGAGCAGGCCGACTGCATCGAGGATCTGCATCTGATGTTGCAGAAGGAAGTCGTGGACCGCATCATCGCCGCGCCCGGCAGCAAGGTCTATGGACGGCTCTCGGTCATGGTGCAGACCGTCTGCTCGGCCCAGCGTTTGTTCCTGGTCTCGGCCGGTGCCTTTCGACCGGCGCCGAAAGTCAGCTCGGCGGTGGTTCGATTGCGCCCGCATCGTCCGCTACCCTACCCGCTTGTCGATCGGCCCTGGCATGCCCGCCTCGTCGCGGCTGCCTTTGCCCAACGCCGCAAGACTCTGCGCAACAGCCTCGCCGGACTGGTCTCGCCCGAACAGATGATCGCGCTTGGAATCGATCCCGCCGCTCGCGCCGAAACCCTCTCGATCGCCGATTTTGCAACACTTGCCAACGCCTCGAACGCTTGCATTGATTAGCAAATACCCTGACATTGAGCAGCGTTTTGTATTGAGCCGCCGAGATGCGTCGAGAGAGGAGCAGCTGATGAGCAATGAGGTTTACGACACCGAGCAGCCAGAAGACCAAAGCCATGAACAGGATGAGGTCAAGCTGGCTCGCGCCCGTGATCTGCTGCCGTCGCTGATCCATCTGCTACCGGTGGCCTCGCGGCCGTTTTTTCCGGGTCAGGCCGTGCCACTGCTGATGGATTCGGAGCACTGGCTACCGACCATGAAGGCCGTCGGCGAGACCGAACACAAGATCCTCGGCGTGGTGTTGGTCGACAGCGACACCTCCGAGCAGGCGCGCAGCGCCGATTTCAAGCAGGTTGGCACCGCCTGTCGCGTGCATCGCGTCCATTCCGAGGAAGGCAAGTTGCAGGTGCTGGTTGAATGCCTGCAGCGTTTCCGCATCGAGCGCTTCGTCAGTCGTAAGCGTCCATTCTCGGCGCGCGTCGATTACATACCAGAGCCGGCGCCGGAGCCCGAGGATCAGGTCAAAGCCTATGCGATGGCCGTGATCAACACCATCAAGGAGCTGCTGCCGCTGAATCCGCTCTATGTTGAGGAACTGCGCATGTTCCTCGATCGCTTTGGCCCGGATGACCCATCGCACCTTGCCGACTTTGCCGCTAGCCTCACCACCTCGAGCAAGGAGCAGCTACAGGAGGTGCTCGAGTCCGTGCCGCTGATGAAGCGCATGGAGAAGGTGCTGGTACTGCTCAACAACGAACTCGAGCTGGCTAAGGCGCAGCACTCGATCCGCCAATCGGTCGAGGAGCGCATGCAGAAGCAGCAGCGCGAGTTCTTCCTCAAGGAACAGCTCAAGGTCATCCAGAAAGAACTCGGCATCGCCAAGGATGATCGCACCGCTGAGGTGGACAAGTTCAAGCAGCGCCTCGAGAAGCTGACGCTGACCGACGAAACCCAAAAGCGCGTCGACGAGGAGATGGATAAGTTGGCGATGCTCGAGACCGGCTCGCCCGAGTATTCAGTCACGCGCAACTATTTGGACTGGATCACCCTGCTCCCCTGGGGCCAGCATTCCAAGGACAAACTCGACCTCAAGCGCGCGCGTCGCGTGCTGGACCGCGACCATTACGGTCTCGCCGACGTCAAGGATCGCATCCTCGAGTTCCTCGCCGTCGGCATCCACAAGAGCGAGATCGCCGGCTCGATCATCCTGCTCGTTGGCCCGCCCGGCGTAGGAAAAACCTCAATCGGACGCTCGATCGCCGACACCCTTGGGCGGCGCTTCTATCGCTTCTCAGTCGGCGGTATCCGCGACGAGGCCGAAATCAAGGGTCATCGGCGCACCTATATCGGCGCGATGCCCGGCAAGTTCCTGCAGGCGATCAAGGATGCCGGCACCGCCAACCCGGTGATCATGCTCGATGAGATCGACAAGATCGGCGCCAGCTACCACGGCGACCCGGCCTCGGCGCTGCTCGAGGTGCTCGACCCGGAGCAGAACGTCGATTTCCTCGACCACTATCTGGATCTACGGTTCGATCTGTCGAAGGTGCTGTTCGTCTGCACCGCCAACCAGACCGACTCCATCCCCGGCCCGCTGCTCGACCGTATGGAGGTGATCCAGCTCTCCGGCTACATCGCCGACGAGAAGTTGGCTATCGCCAAGAAATATCTGCTGCCACGGCAGATCGAGCGCGCTGGTCTGCCGAAGAACACCGTCAAGCTCAAGACCAAGACCCTGCGAGGGCTGATCGAGGGGTACGCGCGCGATGCCGGCGTGCGTCGGCTCGAGAAGCAAATCGGTAAGATCGTGCGCAAGGTCGCGGTGAAGATGCTTGAGGGCGTCGAGACCCCAGTCGACGTCGGCCCGGATCAGCTCCAGGAGTACCTCGGCAGCCCGGTGTTTCGCGATGAACGTAAGCTCTCCGGCCCCGGTGTCGTTACCGGCCTGGCTTGGACCGCGATGGGCGGCGCGACGCTGAGCATCGAGGCGCTTCGCACTCATGAATACACGCGCGGTTTCAAGCTCACTGGGCAGCTTGGCGATGTCATGAAGGAATCGGCCGATATCGCCTACGGCTATATCGTCAGTCATGCGCACACATTCGGCGCCGATCCGGCGTTCTTCGAGAAGGCCTTCATCCATCTGCATGTGCCGGCGGGCGCGACACCGAAGGATGGCCCCTCGGCCGGCATCACTATGGCCTCGGCGCTGCTCTCGCTTGCACGCAACAAGCCGGTACGCCGCATCGCGATGACCGGTGAGCTGACGCTGACCGGCGAGGTGTTCCCGATCGGTGGCGTGCGCGAAAAGCTAATCGCCTCGCGCCGCGCCGGTATCAAGGAGATCCTGCTGCCGGAGGACAATCGTGGCGAGTTCGACGAAGTGCCCGAGCACATCAGGAAAGGGTTGACGGTGCACTTTGTCAGCCGTTTTGAGGGTGTTGTCGCGCTCTTGTTCGCGGGCAAGGCCGGCTAGATCGCGGCGTCTACCACTCGAGTGTGCCAAGCGGTTGCAAATCTCTTCTTTGCGTCGGTGAGAGCAGCAAGGCCGGAATCTCGGCTATTTGATGGAAAAGGACATCTGGCGTGCGCGCCCTGAGCGCTTGCTCATGGGTGTAGCCCCAACTCACCGCTCCAGCGGCTAACCCGGCGCGAGATGGGCGGTATCGTCTGATGTCGACCAAAACGCCAAACCGAACCGCCCATGCTCGCTCTGCCGTTGACGATTGTCGCCGTTTTAGAACCGTTTGCCGTGCTGTTCACGCGACCGACCTGGGCGCACGCGCAGGTATTGGTGATCGGCACCCTGCTCGCGCAGGGGCCACGCACGGTGACAGCGGCGCTGCGCGCGATGGGCCTCTCCGGCGAGCGACGCTTCGAGCGTTACCATCGGGTGCTCAACCGCGCGCGCTGGTCGGGGCTGCGCGGCGCGCAGATCCTACTGGGGCTGTTGCTGGCCCTGCTGCCGCCCAGCCTACCGATTGTCATGGTGATCGACGAGACCCTGGAGCGGCGCTTCGGGCCGCGCATCCGCGCCAAAGGGGTGTATCGGGATGCGGTGCGCTCCAGCCGCGGCAAGGTGGTGACCTGTCTGGGCGTGGAATGGCGAGTGATGGCGCTGATGGTGCCTGTGCCCTGGAGTCAGCGGATGTGGGCACTGCCCTTTCTGACCCTGCTGATACCCTCCAAGCAGGCCGACAGCGAGGCCGGGCGCCGGCGTCGCACGACCGTGGAGTGGAGCGTCGTGATGGTACGTCTGGTCGCGCGCTGGCTGGGACGACGGCCATGGATCTTGATCGGCGATGGGCGCTATGCCTGCATCCAGTTGGGCTGGGAGTGCCTGGTCAATCAAGCCACGCTGATCAGTCGTCTGCGCCTGGATGCGCGCCTGTTTGCCAAAGCGCAACCGGTGCCGCCGGGGCGGCGCGGGCGCAAGCCTCAGAAAGGCGCGCGCCTGGCCAAGCTGGCCAACCGCGTGGAGGAAGCGCGCACCCAGGGCGAGGCGGTGACCGTCTCCTGGTACCGCGGCCAGCGCAAGACGCTGCGCGTGCTCAGCGCCATCGCGCTCTGGCACACGCCCGGCATCACCCCGCTGCCGATTCGTTGGGTCTTGGTGGTCGATCCCGAGGGACGCCTGCCGGCGCAGGCCTTCTTCACCACCGCGCTCACGATGACTCCGGCACGGGTCATCGAGTTGTTCGTCTGGCGCTGGTCGCTGGAGGTGACCTTCGAGGAGACCCGTCGTCACCTCGGCGTGGAGACCCAGCGCCAGTGGAGCGATCTGGCCATCGCCCGCACCACGCCGGTGCTCATGGCCCTGTTCTCGCTGGTCTGTCTGATGGTACATCGCTGGCGTGAGCACTGGCCAACACTGGCGCGCTCGAGCGCCTGGACCCTCAAGCCGGAGGCGACGTTCTCCGATTGCTTGGCCTTGGTCCGGCGCCGGATTTGGGGCGAAACCTATTTCGACAGCTCAGCCAGCGCGCAAGACCCTGTCCAAATATCACCCCAGCGCCTGGAGCGCTTGCTCGATCAGCTTGCCGCGACGGCCTGAGGGGCGGAAAAGTGGCCGGGTGACCGCGGGTGATCACTCACCCGCGGTTCCCACAGATCCGGACATGCGGAACTCCCGCATCCGGCTCCTCGGCCTAGACGTTCGCTACGTGGCATAGATGCTGTGCACTACCTGCGCGGGCGGGAGCGGGTAGCGCCGCAACAGACGGTTAAAGGCCGACCAGTCAAGGCGCGTCGCATGTGAGCGACGATTGAGCCACTTGTGCCAACGCCGTTGAACCTCGAACCGCAGTCGCGAGAGCGCCTTGGCATTGCCGGTGATGCCATAGTAGGCATCATGGCCTTTGAGCTTGCGACTCAGCACCTGCTGTTGCTCTGCCACCGGTCGGTGACGGTTGCGTCGGCACCACTGCCCGATCTGCCGCAGGGTGCGGCTGAAGCGGGTCTTGGCTGTCTTGCGTTGCACCACCCAGCGCCCCTTCCGGGAGCGCCCCCAATAGTGGGTAAAGCCAAGCAGGTCGAAGCTACGCTCAGGCTGTGAGCGAGGCTCCTGGTCTGCCCTTGGTGGACTGCGAAAGTCCACCAATCGGGTCTTCTCGGGGTGCAGGGTCAACCCAAAGCGCGCCAGGCGCTTGGGCAGGACCTCCACACCCGTCGCGCGTCGTCTTCCCGCTCGAAGGCCAAGGTCGGTCGAGTCACCCCGGGGAACCGCCCCCCGAGGTGCTCACGGAACCGGACGTGAACGTCTCCGCTCATCCGGCTCTTCCTATCCAGCCAGCCGATGGATCAAGCGCCCATGCGGGAACAAGCCGGGCTGACGCTGCGCGATTCGACGCAGCCACTGCTCAGCCCGTCGTCGATGACGGCGCAGACGCTTGAACTTGCGTGTCGCCCAGAGGGCAAGTTTGCGATCAAGGTGCTGCAGGATCGGATACAGGGCCGACTTGTAGAAGGCCCCGTAGTAGTTGATCCACCCCTGAATCCTCGCGCGGAACATCCGTGCCAGGTCCTCAAGGTCCTTGTCGCTGCGCAGAGGCAGCTTCCAGCGTCGGATCTCGCGGCGAATCGCCTTGGCGGCACCGTTGCTGATCGCCGGGCTGAAGTTGATAAAGTACTTGCCCCAACGGTTCTTCGAGCGTCGCGGGCGAAAGGTATACCCGAGGAAGTCGAAGGACGTGCGGGGGTACTCACCACGGCGATCGTCATCTTTGCAGTAGACGATCTTGGTCTTCTCCGGGTGAAGCTCCAGCTGGCATTCAGCAAAGCGCCGTTGCAGCGCCGCCTTGAGGTCTTCGGCCTCGTCCAGGCTCCGACAGTGGCACAGCCCATCATCAGCATAGCGCTCGAAGGGAATGTGCGGGTAGTGGCGTTGCATCCAGGCATCAAAGGCGTCGTGCAGGAAGAGGTTCGCCAACAACGGGCTCGCGACTCCGCCTTGCGGGGTGCCGCTCTCTCGAGACTGCACGCGTCCATCCGGTAATTGCACCGGCGCCTTCAACCACCGCTCAGTGTAGAGCAGCACCCACGGCTCCGAGGTGTGGTGGCGCACTGCGCGCATCAGCAGGTCATGATCGATCGCGTCGAAGAACCCTTTGATGTCGAGGTCGACCACCCAGTCATTGCGCCAGCAGCGCTGGCGGGCCGCTGCGATGGCCTGATGGGCACTCTTGTCGGGCCGATAGCCGTACGAGTCGGGATGGAAATGTTTCTCCAGCTCCGGCTCCAGGGCCTGCTTGAGAACGGTTTGGGCGATGCGATCAGCCACGGTGGGAATCCCGAGCGGGCGCACGCCGCCGGCTTTGGGAATCTCAACGCGCATGACCGGCGGGGGCATGTAGCTCCCGGAGGCGAGCCGGTTCCAGAGCTTGTAGAGGTTGTTTTCCAGATCCTCGGCAAACTCGGCGAGACTCTGTCCATCAACGCCCGCCCCTCCTTGGTTCGCGTTCACACGTTTGTAGGCTTCCCACACCTGACGTTTGGTGATGGGAAATGGCTTTGCCTCGCTCATGTCGGTCCTCCCGTTGCCGGTTGCCGACCGAGTCCAGGCTGGATAGGGCAACCCCTTCGCTCCGGCCCCATTACAGAGCCTTCCTCACTACTACGGGTTGCTCCGCCCCTGTACTGCGCTTCGGTACTCACAGACTTGGGGGGCTTCCCCTTGACTGACTCCCTTAACATCGCAGTGACAGGTTCCCACGTTCCACACATGCGCCTGAATCGTGTTCTCGCCGCCTCTATGCCGGACGCCGCCTGGGCAGTAGACAGGTGCCTCCCAGACTCTTCCCGAGATAACGACTCCCCCTCGGCTTTGACGTCGTCCCTACGCTTTCGACACTTCATCAGCGGTTCACTTGCGTTCGACTCCACGATTCGTACCTGACCAGGTCGTGCCCGGCCTTTTCCCAACTCGCTCACCACCACGCCTCTTAAACGCAGCAGCAGTGGGTGGTTTGAAGCCTCCGCCTGTACGGCGGCTTCGAGGGGCCTGCCCTCATCACATGTGCAGCATGGCTGCACGCGGGACTGCGTCCCGGCGTGTGCCTTCGTGGCACACCATCATCNGCCCCCTGCGGGCTGCCCCGCTCGGGATAGCGAATCACCCCTTCGTCCATGACCCCGGCCTGCATCCACTTGCCCAGTACGCGGCGGATCACGCCGTCACGCACCCGTTGGTCGAGAAAGGCGTTGAGAGGGGTTCTTTCCATGCTGCCGAAAAAGTCCTGGATGTCGAGATCGATCACCCAGCCGCCGCCGATGTCCATGAGTCCTTTCCAGAGCGCGTCGAGCGCTTGGTGGGCATGACGTCCGGGCCGGAAGCCATAGGAGCAGTCCAGAAAGTCCTGCTCGTAGACCGGCTCCAGTACCATCAGCACCGCGCGCTGGAGCACTTTGTCTTCCAGGGTGGTGATGCCAATGGGGCGGGTCTTCTTGGTGCCGTCCTTGGGGATGTGGACACGTCTGACCGGTGGCGCCCGGTAGCGTCCGCTCTTGAACCGTTCGAGCAGGTCGCTCAGGTTCGCCTGCAGATCGGCTTCGTACGCTTCGGCGGTGACGCCATCCACCCCAACCGCGCCGTCTTTGCGCGTACGCCGGTACGCTTCTTCCAGCCACATCAGGTCGATGTGGTGTGCCAGCGTGGTCAGCACCCTCTCGGGTGCCTCGCTCGCCAAGTTCGCGATCTTCTGTTGTTTCGTGGAGATGATCTCGCGCTCCGATGTTCGCGTCATCTTGCCCTCCAGAAGCAGTTTAGACCGGCCGGCCGCTTCCCTCGAACGGGTCCGCTGGGGTGCGTTCCCCGCGCTCAGCGGTACTATCAGCTGGCTCCGATTGCTCAATCGCCATCGCGCCGCACTTCGTCGCCTTCGCTTGGCGCTACCTCGTCGTCGGTCCTGTTCGCGACCGTCGGCCGGACCTGTGCCAACGGTGATCTGGGCGGCTTCTACTGCGGCGCCCGCACCGCGTCTGCCAACGAGGAACGATTGAGCCCTCCCAGGTTCCTGGGTGACCCTTGCGACCATGCCCTGCTCTTCGACCCCGGCGGAGCATTTCGACCAGGCCCACTGAGTCGACACGCTGTTGCCTTCCGCTCTTTGGATAACGTCGGCTCCGCAAGGCTCATTTCGGGGCTCAATCACACAGCCTGCACGCCCCCTGTGTACGCTTCGCAGCGGGGATCGCTCCCACACCACGCAACACTCGGTTCCGGTGGATGACCAATCCTTGCCGGTTCGGGACTTGCATCCGTCGGGTCACTGTAAGAGGTTTCCGATTGCTCAAATCATGTGGCGTTCTTCCTCCTCTTCCAGGCTTTGCCTGGCGCAACCAAAGATTCGAGGCTCTTTGTGGGTTTTGAGGACATGCTAAGGTCAGGCGTCTGACTCAACACGTGCTGTTCCGATGTGCCGTCTCAACGACTTGCTCGACGAAGAGAAATGCTACGACGAAGTCCGACGGATACGTTGGCCGTACGTCGTTGATTGTCCACGCTGTGGTTCCAACAAGGTCGTCAAGCGTGGCCGCAACCACCGACACAGGGCCTGTCGCCGCTACACCTGTCGAAACTGCGAGAAACGCTTCGATGATCTGACAGGGACAATCTTCATGGGACGCCACCAGCCGCTGTCGGTGTGGTTCTCCTATCTGTACTTGATGGGCTTGAACCAGTCGAACCTGCAGATCGCCGAAGAGCTCGGTCTGAATGAAAGCGACGGTCAGTGGATGGCCGAGCAACTGCGCGAGGGGATCGTCAAACGCCGTCGCACGGTGCGCCTGAGCGGCAAGGTGGAGTGCGATGAGGTGTACATCGTGGCCGGACACAAGGGTCGAGCGGATCGGATCGTGGGACGTCCACCACGTCGACGGCGGCTCAAGGGGGCTCCCGGACGAGGCACCTTGGCGAAGGACAAGCCACCCATCGTCGGCATGATCGAGCGTGGCGGGGAGGTGCGCATTGTCATGTTGGCGGATGTCAAGCAGCGCACGATTCGTCCCCTCATCGCAGAGACCATTGAGCCTGGCACCCTGATCAACACCGATGAATACGTGATCGACGACGCCTTGCCCGCTTGGGGCTACCCGCGCAAAAGCGTTTGTCATGGTCGCGGTGAATATGCTCGCGACGAGGACGGCGACGGCTTTCACGAGGTCCATGTCAACACCATGGAAGGGTTTTGGTCGCTGCTGCGCTCCTGGCTGCGTCCGCATCGTGGCCTCTCACAGGAAAAATTCCCTCTGTACCTCGGGTTCTTCGAATTCGTGCACAACGTCAGACAACGGGGACGAGCCTTGCTGGGGGCACTCCTCGGGACATTATTACAGCCGGAAGCATGTCCTCAAAACCCACAATGAGCC
>NZ_NHSF01000064.1 GCF_016653295.1 Halochromatium salexigens | reverse complement strand
TTTGGCCAGTTGGCGCTGGCTGAGCTTGGGGTTGGCTTGGAGCTGGCGCAGGGCTTGGAAGGTGATGTCTTCGGTCAACGTTGGTGATTGGCCTGGTTGTTCGTTTGGTTGCTGGGCGTTGCCTGTCTCTGGCCTGGGTCCCGGCTTCCCGGCCGGGACGACGGACGGGGAGGGGTGGCTGCATCAAGCACCGCAAGCACGAATGTCCTCTAATTCCGCTGCCAGAGCATGCTCTGCGATTTCCAAGTCGTAAGATGACTGCAGATTCATCCAGAACTGCGGCGTGGTGCTGAAGAACCGCCCCAGGCGTAGCGCGGTATCCGCCGACAAGGCGTGCCTGCCCTGCAGGATGTTGCTAATCCGCGTTTGGGGCAAGTGGGTCGCCTGAGCAAGCCTAGCGACGGTGATACCTGCGCCGTCCAGGTAATCCTGTAGTACATCGCCTGGAGTCACAACGGGGAGGCTCTCCCCGGTGGCAATGTCAGAAAAATCGATGTTTTTCAGTTCCTCAGTACGAATGCCCATGATGACACCTCAATGGTAGTCGACTAGCTCAACCTCATACGCGTCACCGTCCACCCAGCGAAAACAGATCCGCCACTGCCGGTTGACCCTGAAACTCCACTGACCTTGACGGTCGCCAGCCAACTTTTCCAACCTGTTTGATGGCGGTAGCCTTAGATCGTCAACTTGCATGGCGTTATTCAGAATGACCAGTTTGACCCGAGCCGTCTCCTGAAGGCTCCTGTCTATCTTTTTGACGACAACGCCTTGAAAAATCGCGGCTGTTCGTTTGTCTGCAAAGTCCTTGATCACCTGAGGATTCTAACGCCAGTAGATCGGGCTGAGCAGGAACATGGAGTCGCGTGAATCACAGAGGTGCGGACCGGCCTGCTCGCCGAGGCGCGCGATGAGGGTGCGCAGGCAGTCGTTGGTGCGGCCGAGGCTGATCCCGAGTGTCTGTTTGCCTCTTGGGGGCCAGCTGGCGCTAGCTGATCTAGCGACCATGGGAGGCGCTCTGCACGGTCGAACACCGCTTGATAAAACTCGACCTCATCGCAGCGCTTTTCGTGCAGTGGTTTGGGCAAAAGCTCAAGCCACACGGCATCGCTGACCACGAGCAACAGGCCTGGGTCGTCCAGCATCTCCAACGCCGTCAGTCCAGCGCTGCCAAGCCCGCGCCAGGCGGTGATTAACACGCCAGTATCCAGATAGCTCCGTCTAGTCATCTTGGAGGCCACCACGTCTCTCCCTGACTTCCGCTTCGATCTCATCGGCTGTCAGCAGTTTGCCTCCGGCCTCGACATACTTGCGTCGTAGTGCGCGTAGCTTGCGGCCCAACTCGCTGCGGGGCTCAAAGCGCTCAACGACAAGATCGGCTGATACTGTTGCGGCAGGTGTTTCCTCGGCCTTCATCGGTACCATCGACTCGGGCAATAGGGTGATCAGGACACGCGCCCGCTCGACACCGGGCAGCGGCTCCAGCAGACGGACCTGTCCGTTCTCATAGATGCCTTCGATGCTGGTCATCATGGGGTCTAGCCTTGATTGTGATGTAAAAAGTTGTCATGAAAAAACGGGACGGGTCCTGAGGTATCCCCACAACTTTGCCCCTTCGCGATCACGGGACGAGGAGCGCATCATGGTCATTCGCGACCCAAATGACGGAGGGGTCGGATGGCTCAAGGCGCGCGTTTGAGCTGGGTCAGCCAGGTGTCGCCGTCGGGGCTGAGCAGGAGTTGATCGGCAAGCTCTTCGAGCTGATCGGGGTCGCTGATGCGGGCCAGCAGGGGCTGGCTCTGCTCGGCGATCTCGGGGCCAAAGCGGCGGCGGGCTTGCCGAATCAAAATGTGCCGGGTGGTTTCGCGACCTTCCTCTAGGCCCTGCTCTAGGCCCTGCTGCTTCCATTGGTCGGTCCAGGTTTCGACGTTGTCGGCTAGCATGTGATAGACCTCGCTCAGATCATTCATAGGGGTGACCGAAACGCCGGGTAGGCGCTTGGGGAGGAACACCCGTCCAAACCAGACGGCGAAGGCGCGACGTAGGCTGCTTTGCTCGGGCTCTTTGAGCCAGTCGACCAGGGTGCGCACGATGGTCAGGGCGTGCTCGGCGCTGCGACTGGCTTCGAGACGAAAGAGCGCGGCGCTGAGATTGCGGGTCGGTGCCTGTTCGGCCTTCGCCAAGCATTGCTCGTCAAGCAGCAGATAGGCTTGCTGGGGACGATAGTCGGCGAGGACGGGTGGCGCGGGCTCGATCAGGGGCTCGAGGGTCTCGGCGGCGTTCCAGACTTGGGCACCATTGTAGAGCACGATCGGCAGCACCGGGGGCAGACGTCCATGGGCGCTGAGCTGTTCGGCGCGGATGAGGTCTTGGTAGAGCAGCCCGAGGTAGGTCTGGATGCGCACCGCCATCCAAGGGTCGATGGTGGATTGGAATTCCAGCAGCAGGTAGACGTAGAGCCACTCCTCGCCCCAGCGTAGGCGCCAGATGAGGTCATCGGCGCGGTCGCGCAGGTCGTCGGTGATGTAGCTGCCGCTGCAGCGCTCGAGGGTGCTGAGATCGAGGCTGTGGACCCAGTCGCCGGGGACGAAACCCGTGAGCAGGTCGCGCACCATGGCGGCGTGGGCATAGAGCAGCTTGTAGCCGCTGTCGTGGGTCGGATCGCGCCGATGCCGGATCGTGGGTGCAGGTGGTTTCATGTGACTGGGCGCTGTTTGCCGAATTCGACCGCGAGAGGGAAAACCGGGACGGGTCCGGTTTTTCTACGGTCTTGATTTGCCGTAGGAGTCAACTATTGGTGGGCCGGTCGATCAGCCCCTCGGCCTCGGCAGTGAGCTGCTCAAGCTCGGCCTTGAGGGCGTCGTATTCGGCACGCTTGCGCTGGAGGAAGCGGGCGGTGATGCGGGCCTTGGTCTCGATGCCGTCTGGGGTGAGCAGATAGGCGTAGGCGAGCTTGTTCTTGCTGCTGCGAAAGTGCTCCACTTTGACCAGGCCGCGCGCGATGAGGGCGCGCAGGCAGTAATTGGTGCGACCGAGGCTGATGCCGAGGGCTTTGGCCAGTTGGCGCTGGCTGAGCTTCGGGTTGGCCTGGAGCTGGCGCAGGGTTTGGAAGGTGGTGTCTTCATTCAACCAGTCCCGGCGTCTACCTCGGTGATCACCTCTGCCAGCAATGAATGATCGGCCCTGCATCGGCGACAACGAACGCCCTAGTCTTGCCCATGCAGTCCCCAGTCAATGTCTTCCCGAATCAATTGTTCCGCGATCACCTCGCGATGCGAGTCCAGATAACGGCGCATGGCTTCCACGATCAGCGCGTCGATATTGGTGATCCAACCTTCTTGCACAAAAAGTTGGGCTTGCTCAAGGAGCTGATCGGGAATATTCGTTTGCACTGCGGACATGTTAATACCTATCAAAAATCTGTTTTTGGGCGGAAAAACCGGGACGGGTCCGGTTTTCAGGTACCGGTTTATCGGTCAGGTCCGGCACCGGCGCAAAACCTGGGTCCGAACCCTTTGACCGCCCAGACCATGATGGCGCGACGCCAGCGGGGCTCGCCGAGGACGGTCATGGCTTCGTTGAAGATGTCGGCTGCCATAAGGTGGTCGACGCTGTGCGGCTGCTCGTCGCAGAGCCAGTCGTGGATGACGGCAGCTTTGCCGCTGCGCCCAACGGGTGGCAGCAGGGGCCAGAGCAGGCGCGGAATGGAGGCAAAGTCGGTGCGATAGCCGGCGGGCACGGTGATCCAGCGCGGCTCGGCTTCGCTGGCGCCGATGATGCTCCAGTAGCGGAAGGCCTCCAGGAGCTCGAACGGGCGCTCGGCGAGGTTGCCGGTGTGGACTTTGAGCAGGAGTGCGTCGGTGAAGGAGCTCATGGCTTGAGGGCATGGGGTGCGTTTGCGGCTTGGGGCGCGGTTTAGTCGGTTTGCTCGGTGGTTGCTGCTTGGTTGCCGGGTCCCTGGCCGGATTTCCGGGTCCCTGGCCTGGTTTCCGGCTTCCCGGCCGGAATGACGGAGATCACTTGAATAATGCTTCCAGACTGCTGGAGTCGAGCACAGCGTCAAGCCACAGGTCGAGTTGATCGCTATCGGCCTTTTTGATGCGTTCCTCGGCCCAGTCCGGGATTGAGCCGAAGCGGCGGGCGAGCAGGTGTTTTAGGCTTTCAATCTTGCCTTCAATCTTGCCTTCAATCTTGCCTTCAATCTCGCCTTCCATTTTGCCTTCGGCAAAAATTTCTTGATAGGCGCGGGTTTCTTGCAGCGGGGTGAGCATTTGAAACATGTTGCGAATCTCCGTGAGCGATAGGGTGCGGAAGCGCTCCATGAACCAGTATTCGAGCAGCGCGCTGAGGCGTTCGCGGTGGTGCGGCTCGATCTTGGCCTCTATGATGGTACGCCAGAGGGCGGGTGCTTGGGCGGTCAGTTCGGTGTCGGTGAACATCAGCGGCGCGAGCACGGCCAGAAATGGGTTCGTCGGTTCGCGCTGGAACAGCGTGCGTAGCCAGTCTTCCAGATAGACCACGTCGAGCAGTGCACAGTTGCCTTGCAGTCCCTGCGGTTGCGCGGGTCGATCGCTCTCGCGCGGGACGATGAGCAGGCTGCGGACATCGCGATGCGGTTGCAGTTCGCCATAGAGCCCGACTTTGCTCAGCAGGTTATAGAGTGCGGCGGGTTTGCGTTCGATCTGAAATTCAACAATCCAAACGGGTCCATCATGGTTGATGGGGTCGCACAGGCCATCGATACGCCGCTCGATGTTTTTGAGCGTCTCGGAGCGAAAGCGATAGGGGCCTTGGAGCTCCCGCCCTCCGGCAAGGATGCGAAAGGCCTCGGGGCCGAGGGCAAGGAAGTCGTAGATGGAGATGTCGGTTTTCATGGCGCGTCTTCAGGGAAAAACCGGGACGGGTCTGGTTTTCAGGTACCGGTTTATCGGCCAGGTCCGGCACCGGCGCAAAACCTGGGTCCGAATCATTTGACCGCCCAGACCATGATGGATTCGTTGAAGATGTCGGCAGCCATTCGGTGGTCGACGCTGTGCGGCTGCTCGTCGCAAAGCCAGTCGTGGATGACGGCAGCTTTGCCGCTGCGCCCAACGGGCGGTAGCAGAGGCCAGAGCAGGCGCGGAATGGAGGCGAAGTGCGCTTGGGCTGTCAGCAAAGGGTCGGTGTAGTCGCCGTTAGCGGTCAGCTATTGGCGGACCGTTCGATGAGTCCTTCAGCCTCAGCCTAGGCGGTGAGCTGCTCAAGCTCGGCCTTGAGGGCGTCGTATTCGGCCCGCTTGCGCTTGAGGAAGCGGGCGGTGATACGGGCCTTGGTGTCGATGCCTTCTGGGGTGAGCAGGTAGGCATAGGCGAGCTTTTTGTCGCTGCGCTGAAAGTTCTGCGCCTTGATCCAGCCTTTGTCGAGCAGGGCGTTCATGCAGTAGTTGATGCGCCCGAGGCTGACGCAAAGCATCTTGGCAAACTCTCGCTGCGTCGTGTGTGGTTGGCGCGCGAGCTGGCGAAGGATGTGGAAGTCGATTTCTTGGTTGTCAGGCACGCTTCCGCCCTACCCTGTCATGCGTGGGTAAGAAAAGGACCATGTCGTCGCTTGGCCGTGACACGCTTCCGCCCTACCTTGTCATGCCGGTATGGGCTGTGGGTTGGTCTGTGAGGGTTGATTGGTGACGCGTTCAACGTCGTATCGCTGCGCATGAAAACACCTCGGCATAGGGCGGCGGTCAAGGATTACCTGGCTCGCAGGGGCATCGTGCTACGCTGGCCGTCATTGGGTGCTACCGTGCTACCCCTTGCCGGCCAAATGGCTGAAATTCAGGACCATAGTCGACGCATGAGACTTCCCAGAAGGGTCGCCGAGTTGGAGAGCTGGACTGGCCTGTCGTGCTGCAGTCGTTCGCACGTCGTGCAAGCCACCTCGGCGTTGATCAGATAGCGCGATGCCGGACTCAGATCCGTCAGTCCCCGCTCCAGCACCCAGTGCAGATGCTTGGCGCGCCATTGCTCGGGACGCTGAAGACCCCAGCGAGTCTGGATCAACACAGCGAGGCGCTGAACACCCGCGATCACCGGTGCTGGCTGACCACTGTAAGTAATTGGTTTTACTACAATTTATCTGCAGTATTGGCGGAGAGAGAGGGATTCGAACCCTCGATGGGCTATTAACCCATACTCCCTTAGCAGGGGAGCGCCTTCAGCCACTCGGCCATCTCTCCGTAGAGAGCAAAATTATATCAGAGTTTGGGGTGATTGGGTCCACCCGTGCGAGGCAGGTAGCAGCTTGCTTGGGTTGCCGGCTTATCAGCCTAAACCTGCCCCGCCAAAAGTCGCGTGCCAGCGGAGCAGGTTGTCTACACCAGATTGACCCGGAGTCTAGTCGTCCAGTCCCACGTCGTTCGCGATGCGCGGCTCGGCGGTGCCCTGCGCCTGCTCACGCTTGATTCGCTCGTAGATCTCTTCGCGATGCACAGCAACCTCACGCGGTGCATTGACGCCAATACGAACCTGGTTTCCTTTAACGCCGAGCACCGTCACGGTCACTTCGTCGCCGATCATCAGTGTTTCGCCAACGCGGCGGGTCAGTATTAACATAGCGGTCTATCCTTCCTATCCTTTTATGAACCGAGCCGCGGTTCCCTCAGCATCTTAGGTCTCGCAGCCTTGTTAGCTTCACGTTATGCTCAGTTGACCGCCGCAACGGCCAAAAGTGCAAGTAGCTTAGCATCGAAGTTTAGCAGCAGACATTCGTGCAATGCAGCAATTGTTACAATATGGTTTTCCCGGCCAGTCCAAAGGACTCGTGCAGAGCGCGTACGCCAAGCTCGAGGTACTTTTCGTCGATGACGACCGAGATCTTGATCTCCGAGGTCGAGATCATGCGAATGTTGATCCCTTCGCGGGCTAGGGCTTCGAACATCTGGCTGGCAATACCGGCGTGGGAGCGCATGCCGACACCGACCAAGCTGAGCTTGACGATCTTCTGATCACCAGAGACTTCACGCGCCGAGAGTTGTTCGGCCATATCACGCAGCACCCCCAGCGCCGTGTCGTAGTCGTTGCGATGCACGGTGAAGGTGAAGTCGGTAGTGGCGCTGTCGGAGCCGACATTCTGCACGATCATATCCACTTCGACATTGGCCTCGGAGATTGGGCCGAGAATCTTGTAGGCAATCCCCGGCTGATCCGGCACCCCGAGCACGGTGAGCTTGGCTTCATCCTTGGCGAAGGCGATGCCGGCAATCTTGGCGTCTTCCACGTTCTCCTCCTCGAAACTGATCAGCGTGCCTTCCCCCTGGCGAAAGCTCGAGAGCACCCGCAAGGGGACACGATACTTGCCGGCGAACTCGACGGCGCGGATTTGGAGCACCTTCGAGCCCAAGCTGGCCATCTCGAGCATCTCCTCGAAGGTGATCCGATCGAGCTTGCGCGCGCGCGGTTCGATGCGCGGGTCGGTGGTGTAGACGCCGTCCACATCGGTGTAAATCTGGCATTCGTCGGCCTTGAGCGCGGCGGCCATGGCCACCGCTGAGGTATCCGAGCCACCGCGTCCGAGGGTGGTGATGTTGCCGGCACGATCGATGCCCTGAAAACCCGCCACCACCACCACGCGTCCAGCCTCGAGATCGCTGCCCACGCGCGCGCCGTCGATATCGCGAATGCGCGCCTTATTGTGCGCGCTATCGGTGCGGATCTGCACCTGCGAGCCGGTGTAGGAGCGCGCCGGACAACCGATCGCCTCCAAGGCCATCGCCAGCAAGGCGATGGTGACCTGCTCGCCGGTGGCGATCAGCACATCGAGTTCCCGCGGCACCGGCTGCGGCTGAATCGCGCGTGCGAGCCCGATCAGCCGGTCGGTTTCGCCGGACATCGCCGAAACCACGACGACGACTTCATGGCCCTGCTCGCGGGTGCGCTTCACACGCTGCGCGACGGCCTGGATGCGCTCGACGCTGCCCACCGAGGTGCCGCCATATTTTTGGACGATCAACGCCATGGGTCTAGGACACCGCCGCCGGTGCGCGTGCCTTGACCCAATCGCCGACCAGCTCGAGCGCGGCCGGGATGCCCGCCGGATCGGTACCGCCGGCCTGAGCCATGTCGGGCCGGCCACCCCCGCGTCCCCCGACCTTCTCGGCCGCCGCCTTGACCAGATCGCCGGCTTTGAACTGGCCGACCAGATCCTTGGTGACGCCGGCGATCAGGTTGACCTTGCCTTCGCTCTCGGTGGCCAGCAGGACCACGCCGGAGCCGAGCTTGTTCTTGAGCTGATCCAGGGTCTCGCGCAGTGACTTGACATCGACCCCATCGAGCCGTGCGGCCAGCACCTTGACCCCATCGATCTCGACCACGGCATCGGTCAACTCGCTGCCGGCCGCGCTGGCGAGCTTGGCCTTGAGCTGCTCGAGTTCCTTTTCCAATCGCCGCGAGCGCTCGACCAGCGCCGCCACCTTGTCGTCGGCATCGCTCGTCGAGCCCTTCACCAAGGCGGCGATGCGCGCCAGCCGCGCCTCTTCTTCCTCGACCCAGCTCAACGCCACATCGCCGGCTACCGCCTCGACGCGGCGCACACCGGCGCTGATGCCGGACTCGGAAACGATTTTGAACAGCCCGATATCACCCACCGCGCGTACATGAGTCCCACCGCAAAGTTCGGTCGAGAAGTCACCCATGCGCAGCACCCGCACCTGCTCGTCGTACTTCTCGCCAAACAGCGCCATCGCGCCCGAGGCCTTGGCGTCCTCGAGATCCATGATGCGGGTCTCGACGCTGTGGTTCTCACGAATTTCTTGGTTCACCAGGCGCTCGATCTCGCGCAACTGCTCGTGCGTAAGCGGCTCGAAATGAGTGAAGTCGAAACGCAGCCGCTCCGGTCCGACCAACGATCCACGTTGCTGCACGTGCTCACCTAGCACCTGGCGCAGGGCGGCATGCAGCAAATGAGTGGACGAGTGGTTGAGCGCGATTGCGCGTCGCCGCGTCCGATCGACCCTGGCCTCGATACAATCCCCGACCGAAAGCTCGCCCTCGAGCAGGCGTCCGATGTGGCAGATCACGCCAGACTGCTTCTGGGTATCGCGGACCTCGAAGCGGGCGGTCTCGGTACTCAACAGGCCGCGATCGCCAACCTGTCCGCCAGCCTCGGCATAGAAAGGTGTCACATCCAGCACCAGCAGCCCCTCCTGGCCAGCACTGATGCCATCGCGGGGCTCACCATTGAGGTAACAGCCGATCAGCGTCGCCTGATCGAGCAACCCTTCGTAGCCACTGAAATCGGTCTCACCCTCGATATCCAGTTCGATGATCTCGCCGGCCCCGAACTGGCTCGCGGCGCGCGCGCGTTCTTTCTGCGCCGCCATCGCTTGCTCGAAGCCGACGAGGTCCAGGGTCAGCCCGCGCTCACGGGCGATATCGGCGGTCAGATCGGCTGGAAAGCCATAGGTATCGTACAAACGGAACACCGCCTCGCCGGGGATCTCGGTGCCGCTCAGCCGTGCGACGATCTCATCGAAGATGCGCAAGCCCTGCTCCAGGGTGTCGGCGAAGCGCTCCTCCTCGGTCTGCAGCACCCGTTCGACCTGGGCCTGTTTGGCGCGCAGCTCGGGGTAGGCACCGCCCATCTGCTCGGCCAGGGGCGCGACCAGGCGCCAGAAGAACGGCGCCGTCTGCCCGAGTTGATAGCCGTGGCGGATGGCGCGGCGGATGATGCGCCGCTGCACGTAGCCGCGCCCTTCGTTGCCGGGCGTGATGCCATCGATGATCAGGAAGGCCGCCGAGCGGATGTGATCGGCGATCACCCGCAGCGATTGGTTGCCAAGATCCTCGCAACCGGTCGCCTCGGCAGCGGCGCGGATGAGGGCCTGGAACAGATCGATCTCGTAGTTGCTGTGCACGCCCTGCATCACCGCCGCGAGCCGCTCGAGCCCCATGCCGGTGTCGACCGAGGGGCGCGGCAGCGGATGCAGCTCGCCCTTGGCGTCGCGGTCGAACTGCATGAACACCAGGTTCCAGATCTCGACGTAGCGATCGCCGTCCTCGTCGGGTGAGCCGGGCGGTCCACCCGGGATCTCGGGGCCATGATCGTAGAAGATCTCGGAGCAGGGCCCACAGGGACCGGTCTCGCCCATCGACCAGAAGTTATCCTTCTCGCCACAGCGCGAGAAGCGGCTCGGGTCGACGCCAATCTCGTCGAGCCAGATGCGCGCGGCCTCGTCATCGTCGGTATAGACGGTGATCCAGAGCCGCTCGGGCGGCATCCGCAGCGTCTGGGTCAGAAACTCCCAGGCAAAGCCGATGGCCTCGCGCTTGAAGTAATCGCCGAAGCTGAAGTTGCCGAGCATCTCGAAGAAGGTGTGATGGCGGGCGGTGTAGCCGACGTTCTCGAGATCGTTGTGCTTGCCGCCGGCGCGCACGCAGCGCTGCGAGGTGGCGGCGCGGCTGTAGGGGCGTTTCTCGCGGCCAAGGAAGACGTCCTTGAACTGCACCATGCCCGCATTGGTGAACAGCAAGGTGGGGTCGTTGCCCGGCACCAACGGGCTGCTCTCGACCGGCGTATGACCACGCTCGGCGAAGTAATCGAGGAAGGCCTGACGAAGCTGGGCACTGCTCTTCATGACAAGGAGTCGACTCCGGGGACGGGTCTGTGCATTAGCGGGATGCACCGCTCGAAGCGGCACGGAAAGCGGCCCGACATCGGCGCGCGCGTCGGCATCGGCATCAACGCGTGCATCGATATCGGCACCGACATCGGCATGGGCGCGCGCATCAGCCTGCTCATCGATCTGACCTGGCACTCGGGCTCGCGCCGAGGAAGCGGGCGATCACGCGCGACGGAAACCCCCGATATTCGAGGAAGCGCGCGCGCTTCGCCTGCTCGCGCTGGTCCTCGGCCTCGGTCTCGCCGAAGCGTTTTCGATAGGCCTGGGTCAGACAGTCGCTCAGGGTCTGATCGTCGAGTTCGAGATAGGGCTGAACCCTCTCATCCGAAAGCCCTTTCTCGCGCAATTCGGCGCGGATGCGCAGGGGCCCGAAGCCCTTGGCGAGACGCTCGGCCACATAGGCCGCGATCAGGCGCTCCTCGCTCAACAGCTCGTTGGCTACGAGCGACTCAATCACCGTCTCGACGGCGGCCTCTGGATAACCGCGTTGGCACAACTTGCGCGCGAGTTCCAAGCGACTGTGTTCACGCGTGCTGAGTAACTTCAGCGCCCGGCTGCGAATCTCCTCAAAGAGCGCGTCCGGCGCCTCGGCAGCGGCTTCCTCGGCCGCGGCTGATTCGACCGTGGCTTCCGTGGCAGCAACCTCCGCAGCAGGCTCCACAGGCACCTCAGTCATCGGTCGCCGCCTTGGCGTCCTTGTTGGCGCCCTTGACCTCCTTGGCGTCCTTGGCCGCCTTGGCCGCCTTGGCATCGCCCGCGGTCGCCGGCGTTTTCAACGCGGCATCCGAACCCGCATCGGCGGCGGCATCAGGAACCGCTCCAGCCTCCCCCTCGGCGTGAGCAGGCTTTGGCTTCGGTAGCAGGGCATCGCGGATCTTGGCATCGATGGCGGCGGCAATCTCCGGATTCTCCTTCAGGAAATTGCGCACATTGTCCTTGCCCTGGCCGATTCGGTTGCCCTCGTAGCTGTACCAAGAGCCGGATTTTTCGACCACACCGGCGCTGACGCCGAGATCGACCATCTCGCCCTCGCGCGAGATGCCCTCGCCATAGAGGATGTCGAACAGGGCCTCGCGAAACGGTGGTGCGACCTTGTTCTTGACCACCTTGACGCGGGTCTCGTTGCCCACCACGTCGGCACCGCGCTTGATCGAGCCGATGCGGCGGATATCGAGCCGCACCGAGGCGTAGAACTTGAGCGCGTTGCCGCCGGAGGTGGTTTCCGGCGAGCCGAACATCACGCCGATCTTCATCCGGATCTGATTGATGAAGATGACGATGGCATTGGAGCGCTTGATATTGGCGGTCAGCTTGCGCAGCGCCTGCGACATCAGCCGCGCCTGCAGACCGACGTGCGAGTCACCCATCTCGCCCTCGATCTCGGCCTTGGGCGTCAAGGCCGCGACCGAGTCGACCACCACCATGTCCACCGCGCCGGAGCGCACCAGCATGTCGGTGATCTCGAGCGACTGCTCGCCGGTATCGGGCTGCGAGACCAGCAGTTCGTCCATGTTCACGCCAAGCTTCTCGGCGTAGCCGGGATCGAGCGCGTGCTCGGCATCGACGAAGGCTGCGGTGCCACCGGCACGCTGCGCCTCGGCGACCGCGTGCAGGGTCAGCGTGGTCTTGCCGGAGGATTCCGGGCCATAGATCTCGATCACGCGACCACGCGGCAGGCCACCGATGCCAAGGGCGATATCGAGCCCCAGGGAGCCGGTCGAGACGGTGTCGACATTCGGGATGGCACCGGCATCGCCCATGCGCATCACCGAGCCCTTGCCGAACTGCTTCTCGATTTGGCTCAACGCGGCGGCCAGCGCTTTCTTGCGATTCTCGTCCATTGTCACTCCAGGAACCAGGGTTGTTAAGGATTATCCCACAGCCGACCCACCCCCACACAAGCCACTCGGCGCGATTCGAGCCCGGATCGAGCCCGGATCAAGCCGGTGCGCCACGCGCCAGGCAGCGTTCCAGCAGCCCGCGCAGCGCATGCGCGACCGCCTGGCGTCGCACCTGCTCGCGCTCGCCACCAAAGCGCACCGTTTCGACCGCGATCCCCTCCGGCAGCCCCCAGCCGAAACAAAGCGTGCCAATGGGCTTGGTGGCCGTGCCACCGCCGGGGCCGGCAATCCCGCTCACCGCCACCGCCACCGAGGCGTGACTGCGCGCGATCGCGCCGCGCGCCATCTCGGCGACCACGGCCTCGCTGACCGCGCCCCAGGTCGCGAGCGTCTCCTCGGCGACGCCGAGCATCTCCTGCTTGGCCGCATTACTGTAGGTGACGAAGCCGCGCTCGAGCCAGGCGCTACTCCCCGCGACATCGGTGAGGCACTTGGCAATCCAACCCCCGGTGCAGGACTCCGCCGTGGCCAGGCGCAGCCCCGTGCGTTGCAAGCAATGCCCGACCTGCGTGGCCAGCGTTTCGAGATCTTCACTCATGCACCGCCTCTATTGTGGCCGCCTCGATCGCCACGACCTTGTAGGATGCCATCTAACGACCGTTGTCCAGGAGTCTCCATCATGTCCGATGAATCCATCCTTTGCGAGCACAACCCGCCTCCGGCCAAGCTCGAAGTCCTCGGCGTCGAGGACTGGCCGATCTGGAAGAAGGAGCCCTCTCGCTTCGAGTGGACCTATCACCAGCAAGAGACCTGCTATGTGGTGCGCGGCACCTTCAGCGTCACACCCGAGGGCGGCGAGCCCGAGCACTTCAAGCGTGGCGATCTGATCACCTTCCCGGTCGGCATGCGCTGCACCTGGGAGATCACTGCCGCGGTCGAGAAACACTATCGTTTGGACGACGCCTAGCCGGCCATGCTGCCGGACTGATAGCCGGCCAGATCCATGGTGACATGACGAAAACCGAAGCGCTGGATGCCCTCGATCACCGCGCCCGCATCGCTGAGCAGGCGCTCGCGTTGGACCGGCGCGACCTCGATGCGGGCGAGGTCGCCGTGGCAGCGCACCCGCACCCAGGTGTAACCCAACTGGGTCAAAAAACGCTCGGCCTCCTCGATGCGCTGCAGCTGATCCATCGAGACCCTGACATTGAAGCCGATGCGCGTGAGCAAGCACGCGGTGGTCGGCTTGTGCCAGGTAGGCAGATCCATCTCACGGGCCATCTGACGCACGGCGGCCTTGTCGATACCGGCCTCGATGAAGGGGCTGCGAATCCCGAGTTCGCGCAGCGCGCGCAAGCCCGGACATTGCTCATCGGCATCATCGGTATTGCTACCGTCGAGCAGGTTGGCAAAGCCATGCTCGGCCGCGCTCGCCACCAGATGCCCATACATCGCGTGCTTGCAGCGATAGCAGCGGTCGGCCGGATTGTGCTCCATGCCCTCGGGCATGGGAATCTCGACCAGCTCATGGCGAACCGCCAGCTTGGTCGTCAAGGCCACCGCGTCACCGATCTCCTGGCGCACCATGTAGGGTGTCACCGCCGTCAGCGCGATCACCCGCTCGGCGCCGAGCTGCTTGCGCAGCAGCGCCAGTAACAGGGTGCTGTCGGCGCCCCCCGAGAAGGCCACCGCCGCCGTCTCCAGTCCTGCAAGCTGCTCGATCAGCGCACCACGGCCTTGCTCCATATCCTCCTCCTCATCTGGTTCCCAGGTGTTTGCGCGTGCCCAAGCTCAGTCGGCTCAGGTTCGTTCTCGGTGCAACCGGGCGCCGAGTATACGCTCAGCGCCATGGCGGTCACAGTCCGGCGCCGAGGTGGCGGCGTTTGCTGAGCAGCACCGCGACGAAGCCAAGCGCGGCAAATCCCGCCGCCGCCACATAGGTCCAGGCGGCACCGGCGCCTGACCACAGCAGACCACTGCTGAGACTACCGAGCGCACCACCGGCACCAAAGCCGATGCTGTTGTACGCGGCTTGTCCCCGCCCCTGGGTCGGCCCCGGAAAATAGCAGTGGGCGAGATGGATCGCCGAGGCATGGAACACCCCAAAGGTCGCCGCATGCAGGGTCTGGGCGATGATCTGCAGCGCCAGGATCTCGACCAGGAACCCGATCATGAGCCAACGCAGCACCGCCAGCGCCAGACTCACGAGCAGCAGGGCGTGGGCGCTGAAGCGCTCCAGCAACCAGTGCATGCGCAAGAACACCAGTACCTCGATGGCCACGCCCAAGGCCCAGAGCGCACCGACGGCCGATTGCGAATACCCCGCCGCTTCGAGATGGATCGAGTAGAACGCATAGTAGGCGCCATGACTGGCCTGCATCAGCAAGCAGGCGGCGAGAAAGAACAGGATCTCGCGGCGGCGCAGCAGATGCCGCACGAGCGACGGTTCGGGCTCGCCCTCGTCGTGGTCCTGTGATCGCTCCCCCGATGATCGATCCCCCGGTGGTCGATCCGGAATCACCAGGACACTCAACCAGATGCCGCCGAACAGCACCAGCACCGCGATCGGCACCACGCCGCTGCCGGCCTGCTGTTGCCACCAGCCGACCCCGAGCACCACCAGGATAAAGCCGATGCTGCCCCAGACCCGGACCTGCGCGTAGCGGCTGACCCGCGCCCCCAGATGATTGAAGGTGACCGCCTCCATCAGTGGCAGCGGCCCATTCCAGAAGAAGCTCCAGATGGCCATGGTCAGGGCCATGAGCCAGACGCCCTCGGACCAGAACACCGCACAAAAGCTCAGCAGCGCCATCAACGCGCCGAGTCGCACGATCGGCATGCGCTCCCCGCGCCGATCGGCCACCGCGCCAAACAGATTCGGCGCCACGATCTTGGTGCCCATCAGGATCGCCATCAGCCCACCGATGGCAACCGGCTCGAACCCGCGCTCGAGCAGATAGGGCCCCCAGAACGGCACCAGCGCGCCGAGCGCGGCGAAGTGGAAGAAGTAGTAGCTCGAGAGGCGCGCGTAAGGCATCGGCTTGGCCAGACGCGGAGGCTGACTCAAGGCGCTTGCGATGGGATCGGCGCCAGCGGCGGTACCACCTGGGCATTCTGCGCGCGATGCCGCAGCAAATGATCGATCAGCACCAGCGCCAGCATGGCCTCGGCGATCGGGGTTGCGCGGATGCCGACGCACGGATCATGGCGTCCCTTGGTGATGACCTCGGTCTCGGCGCCGCTGAGGTCGATGCTGCGGCCCGGCAGCCGGATGCTCGAGGTCGGCTTCAGGGCCAGCCGGGCGATGATGTCCTGACCGGTCGAGATACCGCCCAGCACGCCACCGGCGTTGTTGGAGAGGAACCCATCCGGGGTCATCTCGTCGCGATGCTCGGTGCCGCGCTGGGCGACGCTGGCGAAGCCCGCGCCGATCTCGACCCCCTTGACCGCGTTGATGCTCATCAGCGCATGGGCGATATCGGCATCGAGGCGGTCGAAGATCGGCTCGCCAAGGCCGGGTGGCAGGCCCCGGGCGATGACCGTGACCTCGGCGCCAATCGAATCGCCGGACTTGCGCAGCTCATCCATGTAGGCCTCGAGTTCGGCGACCCGTGCCTCGCCGCCACAGAAGAACGGGTTCCGCTCGACCTGGGCCCACTCGAACCCGGGCTCACCGGGGCGCGGCAGCTCGAGCGGACCAAGCCGCGTCAGGCACCCCTGGACCTCGATGCGTTGCAGGTGTCGCAGGCAGACCTTGGCGATGCCGCCGGCGGCGACACGGATCGCCGTCTCGCGCGCCGATGAGCGACCGCCGCCGCGATAGTCGCGCCGGCCATACTTCATCGTGTAACTGTAATCGGCATGGCCGGGCCGAAACCGGGTCGCGATCTCGGAGTAATCCTTCGAGCGCTGATCCTGATTCTCGATCAGCAGCCCGATCGGCGCGCCGGTGGTCGCGCCCTCGAAGACCCCGGAGAGGATGCGCACCTGATCCGCCTCGCGCCTTTGCGTGGTGTGGCGCGATTGCCCCGGCGCGCGCCGATCCAGATCATGCTGCAGATCGGCCTCGCTCAACGGCAGCCCAGGCGGGCAACCATCGACGATACCGCCGATCGCCGGACCATGACTCTCGCCGAAACCGGTGACGACGAACGAGCGACCGAAGCTGTTTCCTGACACGGCGGCGAATCAGTAGGCGGGCGGCTGGACCATGTCCTGGCCGGTGAGCCAGGCATTGCCCTTGGCCAGAACATCGCGGGTCAGGGTGCTGGTCGCCTGATGCAGCCGGATGCCGTTGAGAATGTAATCGTAACGCGCCGAGAGGTAGTCGAACTCGGCCTGGAACAGGTTGCGTTGAGCGTTCAGCACATCGACCTGGGTGCGGGTACCGACCTCGAGGCCGGCCTCGGTGGACTCCAGCGAGCTGCGCGCCGAGACGATGGCCGCCTGCCGTGCCTTGACGTCGCTGATGCTCGAGAGGATGCCGCGAAACGCATCCTTGACCTGGTTCATCACCGCGCGACGTTGCTGATCGAGCCGATCCTGCGAGGCCCGGAATTGATGCCCGGCCTGACGCGTCGACGAGGCCACGGCACCGCCCTGATAGAGGGGGATATTGACGTTCAGGCCGATGAAGCCGGAATCGGTATCGGTGCCGAACTCCCGCCCGGTGCGCGACACATCATAGCCCGCCTGCACATCGACGCTTGGATAATAGCCGGAGCGCTGGATCTCGATGTCCTTACGCGCCGCCTCGGCCGCAGCCTTCGCCGCCGCGATGCCGTAGTTATTCGCCAGCGCGGTCTCGGCCCAGACATTGATGTCATTCGGCTCCGGCGGCGTCAGCGGCAGGCGATCACCGAGCCGCGCCAACGGCACACTGACCGGACCAACGATGCGGCGCAGCGCCTCCCAGGCGTTGTTCAGCTCGTTTTTGGCAGTGATCAGCTCGGCACGCGAACGGTCGAATGCGGCTTGGTTGTCGTTGACGTCGGTGATCGCGACCAAACCGACCTCAAAGCGCTGTTTCGATTGCTCCAACTGGCGCTCATCGGCCGTGACCAGGGCCTCTTGCACGCGCACCAGATCGGAGGCGCGCAGCACCTCGAAGTAGGCCTCGGTGGTGCGCACCATGAGGTCGATCTCGGCATTCTGGAACTCAGCCTCGGCCCGCGCGATGGTGTCATCGGACTGGCTCAGGCGTATCCAGTCGCCGCGGTTGTAGACCGACTGCGACACGCTGGCGGCGAGATTGGTCGTCTCAAAGGTATCGCTGCGGTTGCCGTCTGTGAAGTTCAGATTCTGTCCGCTCGAGTCGACGGCGTTGTAGTCGACACTGCCGGAGACGCCAAAGTTGGGCAGCAACAGCGCCCGCGCCTGGGGCTTCGCTTCCCGACTGGCGTAGAAGGTCTGTTCTGCCTCGCGCAGGGTTGGATCGCTCCTGACGGCCAGATCGTAGATCTGCAGCAGATCCTCGGCCCGCGCCTGCGATGGCAACAGAAACCCTGGCAGCATGGGGAGGCATAGCAGCGCGATCGGGCCCAGGGCCTTCCTAAGCGGTCTCATCATCATTCTCGGTCATCGTCGTTGGAGTCAGAGGGACGGCTGTGGCGGTCGGCCGCACATTGCCGTGGAGTATAGGCGAGCGTCCCAATGACCCACAATGTCAATTGGGGCTCGTTGCCGTCAATGCGTTGCCGTCAATTCGGGCTCGCTATCGGAACACGCGGGAGATGCTCGGCGGGCCGTTCATTGTAATCTAGGCGCCTTAACGCGATACGCTTCAACGCAGCCAAGCCCAGGCAGGCTGACAGCAACCAACAGAGACGCCATGACCCACGGCAGGATCATCAACAGCGACTTTCGCCCGCCCTGGTGGCTCAAGAATCCCCATCTGCAAACACTCTGGCCCAAGCTGCTGATGCATCTCGGCCAGCGCGCCAGCGCGGGTGAACGGCCACAGACGCCGCTGCAGCGGCGGCGCATCGAGCTTGCCGACGGCGATTTCATCGACCTGTCGGTGGGGGTGGGAGGCACCGGCCCGCGCGTGCTGATTCTGCATGGACTCGAAGGTGGGCTCGATTCCCATTACGCTGGCAGCCTGGTGGACCGGCTCGCACGGAACGGCCTCCAACCCATCTTCATGCATCTGCGTGGTGCCAGTGGCGAGCCGAACCGCCTCGCGCGCTCCTACCATTCCGGCGCCACCGAGGATCTACGCGCGGTGCTCGAGGTCTTGGCCGAGGACCCGGAAGGACCCGCGACGGCGGCGATCGGCTTCTCGCTCGGCGGCAATCTGCTGCTCAAGTATCTGGGCGAGTGCTGGGGTGCCCGTGGGGCTGAACCGAGGAGCGATCGCGGGGGCCAGCGCCGGGACGAATGGGGCGACCCGCTGCTCGAGCGCGCCGTCGCGATCTCGGTTCCATTCGTGCTGCGCGACGCCATGCTGCGGCTCGAGCTTGGCTTCGCCCGGGTCTACCGCGGCTATCTCATCAGCCGTCTCAAGGCGGCCTATCAGCACAAATTCGCGCACCGGCCGGCCCCGCTTAGCGTTGACCTGAGCCAGATCAAGGACTTCAATCAATTCGACGACCAGATTACCGCGCCGCTGAACGGCTTCGCCGGGGTCTTCGATTACTATCAGCGGGCCAGCTGCCGCGGTTATCTGCGCCCGATCCGCACACCCACGCTGATCATCCATGCCGCTGATGATCCCTTCATGTTCCCGAGCACCGTCCCGTTCGAGCACGAACTCGGTCCCGGCATCCGGCTTGAGCTGGCGCGCCATGGCGGACATGTCGGTTTCATTGCGGCCCAGGGTCCGGGCTATTCATCCGACTGGCTTGAGACGAAGCTCCTGCGCGCTCTGTTAGAATGAGATTACGCCAAAAAAGCATCAGAGGGGATGCTGGATGACGATGCCGCAAGACCCGTCGAGCCAGGATAAGCTCGAAGAGCTCACCGGGCTGCTCGAGCTGATGACAACGATTCTGCATCGCTTCGCCGGGCTCGGTGATCAGGATATCGATGCCGGTATTGACGAGGCACTCGCCTCGATCGGCCGCTTCGCCAGGGTCGATCGCAGCTACCTGTTCACCATTGATGGTGAATTCCTCAACAATACGCATGAATGGTGCGCGCCTGGAATCCTCCCCGAGATCAACAACCTTCAGCAAGTGCCTTGGGAGACGATCCACTGGTGGCGACCGCTCCTCACGTCCGGCGAGTCGATCTACATCCCCTCGGTAGAGGACCTGCCAGAGAAACGCGTTGCCGAGCGCGAGCTGCTCAGCGCCCAAGGCATCCGGTCCTTGATCGTCGTGCCACTGATGGGCCCCGACCAGTTGAAGGGCTTCATCGGCTTCGATTCAGTGCATGACCACCGAACCTGGTCCGATCAGGCCATACTGCTTTTGCGGGCGATCGCTGATGTCATCATCGGCGGCCTCTTACGGCGAGACGCGCTCAAGGCATTGCGCCAGAGCGAACAGCGGTTTAGCACCCTTGTCCGGCGCGCATCAGACGTGGTGATGATCGTCGGTAGCGATAGCAGTCTGCATTATCTGGGCCCCTCGGCGTGCCAGATACTCGGCTGGGACGAACAGGTGGCTCCTCACAGCCGTTATCTCGATGCGGTTCACCCGAAGGAGCGCGAGCTTGTCCACGCTGCCTTGAAACGCGCCGCCGAGCTGCCCGGTGAGCATGTCAACATCGTCGACCATCGGCTACGCGGGGGTGACGATACCTATATCTGGTGCCAGGCAACGGCGACCGATCTGAGCGCCGATCCCGCCATCGGTGGCATGGTCATCAATGCACAGGACATCTCCAGGCGTAAGGAAGCAGAGCAAACGCTGCGACATCGCGCGATGCACGACTCCTTGACCGCGCTGCCCAACCGTGTCTTGCTCAATGATCGACTCAACCAGCTCCTGCTCCAAGCGCAGCGCTTCGGTCATCAGGTCGGCGTCGTGTTCATCGACCTGGACAGCTTCAAGCTGATCAATGATGCCATCGGCCACCACGCCGGCGACCAACTCTTGGTCGATGCGGCCCGACGCCTCCAGGACCATCTCGCCCTAGGCGATACCATTGCTCGCTTCGGCGGTGACGAATTCGTCATTCTGTTGCAGGGTGAGCAACGCTCACCGGAAGCCATGCTGGTCGAGGCAGACCGCTTACTCGAGGTATTCACTCCGCCCTTCATCATCAACGGTCGCGAATATCTGATCACGGCAAGCGCCGGCATCGTCATCAGCCATGGCTTCGACAGTCCCGGCAATCTACTCCGCGATGCCGATGCGGCAATGTATGTGGCCAAAGAGCGCGGGGGCGCTCGGGTCCAATGCTTCGACGCCGCGTTACGGACACGCTTGCTTGAGCGGATCAGCATCGCCCATGACCTCCGCGATTGCGAGCTGCGCGGCGAGCTCAGGGTCCAGTACCAGCCCTTCTTTAGCACCAACGGCCGAGCGCTGGTTGGCGTCGAAGCGCTAGTGCGCTGGGATCACCCGACGCGGGGCCTCGTTTCGCCGGGCGAATTTATCCCGGTGGCCGAAGAGACCGGTTTCATCGTTCCGATCGGCACCTGGGTGCTCGAGGAGTCACTGCGGCAGCTCAGATGCTGGCTCGATGAGCTTGGCGATCAAGACGGTTTCTCAATCGCCGTCAATCTGTCCTCTCTGCAGCTGCAGAGCCCTGGCATCGTGACACTGGTCGAGGAGATGCTGCGGCGCCACCGCATCCCTCCTCATCTGCTCGCACTCGAGCTCACCGAAAGCATGGTGATGAATGACGCCGAGACCTCGAGCGGAACCTTGTATCAACTGCGTGACCTCGGTGTGGCCCTCGCCATCGATGACTTCGGCACCGGCTATTCCTCGCTCGCCTATCTGCGTCAGCTGCCAGTCAATCTGCTCAAGATTGACCGCTCCTTTATCGATGCCATGACCGACTCCGCGCGCGACCGTCGAGTGGTTGCCGTGATCTCCTCGCTCGGCCATGAGCTGGGGATGAAGACGATCGCCGAGGGCATCGAAACTGAGATGCAGCTTGAGCTGCTGCGCGGGATGCGTTGCGATCTGGTTCAGGGCTTTCATCTGATGCGCCCAAGCTCACCAGAGGTGATCACCGAGCAGCTCGCCCTCGCGCATCAGCACCAAATGCAGGCATAACGAGGCTGTCAAGACCTCTTGGTTAAGTGTTTATCCCGATGCAAGAGCTGTTCGGCGTCAGTGACACTCCACGCAATCCCAAACAACACTGGCCACAAGACCCTACAGCCGAGCCGCCCATCAAGGGCGGGCTGAAACGCCATGCGCGCTGACGGGCCAGCTCGTCGCGCGCTGGCTCGATGGCGACAAGATCCAACCACCCCCCGAGCGCCGTGAGGGCCGCAATCAGCATTGGCGTCACGTCCGCGCGCGCGATGTGCTATCGATGCCCGATGCCTGGGAGTATCCCTGGTTTGCCGCCTGGGATCTCGCCTACCACTGCGCGGCGCTGGCCGCGCTCAAGGTCTTTCGTGCCGAGCGCATCCAGCGCGGGGTCGGCGATCATGGCTATCTGAAGCGGGTCTTTCACAGTTTCAGCCGCGCCCATGCCAAGGACCAGTATATCGGCTTCATCCCTGCCTCGGCGGCAAGCGGCTCAACCGGAACCTCGCCGCCGTTCTATCCTCAACGCAGTCGCTGAGCCGCCATTGAAATTGCTGGACTTGTCCAGATTTCCTGCGGGCAGCTGGTCGACATCGATAAGACATCCTACGTATGCGAAAAAACATCGCCGTCATCGGCAGCGGAATCGCCGGACTCGCCGCGGCCTGGCTCCTCGGACGAGAGCACCAGGTCACCCTGATTGAGCAAAACAGCTATATCGGCGGCCATACCCATACCATTGACGTCGACGAAGGCGGCCAAACCCTCGCGGTCGACACCGGTTTCATCGTCTACAACATCGCCAACTATCCGCTTCTGACCCGGCTGTTCGAGGTTCTCGGTGTCGCCACGCGCGAGAGCGATATGTCGTTCTCGGCCTCGATCGGCCCCGGCGAGATCGAATATTCCGGCGACAGCCTCAACACCCTGTTCGCACAGCGACGCAACCTGCTCAGCCCCGGCTTCCTGCGCATGGTCGCCGATCTGGTCCGCTTCAATCGGCGCTGTAAGGCCATGCTGCGCTGCAACGGCTTCGACGGGCTGAGTGTCGGCGCGCTGCTCAAGCGCGAGCACATGAGCGACCGTTTCCGCGACCATTTCCTGCTGCCGATGGCCGCCGCGATCTGGTCCTGCCCCACCCGGACCATGCTCGATTTTCCGGCCGAGAGCCTGGCGCGCTTCTTCAACAATCACGGGCTGTTGAACCTGATCGATCGTCCACTCTGGCGCTCGGTCAGCGGCGGCAGCGCCCGCTATGTCGAGCGCTTCCTCGCGGAGATCGGCCATGAGCAGGTGCGGCTCGATGCCGCTCAGGCGGTCCGACGCACCGAGCAAGGCGTCGAGATCACCCTGGCCTCGGGCGAGCGCCCGCTGTTCGACGACGTTGTGCTCGCCTGTCATGCCGATCAGGCGCTCGCCTTGCTGGACCAACCGAGCGCTGCCGAGCAGGAGCTGCTGAGCCCTTTCCGCTACCAGCCGAACCGCACCTATCTGCATACCGACATCGGCTTGATGCCGCAGCGCCGGCAGGTCTGGTCGTCCTGGAACTACCTCTCGCAGCTGACGCAGGATGGCGCTTGCGCGGTCTCGGTCACCTACTGGATGAATCGATTACAGGGGCTCAAGACCGACAAGGATTATCTGGTCTCGCTGAATCCGCTGCGCCTGCCGGCCGAGGAGCAGATCATCGCCGAGATGGTCTACGACCATCCGGTCTTCGATCAGGCCGCGATGGATGCACAGCCGCGGCTCGCTGAGCTACAGGGTCAAGACCGGCTCTGGTTCTGCGGCAGCTACTTTGGCTATGGCTTTCATGAGGATGCCCTGGCCTCTGCGGTTGCGATGGCCGACCGCTTTGGCATCGATACCTCGATCCTAACGGCAGCCGCTGGCCTATCACAGGTGTCTGACCATCGTGCGAGCGCATCCGTATGAGCGAGAATCCGCATCGCATCTACTTCACCAAGGTGATGCACCGGCGCCTCTTCCCGGTGCAGTATCGCTTCACCTACAAGGTCTTCAGCCTGCTGCTCGACTTGGATGCACTGGACCACTTACCGCCGCTGCTGCGCACCCGTCAAGGCTTTGGCCTGTTTCGTTTCGCGCCCGAGGATCACGGTCCGCGTGATGGCTCACCATTGCGACCTTGGGCGGATCAACTGCTGCGCGAGCAAGGTATCGAACTCGAGGGCGGGCGCATCCGTCTGCTCTGCATGCCGCGCGTGCTCGGCTATGGCTTCAACCCCTTGAGCCTCTGGTACTGCGAGCACGCCGACGGGCAGCTGCGCGCGGTGTTGGCCGAGGTCGGCAATACCTTCGGCGACTCGCATTTCTATCTGCTGGCCAACGGTGGCAAACCACTGGCCTGGCCGGTGCGCGACAAGGCGACCAAGTGCTTCTATGTCTCGCCATTGATGGAGATGGCCAGCGAGTACCACTTCCGCCTCGCCGAGCCGGCCGAGCATCTCGGCGTCTTCATCCGCCAGTTCCACGCCGATGGCCGCTTGCAGCTGGTCGCCACCCAAACCGGCGCCGGCGAGCCGCTGACCCAGCGCGCCCTGTGGCGGGCGCTGCGGCGCACGCCGCTGATGGGTTTCAAGGTCATGGCCGCGATTCACTGGCAGGCGTTGAAGATCTGGCTGCGCGGCGCGCCCTATGTCCCAAAAACCGACCCACCCCCGCCCGAGGTGACCTGATGGCAAGCGAGAAGACGGCTGAGGCCGCCCTGCCCCGATTCGAGCAGCCGCTCTTCGGCCCGGTGCCGCGCATCCTGCTGAAACCCGTGATCTGGCCGATCACGCGGCTCTTCGATCGCATCGCGGCCGGCCAGCTGCGGCTGCGTCTTGGTGGCCGCACTTATCTGCTCGAGAGCGATCGTGATGGCCCCCAGGCCGAGATCGACATCCGCCGCCCCCTGCGCATGGCCCGACGGTTGGCGACCAAGGGACATCTCGGCCTCGGCGAGAGCTGGATGGCCGGCGACTGGGACAGCCCGGACCCGACCGCGCTGCTGCATCTGCTTGCGGTCAACGAGCATCGCTGGCGCGAGCGCCAGCGTGGCGGTCCACTGCACCGGCTGATCTCGCCACGGCGCCATCAGCGGCGCAGTAATACCCACACCGGCAGTCGCCGCAACATCGCTTATCACTACGACTTGGGCAACGACTTCTACCGGCTCTGGCTCGATGAGAGCATGACCTATTCCAGCGCCCTCTACGCCGAGCCGCTCCAAGAAGTGGCCTCGCAATCGACGCCGCCCCCAAAGCAGGCCTCGCAGCCAGACCAACCAGCTCTGAGGCTAAACCCTCAGCCACAGCCGCGAGCGGAGACTGCGCGAGCGTCAGCAACCGCCCCGAGCGCGGAGTCAGTCGCCGCGGCGAACACCCGATCAGCCGCTGGACTATCCGGCGCCGACGGCGGCTCAGGTGCTGGCTTAAACGCCGGCACCAGCGCCGCCTTGAGCGCGGTACCGCTGAGCAGCGCTGATGACGATCAAATGCTCGCCCAGGCGCAGCGGCGCAAATATCAGCGCCTGCTCGGGATGCTCGATGCCAAGCCCGGACAGCATCTGCTGGAGATTGGCTGCGGCTGGGGCGCGATGGCCGAGGCGGCGGCCGAGCGCGGGCTCACGCTCACCGGTATCACGCTCTCAGAGAAGCAACTGGCTTGGGCCAAGGCGCGCTTGGACGGCAGTCCGCTCGCACCACGGGTCGAATTGCGCCTGCAGGATTATCGCGACGTCACCGAGACCTTCGATCATATCATCTCGATCGAGATGTTCGAGGCGGTCGGCGAGGAATACTGGCCGACCTATATGGAGACGCTGCGCGAGCGCCTGCGCCCCGGCGGCACCGCGGCGCTGCAGGTGATCACGATCTCTGATGACATCTTCGAGGACTACAAAGCGAGCCCAGATTTCATCCAACACTATATCTTCCCGGGCGGTATGCTACCGACGGTTGGGCGCTTCGACGCCGCGGTGCAGGCGGCTGGGCTTGAGGTCATGCAGCGCGATTTCCACGGCAAGGACTACGCGCGCACCCTGCGCGCCTGGCATCGGCGTTTCCTCGCGCGTGAGCCCGAGGTGCGCGCGCTCGGCTACGACGGGCGTTTCATCCGCATGTGGCGCTACTATCTTTCGTACTGCGAGGCTGGCTTCCTCGACAACCGCATCGATGTGATGCAGGTCGCGCTCCGGCACCAAGCGGGCGCGGAAGATTTAACGTAGCTTACTCCAGGCACCGGGATAAACCGGTGGGTTGAGCCATTCGGCTCGCCCTGCCGGGGTGACCTGTTGGATAAGTCGCCCAATCTCGGTCAATAGGTTATCGCTCGCCTTCTGTAGCGCCAGCAATCGATCCGCGGCGGCGTCGGCTTCGCCATGCTCAGCCTGAGTGAGCAGCTGGATGGCGAGCATATGCACCCGCTCATGACGCCGGCCAATCGATTGGAACTCGGCAAACGCCTGGTAGCGAGCGTGAGCAGGCCCTGCATACCAGCGCCCGAAATAACAGGCATCGGCCTCAAGATCGGTGCAGATCGGTCCCTCCGGCTCCGTCAGCATCTTGATAAAACGCTGCAGCCAACGCCGATGATTCTGTGCCGCCAGCATCAAGGGCAGGTCATCACGCTCCGACAGGCCCTCAAGTTCCTCCAGACACTCCTGGGTTGACCAGTGTGCGAGCCAATCCGGCAGCGCGCCGCCCGGCATCGGACGGGCAATCCCATAGCCCTGCCCGAAACGACAACCGAGCCAGGTCAGCATAGCCGCATGCGCCAGGGTTTCGACCCCCTCGGCGATCACCGGGCGATCGAAGGCGCGCGCGAGTTGCACCACACTCTGGACGATTTCCTTATCGCCTAGATCCTGCAGCATATCGCGCACGAAGCTCTGGTCGATCTTGAGCACGTCGACCGGCAGCGCCCGAAAATACGCCAGCGACGAGTAGCCGGTGCCGAAATCGTCCAAGGCGAAACGCACTCCGAGTTCGCGACAGCGAGCCAATACGCGCTGCGCCTGCTCAAAATCGCTCAGGGTCGCGGTCTCCAGAATCTCAAGCTTCAGATCCGCGCCGGCGGCAGCGGGATGAGCGCGCAGTGTGTCTTCAAGGCGCGCCGCGAAGTCGGGTCGCAACAGATGGCGGGCACCGATATTCAGGCTGATCGGCAGTCCTCGGCCTTCGCGGTTCCAGGCTTCAAGCTGCTGCAAGGCATGCTCGATCACCCATTCGTCGACCGCCACCTCGAGTTCGGTGCCTTCGATATCGGGCAGGAAGGTTCCCGGCATGCGCAGCCCATCATCTGGATGCTGCCAGCGCACCAGGGCCTCGACGCCGATCACCTCACGGCTGATCATGTCGACCTGGGGCTGAAAATGCAGGACCAATTCGTTCTGCCGCACCGCCTCGCCGATCCGCTCGAGTTTCCGCTGGCGTATCTGCAGCAGTTGGTCTTGCTGCGCGTCGTAGAGATGGTAACCATTCTTGCCGGCCTCCTTGGCCCGATACATGGCCTGATCGGCATGCCGCAACAGCGTATCCGGGTCCGCGAGATCCGGCGGACAGAGGGTGGCGCCAATGCTGGCCGAGAGGCGATGGGTGACTTCTCCAACCCTGACCGGTTCGCGGATGCCGGCAAGCACCCGGCTGAGCAGGCCGAAACAATCGTCGGGCTGTGTCAGATCGGTCAACAGCAGTACGAATTCATCGCCTCCAAGACGCGCGACCGAGTCTTCGCCGCGCACCACCCGGCGCAAGGACTCGGTGATCTTAATCAGCACGCGATCACCCACCGCATGCCCATAGCGGTCATTGATCGGCTTGAAGCCATCCAGATCCAGGTAGCAGACCGCGAGTGCAATCCCCGTGCGTTTGGCATGCGCGATGGCCTGTTCGAGGCGATCCATCAACAGACGCCGATTCGGCAGGCCGGTGAGATGATCGTAATGGGCAATGCGATCGAGTTCCGCCTCGTGCGCCTTGAACTGGCTGATATCGGTGAAAACACCGATATAATGTTGCACTGCTCCCGAGGCATCCCGCACCACCGAAATGGACAGGAGTTCGGGGAAGATCTCGCCGTTCTTGCGACGGTTCCAGATCTCGCCTTGCCAGAATCCGTCTTCCTCGATCGCCGCCCACATCTGCTGGTAAAACGCGCGCTCATGCCGTCCGGAGGCGAGCTTCTTCGGGTCTTCACCCAGCAATTCATCCTTCGTATAGCCGGTGATACGGGTGAAGCTAGGGTTGATGTCGACCAGCCGATTCTCCGCATCGGTGATCGCAATACCCTCGAGGCTGTGCGCGAAGACGCTCGCGGCGAGCCGCAACCGCGTCTCGGCGTGATGACGCTCGGTCACATCATGGATATAGCCATGCCAGAGGACGCTGCCGTCGGATTGACGCTGCGGCGAGGCCTCGCCCTCGACCCAGAGGATGCGGCCCTCCTCGGGTAATCGGACCCGGTAGGATTCCCGCCAGGTCGTCATCTGCTGGGCCGAGCGCTCGATCGAGGTCTTGATCCGCTCGCGGTCATCGGGATGAAGGGCGGCAAACGCCAGACTCGCATCCTCTTGGACCTGGGCTGGTTCAACCCCATGGATCGCCTTCAAGCCCGCGCTCGCAAAGGGGAAACAACTGCGACCATCGGGCCACCACTGATACTGATAGATCATCCCTGGAACATGAGCGGCGATCTTCTGGATGCGCTCGTGCAGTTCCTGGATGCGATCGCGCTCGCGCGTGAGTTCCTCTTGCGCCCGCGCCTGCGCGGTGATGTCGCGCCCAATCCCGAGCACGCCAACCAGGCGCCCCTCGGCGTCATGCATCGGGGTCTTGATGATCTCGACCTGTTCCTGATGACCATCATCGGCGAAGGTCAGGCATTCGCGACCCACGACGGGACCATTCGCGGCCAAGGCCGCGAGATCATGTTGGCGGAAGGCGGTGGCCCGCTCGGCGGAGACGAAATCGCTCGCACAGCGGCCTTTGATCTTGGCTTCAGGGAGGCCGAAGAGGCGCTCGAAACACGGATTGCAGGCCAGATACACACCCTCGCGATCTTTCAGCCACACCAGGTCCGGGATGGTCGCGACCAGGGTGGCGAGAAACCCACGCTCCCGCGCGAGCGCATCACTCAGGGACTTGGCCTCGGTGATGTCCTGAACGGTTCCGCGCAGCAAGTGGACACGGCCGCCGCGATCACGCACCGCCTGGCCGCGTACGGTCATCCAGCGTTGGCTACCATCGGCGTGCCGCGCCTGAATGTCGCAGCGCCAAGGCTGTCCATCACCCAGAGCCTGCTTGACCGCCGCCAACAGGCGCTTCCAGCTCTCTCGTGTCAGCAGGCGTCGCAGCGTCTTGAGCGGCGGCGGGGACTCGGTCGGGGTGAGGCCGATGAGCCCGAAGACCTCATGCGACCAACACTGGGCGCCGGTGCGCACGACCAGTTCCCAGTCACCCAGGCCGACAATACTCCGGGTTTCCAACAGACGCGCCTGGCTTTCGCGCAAGGAGCGTTCATCGTCGACGCGTTGTTCCTGCTGGCGCAGCAAGAGCCCGAGCAGCATCGAGACGAGCGGAAAGACCAACAGGAAAGGCAGCGCCACCTGCCCCAGCACCTGAGCCCGCTGCGCCGCAGGCAGCAGCCCGACCCAGGCCATCGCCGCCAGGTGCAGCAGGAGGCCAAAGGCCACCAGCGTCAAGGGCGTCAGCCGCAGCTTGCCGGCACGACGCAGGTAATGGAAGAGCGCGCCGAAGGCGACGGCGGTGGCAATGGTCGCAATCCCCATCGCCATACCAGCACCACCGAGCCAGCCCCGATAGAGCGCCGCGATCAGGCCAGAGACGAGCGCCGCCGGCAGCCCGCCGAAGAGCCCCGCCATGCTGATGATCAGGGTGCGCCCATCAAAAAACAGTCCGGGGCCGATGGTCACTGGATAGGCCATGCCCAGCAGTGCCGTGAGCCCGAACAACAGGCCGATCAGCAGTCGGGTCGAACTCTGCTCGCGCGGCAACTGCGCGATGAACAGCCCGTGCGCCAAGGCCAGGGCCAACAACAGGGAGGCGTTCTGGATCAGCCCACCAAGGATGCTCATGATTGATTCAAGCGCCCGGCAGTCTCTGTTCGCGGCGACAAGGCGCTACATCGGAAAACCGCCGCCAGGTGGGAAGCCACCGCCCCCCGGTGGCATCCCGCCCATGCCGCCCATGCCCGGCGGCAAACGGCCTTGCATCTGCTGCATCATTTTGGCCATGTTGCCGCCCTTCATTTTCTTCATCATCTTCTGCATCTGGGTGAACTGCTTGAGCAGCTTGTTCACGTCCTGCACCTGGGTGCCGGAGCCATTGGCGATACGCCGCCGGCGCGAACCTTTGATAATCTGTGGGTGTTGGCGCTCCATCGGCGTCATCGAGTCAACGATCGCGATCAGCTTCATCACCTCCTTGTCGTTGACCTGATTCTTCATGTGCTCCGGCAACTGCCCGGCACCGGGCATCTTCTCCATCAGCCCGGCCATGCCGCCCATCGAACTCATCTGCTTAAGCTGATCGCGAAAATCGGTGAGATCGAAGCCCTTGCCCTTCTTGATCTTCTTGGCGAGCTTCTCGGCCTTCTCGTGGTCGACCTTCTGCTGCATCTCCTCGACCAAGGAGACCACATCGCCCATGCCGAGGATGCGCGAGGCGACCCGGTCTGGATGAAAGGGCTCGAGCGCGTCGGATTTCTCACCGACGCCGAGGAACTTGATCGGTTTGCCGGTGATCTCGCGAATCGACAGTGCCGCGCCCCCGCGGGCATCGCCATCGGTCTTGGTCAGCACCACGCCGGTGAGCGGCAGCGCATCATGGAAGGCGCGTGCGGTCTTGGCCGCATCCTGACCGGTCATGCTATCGACCACGAACAGGGTCTCGACCGGCGTCACCGCCGCATGCAGATCCTGGATCTCCCGCATCATCCGTTCGTCGATCGCGAGCCGCCCGGCGCTGTCGACGATGAGCACATCCTTGCCCTGCCGGCGCGCCGCCTCGAGCGCGGACTGGGCGATCTCGACCGGCTGCTGCTGCGGCGTGCTCGGGAAGAAGGTGGCCTCAACCTCGGCGGCGACGGTGCGCAACTGATCGATGGCGGCGGGGCGATAGATATCGCAGCTCACCACCATCACGCTCTTTTTCTGGCGCTCCTTGAGATAGCGCGCGAGCTTGCCGGCGCTGGTGGTCTTGCCCGAGCCTTGCAGGCCGGCGAGCAGGATCACCGCCGGCGGCTGCTGGCGCAGATCGAGTTCCTCGTTGGCCTCGCCCATCAGGCTGACCAGTTCGTCGTTGACGATCTTGATCAACACCTGCCCGGGTGTGAGACTCTTGGTGACCTCGGCGCCGAGCGCCTTCTCGCGCACACGCTCGATGAAACCGCGCACCACCGGCAAGGCGACATCAGCCTCGAGCAGCGCCATGCGCACCTCGCGCAGGGTCTCCTTGATGTTGTCCTCGCTGAGTCGAGCCTGACCGCGCAGCCCTTTAAGCACCTCACCGAAGCGCTCCTGAAGATTATCGAACATGGTGTCTCTCTTGCTAAACCCGATTGGCTTGCGCCAACACATGCATCTGTGGGATGCGGTTTGTTAATCTATATCAAGGCGGCGCGATTACGCGGCCGCAAAGCAGCCGCAGACGCGCTCGCGTGCGTTTGCAGTCCATCGTGCTTATGCGATGATCGCAGACTATGAACAACGTCGTCATCTCGATCGCCACTCTGATCGCCTACTTTGGCTCGGCCACCCTCATCGGGTGGCGGCTTTTCACGCATCAGCCCGATGCGAGCACGGCCCGGCTGCGGGGCGTCACGCTCGGGCTCGCCTATGCCGGGCTCACTCTGCATACCTGGCTTTTGTACATGGTCCTGTTCAGCCAGGCGGGGCTCAATCTCGGCTTCTTCAACGCGCTATCGCTGGCGGCCTGGACCGTGGTCGCCTCATTGCTCCTCTCGAGCCTGAACAAACCGATCGAAAACCTGGGCCTAGTGATCCTGCCGCTAGCCGGTCTCTCGGTACTGCTCGATATGCTTTATCCAAGCGCGCCATTTCTAGCCGAGAGCACCAGCTGGGTGTTGAAGCTGCATGTGCTGCTGTCGATGCTGGCCTATAGCCTCTTGACCCTGGGCAGTGTGCAGGCGGGACTCCTCTGGGTGCAGGACTCTTACCTGCGCGGGCGCAAGCCGGGCGGTTTCGTGCGGGCATTACCGCCGCTCATGACCATGGAAGCCTTGATGTTCGAGATGATCGGCATCGGCTTCATCTTGCTGACCCTCGCGCTATTGAGCGGCTTTGCGTTCCTTGACAACATGTTCGCTCAGAACATCGTGCACAAGACTGTGCTCTCGGTGGTGGCCTGGTTGGTGTTCGGTGGACTACTGCTCGGCCGCCGCCTCTGGGGCTGGCGTGGACGCAAGGCTATCTCATGGACCCTGACCGGTTTTGGCATCCTGATCCTGGCCTACTTTGGCTCTAAGCTGGTACTTGAGCTGATCCTGAATAAGCCGGCTTAACAGCGGCTTTTATCCTCTCCCGGATTCAGCGAAAGCTGACCTGGGCCACATCCTCCGGGCGATCGATATCAGCTAGGCTCGGTAATTCCACCCAATCCACATGTGCCTCACGCATCCGCGCGCGTGTTATCGCCGCGATCCGATCGCTGCCCCAAGGCATGGACGCGAACAGCGCCGGCAATGCTGGAGCCGCATCGCGCCGCAAACCGAGGAGCACATAGCCACCGTCATCGGCCGGCCCCAGCACTGCGGGCTGATTGTTCAGCGCCGATAGCGCTTGCCGTAGATAATCCGCGTCGAGCGCTGGGCAATCGGTGCCGATCAGCACCGCGCGCTCCGAGGTTACCAATGCCCCTGCTGTTGCTGTCTGCATCCGCGCTCCCAGGTCCGATCCACGTTGGGTCTCAAGTTGAAGCCCAACGCGTTCCGCCAAGGCTGAAAACACCGGATGAGTGGCATCAGGTGCGCACCAAAGCTCGATGGGCGCCAGACGCGCGCTCGCGACGCGCTCCAGGGTCTCGCGCAGCAGGGTCTCGGCGAGCCGCGCGGCCCCCTCAGCCCCCAGCGCTGGAATCAACCGGGTTTTGCAGGCACCAGGCACCGGCGCCTTCGCGAAGACCAGGATGCGAGCCCCATACGTCGACATTAACCAAGCGCGCCTCCACAGCTACTTCCCTGCCCCGCGGTGCAACCATAGCAATGCTCACCAACCTGAATCGCCTGTCCGGTCAGCGCCTCGGGCGTGTCAAGATCGCGAATGTGCAGCCGCTCACTCCGCGTGCCCTCGAGCGGCAGATCCAGCATCTGATTGAAATCGCAATCATATAAATAGCCCTGCCAGTCGACACTGACCAGGTCGCGACACATCACCGCGTCTAGATTCGCCTCTTGGTGAGCGCCCTTGAGCAGTCCGAGGTAGGCGTCGAACTGTCTGGTCGACTGCAGCCAACTACCGAAGCGACGGATCGGCATATTGGTCAGTACGAACAACTGATTGAAACAGACGCCATAGCGTATTTGGAGTTCGCGCTTGTAGTCAGCCTCGAGCACGGCTTGCGACGGTGGCAGGGTTGCACCGATCGGATTGTAGACCAAGCTTAGCGCCAAGCCACTGCCAGGCTTGCCATAGCCGCGCGCATTCAGCGCTTGCAAACCGCGGAGACTCGCCGCGAAGGTGCCATTGCCGCGTTGTCCGTCGACATTCTCCTCAAGATAGCAAGGCAGCGAGGCGATCACCTCGACCTGATGCTCAGCCAAGAAATCGGTCAGGTCCTCCTGTCCAGGCTCGGTGAGGATCGTCAGGTTACAGCGATCCATGACCTGAAGACCCAGCCCGCGGCCAGCCTCCACCAAGGGACGGAAGACGGCGTTGAGTTCCCAGCAATTCCCGGTGAAAGTCTATTCGGCAGGCTTTAATGTCATACTCTCAGTACGCCATTGTGACTGGCAAGGGTCCACCCTCAACACGATCAGTTGCTTTAAATAGATTCGTTATTTTAGACGCT
>NZ_NHSF01000063.1 GCF_016653295.1 Halochromatium salexigens | reverse complement strand
GGCTAGGAGAACGGGGGGGAGCAGGCGCTGGTGGTCGCGGGATCGCCCCCATCCTGGGGCGATCGGGACGGTCCTAGCGAGCTGTCCATATCAAACCGCCTCCTCAAGCGGCCTGGGCTTGCTCGAAGGCTTGCTCGAGTTCGCTCTCGGTGTCGTTGCCCTGGACGTCGGGAGTATTACCCTGGGCTTCCACGTTGAGACTGTCGATTAGGCGCATGCTCTTGAACAGGCTGAACATTCCGTTTGGGACATTGATCAGGCGCAGATGGCCTTGCTGCGCGGCCAGGCTGTTCTTGGCGGCAAGCAGCAGCCCGATGCCAGTGGAGTCGATGGAGCGCGCTTGCTGGAAATCAAAGGTAATGTCTCGCACGTCCTGCTTTAGCGCGTCCTTGAGCTGGCTCTGCAAGCTAGGGACGGTGCTCGCGGTCAGATCTTCCCGCAGGATGGCACGGATGCTGTTGGACTCTTGCAGAAGCTGGGTGTGTTGCATGGTCATGATGATGTCTCCGGATCGCTGCTTCAGTGTTATCTGGGCGGGCGCTTGGGCTGGGTGGGCGCCGTACCTGTTGCGTTGAGTTAAAGACTACATCAAGCGTTTCCAGGCTTCAGTAAAGACTTGTTAAGAAGCTGTTTGGGGTGACAGTGATGACCACTGAGTTCGCGCTGAGCGTATTAGGAACTGGGAGACGACGCTTTGAGTCCCGGAAAATCGCACTCACTATTGGTGGATGGAACCACTTTAGATGCAACCACGTGATGGTTCGCGCGACTGACGCGCGACTGACAAGTGATCGCTCCGCTTCCCAGATATTCCGCATGCCGAGACCACCGATGCCGATCGATTCCAACGCAATTCGCGAGCAATTTCCGATCCTGAGCCAGACGGTCGGGGCGTGTCCGCTGGTCTTTTTGGATAGCGCCGCGAGCACCCAGCAGCCGACGGCGGTCATCGACGCGGTCGCTGGGTATCACCGCTCGCAGCATGCCAATATCCATCGGGCGGTCTATCAGCTCTCTCAGGGCGCGACCCGAGACTACGAGGAGGCGCGCGCGACGGTGGCCCGCTTTATCAACGCCGCCGAGCCAGCCGAATGCCTGTTCACCCGTGGCACCACCGAATCGATCAATCTGGTCGCCGCGGCCTGGGGGCGGGCGACACTGCAGCCCGGCGACGAGATCATCCTCTCGACGCTCGAGCATCACTCCAACATTGTACCCTGGCAGCTTGCGGCCCAGGCCACTGGGGCACGGATCAAGGTCATTCCAATCAATGATGCCGGGGAGTTGGATCTGGACGCCTATCGGCGGCTACTCTCGTCACGCACGCGGCTGGTTGCGGTGAACCATGTCTCGAACGCGCTCGGCACGATCAACCCGGTTCGAGAGATCATCGTCGAGGCCCATGCCGCCGGGGCGCTGACCCTGATCGACGGTGCTCAATGGGTCGCCCACGGTCGCACCGATGTACAGGCGCTGGATGCCGATTTCTATGCCTTCTCCGGTCATAAACTCTTTGGGCCGACCGGAATCGGCGTGCTCTACGGAAAGCGTCACCTGCTCGAGGCCATGCCGCCGTATCAGGGCGGGGGCGACATGATCGAGCAAGTGCGCTTTGAGGGGAGTACCTATGCTGGACTGCCGAACCGCTTCGAGGCCGGCACGCCAAATATCGCTGGTGCGGTTGGGTTAGGGGCGGCGATCCGTTGGATCGAGGCGATTGGGCTCGAGTGGATCGGTCCCTATGAGCAGGGATTGCTCGCCCACGCGAGCGAGCGGCTGCGCGCGATCCCAGGGCTGGTGCTCAAGGGCACGGCGGCGAGGAAGAGCGCCGTGCTCTCGTTCGTGCTCACCGATCCGCCGGTCTCCACGCTCGATGTCGGCACCCAGCTCGACCTGCGCGGGATCTGCATCCGCACCGGCCATCATTGCTGCCAGCCGCTGATGGAACGGCTCGGCGTGGCCGCGACCGCACGTGCCTCGCTGGCGCTGTATAACAATCGGGATGACATCGAGCGGTTTGCCGATGCGCTCAGTGAGATCGTCGAACGCGCGCAGACTGCCGCCTCGGCGGTTGTTGAGCCGACGCCCACCACGAGCGCGCCACAATCCACTCACGAGGCCGATGAACCAGGCTATCCGGCGGCAACCGCCGACTCCCCCGAGGCGGCGGCTGATGTGCTCGCCGAGGATTTCGAGTTGTTGCCGGATTGGCCCACCCGTCATCAGTACCTGATCGAACTCGGCGATCGGTTGCCGCCGATGCCGGCGGCGATGAAGACCGATGCGACTCGCGTTGAGGGCTGCCAGAGCACGGTGTATATGGCAGCCCGTCTCAAACCGGGTAGCGAGGATGTGATCGAGTTCTTGGCCGATAGTGACGCCAACATCGTGCGTGGGCTGATCGCGCTGCTCGAGCAACTCTGCTCGGGCCAGCGCGCGGCGGCCATCCTCGGGTTCGATCTGGACGCCTTCTTCAGCCGCATCGGGCTGGATGCCCATCTGAGTCTGTCGCGACGCAATGGCTTGGCGGCGATGGTGCAGCGTCTGCGGGCGCTGGCGCAGCGCCAGAGCGAGGCTGACCGTTAGCAAAAGCATGCGGCCTATCGTTGATCGAGTTAATCAGGAGTTGCTGGGCCGAAGCCACCACCGCCCGGCGTTTGTAGCACAAAGACATCGTTTGGTGCGACGGAGCGCGTGTCGGCGCTCTCGAGCGGCTCGATGCTCCCGTCCACGCGCTCGATCCAGTGGCGACCGCAGGCACCTGGCTCGCCGCCGGCGAGGCCGAAGGGCGGCACCCGGCGGCGATTGGCGAGGATACCGACGTCCATCGGCTCCAGGAAGCGGATGCGCCGCTCGACGCCATCGCCGCCACGGTGGCGACCATGGCCGCCCGAGCCGCCGCGAATGGCGAAGGATTCCAGCCGCACCGGAAAACGCCACTCCAGCACCTCGGGGTCGGTCAGGCGCGAGTTGGTCATGTGCGTTTGCACGGCAGCGGTGCCATCGAAGTCGGGGCCGGCGCCGGAGCCGCCGCAGACGGTCTCGTAGTATTGGACGCGCGCGTTGCCAAAGGTGGTGTTGTTCATAGTGCCCTGGGCTGCGGCGAGCACACCGAGGGCGCCATAGAGGGCATCGGTGATGGCCTGGCTGGTCTCGACGTTACCGGCGACCACTGCGGCCGGATAACGCGGGTTGAGCAGCGAGCCCTCGGGGATGATCAGCTCGATCGGCTTGAGGCAGCCTTCGTTGAGCGGGATCGCGTCCGCGACCAGGGTGCGGAAGACATAGAGCACGGCGGCGCGACAGATGGCAGCCGGGGCGTTGAAGTTGCTCGGCTGCTGCGGACTGGTGCCGGTGAAGTCGACGCGCGCCTGGCGCCGCTGGCGATCGATCGAGATGGCCACCGCGATCATCGCGCCGTCATCCATCTCGACGCGGAAACGGCCCGGCTGCAGTCCCTCGATGACGCGGCGCACCGATTCCTCGGCATTCGCCTGGACATGGCCCATGTAGGCCTGCACGGTGGCGAGGTCGAAGTGCTCGACCATCTTCAACAGCTCCTCGACACCTTTGGCGTTGGCCGCGATCTGCGCCTGCAGGTCGGCGAGGTTCTGTTCGGGGTTGCGCGCCGGGTAGGGGGCCGCGTTGAGCAGCGCCATCACCGCCTCGCGCTGGAAGACGCCGCGCTCGACCAGCCTGAGGTTGTCGATCAGCACGCCTTCCTCGTCGACGCTCTGCGAGCGCGCCGGCATCGAGCCGGGGCTGATGCCGCCGATGTCGGCATGATGCCCACGGCTGCCGACATAGAACAAGATCTGCTCGCTAGTAGCATCGAACACCGGCGTGATGACGGTGACATCAGGCAGATGGGTGCCGCCGTTGTAGGGCGCGTTCAGCGCATAGACATCCCCCGGCGCCATGTGGCCGGCGTTGTGGCGGATCACCGCGCGCACGCTCTCGCCCATCGAGCCGAGATGCACCGGGATGTGCGGGGCATTGGCGACCAGGGCGCCATCGGGGTCGAACAGGGCGCAGGAGAAATCGAGCCGTTCCTTGATGTTGAGCGAGAAGGCGGTGTTCTGCAGCCGGTAGCCCATCTGCTCGGCGATCGACATGAACAGATTGTTGAAAACCTCGAGCATCACCGGATCGCAGTCGGTGCCGATCGCGCGGGCTCCGGTGCGGGCCTCGACCCGTTGCAGCAGCAGGTTGCCCAGATCGGTCACTTCGGCCTGCCAGCCGGGCTCGACGACGGTCGTGCCGGTCTGCTCGACGATGATCGCGGGGCCGGCGATGCGGTTGCCCGAATGCAGTGCCGTACGCTCGAATAGCGGGGTTGGATGCCAGTCGCCGCCGCTGAAGACCGAGACGGTCGCACTCGGTGGTGGAACGGGCCCCTTTGATGCCTTCGGCGCTGCCCTGGAGCCTTCGGCCTTGCCGACGGCCTCGACGGCGACGTTCGCCGCAATCAGCGGTGTGTTGGGCATCAGAAAACCGAAGCGGGCGCGATAGGCGGCCTCGAAGACGCGCGTGATCTCCGCCGCGTATTCAGCGGCGCTCTCGGCAGTGAATTTGAGGATTCGCTCTCGTTCACTGTTGCTGCTGCCATTGTTGCTACTGCTATCAACGTCCACCTCAAGCGCGGTGTCGGAGCCCTGATAACGCAGATGGAGTCGCCGACGCAGCTCGATGCGCTCGGGCGGGATCGATTGGGCGCGCAGCTCCTGCTCGGCCTCGGCTGCGATGGCATCGAGCGCCACCGCCAGCTCACCGCTGTCGAGCGCCTCGTCCAGCGGCTGCTCGAGCGAGCACTCGCGCAGCGCGCGCACCTCGGCGAGCCCCATGCCGTAGGCCGAGAGCACGCCGGCGAGCGGATGCAGCAACACGCGCGGCATGCCAAGCGCGTCGGCCACCGCGCAGGCATGCTGGCCGCCGGCGCCGCCGAAGCTGACCAGGGTGTAGTCGCTCACGTCATAGCCGCGCTGTACCGAGATGGTCTTGATCGCATTGGCCATGTTCTCGACCGCGATGCGCAGGAAGCCCTCGGCGACCTGCTCTGGGCTGGGCCGATCGCCGGTTGCCCTGGCAACCTCATCGGCCAGTACCCTGAACGCGGCCTGTACCGCATCCAGGTCGAGCGGCTGATCCTGCGTCGGCCCGAACACCGCCGGAAAGAAGCCCGGCTGCAGTTTGCCGAGCATCAGGTTGCAGTCGGTCACAGCGAGCGGGCCGCCGCGCCGGTAGCAGGTCGGCCCCGGATCAGCACCGGCACTCTCCGGGCCGACCCGATAGCGCGCGCCGTCGAACTGGCACAGCGAGCCGCCGCCAGCGGCGACGGTGTGGATCTGCATCATCGGCGCGCGCAGGCGCACACCGGCGACCGGGGTCTCGAGGCTGCGCTCGAGGCTGCCGGCGTAGTGGGCGACATCGGTGGAGGTGCCGCCCATATCGAAGGTGATCAGCTTCTCGAAACCGGCCTGGCGTGAGGTCTCGACCGCGCCGACGATGCCGCCGGCCGGGCCGGAGAGGATCGCGTCCTTTCCTTGGAACAGGTGCGCATCGGTCAGCCCGCCGTGCGATTGCATGAACTGCAGACGCACCTTGTCAGCGCCCTGGCCAAGTTGCGATTCGACCTGATCGACATAGCGCCGCAGCAACGGCGAGAGATAGGCGTCGACCACGGTGGTGTCGCCGCGACCGATGAGCTTGATCAGCGGGCTGGTTTCATGGCTCGTGGAGATCTGGGTAAAACCGATCTCCCTGGCGAGCGCCTTGATCCGTTGCTCGTGCTCGGGGTAACGGTAGCCGTGCAGGCAGAGGATGGCGACAGCGCCGATGCCGTCGCGGTGGGCCTGTTCCAAGCGTGGGCGCAGGTCGTCGAGATCGAGCGGAATGACCAGGTGGCCATCGGCGCCGACGCGTTCGGTGACCTCTTCGACGCGCTCGTAGAGCATCTGCGGCAGTCGAATCTGACGCTCGAACAGCTGCGGGCGAGCCTGATCGCCGATGCGCAGCGCGTCGCGGAAACCGCGCGTGACCAGCAGCAACACGCGATCACCCTTGCGCTCGAGGAGGGCGTTGGTCGCGACCGTGGTACCCATCTTCACCGCCTCGATGGCCGCGCTCGGCAGTGGCTCCTCCGGTGCCAACGCGAGCAGCCGCCGAATGCCTTGGATGGCTGCATCGGTATAGGCTTCAGCGTTCTCGGAGAGCAGTTTTTGCGTCACCAGTTGACCATCCGGGCGGCGGCCGACGATGTCGGTGAAGGTGCCGCCGCGGTCGATCCAGAATTGCCAGCCTGTCTGCTGCGCCTGCTGCGGCATCGTCTTTTTCCGGGTTGTATACTGGGTTTTGGCCGTCACTGTCTGACCGATGCGATTTTATCCATACCATGTGCCCGATAATTCAGGTGGTTCTCTCCCATGTCTGATCTCTCCCACGATGAACGTCTGACCCTGACCCAGCGCACCATGAGTCTGCTCGAAAGCTGGAACCTGTCCGCGTCGGACATGATGGTTGTGCTGCAATTGCCCGAGAGCGTGAAGGCACGCAATATCGCGCGTTTTCGCGAGGAAGAGCCCTTCCCCGATACCGTCGAGGTCAACCGCCGGGTGGCCTATCTGCTGCGCATCGAGGAGGCCTTGCAGACCTATTTCCCGCGCAATCCAGAGATGCGCGACCTGTGGGTGAAGCGCGGCAACAAGCAGTTCGGCAAACGCGCGCCGGTGGCGGTGATGGTCGAGGACGGCGAGAGCGGTCTGATCTCGGTGCTGTCGCATCTCGACTGTACCTTCGCCTGGGATCTGACCGGCTCCAAGACCGAGTACGAGGTGGCCGGTTAAGCGCCGCTCGAACCTGGGTTGAGCGCGGGCAGCCGGGCCCGCTGCAGCCGGTTGCCGAGCAGACCGCGCAACGCCCCCCAGCCTGGCCGCAGCGCGCGGCGCAGGTCGCGCTTCCAGCGTTGCAGATCGAGTTCGCCACCATTGTAGAGCGCCTGATCGAGCTGTTGGATCAAGGCGCGCAAACGCTCCCCATCGGCCCCCGGTCGCAAGCGCAGCAGGCGATCGGCCATGCGCGGCAGAGGCTCGCGTGTCGGCGTGAGCAGGTTCCGAGAGGCGCTGCGTTGGAAGCGCAGCGCCCAGTCGCTGGCGCTGTCTGCGTCCTCGGCATCGCGCGCGCAGCGATAGACACGCATGCTCGCCGGCATGAGCGCTGCGAGCCGTGCGCGCGCGTGACGCCAGAGGGCGACGATTGGCGGGCGTGGGTCGAGCCGGCGCAGCCCTTGCCGCAGCGCTTGGCCGAGTTGCGCACCGATGCGCGGAGCGGCCTGCGCAAGACCCGTCCGCGCACCGGGTGCTGAGCGGCGCGCCTGCGCCTCGGCCCGCGTCTTGCGCCGCATCTCGCCCCGGCCGCCAGGCCCGCGCAACCGATACCAGACGCCAGCCCAGTAACCGATCAGCAGCAGCAGGATGCCGCCCACCGGCAGCCAGAACCAAACCCACCCCTCGCCGGCGCCGGTGGTGGCGACCGAACCGCGCCCGAAGCCGAAGGGGCCGGCCTCTCCGGCGACCGAGAGGGTTCGGATCGGCACCCCCGAACGCTCGCGCCGGTCGTGCTCGACGTTCCACCAGTTGACCCGCACTTCGGGGAGCTGGAGACGGCCGCCGGAGTAGGGCACCAGGGTGTAGACCTCGGTGCGAGTACCCTCGAGCGTGCGTCCGTCGTCGCTGAGCCGCGTCTCGACGCGGGTCTGCTCGGGATAGGCGCGAAACGCATCGGAGGTGAGCATCGACGCCAGGCTCGGCAACTGGGTGCCCAAGCCGCCGGTGGCCTGCAGACGCAAGGTCAGAGTGGTGGGGCGGCCTTCGGTAAGGGGTGCTGTATCATCCAGCTCGCGGGTCAGGCGTAACGCGCGCAATGGCAGCCAGGGGCGCTCGGTGGCGACCACTGGGCGGACCTCGAGCTGGCTGGGTGCGGCGGCCACCGCCGAGAATGGCACGCCGCCGGCGAGGGTGCCCGAGACCTTGAAGGGGCCGATCTCGAGCGTGCCGGCACGCAGCGGCGTCAGGGCGAGCAGATAGCTATTGACGATCCGTCGCGCTCGGCCGCTGCCGCGCACGCTCGTCGTTGGTCCTTCGATCTCCTCGAGCAGAAGCGCATCGAAGCCCGAGAGTTCGGGCGAGGCGGTGGCCAGATTGCCGGAACTCAGAACGTCGAGTCGCACTAAGATCGGCTGCTGGACATAGGCTTCTTGCTCCAGCAGTGCGACCTCCAGGGACGGGCGTTCAGCGGAGCGGCTACGCTGTCCATAGGTGCGCTGTCCATAGGGGTCGTAGCCGCCGGAGGTGCCCGGATAGGTACCTGGGTACGCGCCTGGATAGCCGCCTGGCGGGGTGGCGCCAGGATAGGGTTGGGGGGCGGATGGCCATCGCCTGCCCTGTGGATAGCCTGCCGCCGGTCGTTGCTCCGAGGTTGGCGCGGGTGGGGTGCCACGCTCATTGGTCGGCGGCCTGGGGCGGAAGGTCCACGGATTGACCGGTTGTTGCGGGTAGGTCTGAGCTAATCGGGGCTGGTGCGGATCGAGACTCGGCAGACCTTGCGATGCTGCGCCGACACTCCAGCCGAGCAGCGGCGCCATTGCCAGCACGATGAGCAGGTGCCGCATGAGCAGACGCCTTTGGCTGAAATGCGGATTGGGACCCAGGGCTGCCGCTACCATGGTCGTGGCTCCTGCAAGCGACCACCACGCTCGCGCAGATGGCGCGCTTCTTCGAGCCGGAATCGATTGCGCATCAAGTGGGTCGGATCGCCCTCGACCTGCTGTAAGCGCTGTTCCATGATACTACCGCCAGCGCCGATCGCGGCCTCGCCATCGAGGCTGGGTCGATCGCTCAAGCCCTGCTCGGGGTCCGCTGTCTGCCAAGGCTGGGCACCCTGCTGATCGAAACGATCGATGGCTTTGGCGGCCTGGTCCGCAGCGCCGAGATCGGGGTCGCCGGCGGGGCCGGTGTCACCGAGGTCCTCGGTATCGCCGGGAGCGTTGTCGGCAGCGCTTGCGTCGGTACCGTCACGCTCCGGCTTGGCTGCATCAGACTCATCGTCTGGTCCGAGCTCAGTGCGGTCTTCGCCGCTACCATCCGGACGCTGCTGCTGGTCCTGGTCCACGCCCTGTTTGTCCCTGTCGGTGCGCTCCTCATCATCACCTCCGGCATTGGACGGCTCGGGCTGCTCCTGTGACTCGGTTGCGTTCGCCTGCTCATCGGTTGAGTCGCGTTCCCCAGCCTGATCTTGCGTCTCCTGTCCTTGTTCCGATGGGCCTGATTGGCGGCCATCGCGGGCTTCGCCGGCCTTGCGATCCTCGCCGTCCTCGCTACTCTCGCCCTCGGTGTTCTTCTCGCTGTCTCGTCCATCGTCGCCGGTGCCATCTGCACCGCTGCTTTCAGCGGCCTCAGCGGTCTCGGCGTCCTTATCGCCTTTGGCATCCTCTTGCGGATCGCGTGGCTCGTCGCCGTCACGCTCACCGTCCGATCGTGACCCGGCCTCGGATGCGGCGTCCTCCTCGTCCTCGGCCTGGGTCTGATTCTGATCTTGGGCCTCACCTTGTTGCTCGCCCGCCTCCGATGACTGCTGACCCTGTTGCTGACCTTGCTGCTGTTCGTCTTGCTGTTCATCGCCTTGCTCCTGTGGCGATTGCTCATCCTGCGGCTGTTCTTCTTGCTGTTCGCCGGACGGCTCCTGCTCGCTCGCTTCTTGCGGCTGGGATTGCTCGGACGACGCATCGCTTGGCTCGGGTTGCTGCTCCTCGGCGAAGGCCTCTTGCTCGAGGCGTGCCAGACGCGCGCGGGCGAGCGCTAAATTGTGCAGCGCATCGTCGTGCGTGGGCTCGGCGCTCAGCACCTGCTCGTAGGCGCTCACCGCACCAGCGTAGTCGCCCTGAGCAAAACGGGCGTTGCCCAGGTTGTACTGCGCGGCGGTGCGCACGGCAGCCCGCTGCGGCTCGGCGAAGGCGGCCTCGGCCTCGGCGTAACGACCGGTGCGATAGAGCGCGGCCCCGCGTCGGAATGGATCACTGAAGGCGGCGGCGGCCGTGGCATAGGCGCCGTCCTCATAGGCCGCGATTGCCTCTTGTTCGGCATTGCTGAACCAGCCGGCCTGCGCCGGGTTCGTGGCGGCGAGCAGGGGTATTGCGAGCAGGAAGAGCGCGGCGAGCGGGACGACTCCAGATCCGCGCTTGGGGCCGAGCCAGCCCCGGAAGCGGGCCAGCAACAAGAGCAACAGCAGCGCGACGGGGAGATAGAAGCGCTCATGCCAGACGCGGGTGCGATCGCTGCCCGGTGCCGCTGGCAGCCGCCCCTGAGCGGCCACCTCGAGGATCGCTTGGGTATCGGCATCCCGATAATCGGCGCGCTGATAGAGCCCCTGGCCGGCGGCGGCCAAGGCTTGGAGTTGGGCTTCGTCGAGCCGGGTGCGCACCGGGACGCCGCTCGGATCGACAAGGGCTCCGTCGTCACCCGGCACCTCGGCGCCTTGCGGCGTGCCGACACCGAGCACATGCAGTGGCATCCCCCGTTCGGCCAGCGCGCGGACCTGTGCTTCGAGTCCGGGGTCATCGAAGTCGCCATCCGAGATCAGCACCATCGCCTTGGCACTGTCCGCCGGCAGCGCGTCGAGCAGTTGCTCGGCGCGCTCGAGCGCGGCCTGGAGCCGACTGCCCTGCAGTTGCGCAAGCCCGCTCGACAGCGCGGGTAGCGCCAGCAGCAGCGCGCGGCTGTCCTCGGTCACCGGGGAGATGACATGCGGCACCGAGGCGAAGGCGATCAGCCCGAGGCGCAGCCTGCGATTCTGGATGATCAGATCCTGGATCTCCTGGCGCGCGCGGGCAAGCCGGCTCGGGGCCGTATCGGTGGCGTCCATCGAGCGTGAGAGATCCAAGAGGATCAGTAGATTGTCGCCCGGATGGAAGAGCCGCACCGAGGCATAGTCCCAGCGCGGCCCGGCCATCGCGGTGAGCAACAGCAGCCAGAGCAGGGACCATGTCAGGAACCCTCCCCAACGCTCGGTGCGCCTGAGTGTCCGCACTCCCGTGAGGTAGGGCAGCAGATGGGCATCGGCGTAGCGATGGATGGCGCTCTGCGCCGCCTTGGCGGCACTGCGCCAACGCCAGAATGCCACCAGGGGCAATACCAGCAGGCCCAGGAACCAATATGGCTGGGTGAAGTGGAAACCGCTTTCAGGCATGAGTCGTCCTGCGCAGCACGCGCCTGCGCCCTTCCGGGAACAGACCGAGCACGAGCAACGCCAGCAGCCCGAGCGCGAGCGGCCAGCGATAGAGCGGCTCGGGCAGGAAGACGGTGCGCGTCTCCGATTCGGTCTTCTCCAGCTCGCCGATGCGCTGCGAGATCTCTTGCAGCGCGCTGGTATTGGTGGCCCGGAAATAGGCGCCACCGGTGAGGTCAGCGATCTGGCGCAAGGTGTCTTCGTCCATGGTGAGATCGTCCCAGTACTCGATCTTGCCCTGATGCAGGATCGGGATGCGTGCCTGTTTGCTGCCGACCCCGATCACATAGATGCGGATCCCTTCCAGCCGGGCGAGACCGGCGGCCTCGAGCGGCTGGAAGCTGCCCGCCGTGTTGTCGCCATCGGCGATCAGGATCATCACGCGCGAGCCTTCCGGGCGCTGGCGCAGCTTCTTGACCCCGAGCGCGATGGCATCGCCGAGCGCGGTGCTGCCGCCGGCGATGCTCGGCACCACGCCCGCGAGCACGTGTTGCACCGCATGGCGGTCGATGGTCAGCGGCGAGAGCACGAAGGCCTCGGTGCCAAAGATGATCAGTCCGACCCGATCGCCGGCGCGCTCGTCGATGAACCGTCCCATGACGCTCTTGACCACCTGCATCCGGTTCACCTGCTGACCACGGTCGCTGAAGTCGAGGGCATCCATCGAGTGCGAGGCATCGACCGCGAGCATGACATCGTAGCCTGGGGTGCTGACCTCGGTATGCGGCACCAGCCATTGCGGGCGCATCAGCGCCACGACCAGGGCCGCCCAGAGCAGGTAGAGCAGCACGCGACCGAGGCCGCTGGCCAGGTCAGGGCCTGGACGCCGTGCTCGGTAGGCGTGCTCGAGGGCCACGAGCTGAGGATGCAGGAGGGTGGTGCGCTGAGCATCGTCCTGTCGCTCGGTCTCGTTAGCCGCACTGGGTGGGCGCGGCCAGAGCCAGGGCAGCACGAAGGGCAGCGGCAGCAACAGGCCGAACCAGGGCCAGGCGAACTCGAAGGCGTTCATCGGCCCTTCTCCGTCGCTGGGCCGCGCGCGCCGCGCTTGGGGCGCACCATGATCCAGCGCTCGGTGGCCGTGATCAGCCGCTCGAGCTGGCGTTCCTGCTCGTGCCTGGCCTCGGCTTCGGCCGTCGAGCCGGGTGTCTCGGGGGCATAGGGTGCGTGGATCAAGCGCTGGCCCTGCTGGCGCCAGTCGAAGCCGTCTGGATCGTGCGCGCTCAGCCACGCGAGCCAGGCCGGACCATGGAGCCCCGCACAGGCGGCGCGTCCATGGCGCGCCATGGCAATGCGTTTGAGCAGCTCGGCGAGCTGGGACAGGCGGGCTTTCAGGCTCGTCTCGCGTCGGCGACGCAGGCGCTGCAGCTCGCGGCGGGCGTCCCAGCGCCAGTCGCCGATGCGCAGCAGGGGCAGCGCGGGCAGCAACAGCCGGGCGCGGCGAGAGCGCCAGATCAGCGCCGCGAGGGCGACGAGCAGCAACAGGACCAGCCACCAGCCCGGCGCCAGCGGCCACCAGGGATGGCCGAGACCGTCATGGATGTCGCGCAGTGGTCGCAGATCAGGAGTCAATCGTGATGCCGCTCTTGGCTTTATCTTGTGGCGCTAGACCGCGCGCGAGCGCGCACGTTGCTCGAGGCTGGCGATCAGGCTGCGATGGATGTCTTGCTCGGTGTGGATCGGCATCAGGATGAGATTCAAACGGTTGGCGAGTGCCGACAGGGTCTGGCGGCGCTGCTCCCAGGCCTTGCGATAGACCTGCCGGGCTTGCTCGTCATCGGTATCGATGACGATCGAACGGCCATCGGTGCCACGGAAGCTGACCTGCCCCATGGCTGGGATCTCGCGATCGGTCGGATCATCGACCGGAATCAACACCACCGAGCTGCGTTGCCGGAGGTTGCCGAGCACCGGCTCCAGGTCGCGCACCTCGCGATTGAAATCGGCGATGACGAAGATCAGCGAACCGGTCGGCAGGCCACGGGCGGCGCGCTTCAGCGCCCCGGCCAGGCAATCGATCGAGGCGCTCGCGACCGAGCCGGGCAGGGTCAGGGTGCGCAACAGCTGCCAGAGCGCGCGTCGCCCGCGCGCCGGGCGGAAGTGCTGCAAGCCTTGCTCGGGGTCGCCGAAGGCCATGCCGCCGACGCGATCTTGCAGTCGGCTCGCCGCCCAGCCGATCAAGGCCGCCGCGCGCGCCGCCTGCACCGATTTGAAGGTGCCACGGGTGCCGAAGGTCATGTGCGGGCCGCGGTCGACGCAGAGCACCACGCTGCGTTCGCGCTCCTCGCGAAAGATCTTCAGGTGCGGCTCGTTGATGCGTGCCGTGACCTTCCAGTCCATGTAGCGGATATCGTCGCCCTCGCGGTACTCGCGCACCTCCTCGAAGTTGACACCGGCGCCACGGAACACCGAGGCATAGAGCCCGGCGAAGGTCGAGTTGACCAGATGATGCGAGGAGACGCCGAGGGCGTGGGCCTGGTGCCTGAGTTCGAGCAGGTCGTCGAGGCGGGGATAGAGACTCACGTGCCAACGCCGCCCGGGTCAGGGAATCGCCACGAGATTGAGCAGCCGGTCGATGAACTCGTCGGTGGTGATGCCCTCGGCCTCGGCCTCGAAGGTCAGCAGCAACCGGTGGCGCAGCACCTCGGGCGCGATCAGTTGGATATGATGCGGGGCGACGAATTCATCGCCATCGAGCCAGGCGCGCGCGCGCGCGCAGCGGGCCAGCGCGATGCTCGCGCGCGGCGAGCCACCGAAGCGACACCAGCGCGCGAGGGCGTCATCGTAGCGCTTCGGCTGGCGCGTGGCCTGCACCAGGTCGACGATGTAGCTGAGCAGTTTGGGGTCCAGATAGAGCGCTGAGACCGCGCGGCGCATCGCGAACAGCTCTTGCTGGCTGAGCCCCGTCGGCGCGATGACCTCGGGGCGTTGCTGGTCGCTGGCGTCCAGCTCCAGGATGCGCAGTTCCTCATCGCGGGTCGGATAGGTGACCACCGCCTGCATCAGGAAACGGTCGAGCTGGGCCTCGGGCAGATGGTAGGTGCCTTCCTGCTCGACCGGGTTCTGCGTGGCGAGCACCATGAACAACTCCGGCAGCGCGTAGGTGCGCTGGCCGACGGTGATCTGCTGCTCGGCCATCGCCTCGAGCAGGGCCGATTGCACCTTGGCCGGGGCGCGATTGACCTCGTCGGCGAGCAGGATGTTATGGAACAGGGGCCCTTCGCGGAACTCGAACTCGCCCTTTTCGTGGCGATAGATATCGGTGCCGATCAGATCCGAGGGCAAGAGATCCGGCGTGAACTGGATGCGGTGGAAATCGCCTTCGATGGCATCGGCCAGGGCCTTGACGGCGGTGGTCTTGGCCAGCCCCGGCATGCCCTCGACCAACAGATGGCCATCGCTGAGCAGGCAGACCAGCATGCTGTCGACGAAGCGCTGCTGGCCGATGATGCGCGAGGCGATGTGATCGCGAACGGGTTGAAGCGCGTCTGGTGTCATGCCGGTGGGGGTGACTCCCTGCTGCGAGGCGACAAGCTGGATGGCGGCGGGGCTATCCTGATGCGTTTGCTCGGGCTGTGCAAGCGCTGGCTGTCAGCGCCTCTCGGGGCTGTCCGCTTGCGCTGCTGACGCTTCAGGCACGAGCGCCAGTTGCTAAAAAGGGTTGACAACGCATTGCGTCAGAGGTTTAGAGCGCTTAGTTGTCCACACGGCTTCACAACGCGGGGCAGGTCGTTCGGCTTGGCCGCTCGCCACCGAAACCCTCTCGCCTTGGCTGAATTGGCGTCAACAAAAACAAGGGGTTGCGCGGATGGTCAAAAAACCGTCAATTTGTCGGAAGAGTAGGCGAGACGGGCATTCAGGCCATTTGTTAGCGCCTTTTCCACAGAGATATCCACAGCGTCTGTTGAAGAATCCGTAAGCGATTGATGTGCGTGCCACTTGGGTGAGATTGGTGCATCGCTGTCCGGCTCAGCGGACGAGTCGTAACGGTTTTGCCGCTGTCACGACGACATAGTCGAGGCCGGCGTAGACCGTGCTTGGATCGCGGCTGAGCGCGAGTCTCGCCGCGAAGCCGGCGGTCGGATGCAGGCGTTGTAGCGCAGCTGGGTGAGCCCTGAGCCAAAGATGCAAGGGTGCGTAGACCTGGTCACGGATCGACTTGACCTTGATCTGCTCGTAACCGCGCAGCTTGAGTTTGGCGTGATAGGTCGGGATCGGATAGGCATTCTCCCAAGGGATCGAGAATTTACCGGCAACCAAGGCCCAGGATGCTCGGCGTTTGAAGCGTTGCCAGACCCCGCCGCGGGCCGGCCTTGGGATGATGTCGGCGATGGCGATGCGCCCGCCTGGGCGAAGAACGCGGAAGGCCTCGCGCAGGAACTGCTCACGTGAGCGAAAGTGGAATGCGGACTCGAGGGCGATGACCTTGTCGACCGATTCGTCGGGCAGATCCATGGCAGTGGCGGAGCCCTGACGCAGGTCGATCCGTGCGTCCAGGCCTCGGCTTGCGATGCGCTCGCGGGCAACAGCAACCTGAGAGGCGGTCAGATTGAGACCAATGATCCGTGCGGGTCGATAGCGCTCTAACCAGCGCATGTCCTGATCGGCGAAACCGTAACCGACATCCAGCAGGGTTTCTCCAGGTGCCAAACGCACCGCCTCGGCGACCAGGTCGGCAAGCGCTGCGCTGGCGGCATCGAGATCGGTGGCCTCTTGCCAATAACCGAGGTTGAGGTAGAGCCCGTGCTCGGTCGCCGCGCGGGTCGAGAGGAGGTCGTAGATGGCTGGTACATCCAAGCGCTGGAAGGGGTTGAAGAGCCAGTTCAGGTAGCCGAGGGTCTCGCGGGCCCGATGTTGCGGGCGTTGAACGCTGGACGGCTGAAGCTCATTCGTGTGTTGCATGGAGGACCGACTCCGCTGAGGACAGGTGGGGGAATCGTTCAAGGATTGGGGCGATTGCCGAGAAGTCGCGTGAAAGGGCTTGCGCTCGGCGCTTGCGTTCTTGGTCAGGTTTCGGAGTTAATGAATGTGCAATGTCCTTGGCTTAGAAGGGGTTTTTGATGAAAAAAACACGCTATTCGTTGGTTCAGCGGCTGCTGCATTGGCTCATCGCTCTGTTGGTGTTCGGGCTCTTGGCGATGGGCTTCACTTTCTGGTGGCTTGGTTACGAGGGTATCAACGGGCTGTTCGGTGATGAGCTGACCAACAGCTTTTATATGATGCACAAGAGTGTCGGCATCCTGGTCTTCTTCCTCGTCGTGGTGCGCTTGCTGTTGTTTCGCTTCAGCCCAGTGCCCGAGTATCAACCGCCGCTCAGCGGCGTCGAGCGCGTGATCAGTACCACCACCCATGTACTGATGTATCTGCTGTTGATTGGCATCCCGATCGGTGGCTGGCTCGCGACCTCGATCAGCGGCTTCCCGGTGCAATTCTTTGGCTGGTCCCAGCCAGGGCTCGACCCGGCCAACAAGGAGCTTGGTAACCAGCTGTTCCTGATGCACGGGATCGGCGGGCTGGTGCTGCTCGCGGTCTTGCTGCTGCACATCGGCGCCGGTCTTAAGCACTGGAAGATGAAGGACGGCATCATGAAGCGCATCAGTCTGCCTTGATATCCGAGACTCACTCGAGAATGGGCTGGCCCTGACTCGAACGCGTCGTCCGATCCGCCTTGCGCCGACAGGCGGATTAGACGATGCCGGCCAAACGGGTAACAATCAGTCCTTCTGCTGCGGTGTCGGCCAGCGCGGCTTGATGCGCCTGAGGTCGGTTGGTCCCACGCTGATCAACCTGCGGGCGATTGCGTCATGCAATTGCCGTAACCCAGCCGCTGTGGCAGCCTAACCGGTCGATTGACCACGACCGGAGGCAAGAAAATCATGCGCGTCATCCTGCTCGGCGGACCGGGTGCTGGCAAGGGCACCCAGGCCGGCTTCATCAAGACCCATTTCAATATCCCGCAGATCTCGACCGGAGATATGCTGCGCTCACACGTCAAGTCGGGTACGGAACTTGGGCAGGCGGCGAAGAAGATCATGGATGAAGGTGGGCTGGTCTCGGACGAGATCATCCTGGGGATGGTCAAGGAACGCATCAGCGAACCGGACTGTGAGAACGGATTCCTGTTCGATGGCTTTCCGCGCACCCTGGCCCAGGCCGATGCGTTGAAGGAAGTGGGGGTGCCGATCGATGCCGTGGTCGAGATCGATGTGCCGGATGAGGAGATCGTCAAACGCATGGCCGGGCGTCGCGTGCATCCGGCGTCCGGGCGCACCTATCACGTCGAATACAATCCGCCTCGTGAAGAAGGCAAGGACGACGAGACTGGCGAGGCGCTGATCCTGCGCGATGACGATAAAGAAGAGACGGTCCGAGCGCGGCTGAAGGTCTATCACGAGCAGACCGAGCCGCTGATCGCCTATTACTCGGCTTGGGCCGAGAAGGGCGGGGATGGGGCGCCGAGCTATTTGCGCGTCGATGGGGTGGGCGAGATGGATGAGATCCGCGATAAAATCATCACTGGCCTCGAAGCCCAGGCGCGTTAAAACCCGGCCGGCGTGATGCCGGCCGGGCTGTGAAAAGCAACAGGTGCCGGAACGGCACCGCGAGTTTATCCCGATGAAAGGTCGGGTTTTAGGCAGGCTTGCGGAAGTGGATGATGCCCCAGCTCAGATGCCCGTTGCGCCCGCCCTCGACCCAATGGCCGAGCCCGGCGAGCATGCGCTCGACGTAATCGTCCGAGACCTTCCCCTTGAGCGCGTCCCGCTGTTCGCGCAGGGTATCGCCGACGCGTGAGTAATGCGTGATCAGGTTCTCGGTCATATCCAGGATCTCGACCTCTTCCCAACCGAGCCGTTTGGCCTGTTCCCGGTAGAACGCGAACGAGCCCAGGCTCGAGAGGTGGATGCGGTCGAAGATTGGCTGTAGCACACCGTTCGGACAATCGTCGGCCTGCATCGGATCGGTAAAGATCAGCTCGCCGCCGGGCTTCAGCACCCGATCGATCTCATCCATGACCTTGTCGCGATGGCCCGAATGCAGGAACGCATCCTGCGACCAGGCGACGTCGAAGCTGGCATCGGGTGCGGGGACATCCTCGAAGCTGGCATCAACGACCTCGATCAGCTGGTCGAGCCCGGCCGCTTGGTTCATCTCGCGGTCGCGCTGGTTTTCGGCCTCGCTTAGATTCAGCGCCATGACCTGGCACCCAAAGCGCTTGGCGAGGTGGCGCGCGGCGCCACCATAGCCAGCGCCAAGGTCGATCACGCGCGCGTCTGGACGCGAGAGCGGTGCGGCGATGCGGTCGGCGATGCGCTCAACGGTGCGAGCCGAGGCGGCCGCGATCGGCTCCTCGGCGCTCTCGTAGAGGCCGATGTGAATATCCTCACCGCCCCAGACGTGATAGTAGAAGTTGTCCGCGTCTTCGCTGTTGTAGTAGCTACGCGCGGTCTCGACGACATCGGAATACGGTTGGTTCATCCGTTACCTCCAAGATAGGCCTTCTCGGCGAGGTGAATGAAAAAGTCTGGCTCTGCTTCCCGGTAAGTCTCCTGGAAGTCGCCGTAGGTGTCGACGCGTTGGAAACCGACCTCTTGCATCAGACGCTGCACATAGGCCTTGCGTAGCGGAAACATATTCAGGTGATAGGTCGAACCGTCGCCGAAGCTGTACTTGAAGCGTGCCAGAGACTCGTCGACGTGCTCGGGCTCGGCGCGCACGCTGTCGCCACAATAATAGTAATTATGGGTCGGTTGCACCTGATGATCGAGCAGGGCGTCATAGTTGCGCTGATCCAAGATCAGCACGCCGTCATGCTTCAGCGTGGCGTAGAACTCGGCGAGTGTCTTGCGCCGATCGGCCTCCTCATGCAAGTGGGTGAAGGAGTTGCCGAGGCAGATGACGGCGTCGTAGAGGTCGTGCACATTCTGGTTCAGCCAGCGCCAGTCGGCGTGGATGGTGCGCAGGATGTGGCCGCGTTTGCGCGCGTTCTCGAAGGCCTTGGCCAACATCACCGGGTTACCGTCGGCGCTGGTGACCTCGAAGCCGGCCTCGAGTAGCTGCACCGAGTGATAGCCGGTGCCGGTGGCGACGTCGAGCACCTTCTTGGCGCCGCGCTCGCGCAGCTTCTGGATGAAGAATTCGCCTTCGGCCTTGGAGCGGCCGTCCCAATCGATCAGCTCATCCCATTTATCGACAAAGCCCTCGATGTACTCTTCCTGATATTTCTCGCTGTCGCGCACGGCGAGCGGATCATCACCGTAATTTTGTTGTGTTGATGCGTGTTGCTGCATGGTCTGGCTCCCGGGTGATGCGCTACGCGAAGCACCAGCCGACGCTCGAGTAAGCGCGCGGCAATAGCGTGACGAGACGGTGGTTCGCGAGCGAAGTGAGCCGTTCCGCGCTGCCTCGGTGGATGGGCGGTAGAACGGCGAAGAAGACGCTATGATACATCGTGCCCAAAGCTTTTGGAACGCCGATCAGGGGTTTTAGGCCGTGCCATGTGCTCTAGAGCCTCCTTAACCCTATGATAATAAGTGTTTTATCCTGAGTTTAGGAGCGTTCTTTGCTTGCTGAAAGTGTTTTGTGACCAAATATTGACGGATGGGTGACGATGACGACCGCGGACAGCCGTTGTGACGATGTATTGGTGGCCCTGCGCCGAGTGATCCGAGCGGTTGGGCTGCATTCGCGCCAGCTCGAGCGCAGCCATGGGCTGACCGCACCACAGGCCTTGGTGTTGAAGACGACGATCAGTCTCGGGGAGGCGTCGGTGGGCACGGTGGCTAAGCACATCAGCCTGAGCCAGGCGACGGTGACCGATATCCTGAACCGATTGGAAAATCGTCAACTCGTGGTCCGTGCGCGTAGTCGCGAGGACCGACGCCGGGTGTTGGTCAGCGCCACCGAGCAGGCGGTAGCAATCATGTCGCGCTCGCCACCCTTGCTTCAGGAGGCCTTTGTGCAAAGGTTTCTAGCGCTTGAGGATTGGGAGCAGAACCTGCTGATCTCGTCGTTGCAGCGGATTACCACGCTGATGGGCGTCGAACAGCTCGATGCGTCACCGGTATTGGTGGCTGGGCCGGTGGCGGCCGATGGGGAGCCGCTGGCTTCCGTTGCTCACACCGATGACGAAAGCTTCTCCGATCTCGGCTAGTATGCTGCTCAATCATTCTATGCCCAGATGCCGAGATCCTGAGATCGCGAGCCCGTGAAGACTGCCAGCATTGCTTATCGCGTCGCCGACTTCCTGCGCCGCCATCCGCCGTTTCAGTATCTCGAGGAGTCGGAGCTGCTGGAGCTGGTCTCTGGCGGTCGGGTGCTCTTCCACGAGGATGGCGAGTTGGTGTTCGAGCACGGCCAGAAGCGTCGTCCTTATGTTTATGTGATCCAGAAGGGTGTGGTCCGTCTTGTCGAGCACACTGACGAGACCGATGGCAGCGAGGTGGTTGAGGTCTTGCGTGACGTGCGCGGCGAGGGCGACCTGCTCGGGGTCGGGCGCTATCTCGGGATCACCGAGCACACCTACACCGCGCGCACCGAGACCGAGGTCATCCTCTACGCCTTACCTGCGAACCTGTTTTGGGAGCAGATTAAGCGCCATCCGCGCGCGAGCCACTTTCTGGCGGCTTACTTCAGGGTGGCGATCACGCCGCCGGGCCTCGATAGCGATCCATCTCGCGCCGACGAGCTGCGGCTTGGGCGGCGACCGGTCGATTGGATGGCAAAACGAGTCGAGCAATTGCCATCCGCGATCATCTGCGACCTTGAGACTCCAGTGCACGAGGTTGCGGCGCGCCTCGCTGATCAGCCTCCAGGTGCCGCCGCCGTGGTGATTGATGACCAAGGCGCGCCAAGGGGGTTGATTTCGACGCGCGCGCTGAGTGATCGCGTCGCCAGCGCGGAGCTGCCGCTCGATGCTCCGGCCACGCGGCTGATGGCGCCGGTCACCGATGTGCTGCCCCCAGGGCTGCCGGCCGGTCTCTATCTAACCCGGATGCTCGAGCTGCAGCTCGAGCATCTGGTGCTGACCAAGGACGGCTGTCATCGCGGGCCGGTGCGCGCGGTGCTGGCGCGGCGGGATCTGACCCGGATCGAGGCCGCAGCGCCGCTCGCCATCGTCGAGGATATGTCGCGGGCCGGCGGAATCTACGAGCTTTCCGGCTTACTGGCGCAAGGCCAGGCCTTCCTGGCGGCCGGGCTCACCGATGCAGAGGCGCTGCGCTGGTTGGCGCCAATGGCCACCGCACTCTACGCTGCGGTGCTGCGCCGCGTGGTGGTGCTGGTCGAGGGTGCCTTGCTCGCTGAAGGTCATGAGATACCCGCCCTTAAGCACTGCTGGGTGTTCTTCGGCGCCGCCGGCCGCGGTGAACTGACGACCCTCTACGACCTCGACCACGGGCTGATCTACGACGAGCCAGAACCCGATCAGCGACGCGCGGCGCGCGGCTATTTTCTCGAATTGGGCCGCCGGGTCAGTGCCGCGCTCGCTGCGTGCGGTTTCGTGAGCACCGCCAAGGGCATCGTCTCTGGGCATCCGAGCGCCTGTCGCTCGATCAACGAGTGGGAGATCGGTTTCAGCCACTGGATTCGTGAGCCGCTCGAGAGCTGCGTCTATCGCGCCACCTCGTTCTTCGATCTGCGCCCGGTGCATGGGGATTGCACGCTGGTCGCGCGCTTGCACCAGCATATTCATAGCGAAGAGGAACAGAGCCCCGGCTTTGTGCCCTTGTTGGTGGCTGATTCAATGGCCAATCTGCCGCCCTTGACCTTCTTTCGTGGCCTGGTGATCGATGATGACGGTCGCTATACCGAGACCCTGGATGTACAACGCGCCACCCTGCAGCCGGTGGTCGATCTGGCGCGCGCGTTGGCGTTGGATGCCGGGATCGATCAGCCCGTGGGGACACTTGAACGTTTGAGTGCGCTCTCTCCCGAGGGCGAGGACGCGGTGGCCTTGGTGAACGAGACCATCGCCGCCTTCCGCAACGCGCTCTACTACCGCACCCGCGCTGGATTATCGGGCCATTCCGATGGCAGCCAGATCGAGCCTTCCAAGCTGACCCGGCTCGAGCAGAATCTGCTCAAGTCGGGCTTTCGGACCGTACTCGGGCTGATGGAGTACACGGGGAAGCGTTATGGTGCCGCGCCAAGACGCTGAGAGAGACCGAGATGATCGACACCCCATCGCTCGAATCAACACTGGCCGCCTACCGCTCGGCATTCGAGCCGACTTGGAGTGACGAGGATAGGCTCGAGCAAATGCGCTTCTGCGTGCTCGACTGCGAGACCACCGGGCTCGATCCGAAGCGCCATCGCATTGTCAGCATTGGCGCGGTGGCGGTCAGCGAGGGGCAGATCGATCTCAGTGACCGCCTCGAGGTTCTGTTGCGCGTGCGTTTCAACACCGCCGCGACCCTGGTGCATGGCATCACTCGTAGCGAGACCCAGCACGCGCTAGATGAGTCCGAAGCGCTTTCTGCCCTGCTGCGCTACCTCGGCGATGGGGTCATTGTTGGCCACCACATCAGCCATGATCTGGCGATGATCGACGCGGCCTTGGCGCGTTATGGCACCGATCGGCTGCGCAATCGGCACCTGGATACGGGCCAATTGACCTTGGCCCTGATCGAGGAGGGTGCCTTCGGCCCCGAACCGGGTCTTGAGGACCTCTCGTTGGATGGACTCTGCCGCTTCTTCGGTATTGTCCCGCACGACCGCCACACGGCGCCTGGAGATGCCTTCCTGACCGCGCTGATCTTACTCAGGCTACTGCGGGTCGCCGCGCGCTCTGGCCGCGCGACCCTGGCCGGGCTTCTGCGCCCACCAAAGCCACATGCACATGATGAAGGGAGCTAGCAGCAAGAGGTGCCTGGACCACGGGCTAACCTCTCTATTGGTGCATCGGCATCGCGTTTGGATCGATGCGTTTGACCGGCAGGCTCAGCGTCTGGTTTCCGCCGTCGTCGAAGCCGAGGGTCAGTTCGACCTGATTGCCCGGGGCGAGCGTCTCGGTGAGACCAATCAACATCACATGCAGACCGCCTGGCTCCAGGGTGACGGTCTCGCCCGCGGGTAGAGTAATCTGCTCGACCTGGCGCATTCGCATCATGTCGTCTTCCATGCGGTGGGTGTGCAATTCGACCACCTCGGCCTTGTCGCTTTCAGCGGCAAGCAAGGCGCGATCGTTGCCGCTGTGGTTAGTGATGCTCATGAATGCGGCGCTGCTCGGCTGCCCAGGTGGCACTGCACGCACATAAGCGTCTTGGACCTCGATGGTCTCGGCGAGCGTGGTTGCTTGCAGGCCGAAGACCAGGGCCAGTGTTGGGATCAGAGTCGAAAGCGCGCGTTTGATTGTTCTCATCCTGTGGTCTCCGGGAGTGGTGAACGGGGTGCTGAGTGTATGCTGAATCATCATTTCGTTATTTTATCGACATCATATTGTCATCCGGCTGTGCTGAAGTAAGGGGGGTGTGGTCGGCGCCCTCAAGCGCCCGTTCGGCCGCATTCTCGCACTATCCCTACGCAGGCACGATAGAGGTTGTCATGATGTTAAGTTCTCAGCTCCGCCGGCGCGCGTTGCTCGCGTCGGCCGTTGCCGGCGCGCTGCTGTTCGCGTCCGGCGCTTGCGCAACGCCAGTCAAGAACGTGATCATCCTGATCCCTGACGGTAACCACACCTCGGTCCAGACGCTAGCACGCTGGTATCGCGGCGCACCGCTCGCGGTCGACGAGATGGGCGCCGGTACCATGTCGACCGATATGGTCAATTCGGTCATCACCGGCTCAGCCGCTGCCGCGACGGCACAATCGACCAGCTATAAGACCACGGTGCGCTTCCTCGGCATCGGCCCGCGCCCGGACGATGCGCTCAGTACCTACCAGCTACCCGAAGGGATTCCAGCGGTGGGCGATGAGGCGCGCTGGAACTGGCTTGCCTATCGGCCAATGGCCACGGTCCTCGAGGGCGCGCAGCAGGTTGGCAAGGCCACAGGTCTGATCTCGACCTCGCGCATCACCCATGCTACCCCGGCTGGCTATGCGGTGCATGTCGATGATCGCGGCAAAGATAATGAGATCATGGAGCAGCTCGTTTACCAGGGCTTGGATGTCGTCTTTGGCGGCGGCGGGCGTCACCTGCTGCCCGAAAGCGAGGGCGGGCGTCGCACCGATGGGGAAAACCTTGCCGAGGTACTGAGGGAGCGCGGCTATCAACTGCCTGAGACTGCCGATGAGCTTGCTGCCCTCAGCAGCGGTCGGGCATGGGGGATGTTCGCCAGCAGCCACATGATGCCCGATCTCGATCGCCGTTATCGCCTGAGTCAGGGCGAGCCGGTCACCGAGCCGTCGCTGGCCGAGATGACGGCGAAAGCGATCGAGCTGCTTTCCCAACACCCCGACGGGTTCTTCTTGGTCGTCGAGGCAAGCCAGGTCGATTGGGCTGGCCATGCCACTGATCCGATCTACCACCTGCAAGACTTTCTCGCCTTCGACGACGCTGTGCGCGTCGCTCTCGAGTTCGCTAAGCAAGACGGTGAGACGCTGCTGCTCGGTGCACCCGATCACAACACCGGCGCCATGACCATCGGTAACTGGTCGACCAGCCGCACCTACACGGGGATCACGGTGGAGGAGTTGCTCGATCCGCTGCGCGGCATGAAGGTGACCTCCGGTTATCTCGCCGCCCAACTCCCGGATGAGCCAGACGCAGCGGCGATCAAGGCCACCGTGGCCGACTATTGGGGGATCGCGTTGAGCGATGAGGACGTGGCCGAGATTCAGACTGAGGCCGAGGCCGTGGGTTACACTTACGCAATCGCCAAGGTCGTGAGCGCCAATCACACCGTCTTTGGCTGGACGACCCATGGCCACACCGGTGAGGATGTCACGCTCTGGAGCTATGGCCCGATGGCGCCGGTTGGCCAGCTCGACAATACCGAGCTTGGCCTGGCTGTTGCTAGTGCGTTCGATCTCAATCTGGATCTCGGCGATCCGCAGGGGCTCAACCAGGCTCTGTTCGTCGACGCTGAAGAGGCCTTCCCAGGGCAGACGCGCACTGATCTCTCTGATCCGGAGAATCCGGTGCTTGAGATCAGCCACTGGCGTCTCCCGGCGAACAAGGACCAGATGCAAATGATGCGTTTCGGACGCACCTGCCAACTCGACGGATTGGTCGTCTACGCCCCTGAGGCCAACGAGGGTCTTGGTCGTTGGTTCATCCCGCGCAAGGCCGTCGAACTGACGCGCAATCCGCGGCTTTGGTTCACTGAAGAATGCCGCCGCTGAAGCAGCGCGGATAGGGACCTTTTGCTAGCCAGGGATGGCCGAAAGAATTGGGTCACCGCACCATGCGGGGCGCAAGCAACTGGATCAAGCGACTGGCCTTGTCGAAGGTCTCGCGGTATTCCTGCTCCGCATCGGAGTCGACCACCAGGCCGCCGCCGGCCCAGAGGCGAACCTGTCCCGCGCTGTGGACGATGGTACGGATGGCGATGTTGGTGTCCATGGCACCATCGAAGCCGAGATAGCCAATCGCGCCGCAGTAGACGCCGCGCCGGTGTGGCTCGAGTTGCTCGATGATCTGCATCGTGCGGATCTTGGGCGCGCCAGTGATCGAGCCGCCCGGGAAGCAGGCGCGCAGTAGCGAAGTGGCGTCCTCCTCGTCGCGAAGCTCGCCGCGCACGGTGCTGACGAGGTGATGCACCGAGGCATAGGTTTCGGTCGCGAACAGGGCCGGGACCTGGATGCTGCCCGGACGGCAGACGCGCCCCAGATCATTGCGCAGCAGATCGACGATCATCAGGTTCTCGGCGCGATCCTTCTCGCTTTGGCTCAACGCCTGGCGCAGCGCGGCATCCTCGGCGGCGTTCGCGCCGCGCGGGCGGGTGCCTTTGATGGGCTGGGTCTCGACCTGGCCGTGGCGCAGCGAGAGGAAGCGCTCTGGCGATGAACTCAAGACCTCGCCGAAGGGCGTCTTGAGATAGGCCGAGAAGGGCGCTGGATTCGATTCACGCAGGCGGCAATAGGCGGCCCAGGGGTCGCCGTCGGCGGGGGCCGCGAAACGCTGGGCGAGATTGACCTGGTAGCAATCGCCGGCGTGGATATAGGCTTGGACGCGCTCGAAGGCGTTGGCATAGGCGGCCTGCGAGAGATTCGAGTGCAGTGGAGTGATCGCGCGCAGTGGACCGGTGGCTAGCGAAGCTGCGGTCTTGTCCGCCGCCAGGCGTGATGACGCAGCGAAAACGTGCTCGACCAGTCGCGGCCAGCGCACACCAGTTCTCGTATCCCGCTCGGCACCGACCAGCCAGCTACGCTGCTCGGCATGGTCGACGAGCAGGGCCCAGTCGAAGATGCCAATCGCCATCTCGGGCAGTCCCTCGCCATCTCTGGCCAGCATTGGCAGACGCTCGATGCGACGCGCGAGATCGTAACCGAACCAACCGACGGCGCCGCCGGCGAAGGGCAGACCGGCAGGTGGCGGTTCGCCGCGCTCGCCGAGTGCCTCGCGCAGGAGTGCGAACGGGTCATCGCCCGAGTGACGGACTCCGCGCGCATCACGGATCTCGGTGATCGCGCCGCGCGTGACCAGGGTCGCGCTTGGGTCGGCGACGAGGATGTCCCAGCGGCCTCTTGAACAGCCGGGCCGCGCGCTGTCGAGCAGCATCGCCCAAGGGCGCCCGCTCAAGGGCGCGAACAGGGCGCTGCTGTCAGATCGATAGGGAAGCTCGGTGAGCCGAGCCATGGCAGCTCTAGGGCAATGCTAAGGCCGCGACGCGACCGCTATGGGCAACCACCCGAGGCCGATGGAGTCGGCCTCGGGCGATTGCAGGTCCAGATGGCGAAGCCGTGATGATCGGCCGGTGCTCAGTCGTCGCCCGCGCGCTGATAGGCGTCGGCGAGTTGCTTCTGCACGTTGGCCGGCACCGGGGCATAGTGGCTCAGCTCGATGCTGTAGGTACCCTCGCCGCCGGTGATCGACTTCAGCCGCGATTCATAGCCCTCCAACTCCGCCAGCGGCGCCTCGCCCTCGATGAGGATGCGCCCGCGGCTCTTAGCCTCGCTGCCGTTGATGCGCCCGCGTCGCCCGGACAGATCGCCGGCGAGATCGCCCATGTTGCTGTCCGGCGCGGTGATGCGGATCTTGACGATCGGCTCGAGGATCGCAGGCTTGGCCTTGAGCACGGCCTCGATGAAGGCCTTTTTGCCGGCGGTGGCGAAGGCGATGTCCTTGGAGTCGACTGGATGCGATTTACCATCGTAGACCGCGACGCGCACATCATCCATCGGATAGCCAGCGAGGGCGCCTTCCTCGAGCACCTGGCGCACGCCTTTTTCGATCGACGGGATGAACTGGTTCGGGATGCAGCCCCCGACGGTCTCGTCGGCGAACTCGAAGCCGCTGCCTTGCTCGCGCGGCTCGATGCGCAGATAGACCTCGCCGAACTGGCCGGCGCCACCGGTCTGCTTCTTGTGCCGGTGATGACCCTCGGCCTTGGCGGTGATGGTCTCGCGGTAGGGGATGCTCGGCGGGCGGGTCTCGACCTCGACGTGGAACTGCTCCGAGAGCCGGCGCAGCAGCACCTTGAGATGCACCTCGCCGAGGCCGCGCATCACGGTCTCGTTGGCGGCGGCGTTGTGCTCGATGTGGAAGCAGGGATCTTCGGATTCGAGCTTGTGCAGGGCGTCGTTGAGCTTCTGCTCATCGCCGCGCTTAGCGACGGTGATCGCGAGTCCGAACAGCGGCAGCGGGCATTCGATGCTGCGCAGATGGAAGTGGTCCTCCTCGTGCGAGTCGTGCAGCACGGCGTCGAAGTGGATGTCGTCGACGCGTGAGACGGCGAGGATGTCGCCCGGCACACCCTCATCGGCCTCGATCAACTCCTTACCGTGCACCCGATACAGATGGGTGACCTTGAACGGCTTGCGCGCATCGCCGATCAACAGCTGGCTATTCGGCGTGATGCGGCCCTGATGGACGCGGAAGATGCCGATCTTGCCGCGGAAGGGGTCGTTGATGATCTTGAACACATGCGCGATGGCATGCTTGCTCGGATCGGGCTCGACGCTGACCGGCTTCAGGTTCGCGCCTTCGCCCTTCATGAACGGCGGCGGGTTGCCCTCGGCCGGGTTCGGCATCAGCCGCACCAGGATTTCCATCAGCTCGGGGATGCCGGCACCGGTCTCGGCGGAGCAGAAGCAGATCGGTACCAGATGGGATTCGCGCAGGGCTTCCTCGAAGGGATCGTGCAGCTGTTCGGGCTTGAGTTCCGAACCTTGCTCCAGGTAGACCTCCATCAGCGCCTCGTCGACCTCGACCACCTGATCGATGATCTGACCGTGGGCCTCTGCGACCGAGGAGAAGTCGGTGCTGTCACCGGCGGGGTTGAAGAAGCAGTCGATGACGCGCTGACCGCCCTCGGCCGGCAGATTGATCGGCAGGCATTCGGCGCCGAAGGTCTCGCGCAGCTGCTCGGTGAGGCCGGCGAGATCGACACCGGCGGCGTCGATGCGGTTGACGATGATGATGCGGCACAGGTTGCGGTTGTCGGCCGCCTTCCAGGCGCGCTGGGTGAGCGGCTCGATGCCGTTCTCGGCGTTGACCACGATGGCGGCGGTCTCGACCGCGTTCAGCACCGAGAGAGTGCGACCGAGGAAGTCCGGATAGCCGGGGGTGTCGAGCAGGTTGATGTGTTTGCCGTGGGCACTGAAGCCGGTGATGCCGACATCGAGCGAATGCCGCAGCTCCTTTTCCATGTCGTCGTAATCGCAGACCGTGGTGCCTTTGGTCACGCTGCCGGGCTCGGCGATGGCGCCGGCGCTCGCGAGCAGTGCTTCGACGAGGGTGGTCTTGCCGGAACCGGCGTGGCCGACGAGGGCGATGTTGCGGACGTCCTCGGCGTTATAGTCAGACATGCGGGAACCCTTTTCGCGCTTGAGTAATGGGCAGGGCCGGCGCAGCGGCGACGACCGAGATCAGCGGCCGAAGTATAGCGTAACCCGGCGGTCATTTAAGGCGGTTGTTGGCTCCGGCGGTGCTCGGACGGCACGAGGCGTGCTTTGCGCGTGCGATAGATCAATCGAGCCCGTACCATGCGGAGACTGCGGACCCGAGGCGCCAGCGCCGCTGGGCGTTGCTTGCCGTGCTCTAGGAGAAGGCTTCGAATGTTCGATATCGTCTGGATCGCGTTGGCCTTTGCGCTTGGGCTCGTGGCGCGTCGAATCGGTTTGCCGCCGCTGGTGGGGTATCTGGTCGGTGGCTTCGCGCTGCACGCCTTTGGTGCGCGCGAGAACGCGCTGATCGAGGAGCTGGCCCACATCGGCATCACCCTGTTGCTGTTCACCATCGGGCTGAAGCTCAAGCTCAGGAGTCTGGTGAAGCCCCATGTCTGGGGCACGGCGCTGCTGCACATGATCGCGCTGTTGGCGCTGTTGGTGCCAGCGCTGCTCGCGCTCGGTGGGCTTGGGGTACCGCTGTTGGTCGGGGTCGATCTGGAGTCGGCGGCGTTGTTGGCCTTCGCCCTGAGCTTCTCGAGCACGGTGTTCGCGGTCAAGGTGCTCGAGGAGAAGGGCGAGATGGGCTCGCTCTACGGCACAGTTGCGATCGGTATCCTGATCATCCAAGATCTCTGGGCGGTGGTGTTCCTGGCCTTTTCGGCGGGCAAGATCCCGACCCTCTGGGCCTTCGGCTTGCTGCTCCTGCTGCCGGCGCGACGGCTGTTGCACTGGCTGCTGAGCCATGCCGGGCACGATGAGCTGCTGTTGCTGCTCGGACTCAGCTTGGCGCTCGGCACCTCGCAGTTGTTCGAGCTGGTGCAGATGAAAGGCGATCTGGGGGCGATCCTGATCGGCGTGATCATCGCCAATCATCCCAAGGCGCGCGAGCTGGCCAAATCGCTGCTTGATATCAAGGACCTGTTCTTGGTCGGCTTTTTTCTCAGCATTGGGCTGCAAGGGGTGCCGAGTCCGGGCATGATGCTGTTCGCGCTCGGCCTGCTGCTGGTGCTGCCGTACAAGTGGTTTCTCTTCCAGCAGCTGATGCTGTGGTTCGGGTTGCGCGGGCGGACCGCCTTTCTCGGCGGCTTGAGCTTGGCCAATTACAGCGAATTCGGCCTCATCGTGGCCGCAGTCGGGGTCGAGAACGGCTGGCTCGATCCGCAATGGTTGGCGGTGGTGGCGCTGGCGTTGGCGTTCTCGTTCATCGCCGCTTCACCGGCGGTGAGTCGTTCGCATGCCTGGTATGAGGCGATGAGCGGTTGGCTGCGCCGGCGTGAGCGCGCAAGGCGCTTGCCGGAGGAGGCCGAGATCGATCCCGGTGATGCCAATGCCATGGTGGTCGGGATGGGACGGATCGGCCGCGGTGCCTATGATGAACTCGCCCATGAGCGCGGACTGCGGCCGGTGGGGGTGGATGCCAATCCGGATACCATCGCGCACCATCAGCGGCACGGGCGTTACGTGGTGCACGGGAGTGCGACCGATGCGGATTTCTGGCATCGGTTGCATCTCGCCGACGGTCACATGCGCTTGGTGCTGTTGGCGATGCCGCGGGTGTCAGAGAATCTGTTCGCGGCCGAGCATCTGCTCAAGGAGGGCTTCACCGGCACCCTTGGCGCGATTGCCAAGTATGCCGATGATGAGCAGGCCTTGCGCGCCGCTGGCGTGCATCTGGTGTTCAATCTCTATGCCGAGGCGGGCGCGGGGTTTGCCCAGCATATCTGTGCGGGGCAACAGCCGGCGGGCTCGTCGCAGTCCTGAACGCGAATGAACTCTCGCCCCATCAGCAGCGGCATCAACAGAAAGCTGGCGGCGCTCACAAAGCCGGCAATGGTTAGCGTATCGATGATCATCTCTGTTCCAGCCCCAAACCGAGGCGATTGCTCAAGTGGGCTTTAATATTACTAAATGCTTAAATACCGAACAAGCGACCAGGTCACAGTTCGGCCATCGCGGCCTGTGCATTCCAAGTTGACTCAGGCTGACAAGGCGTTTGTCGTGGTCGTCCTGTCGGTTATAGTGATGCCCGTCTGTCACCACGACAGGCGAAAGCCACTCATCGGGCTTATGCAGTGCCCGGCTTTTCTTAGCGAGCGCACCGCATGAACGACTCCAAGAGCGCCAGCTCCTCGCTCCCTTCAGGCGCCGGTTTGCAGGGGCATGGCCATGCCCCCGCAGCAAGCGCTTCGCTCGGCCTCTCCGGTCGCATCGCCCGCACCTTCATCAATACCCCGGTCACGCCGATGCTCCTGATCGGGGCCCTCTGTATCGGCCTGCTCGGCCTGCTGTTCACGCCGCGTCAGGAAGATCCGAAGATCTCGGTGCCAATGATCGACGTTTTCGTGCAGTATCCGGGCGCCTCGGCGGTGCAGGTCGAGAGCATGGTGAGCCAGCCGCTGGAGCAGCTGATGATGGAGCTGACCGGCGTGCGCCATGTCTACTCCGCCACTCAGCGCGGGGGCGCCGTGGTCACCGTGCGCTTCAAGGTCGGCGAAGACATGGGCCAGTCGGTGGTCAAGGTCCACGACAAACTGCAGGCGAACATGGATCGGATGCCGCCCGATGTGCAGCCGCCACTGGTCAAGCCGGTCAGTATCGATGATGTGCCCATCGTCACCCTGACGCTCTGGTCCGAGGAGGTCGCGGACAGCCAGCTGCGCACCCTGGCATTGGATGTGCTACAAGAACTCGGCTCGGTGCCGGAGACCGGCAAGGGCTTCGTCGTCGGCGGGCGCGAGGAGCAGATTCGGGTCGAGGTGATGATGGAGCGTCTGGCCGGCTATGGCATCACGCTCGATCGCATCGCCGAGACCATCCGCAGCGCCAATGCCGAGACCCAAACCGGCGCGACCGAGGGCGGTGGCACCTCGTATAAGATCTATTCCGGCGCTTTTCTGCAGGATGCCAACGATATCGAACGGCTGGTGGTCGGCAGCCAGGGTGGACGGCCGATTTATATTCGCGATGTGGCGCATGTACGGCCGCTGCCACAGGAGACCGAACAGGTTGTCACCCATCTCACCGGTCCTGCTTATGAGGGCGCGCATCCGGCGAATGGCGCGCAGGCGGTTACGCTGGCGATCGCCAAGAAGGAGGGCGCGAACGGCGTGATGGTTGCCGAGGCGGTGCTCGAGAAGCTCGCCAGCCTCGAGCGGCGGATGATCCCGACGAACGTGCAGGTCGAGGTCACGCGCAACTACGGCCAGAGCGCGAACGACAAGGTCAACGAGCTGTTGCAGGCGATGTTCGAGGCGGCGGTGATCGTCTCGATCCTGTGCCTGGTCGGACTTGGGCTACGCGCCGCGATCGTCGTCATCTCGGTCATCCCCGTCGTCATCCTGCTGACCATCTGGTGGGCCTGGATGGTCGATTACAGCATCGACCGTGTGAGCCTGTTCGCGCTGATCTTCGCCATCGGCATCCTGGTCGATGACGCCACTGTGGTGGTCGAGAACATCTTTCGCCACTGGCTGGAGCAAGGCAAGACAAGCATCACCGAGGCCGTCGCCGCCGTCGACGAGGTCGGCAATCCAACCATCCTGGCCACCTTCACCATCATCGCCGCACTGTTGCCGATGGGTTGGGTCAGTGGGCTGATGGGGCCTTACATGCGCCCGATCCCGGTGCTGGGCTCCTCGGCGATGTTCTTCTCGCTGATCGCCGCCTTCGTCTTCACACCCTGGTTCGCCTTGCGGATGCGTCCGCGGTTGAAGGCGCTGGAACGGGCCGAGCGCCGGGAGCAGCAAACGCGCGCCATCGTCAGCCGCTTCTATCGGCCGCTGGTGATGCCACTGATCGAGAGCCGGACCCTGGGCAAGGCGTTCCTCATCGGCACCATCGCAGCCACCGCATTGGTCTGCACGCTGTTCTACTTCAAGGTCGTGCCGGTGAAGATGTTGCCGTTCGACAACAAGCCGGAGTTCAGCGTCGTCGTCAACATGCCCGAGGGTACCGCGCTGCCGGAGACTGCCAACATTGTGCGTCGATTGGCCGAGAAGCTGCGCGAGCTGCCGGAGGTGGTGGCGATCCAGACCTATGCTGGGACCGCGCAGCCGTTCAACTTCAACGGCATGGTTCGACACTACTATCTGCGCGAACAGGCCTGGGAGGGCGATCTGCTGGTGCAGCTCAAGGACAAGCATGAGCGCAAGCGCGGTAGCCATGAGATCGCGGTTGCCGCGCGTGAGCGACTGACGCCGGTGGCGCAGCGGTTCGGCGCCCACATCGCCGTAGTCGAGATGCCGCCTGGGCCGCCGGTGCTACAGACCGTGGTCGCCGAGATCTATGGCCCCAGCAGTGAGGTTCGACGCCAGGCCGCGCAGGATATGACGGCGATGTTCGAACAGGCGGAGGGCGTGGTTGATGTCGATAACTATCTGATCGAGCCTTATGACGCCTGGCGTTTCGAGGTCGATACCGAGAAGGCCGTGCGGCGTGGGATCTCGGTTGACACCATCAACCGCAATCTGGCGATGGCCCTTGGCGCGACCAAGGTGGGCGATGTCAAGCGCGGCACGGTACAGGAGCCGACCTACATCGTGATTCAGGTGCCGCTCTCCTATCGCTCCGAGATTACATCGCTGGGTAGCCTGCCGATCGGTGGGCCAGATGGCGGCATGGTGCCGCTGGCCGAACTCGGCAGCTTCGTCCGCCATCGAGAAGACCCAATCATCTACCACAAGGATTTGCGACCGATGGAGTATGTGGTCGGCGAGATGGAAGGCCGGTTGGGCGCGCCGATCTATGGCATGTTCGCCATCGAGGATCTGCTGGAAGGCTATGACCCGCCAGGACCTGGTGAGGCGATGAGCGGGATGCCGGACGGGCTGATCGGCCCGCCGAAGACGGATGCGGTAGCCGATTTCGAGTGGTCGGGTGAGTGGACGGTGACCTACGAGACCTTCCGCGACATGGGCATCGCCTTTATGGCGGCGCTGTTGTTGATCTATGGGCTGATCGTCTGGGAGTTCCGCGACTTTGCGATCGCCGGTCTAATCATGTCGCCGATCCCATTGACGCTGATCGGCATCATCCCCGGCCATCTGTTCATGGGGGCTGAATTCACCGCGACCTCGATGATCGGCATGATCGCGCTCGGCGGCATTATCGTGCGACAGTCGATCCTGATCGTCGAGTTCGTCAAGATCGAGGTCGCCCGGGGCAAGCCGGTGCGCGAGGCGGCGGTCGACGGCGCCGAGATCCGGATGCGCCCGATCCTGATCACCTCGCTGACGCTGATGGCCGGCGCCTGGGCGATCATCGATGATCCGATCTTCCAGGGCATGGCGGTGAGCCTGCTGTTCGGTGCCGGGGTCGCGACTCTGATGGCGGTGATCGTGATCCCGCTCGGCTGCATCTCGCTGACGCCTCGGTTTTATCTGATCGAGACCGAGAGCGGCGAACGGATGCTCTCGGCTGGATATGCCGAGATTGAAGGTGGCGGTACGGGCACTGGCGATGGTGAGGGCGGCAGCGGCAGCGAGGGGGTCGGCTTTGGGGAGTCCGGAGTCGCTTCCGGGCTGCGGCCGGATGCGCAGCAAGCGCGAGAACCGAACGGCGGTCTACCTCTCTGGATGATTGTCTGGTCGGTGCTGGTTGCGGTGATCTCGGCTCTGATCAATGGGGTTCTTGTGCTTGTAAGGCTCGTGCAATGGCTCGTCCAATGGGCTCAGCAGCGGTCTGCGGATCGGGCTAGGGCCGAGCCTGATTCCGATCAGCCAGATCAGTCGGCACGGCCGACCAAGAAAATTGCACCCGCGCGAGCTGGAGCCGCAAAGACCACGGCAAAGAAGCAGGTCGCCAAGAAGACGGCCGCCAAAAAGCCGACCGCCCGAAAGGCAACCGCCAAGACAACCGCAAAAAAACCAGTCGCAAAAAAGAAGTCGGTTGCTAAGAAGCCAGGCGCCAAGAAGGCGCCCACGCGTAAGGCGAACGCGAAGCCGGCGTCCGGCCAGTCTCCTCCGACCTCAGAGACGCGCTCGGATCAAGAGCCGTCATCAAAGGATCGCAATGAATAGTAGACCAGGTTCTGTAGCTCAAGCTGCGGACTCGGACGTTGGTCTGTTGGCGCTGATCTATTCGACCTGAGGACAATGCCCTTAGGCAGCGATCGCTTGCGGCTCGTGCGACAGGCAGGCCTTGGGGCAGACGCGCGAGCAGGCCTCGCAGCCAATGCAGTCCAGGGTGTTTTTGAGGTTCATGACCATCCCGGGCGCCTCGTCGAAGTCGTCATCGAAGTCATCGTCATCACTGAGGTCAAGCTCATCGCGGTCGACGAGTTCGAAGACGTCGCGTGGGCAGACCTTGAAGCAGCGGCCACAGCCGATGCAATTGTTCTGATTCAGGTCGACGATGAAGGCTGGGGTCCACTGGACGCCGCCTCGGGTGAGTCCGGTGATGGTGCTCATTGGCTTGCTCCGCTGGGTGTGGGCTGTTTGGGGATGGATGCTTTGCACTGAGCAATGATCAGGCATCGGCGGTTTGTGCTTGCTCGAGCCTAGCTTTGGCCGCGGCCCAGGCCTGGCAGGCGTCGTAGGTGGCTTGGGCCAAGCTCGGGATCTCGTCGAAGGCCGCCGGCAGGCGGTCTTCGACTAGGTCGTGTAGCTCGCTCGCGCGTTCGCTGGCGATGCGCTTGGCCTTCTTTAGCGCCTTCTCAAGGGCCTTGATCTCGTCATCGTTCATCCGTTCCTCCGCGAGACTCCCCGCCTTGCCGGGGGCGGTCTGAGGTGATTGGCTTGCCCGGTTGGTTGGCTGAGAGGGCTGTCTCAGAGGCCGGCGACCCGGCTGTGCTCACCGACTAACTCGAGTGAGACCGAGAGCAGCTTGTCGCCTTCGTCTTTCATCTTCGAAAGGGTTGGGAAGCCGAAGCGATGCACATCGCGCAGTGAGCGATCCACCACGACTAGCTTGCCGACGGTGATCAACACCCGGCCAAAGCCCTCGTGGGTCAGGTGCAACAAGGGTACCGCGCGCAGGCCGCATTCCTTCTCGATCAGCACCGCGATGGCGTTGTAGAAGGCCTGGATGCGGGCAACGACGATCTCGTCGGGGTCGCCGACGATCGGGATCTCGCGTTTCTTCTCCTTGGTCAGCACATAGGGTTCAAGGACCCCGGCGGCCGAGAGGTCTTCGTAGGTGCCATAGGGGTCGATGGCGCGGATCTGGCGCACCATTTCGGTCGCGAATTCGGTGTCCAGTACCGGATCATGCGGGTCGATAGTTGGTGCTGCGGTTGGTGCTTCGGGCGTTTCAATGGTCATAGGCTTCTCTTGTGTCGTTGTGTTTGTCGTCGCGAATCATTCTTCCCAGGCCTCGGCGGCCATGGCATCGAATCGGCTCTCGCTGCGCGGGCTCTGCTGCTCGATGGCGCGCTTGAGCCAGGCGCTGGGGCCATCGCGAAGCTCGCGTTTGAGCGCGTGCAGGAGACTGCTGACCAGCGTGTCGGGCGCGACCTTGATCGGTTGGATGCCTTGCGCGCGCAGCTTGGCGATGGCCGAGGCGCCGATCGCTTGGCAGTAGACCGCGATGCAGCCTTCGAGGGCCTCGATCTTGGCGCCGAGCTTGTCCTCGTTGCCATCCATGTCGAGGCGACCGAACTGGGCCACCTCGAGCAGCTCGTAGCCACTCGGTGACACCCGGTAGATCGCGAAGCTCTCGGCGGCGCCGAAGTGCTGATTGACGCACTTGCGGTCGGTGGTGGCGACGGCGACCTTGATCGTTGTCGCGTCGGTGTCGTCGTTGCCGACGAGCTTGAGCTGGCGTTTCATGGTCATGCGGCTTGCTCACGTTCGTGCTCGGGCCACTGCTTCAGCCGCGAGCGATAGGGCGCGATCTCGCCCTTGTGCAGACCGAGCATGATATTGGCGAGATCGAACAGGATTTGGCGGCTGCCTTGGTAGCCGATCCATTGCCGTTGCCAGCCGCCGACATGGTCGAATTGCGGGAAGCCGGCGCGCAGCAGCGGGATGCCGAGGCGCTCGGCGGTATGCGTGCCATGGCTGTTGGTGATCAGCACTTCCGCGGCGTTGGCGCGGGCGAGCTGCTCGAGGTCTTCCAGATCGCCGATCTTGACCTGTGCAGCAGCGACCTCGGCAAGGCTTGGCGCGTTGGTCGGCGCCACCGCAGCGACGGTCTCGGCACCCATGCTGGCGAGCAATTGCGAGAAAGCAACGAGCAGATCGACATCAGCCGCAATCGCGAAGCGGCCCTGGCCGATCGAGAAGTGGGCATCGAGCATCGCGTCTTGCAGCTGCGAGCGCTGGCGCTCAATGCGCTCGGGCACCGGCTCGGCGCTGATCTCGGCGAGGGTGCTGATGAACCGATCCATGGCCTCCAGCCCCATCAGATGCGGGAAGCGATGATCCGGAACCCCGGTGCGCTCGGCAAGCAGATCGGCAGCGCCGTTCATTGAGCCGCCGATGACCAGCGTCGCGGCAGCATCGCCCAGGGTCGACAGCTCATCGAGCGGAGTGCCGCCGATGGTCAGGGCACTGTAGTCGCTGTCGACGAGATGGCCGTCGAGCGAGTCGGCGATATCGGGCAGCAGCACCGGGCGCAAGCGGAACCGCTCGAGCAGATCCTTCAGATGCTCGAGATCGCCGGTGGTCAGCGCCGAGCCGGCGAGCACATTGACCTGCCGCGGCCGACGACCGGGACGGGTGCCGGCGGCGGTGGCCTTGGGCACCAGGTCATTGATGATCGCTTTGACCGCAGTATTGAATCCGGTCTCGATACAACCGCTGTAGTCTGGCGAGGCGACCGGGACCACCGCCACCTCGGCGTATTCCGGATGCTGGTCGCGAAACATCTGGATCGCGCGCGGTACGTCGGCGCCCTGGGTCTCGACCAGACCGGTGGTCGGGAGGCCGATCAACGCTGGCTGGTGCTTGGCGCAGATCGTCGCCAGCCCTTCGACGATGCTCTCGTCGCCACCCATGATGGTGCTGACCTGATCCATGGCCGTGGTCTGGATCGGCATCGGTTCGCGGAAGTGCTGGATGAAGAAGATCTTGCCGAACGCGGTGCAGCCCTGGGAGCCGTGCAGCATCGGGATCGACCGGCGCATGCCGAGGAAGGCGAGGGTGGCGCCCAGGGTCGAGCTGGCCTTCAGCGGGCCGACCGAAAGGGCCTTGTTGCGCTTGATGATGGTGGGCTCAGCCATGGGCCACCTCCGTTGCTGCCTGTGAGGCTGAGGCGCTCGCTCCAGTCTCGGTCTCTGGCGATTGCACAACCGGCGCACCGGCCGCGGCTCCGTCGCTAGCGCTGCGCCAAGGCGGCGCGCTGCGCACCGCGGCCCAGATCGGGCTCTCGATGGTCAGGCACATCTGCCGCGCCAGCTCGAGCATGCCGTCGTAGCCGGCGTAGCCGAATTCGCGCTCCTGATTGATATCCAGGAACGGGATGCGCGCCTTCAGCGCGGTGTACTGATTCCGTCCGCCGGCGACCAGCAGATCGGCACCCTGCTGCCGATAGAGATCGAGCAGATTGCGTGGATTGCCATCCTCGATCATCACCGCCTCGTCGCCCATCAGCTCGCGGATGCGCGCCTTGTCGTCCTCGGTCGACTTGCGGGTGCCGGTGGCGACCACGCTCATGCCGAGATCCTGCAGCGCCGAGACCACGGACCAGGATTTGACGCCGCCGGTGTAGAGCAGCACCCGCTTGCCACGCAGGCGCTCGCGCCAAGGCTCGAGCTCGGCATCGATGCGCGCCTCCTCGCGGGCGATCAGCGCCTCGGTGCGGGCGCTGAGGTCCGGGTCGCCGATCAGGCGGGCAAAATCACGCAATGCCTGCGAGACGTCGGCGACTCCATAGAAGCTGCCCTCGAACCAGGGCGTGCCGAAGGCCTGCTCGAGCTTGCGGGCGACGTTGATCATCGCCTTGGAGCAGACCATCATGTTGACCTCCGCGCGGTGCATGGTCTGCACCTCGTGGAAGCGCGCATCGCCGGAGAGGGTGCAGAGCACGCGGATGCCGAGCTCATCGAACAGCGGCATCACGCGCCACATCTCACCGGCGATGTTGTACTCACCGACCAGTGCGACATCGTGCACCTTGAAGCCGGGCCGCTCAATGCCGGCCGGGATCGGATCGGGCTCGCGGCCACCGCAGACCTGCTTGACCATGGTCTCGCCAGCGATGCGGTTGCCGAGGTTCTTGGTGCCGTAGAAGCCGGCCGCATCGACCGAGACCACCGGCTTGCCGAAGCGCTCGGCCGCGGCCTTGCAGACCGCATCGACATCATCGCCGATCAACGCCGGCACGCAGGTGTTGTAGACGAAGACTGCCGCTGGGTCGTAGCTCTCGATCGCCTGCTTGATCGAATGGAACAGCCGCTTCTCGCCGCGACCCATGATCACATCCTGTTCGGTCAGGTCGGTGGTCATGCCGAGCTTGTACAGGGTCGGGCCGGTGGAGCGGCTGCCGCGATTGTCCCAGGCGCTGCCGGCGCAGGCGATGGAGCCGTGCACGATGTGCGCGACATCGCCGATCGGCAGCAGCGCGATCTGGGCGCCATCGAAGGCGCAGCCCCCGGCCGTGGCGCCGGGCTTGGGCTTGGCGCAGCCGGACTTGGCCTTGGTGTTGTGCTCACAGGCGGGCTCGTCCAAGAGCGCGGCGATGTCTTTTTGCTTCATGCCTTCAGGGTCTCGGTGGCTGAGCGTTTGCGAGGGCGTGCTGACGACTGCATGCTGGGGAGCATGCTGATGGATGACCTTAAAGCAGAGACCGTGCCACCGAGCGTTAAGACAGGCGTCTGCGCCCCTGTTTTTCGATGGATCAGCAACTTAGCGGATCGCTTGCCGAGCATCATCGCGCTGCGGCGATTGTCGCAAAGCGAACAAGGCGATCGCGTTGCAGCCTTTGCCACAGCTTTTAGAACCGGAGTTTGGAGCCGGAAGCAGGGTGGGTTTCTGGCGCTAAGTTCTGACGGCTAGACTCAACATGGCAGCGTGACTGGTCCGGGCGGGCGACTCAGGGCGCGAACTATCGTCAGCGCACGATTCCTCAAGCAGCATCAGGTGTGCGTCAGGCTTCGAATCCTGGTTCATTGGCATTCTCTTTGCTTGCAAGCTAGGGATGGCTCCCTATCCTCCAAGGAAACTTATGTCCATCGAACTCTCCGATCTTGCCAGTGCCATGCGCCGCGGCGATCTCATTCCTTATCTCGGTCCCGGTGTGTTAGCGCCGGTCGTCGAGCGCGAGACAGGCTCGCCGATGCCGGCCGACAGCGACAGCCTGATCCTGGCGATGAACAAAGGCCGACCGATGTCGAAACGGCTGATGTGGGAATTCCCGCGCGCGGCCATGGATGTCGAGCTAAAGCGCGGGCGCAGCGCGGTCAACCGGTTCCTAGATCACACCTATGGCCAGCGTCAGTGGACGCGCGCCCCGCTGCACGACTGGCTCGCCGAGCTGGCACCGCGCTACGTCATCGACATCAACCGCGATACCCAGCTGCAGGAGTCCTATGCGGATCGGCCCCATACGCTGATCCGCGGGATCTCACGGATTGCTGGTACCGACTACCGGTTTCGCATCCATGCCTACGATGGCGACCTCTATCAGGAGATCGAGCAGGATCAGGTCGACCCGGCACTGCCGATCCTGTTCAAGCCGCTCGGCAGTCCGCGCCCGGATGCGACCTATATCGCCTCGGATGCTGATTTCGTCGACTACCTGACCGAGCTGATGGGCGGCTTCGGGCTACCGCGTTTCCTCAAGGAATACCGGGTCGGGCGCCAATACCTATTCCTCGGACTCCGCCTGACGCGCGACACCGAGCGCATGGTGCTCTCGGATGTGATCTATGCCGCCGGCGAGCCCGCCGGCTGGGCGCTGATCCCGGAGCCGACCGACAAGGAGCGCCGTTACTGCGAGAAGAAGGACATCCAGCTCGTCGAGGCCGACATCGATGAGCTGCTTGCCGCCGACGGTTTTACTGCCAACGACAGCGCGACCGCAGAGGCGGTTGCGGCCGAGGCGGGGTGCTGAGATGCTCGAGCGTCCTGACCGTTACATCAGCTTCCGCGATATCGACTGCGACGGTAACGCCGAGCGCTTCGTCACCGCCTTACGCACGGCGATGCGCACCGGCGAGCGCGATGATCCGTTCTGGAGCTACTTCGAGGCCAAGCTCGAGGGCCGCAACGGCCCGAAGCACGATGCGCTCTATCACATCCACTGTCATATCAACCATCTGCGCGAATTGCTCGAGCGCTGGAATGAGGCCGAGCTGGAAATCATGCTCGAGGCGCTTGAGGTCGAGTGCTGCTAGACCCGAATGTTTCATAAAAAGGGCGAACCTCGTTCAACCCATTGATATAATGGGCGTTCCGCCAAGAACGCCTCGGAGGATGTAGGCGGCCACGCCTAGACAACCGAGATAAAAAAAAGCCCGCGAGATTGAAGGCTTAGATGTTTAGTCCCGGGTGAGTCATCCCCGTGGTCACCCGGCGATTTGATCCAGCCCCGCCCGCACGCAGCGCAGCACCCCGTAGTCGTATTCGCCGTTCAGGGCATCGAAGGCTGGTTTCAATGCCATTGCCGAATCAGATGGGATCTGCTCAAGTGCGTAGCGGATGGTCTTCAGCTCTTCTTCGGAGAGAGAGACGGCTTCGCGTAACGGCAGCTCGCCAACCTCGATGCAGCGAGCGAGATGGGTGTAGATGGTGGTCGGCTTGAGCCCGCGCTGGCGGGCGATGTCATCGATGCCGAGACCAGCGCGGGAAAGCGCCAAGGTGTCGCGGACGGTCTCGCTGAGGCCGCCGCTTCGCCAGATGCGACCGCTGGATGCTGCGGTGGGGACGCCCGTGGTGTCGCGCCCACGCTCACGACCGTGCACATGCCCGCGCTCATGTTCAGGTTCTGGACGCAACTTCTCGGGCGGCAGCGGTGGTAACTGCCTGGGTCGACCGTGCTCGGCCTCGTGCGCCTGCAGCTCGGCGAGGAAGGCCTCGCCATAGCGTTCGAGCTTGACGACGCCGACGCCGCTGATGCGGGCTAGTTCATCGCGGCTGCGCGGTCGGTAGCGGACCAGCTCGTGCAGGGTGCTGTCCGGGAAGATCGCGAAGGGGGGCACGCCTTGGGTCTCGGCGAGCGTGCGACGGCGGGTGCGCAGGCGCTCCCAGAGCGCATTGCCCTCTGGATCAGCCGGGGCGGCGGCCGGCGGCGCTCGGCGCTCAGCGCGCGAGCGCTTGCGATCAGGATCACGACGCAGGTCGATGCGCTGCTCACCGCGGAAGATCGGCCGACAGGCCTCACGGTTGAGGCGCAGTCCACCGTGGCCCTCGATATCGACCTGTGCGAGGCCGGCGGCGACCAACTGCCGATAGACCGATTTCCACTGCTCGGCGCTCAGCTCGGTGCCAATGCCGAAGGTGCTGACCTGGTCATGACCAAAACGGCGCATGCGCTCATCGGCCTTGCCGAGCAGGATATTGGTGAGATAACCAGCCCCGAAGCGCTCGCCAGTGCGATGGATGCAGGAGAGCGCCTTCTGCGCGACGATGGTGCCGTCGTAGCACTCGACCGGGGTCAGACAGGTGTCGCAGTTGCCACAGGCAGCGCTGCCGGCCTCGCCGAAGTAGTCGAGCAGTACCTGACGCCGACAGCGGGTCGTCTCGCAGAGCCCGAGCAGGGCGTTGAGCTTGTGCAGCTCGACGCGCTTGAAACGCTCCTCGGCCTCGGAGTCCTCGATGAAGCGCCGCAGGCTGACGACGTCGCTGAGGCCGTAGGTCAGCCAGGCATTGGCCGGCAGCCCATCGCGGCCGGCGCGCCCGGTCTCCTGATAATAGGCCTCGATGCTCTTGGGCAGATCCAGATGGGCGACGAAGCGTACATCCGGCTTGTCGATGCCCATGCCGAAGGCGATGGTGGCGCAGATGATCACGCCCTCGCCACGCAGGAATTCGGCCTGATGGGCCTGGCGCATCTGAGCGCTGAGCCCGGCATGATAGGGCAGGGCCTTGAAGCCCTGAGCGGAGAGGAAGTCGGCGGTCTCCTCGACCCGCTTGCGCGAGAGGCAATAGACGATGCCAGCATCTTGCGGATGCTCCTCGCGCAGGAAGCGCAGCAGCTGCTGCCGTGGGCTCTGTTTCTCGACGATGCGGTAGCGGATGTTCGGCCGGTCGAAGCTGGAGACGAAGTGCTCGGCTTGCTCGAGCTGGAGGCGGGTGATGATCTCGTTGCGGGTTGGGCCATCGGCGGTGGCGGTGAGCGCAATGCGCGGGATCTGCGGCCAGCGCTCGTGCAGGTGATTGAGCTGCACGTACTCGGGGCGGAAGTCGTGGCCCCATTGCGAGACGCAGTGGGCCTCATCGATCGCAAACAGGGCGATCTGTGCGCGCTCGAGCAGCGTTAGGAAGCGCTCGGTCAGCAAGCGCTCAGGCGCAACGTAGAGCAGATCCAGCTCGCCGCTGAGCAAGGCGTGCTCGACTTGGCGTTGCTGGTCCAGGTCCAACGATGAGTTCAGAAAGGCCGCGCGCAAGCCGAGCTGACGCAGGGCGTCGACCTGATCTTGCATCAAGGCGATCAACGGCGAAACGACGATCCCGGTCCCCTCGCGCAATAGCGCCGGGATCTGGTAACAAAGTGACTTGCCACCACCGGTCGGCATCAGCACCAGCGCATCGCCGCCGCCGGCGACATGCGAGATGATCTGCTCCTGCGCGCCGCGAAAGCGGGCGTAGCCGAAGGTGCGGTTTAGGATTTCGAGTGCGGCAGGCGAACGATTGATCGCGACCATCGGTGAGGCTAAGGGGCGGAGATTCCAGGATCATCCCAGGTTTTACTAGACTGCCCGCAATTGAGTAGATGGGTCAATGCGCGCTGCTCACCCGATACCTGGCCCTGCATGGGTCCAGCAGTCCAAGCACGATCCCTCCACATGCGCTGTGAGAGCTACATCACCGAGCTGCTCGATCTGCGTGGTGCGCCAGCGTCAGGGCGACTCGCGATCAGCGAAGACCTTGATCCACATCGCGGTGGCACCAGCCACCGCGGCTGGCATCACGACGAAGTTCAGCACTGGGATCATGGTCAGTGCCGCGGCGGCCGAGCCGAAGCTGAGCGCGGTGAAACGGCGCTGGCGCAGTCTAGCGCGCTGGTCGCGGAACAGCAGGCCGTGGTTGCCCATTGGAAAATCGTTATACTGCACCGCCAGCATCCAAGCCGTGAACAGGAACCAGATCAGCGGACCAATCACCGGCACCATGAGGGCGAGGATCAAGAACGGGATGGTCCAGACCAACGCATAGAGGATTTTCTTGACCTCATCCCAGAGAATGACAGGCAGTTCCTTGATGAGCTTGGCATAGTCGATCGGCGTGTCGACTGAGTGCCCGGTCAGGATCGCCTCGGCCTTCTCGGCCAAGAGGCCGTTAAACGGCGAGGCGATGAAGTTGGCGACTAGCGTGAAGCTGTAGAAGACGATGATCAGCAGCGCTAGCACAAAGATGGGCCAGAGCAGCCAATCGAGCCAGTGCAGCCAGCTTGGTAGCTGCTGCTCCATCCAGCCAAGCGCGCCCTCGAAGCGGCTCAGGCTGTACCAGATGGCACCGGCAAAGACGCCGATGTTCACCAGCAGTGGGATGATGACAAAACGTCTGAGGCCGGGGCGGGTGATCAGGCGCAGACCCTCAAGCATGTAGGTAGCGCCGCGGAGCGGGTTGGACGACATCAAGACCTCGCCGGGGTTTCGTTGGGTGGCTTAACGCCGCATTCTATAGTCTTGGTCGGATCGCTTCGGGCTCGCGATGAGGCTGCTTCCAAGCCTGAGATCGAGACGAACGGACCGATGTCGCAAGATGCCTTTCGCTAGGAGGAGACGCGATGATCAACGCACAGCAAGCATTCGCGCAGCTCGCGCGGCAACCCGATGACGAGATCGATCTGGCCGCCGGTGCACTGGCGGTGAGTGGACTGTTTCAACCAGACTTGGCGGCGGATGAGCCCTTGGTGGCTCTTGAGCGGCTGGCGACTGAGGCGGGCAATAGCGTTCCAGCGCAGGCCGATCTCTTCGACCAGGTGCGGGCGTTCAACCACTTCTTGTTCGAGGAGCACGGCTTCGCCGGCAATCAGGACGATTTCTACGACCCGCGCAATAGCTTCCTGGATCAGGTGTTGGACCGCCGGCTCGGGATTCCGATCACCCTCTCGGTGCTCTATATCGAGATCGCCGCGCGTCTCGGCCTGCCCGCCTATGGCGTGGGTTTTCCGGGCCATTTCCTGGTCCGCATCGGTCGGGGCGATACCGCGTTGATGCTGGATGTCTACGCCGGCGGGGTCGCGCTGCCGGAGTCCGAGCTGGATTTGCGCCTGGCCGATCTCTACGGCCAAGGCACGCTGAGCATTCAAAGCCATCCCGCGCTGCTGCGCCCGGCGACCAAACGCGAGATCCTGGTGCGCATGTTGCGCAATCTGATCGGCATCTATCGCGACCGGGGCGAGCGCGTCAATCGACTCGCGGCGCTGACCGCCTCGCTGACATTGGCGCCTGACTTGCCCGATGAGCTGTGCGAGCGCGGCTTGCTCTACCGCGATCTCGACTACGCCCCGGCGGCGCTCGGCGATCTGCGCCGCTTCGTCGAGGTCTCCGACGATGCCGAGCAGATCGCGGCCGTCACGCAGATCATCGATGAACTTGGAGGACAGCCGATGCGGCTGCATTGAGAGGCGCTCGAGATGAGCGAAGAGGTGCGGCGCGGCGAGCATGATCGGCGTTTCGAGCAGCGCTTTCGGGCCCTGCTGGCCGAGATTTCCGCAGGCTTTGTCACAGCGGCCGATGAGGCGTCCCTTGAGCATGGACTGGACCAGGCCCTGGCCGCACTTGGAGCGCTGTTCGAGGCCGATCGGGCTTACCTGTTTCGCTTCTCTAGCGATCTTAAGACCGCCAGCAACACGCACGAATGGTGCGCCCCCGGCATCAGTGCGCAGCGGCATCACCTGCAGCACCTCGCAACGGCGGACATGCCTTGGTGGATCGCCCGGATGGAGGAAAAACAGCCGTTGCAGATCGCGGATGTGGCCGCGCTGCCGCCCGAGGCGGCGGCTGCGCAGGCAACCTTTCAGGCCCAGTCCATCCAGTCCCTGATCTGCCTGCCGCTGCGGGATCAGGGACAGCGACTGATCGGCTTCCTCGGTTTTGACGCGGTGCGCCACAAACGCCGCTGGCCGGCCGAGCAGGTGGAGATGCTGCAGCTCATCGCCGATATCGTTGCCGGCGCCCTCACGCGCTGGGACGCTGTCCGAGCCCTGGCCGAGAGTGAAGCGCGCTTCCAGGGGATTCTGGAGAACGTGTCAACGGTGGCGGTGCAGGGCTATCTCATGGATGGTACGGTAACTTACTGGAACCAGGCTTCGGAAACCTTCTACGGCTACACTGCCGAAGAGGCGTGTGGCCGCAATCTACTGGAGTTGATCATCCCACCCGCCATGCGCGCTAGTGTTTGGGCCGGACTGCACCAGATGGTTGAGACCGGCAAGCCGATTCGCGCTGGCGAATTGACGCTGATGCGTAAGGATGGGTCCCCGATTTCAATCTATTCATCCCACTCTGTGGTACAGACACCGGGGGCGAAGCCAGAGCTGTTCTGTATCGACACCGACCTCAGCCAAATTAAACAGGTGGAGCAGGCCAGCCAAGCAAAGTCGGAATTCCTGGCCAACATGAGCCATGAGATCCGCACACCGCTGAATGCTATCGTCGGCTTGACGCATCTGATGCGCAAGGACGGTGTGACACCACCACAGGCCAAGCGCTTGGACAAGATGGAGAGCGCCAGCCGGCACCTCGTGTCGATTATCAGCGACATCTTGGACTTGTCGAAGATCGAGGCTGGCAAGGTGCAGCTCGAAGCGGTTGACTTTCATCTGCCCAACCTTGTCGAGACGATCACCTCGTTCATCGGCGCCTCGGCCGATGCCAAGGGGCTTGCCATCGATGTGGAGCTAGGTGAGGTGCCGCGCAGGCTGCGCGGTGATCCGACCCGACTGCGCCAGGCACTGCTCAATTACGTCAGCAATGCCGTCAAGTTCACCAAGGCGGGCCGCATCCGCGTCCGGGCGCGTTTGCTCGAGGAGAACGGCGCGACGCTTCAAGTCTGCTTCGAGGTCCAGGATACCGGCATTGGCATCGACCCCGAGGCCTGCACGCGATTGTTTCAGCCCTTTGAACAGGCGGATCAGTCGACCTCGCGTCAGTATGGTGGCAGCGGCCTTGGTCTCGCGCTGACCCGGCGTCTGGCGATGCTGATGGGCGGTGATGTCGGCGTCGACAGTACGCCGGGGAAGGGCAGCACCTTCTGGTTTACCGCCTGTCTGCAACATGGCAGCGGCGGAGCACCGGCCGCTGAGGTGGCGACTGGCGAGGCGCCCGAGGCGCGGTTGCGTGCCCGCCCGGGTGGCGCGCACCTGCTGCTGGCCGAGGATAATGCGTTCAATCGCGAAGTGGCGCGGGAACTCCTGAAGAATGTGGGCTTGCGGGTGGATATGGCGGTGAATGGCCGCGAAGCCGTGGCCATGGCGCGGGACAGGCACTATGATCTGATCCTGATGGATGTGCAGATGCCTGAAATGGACGGTCATGACGCCACGCGCGCGATACATGCTCTGCCGAATCGGGCGCGCGTGCCGATTCTGGCGATGACTGCCAACGTCTTGGACCAGGGACGCCAGGCCTGTATCGAAGCGGGCATGGATGACTTCATCTCCAAGCCAGTCGATATCGCGCAGCTATATTCGACCTTGCTCCAGTGGTTGCCGGCGGTCGCCGCTGAGCATGCCGTGGCGCAACCCTACCAGAACCCGTCCCCGCCACCGTCCGCGTCGGCGTCGCGCTCGCCCCCCAGGCTCAACCCCGCGCCCGATCCCGCGCCGACCTGGCTTGCGCGTTTGGAGGCCATTGCCGATCTCGACATCACCGCGGGTCTGGCATCGGTACAAAACGATCGGGCACTCTACCGGCGCGTCCTCAGGCTGTTCGTCACGTCCCATGGCGATGACGCACAGCGCCTTAGCGCTCTGGTTCAGCAGGGTCAGTTCGATGCCGCCGAACACATTGCGCACACGCTCAAGGGTACAGCGGGCACGATTGGGGCGACCCCGATTCAGGCCCTCGCCAGCGAACTCGATGTGGCGCTCAAGCACCACGATGGCGCGGCCGCGCGGCCCCCGTTGGCGGCGTTGATCGAACGCTTGCCGCGCTTGCTCCAGGCGTTGGAGGCGCACTTGGCGGAGCCAGCACCGGCACACCCACCGCACGCCGGCTCTACAGCGCAGACACCCGAACAGCGGGCGACGATCGAGGCCCTGCGGCGCCTGCTCGAGAACGCCGACAGCCGGGCCCGGCATACCCTGGCAGCGCATTACGTGCTGCTCGAGGAGGCGCTCGGAAGCGTCGTATTGACCGAGTTGGCACGGGATGTGGATAATTTCGAGTATGAACAAGCGTTAAAACTCATTCAGGAACGCGAGTGACGACTTCAGCCACCCTGCTCATCGTCGACGATGAACCCGCGAACCTTGCCGTTCTCGCCGAGACGCTCGAACCGGAGTATCGCATTCGGGTGGCCAAATCGGGCTGGCAAGCGCTCCAAGCGGCGGCGATCGAACCGCGCCCCGATTTGATCCTGCTCGACATTCAAATGCCCGACCTGAGTGGCTATCAGGTGCTTGAAGCCCTGCGCGATGACCCCTCCACTGCGGAGATTCCAGTGATCTTCGTCACCGCCCGCACGGCCACTGAGGACGAGGAGAAGGGGCTGGAGCTCGGTGCGGCTGATTACATTGCCAAGCCGATCCAGCCATCGATCGTGCGCGCCCGGGTGCGCACGCAGATCGAGAACAAAGCGGCCCGCGACATCCTCAAAGAGCGCAATGACTGGCTCAGGCAGGATCTGCTGCGTGCCCAGCGGGTTGGCCGCATCGGGAGTTGGAAGCAGGATCTGAGAACGCAGCATGTCGAGTGCTCTCCTGAAACCTACCGCTTGTTTGGTCGCAAGACTGGCACGCTGCTCCACGTTGAGTCCGTGCTCGAGGCGATCTACCCGGATGATCGCGACAGGGTTGAGGCGGCCTGGCAGGCAGGGCTCGCTGGCGCGGTGTATGACGTCGAGTTCCGAACCGCCACGAGTCAGGGCCAAACCTGGCTCCGTTCGATCGCCGAATTCGGAGACTGGGTGGATGACGCGCCGACGCTGGCGCTGGGCACGGTGCAGGACATCACCGAGAACAAGCGCCATGAGCAGCAACTGGAAAGGCTCGCGTTCAGCGACCCGCTGACTGGGTTGGCCAACCGCTATGCGTTCGACCAATGCGTCGAACAGCGACTGCAGCAGATGCCCGGCGGGGCGTATGAAACCGGTGTCTATCAAATCGATCTGGATGGGCTGAGCTGGATCAATCACAGTATCGGCGAGCAGGCGGGGGATGAGACGCTGCGCATTATTGGCCAGCGCCTGCGGGCCTTTGCCGGAGATGCCGGCGAGGTCGCCCGCCTCAGTGGCGACCAGTTTGTCGTCGCCATGCATGACTGTAGGGGCGAGGAGTGCGTGACCGAGCAGGTGCAAGCGCTGAAACAACGGATCAAAGAGCCCATCCGCCTCGGCAATGAGACCTTCACCGTGAGTGCCTGCATTGGCGCGGTCCACAATAGCGGGAATCTGTTTCGCCAGATCGGGCCCTTGCTGCGCATGGCCGATCAGGCCATGTATCAGGCCAAGCTTGGCGGCAAGGATCGGCATGTGCAGTTTTATCTGTCGCAATACCAGTCCGACCGCTCCCTGCAAGACCGGCTGGATGCGATTCGCCAAGCCCTGCGCGAGACGCAGTTTAGGCTCTATTACCAGCCCAAGGTTGACCTGCTCGAGGGCACGTTGATCGGGCTCGAGGCGTTGATTCGCTGGCAACATCCGGAACAGGGTCTGCTCGGCCCGGATGCGTTCATCCCCTACCTCGAAGGCCATCCGCTGATGGTGGAATTGGGCGACTGGGTGATCGAGGCGGCGCTGGCGCAACTGCTGGCATGGCAAGAGACCGGCTTGACCACCAGCGTGAGTGTCAATGTCGCAGCAAATCAACTCCAGCATCCGGCGTTCGTCGACAAGCTGGTCGCCTGTCTCGCCAGCTACCCATCACTGGACGCCGCGCAATTCGCGATCGATCCTGCGCACTTCGAGCTGGAAGTGCTCGAGAGTGGGCCGATGCTGGATCTGAACAGCTCGATCCAAATCTTCAAGCGTCTCAGGGACATCGGCGTGACCATCTCGCTCGATGATTTTGGCACCGGCCATTCGTCACTGCAGACGCTGCATGCGTTGAGTCCGACGATCTTAAAGATCGACCGCAGTTTCGTGCTCGGCATGCTCAGCGATGGCAAGTGCCAGGCCATCGTCAAGGCCATTCTCGATCTGGGCCAGAGTTTTGGCCTGAAAGTCGTCGCCGAAGGGCTGGAGACGCCAGCCCATGGCCAGGCGCTGATCCAGCTCGGCTGCCGCTACGCCCAAGGATACGGCATCGCCCGCCCGATGCCCGCCGAACAGGTGACGGACTGGCTGGCGCGCTGGCGCGAGCAGGTGCCGGAGTGGATCAACCAGCGATAAGCACCGGCGACATCCTACTGCCTGGCCTCGGCGCTGCGCGGCAGCGTGCGATAACGCACCGTCTTCACCGCCGTCTCGTCGGCCTGGATGATCTCGAGCGGATAGCCGCGCAGCTTGAGGCTGGTGCCAGGCTCCGGGATGGTCTCGAGATAATCGATGATCATGCCATTGAGGGTCTTCGGCCCCTGGGTCGGCAGCGACCAGCGCATGGCGCGGTTCAGCTCGCGGATGGTGATGGTGCAGTCGATCAGCAAGCTGCCGTCGTCGCTGCGGTGGATGTCGGGGTAGGCATCGGCGGGGTCGGTGGTGAACTCGCCGACGATCTCTTCGAGCAGATCGGCGAGGGTGATCAGGCCCTGGAAATCACCATACTCATCCACCACCAGCCCGACGCGCTGGCGAGCGCGCTGGAAATTGATCAACTGCTGATAGAGATGCGTGCCCTCGGGCACGAAGTAGGGCTCGCGCGCGATCGAGCGCAGATAGTCCTTATCGAGCCGGCCGTGATCGATGCCGTGCTCGAGCAGCGCGTGCATCGCGGTGCGCGAGTGGATCAGGCCGACGACGTTGTCGAAGTTACCGTCGAACAGCGGCAGCAGGGTGTAATTGGCACGGCGGATATCGGCGATGATCTCGTCGCTCGGGTCTTGCAGGTCGATGCCCTCGACCTCGTTGCGTGGGATCATGATCTCCTCGACCGTGGCGTTCTCCAGATCCAGGATCGCGATCAGCATGTCGCGGCTCTGCTGCGGGATCATGGCGCCGGCCTCGTTGACCACGGTGCGCAGTTCCTCGCGGCTGAGGGCATGGTCCTGTCCGCCCTGCGCTCGAATGCCCATCAGCCTGAGCAGCCCGTTGGTGATCAGGTTGACCGCCGCGACCACGGGATACAGCAGCTTGAGCAGCGGCATGTAGACGAAGGCGGCCGGATAGGCGAGGCGCTCAGGATGCAAGGCGGCAAGGGTCTTGGGCGTGACTTCGGAGAAGACCAGGATGATCAGGGTCAGCAGCCCGGCGGCGATCGCGATCGCGCCCTCGCCGCCGATGCGCAGCGCGATCACGGTGGCGAGCGAGGAGGCGAGGATGTTGACGAAATTGTTGCCGAGCAGGATCAGCCCGATCAGCCGATCGGGGCGGTCGAGCAGACGGCGCGCGAGGACGGCGCCGCGTTTGCCCTGATCGGCCTGATGGCTGAGGCGGTAGCGGTTGAGCGTCATCAGTGCCGTTTCGGAGCCGGAGAAGAAGCCGGACAGCAACAGCAGCACGCCGAGCGCGGCGAACAGCGCGGACAGTGGGATCTCGTTCACGACGGCTTCACGACAGAGGGGTGGGTGTCACTCGCTGAAGGAGTCGGTGTGGTAGCGCGCGACCTGGATGCGATCGGACCAATACGCCGGCGCGAGCCCGGCTTTCTGCTTGAGATGGCGCAGGAACGCCTCGGGGCTTGGCAGTTGCGACCAGACCGAGGGCAGAAACGTCCCACGGTGCGAGCCTTCACTGAGGATGAGGCCATCGATGCCGGGTTGGATCAGGTCGAGCAGCTCGGCTTCGCTGGCGAAGGTGAGCGGTTGTGGCGGCGTCAACACCGAGACGCTGATGCGTGTACGGTCCCATTCCTCGGCGCTCAGTGGCGGGAAGCGTGGATCGCGAAAGGCGGCCGCGTAGGCGTTCTCGGCGACATCGCAGGCAAGGGCGGTGAGCGCTTCGAGATGGCCGATGCAGCCGCGTAGTTGGCCGTCTTGCTCGAGGGTGACGAAGCTCGCGCGCGGCGCGCGCAAGGCGGGCGCCTCCTGCTCGGGATCGAGCGCCAGTGGCTCGCCCTGCTCGAGTCCATGCGCGATCGAATCGCGCGCGATCGCGAGCAGGCGCGTGCGTTGGCTCGCGGGTGAGTCTGGTCTTGAATCAGCTGAAGGCATAGGCACCATAGCCTACCACGCGGTCGCGTGGTCCGGCGGTATCACCCGAATTGCGTAGATCCAGTATCCGACCCTCGGCTTGCTGTGCGCTAGCGAGCGTCAGCAGACCAGCAATCGCGGTGCGCCCGCAGGCCTGCTCGGGTGCAATCCGTTCGGGATGCAAGGTGCGGATCGCCTCCGAGGTGCGCTTGTCCAAGTCTTGGGCGCTGGCGTAGTCGAGGTAATGGCTCAGGTCCGAGCTGATGACGATGAGGCTATCCTCGGCCTCCCAGAACGGCGCCAATACTTCGGCAACCTGCGCGGCGCCGACCGCACCGACCAACAGCGGGACTAAATGGAAACGATCCAGCAACAGCTGCAGGAAGGGCAGTTGCACCTCGATGCAATGTTCGCCCGCAAAGGCGGCATCCATGCGCTGGATGTACGGATGTGCAGCGATGAGCCGATCGATTGCGCTCTGATCGACCGGGACTTGTCCGAGCGGCGTTTCGAAGGCAACGGCGCTGCTCGTCGCCAGCCCGCGTACCGGCAGGCGATGCGGTGGTCCCAGGAGTACCACCTGCTCGATGTGCGCGGCGCGCTCGGCGATGGCGGCATAGGCGCTCCCGGCGATGGGACCGGAGAAAGGGTAGCCGGCATGGGGCGCAATGATCGCCTTGGGGCGGTTTGCGGTGGCCGCACCGCCTTGCCTCTGGCCGGTGGCGATAAACCCTTGCACGGCTCGGCTGAGTTGGGCGGGGTCTTGGTCGTAGAAGAGGCCAGCCACGGCTGGCGATTGGATCTTGGACGGTTGCATGTTCTGGAACCTCCTGATGCGGTTGGCTGGCGGTCTGCCTGTGACAGGTGACAGCCGACTCTGGTGTCTACAATTGTAGACAAGGAGGACGCACTATGATCACATCGACTCGGCCGTTAACCCATGAACGGCCCCATCCAACCCGCTTTTATCATCCACTCGAGGATGGACGCATCCAATGCGATATCTGCCCGCGTGCCTGCGCCCTGCATGAGGGGCAGCGCGGTCTCTGCTTCGTGCGCGGGCGCGAGCAGGAGGCGATCTGGCTCTACAGTTATGGGCGTTCAAGCGGCTTCGCCATTGACCCGATCGAGAAGAAGCCACTTAACCACTTCTTGCCGGGCAGTTCGGTGCTTTCGTTTGGCACCGCTGGCTGCAACCTGACCTGCCGCTTCTGTCAGAACTGGGATACGAGCAAATCGCGCGCTATGGATCGGCTCGCGGCGCAAGCGACGCCAGAGCAAATCGCCGCCACCGCCCTGCGGCATGACTGTCGCAGCGTCGCCTACACCTACAACGACCCGGTGGTGTTCCTCGAGTATGCCTGTGACACCGCGCGCGCCTGTCGCGCGCAGGGCATCCGCAATGTCGCCGTGACCGCCGGTTACATCAGCCCGGCGGCGCGCGAGACCTTCTTCGCCGACATGGACGCCGCCAATATCGATTTGAAGGGCTTTACCGACGCCTTCTACAAGCGTCTGTGCAGCGCGCGGCTCGGGCCGGTGCTGGAGACGCTCGACTATCTGCACCAGGAGACCGAGGTCTGGCTGGAGCTGACCACCTTGCTGATCCCGGGCGAGAACGACAGCGATGCCGAACTGGCGCGGATGGCCGGCTGGGTGGTCGAGCATCTCGGACCCGAGGTGCCGATGCATTTCAGCGCCTTCCACCCGGACTATCGGATGCGCGATATCCCGCCAACACCGCCGTCGACTCTGAGTCGTGCCCGGCGCATCGCTCGCGAACAGGGGGTGCGTTACGCCTATACCGGCAATGTGCGTGACCCCGAGGGCGGTAGCACCTGGTGCCATGCCTGCGGCCATCGGCTGATCGAGCGCGACGGCTATCGGCTCGGGCATTGGGGGCTGACCGAGGCCGGCACCTGCGCGCGTTGCGGCACCCGCTGTGCCGGCTTGTTCTAGGCGCGCCCGGGCGCTGGTACCAGCGCCTGCGAAGCATCGGCGCGGTTCAGCGGCAAAAGCGCTTGCGCTGGCGGGCGCTGGGTTCATAATGGCCGGTTTTTTTTGCGGAGGATCGGCCATGTTCAAGAACGCCAAGGTGTATCGGCTCCAGGTGCCGTTCACGCTCGATCAGATGGCGCTGCACGCGCAGTTGGGCGAGCGCCGTTTTCGCCCCTGTGGCCCGGTCGAGACCGCTACCATGGGGTGGACCGCGCCGCTGGGGCCAAAGGCGGAACTGCTGGTGCACACGGTCGGCCAGGTGCATCTGCTCGCGATGCGCCGCCAAGAGCGGCTACTGCCGGGCTCGGTGGTGACCGAGGCGGTGGCCGAGCGTGTCGCCGAGATCGAGCAGGCCGAGATGCGCGAGGTCGCCCGGCGCGAGCGCACGCAGCTGCGCGAGGAGCTGCTGGCCGAGATGCTGCCCAAGGCCTTCACCCGCTCGCGGCTGGTGCGCGCCTATATCGATGCCGCCGAGGGCTGGGTGGTGATCGACGCCGGCAGCGACAAGGCGGCTGAAGAGCTGCTGGCGTTGCTGCGCGAGAGCCTCGGCAGCTTCCCGGTCAAGCCGCTGGAGCCGCAGGTGATCGCGGCCGAGCGTCTGAGCAACTGGATTCGCTCCGGCAACGCCGCCGCGGGCATCGCGCTGGAGGACTCCTGCGTGCTGCAAGATGCCGAGGACGCGCGCTCGACGGTGCGCTGTCGCGGTCAGGACCTGAGCACGCCGGAGATCCGCAACCATCTCGACACCGGCAAGCGTGCGGTCAGTGTCGGCGTCAACTGGAAGGATCGCCTGTCGCTGCTGCTCGGTGAGGATCTGAGCCTGAAGCGGCTGCGCTTTGCCGATGAGGTCACCAACGAACTCGACACCGGCGATGCCGATGACGAGGGCGCCACGCTGGATGCCGAGCTGGCGCTGCTTTCGCTCGAGCTGCGCGCGCTGTTGAGCAGCCTGTGCGAGGAATTCGAGGTCGTATCCGAGGTGCCGGCCCCGGTGCCGGCGCCCGACCCGGAGACACCGCCCTGGGCCTGAGGCCCGGGCCGGCGTCACGCCTGATAGTAATCCCGATACCAGTCGACGAAGCGGCGGATGCCGTCCTCGACGCTGGTCGCCGGGCGATAGCCGAGTTCGTCGACCAAGTCGCTGACATCGGCGTAGGTATCCGGCACATCACCTGGTTGTAGCGGCAGCAGCTCCTTCTCGGCGGTCTTGCCGAGACACTGCTCGAGGGTCTCGATGTAGTGCATCAGCTCGACCGGGTTGTTGTTGCCGATGTTGTAGAGCCGATAGGGGGCGCGGCTGGTGGCCGAGTCGGGCGCCGCGCCGCTCCAGTTCGGGTTCGGCTCGGGGAGGCGATCGAGCACCCGGATCACGCCCTCGACGATGTCATCGACATAGGTGAAATCGCGCCGGTGCTTGCCGTAGTTGAAGACCTGGATCGGCTCGCCGGCGAGGATGGCGCGGGTGAACAGGAACAGCGCCATGTCCGGTCGACCCCAGGGGCCGTAGACGGTGAAGAAGCGCAGGCCGGTGGTCGGCAGTTGGTAGAGTTCGCTGTAGGTGTGGGCCATCAGCTCATTGGCCTTCTTGCTCGCGGCATAGAGGCTGAGCGGGTGGTCGACGTTGTCGTGCACCGAGAACGGCATGTTGGTGTTGGCGCCATAGACCGAGCTGCTGGAGGCATAGACCAGATGCTCGACGCCGTTGTGGCGACAGCCTTCGAGGATGTGGCCGAAGCCGACCAGGTTGGTGTCGATATAGGCGAGCGGATTCTCGATCGAGTAGCGCACACCGGCCTGGGCGGCGAGATTGACCACCCGGTCGGGCTTGTGCTCGGCAAAGGCCTGGGCGATGCCGGCGCGATCCTCGAGATCGAGGCGCAGATCGGTAAAGCCGGGCTGGCTCTGCGTGCGCGCGAGGCGCGCCTGCTTGAGCCCGACATCGTAATACTCGTTGAGGTTGTCGATGCCGACGACCTCGTCGCCGCGCTCGAGTAGACGCAGGCAGAGCGCCGAGCCGATAAAGCCCGCGCTACCGGTTACCATCACCTTCATTGTCGTCTCTCCAATGCTGTGAGCGGCCTGGGGCGCCGATATCAGCCCTGCTTCTTGCGCCAGGCTTCGGCCTCGTCCTCGCTCAGTGAGCGCGCCTCGTCCTCGAGCATCACCGGGATGCCATCGCGGATCGGGTAGGCTAGGCGGCCGGCGATCGCGATCAGTTCCGCGTTGTCCTTATCGTAGATCAGCGGTCCTTTGGTGACGGGGCAGACGAGGATGTCGAGGAGCTTCTTGTCCAACATGGGGTTCTCCCGGGCAGGATGGTTCTGGATTCAGCACGAATGCTACCGCAGCGCGGCCGGCTGCGCCGAACAAAAAAACGGCCAGGACGAGCATGCACTCGTCCTGGCCGCCTTGTGCCTCACACCCCGTGTGCTCTTACATGAGCACGCGGGGCGAGGGTGCTCAGTGCCTACCAGCGACGACCGCCGCCGGCACCGCCACCACCACCGCCATTGCGTCCACGTTCAGCCCGTGGCTTGGCCTGGTTGACGCGAATCGGGCGGCCCTTCATGGGCTGCTCGTTGAGTGCCTTGATGGCCGCGTCAGCCTCACTGTTGTTTGGCATTTCGACGAAGCCGAAGCCCTTCGATTCGCCCGTGAACTTGTCCATGATCAGGTTCGCGCTCTCGACTTCGCCGTAAGCGCCGAACGCCTCACGAAGCTCATCCTGGGTCACGCTGTAGGCCAAATTGCCAACGTAGATATTCATCAGTCTCGTCTCTCTAGGAAATGCACACCGTTGGGAAGTGGACCACCGCCGACCAGTGTGCCAATCAGGCGGCGATAGCGGTGGATGAGCAGGTCATCCCTCGGATTCGATCAAGCGGGGTAAAGCGAAGGGCGGGATTGCGCGGCCCAGACTCCATCGGCTCGCACAGCGCGATAATCGATGGCTGCAGCATACACTGGCCCGCAGGTGGGTGAAAGCGAAATCTTCTTGGTCAATCGCGGCCCTGATCGGCCGCGCTGGCCTCGCAGGTGGCGTCAAGGCCGAGGGCGTGGCGTTCGGCCTGGGCGATATCGATGAACATCTGGATATCGCGCTCGCGCCGGCTTGCCGAGAGGGATTTCTCCTTCGCCGCTTCCCAGGCCGCGTCGATGGCTGGGTACAGCGCCTCGGCGGCGGCGGTGTCGCCACGATCGCGCAGGATGGCGGCCTTCAACATCAGTGCGCGCTCGACATTCTCGGCGTTGCCGCGCTCGATGGCCTGGTCGACAAGCATCAAGGCTTGCCCATGGTTGCATTGATTGAGGGCCATGAGTGCGAAGCGGTTTTCGGCGCCCATCGGGTCTTCGGCGCAACTGATCAAGAGGAGCACGCAGAGCGCCGGGACAAGCCAGCATCGGCGTGGCCCTGGGTGCGAAAGGGTGGCGATCATGATCGGGGAGTCCTTGTCAGCTTGGAGGGACGCCATTCTAGCCAATCATAGCTGCCGTCCGGTGAGATTCAGAAAGCCATCGCCATCGAGATGCCCGCAGTCGCCGGTCTTGTACCAGCGCTGACCATCGAGTTCGATCATCGCTTCGCGGGTGCGCTCGGGCTCGTTCAGATAGCCCTTCATCAGTTGCACGCCGCCAATCAACACGAGCCCGTCTTGACCGGTGGCGCGATTCTCGAATGTCTGCGGGTCGACGACGCGAAAGCAAGTCCCCGGCAGCGGCATGCCAACGCTGCCGGGCTTCGAGCCAGTGTGGATCGTCCAGTGCTCGGTTTCGATCGCGTCCGGGAGATTGAGGCTCGCCAGCGGGGAGGTTTCGGTGGTGCCATAGCCCTCATAGACGTGCTTGTTAAAGCGCAGCGCAAAGCCCTCGCGCACCTTAGGCGCGAGAGGCTCGGCGCCGACGATGAGCAAACGCAGCGAAGCCAGCATGATCGGATGAATCTTCGGCTGCTCGAGATAAGGCTCGAGCAAGCGCGAGGTGCCGAACAGCAGCGTGGCCCGAAAGCGGGCAATAGCCTTGGCTGCGCCGAGCGCATCGTCCGGTTCACTGTGACAGATCATCGGCATGCCTGCCAACAACGGCAGACAGTTGTTCAGGGTGAGCCCGAGCGCTTGAGAGAAGGGCAGATTGGCCAACATGAGGTCGTCGCATTCGGTATTGAGCACATCGGCGATCTGCTCGACGTTTGCAATGAGCGTGCGATGGCTGAGTTCAACGCCCTTCCGCCAACCATGAGGATCGCTCGAGAAGAGGACCGCCGCGGTGTCATCGGGCCTGACACGATGGCAACCACCGAGCGCGAGTAACAGCCAACCTGGCAGGGTGACGGCCGCGGTTAACGCGAGGAGACCACGCCAATCAAGATGGGCGGCATGCAGTGCTTCGAGATCGATGCACTCGAGGTCGGCCAATAGCCGATCCGGCTCAAGCCCCTGGCGACGCAGCTCGGCGAGATAGGGTGCCGAGGTCAGCACCTGGGCGAGCCCGGCACGCCCGGAAGCCGATCTGAAGGCATCGCTCCCCAGATTCGGGCTCAGATTGACAACCTGCTTGCCGGCGAGCCAACTCGCGAGATTCGCGATGACGGCGGTGCTGCTCGGGAGCAGGAGCACGCCGATGCGCGGACCCCGGCAGTGGTGGCGAATGATCCGCGCGCTCCTCAGCGTGGCAGCGATCAAGCGGCGATTGCTCATGCGCCTGCCGCTCGAATCGATCACGGCCGTCTCGGCAAGCCGGCGCTTTGCCACTCGCAGCCAGGCCTGTGGCAGCGTTGGCAGGGTGGCGGCGTGCTCACGCCAGGAACTGACAGAGAGCGCAAAGACAGCCTGCTTCACGGCATCGGCGTGGCTATGGATGGGCAATGTCGGTCCAAAGGCGACGATCACGTCCCGCGGCAGCCCATCGCGGTTGCCGCGCTTGAGTTTTTGGCTCGCGTGCGAGAAACGGCTGCCCCAGAGTCCGCGCAGGTAGAAAGGCAGGATGCGGACAGGCCTATCCGAATGAACACCCGCGGCCGCTCGCTCAAAGCCGCGCTTGAATTCCCCAAGCTGGGCATTCTTGCTCATCGTGCCCTCGGGGAAGAGGCAGACGACCTCGCCCTGATTTAGCAGTCTGGTGACGGCTTTGAGCGCGTCTCGGGAGCGGCCACGCGAGATCGGCACGACCCCAAAGGCGTCCATGAAGCGGCGCAGATACCACCGTTCATAGATCCCCCGTTCCATGACGAAATGCACCGGCCGCGGGCTTGCCAACTGCACCATGGCCCAGTCGATCCAGCTGACATGATTGCCGAGCATCAGCACCCCATCTTGGGCCGGCATGTCGTCGAGGCCGATGACCTGGAGTCGGTAACGCGTTCGCATTGTCCGGGCGATCACGAAGCGTAGCAGCGACTGTGGTAGTTGCAATATCGTATAAAGTCCACCCACGGTCGCCACGACGCCAAGCGCAACCATGATGATGTGGCTACCGGCATTGGCCAGTGCCGAGGCCATGGTCACCATCAGTGCCGCGAGCATGACCCAGTTGAGCACGAAGTTCTTGGCGGCGAGCACCCGCCCGAGTTCGCGCTCCCCGGCATTGAACTGGATCAACGCGTTCAGCGGCACGATGAACAGCCCGGCCAAGAAGCCGAGGGCGAGGAAATTCAGCCCATGCAGCCAGGCAACGCGGATGTGCGGCAGCAGGATGATGACCAACGCGATGCCCATGGCGCCCACCGGGATCAAGCCGGTTTCGACATGGTCGCGCGAGATGCGTCCAGCGAGCATGGCACCCAGGATGATACCGATCCCGGAAAAGGCCATCACGCCCTGGATCATCACGGTATTGGTCTCGCCGAGACTATCTTCGACGAAGGCAGGGAAGGCCGCGAGCAGGACCTGGGCGATGCCCCAGAAGACGCCGAGTCCAACGATCGAGAGCCAGATCACCTGATTGTTCCAGGCCGCATGCAGGTTGTGCTTCAGATAGCGGCCGCTGAGATAGGCGGCGCGATCGAAGCGCATGTCCGCCTCGCCAGCATGGTGCTCCGGCAGGCGCAAGGTGAGCAGTGCCTCGGTCAGCGAGGCGAGCACCAGGCACCAGCCCACCGGCGCGATTCGCCGCAGGATGTCGTCGGGCGGAAGGCCGGTGCCGCCGATGGCGCCGGAGTCGGTGCGGAGCAAGGCCTCGAAGAGCACGGAAAAGACCAGGGTGCCGGCCAGAATGGCAATGCTGGTCGAGGCCTGCACCCAAGCATTGGCGGTGGTCAGGGCCTCGTTGCCAGAAAGCTCCTTGATGTAACCGAATTTTGACGGCGAGTAGATCGCGCTCTGCAACGCCAGCACGAAGGTCATCGCGAAGGCGGCCTGGAACCAGCCCAGGTAATAGCAGGCGGTGATTGCGAGGGTGATACCGATCGCGACAAAGGCGCTGATGCGCATGACCCGATTCTTCGGCCAGCGGTCGGCGATAAAACCCGAGGGCGTGAACAGCAGGATGAAGGGTAGCAGGATCAACGCGTTGACCACGGCCGTGAGCCAGATCTGCTCGGGGCCGTCATAGGCCTTGAAGAGCGCGTTTTGAATGATGATCTTGTGGCCGAGATCAACGAAGCTATTCAGGAACACCACGACCACGAAGGGCAGAAAGCCATTGATTCGTGTGAGCCGGGTCATGCATTGTGTCCCCCTGCAAAGATTTCGCTCGACCGCCGCAGGGCGGTGGCTCGATAAGGCCTATGGGCCTGGCGCGGGCTGCTGAAACTTGTCGAGTCGCGTCACCGAGATCTGGATAAAGGCCAACGCGCGCGATCCCGAAGCGGCGCGCCAGGCTATCGAACAGAAAGAGAAGCGGCAGTAAGGATAGCGCAAGCCCGAGCGCTGGCAGCAAGGGCGGTAACTGATGGGCAACGCCGACCCAGACAACGCCAGCGCCGAGGCGAGCATCAGCAGGGGCAGGGCATAAGCTAAAGGGGCCACGGGTCAGCGCGAACTCTGGTCTCTCTCGATGGTGTCGACTGCCGATGATGTCGCCTACGCGCTTATCGGAGCATGACGCGCGGATCGGTGGGCGAGTGTATCAGGATCGGTGGCAATCGGCCCAAAGGGATGGCCAAACGCGCTTGGTTTCGGAACGCGTCGCCGTCTCAATCCTCGTCGCTGACCTCAGCGAGGACGAGTCCGGTGGCGCTATCGAGATCGCGGGTGAAGCGTAGACAGTGCTCGCTGGCGTCGATCAGGTAGAGGTTGAAGCCCTCGGATTCGCGCACCGGCTCGATGCCGGCGCTGATGTCGTCATCAAGACAATGAGTGAAGTGATGGTCTGGGAAGGCGTCGCGTAGGGCCGTGACCGAGTCGCTACTGAGACCGGCGCGGCTGATGATGGTCTCAATCTGGTCGAGGAAGGCGGTGCTGATCATGCGCGCGTAGGCTCAGGCTTCTTCAGGCGTGCGCTCGAAGTGCACCCGCGATTCGGTTGCGGTGCCCATGATCTTCGCAAGCCATGGCGGGGCCTTGTCGGCGAGGATGCGCGAGAGCTCAGCGATGTGCTCACGGGCGTTGCCCATCTGCGGACGTTTGATCGGATGGATGTCGCGTTTAACCACCTTGGCTGCGGCCGGGCCACCGATGGAGGCGACGTAGAGGATCTGGCAGTCGGCGATCAGCGAGGCACGATAGCTGTTCTTGTCATCCTGTTGCTCGCCGGCGGCGGCGTCGATATCGCGGCAGTCGATGAGTTTGTAGCTGTCGGCAGAGACCTGGTAGACCAGAAAGCGTTGGCAGGAGCCGAAGTGGCCATCGAGGAGTTCGCCGCCGTTGGAGGCGCAGGCGACGCGGATCGAACTAGGTAGCTCGCCGTCGCTGTAGGACTCGGGGTCAGGCGCTGGCTCGATCTCGCTGCTGCCTTGGCCTTTGAGGCGTGCGAGGGCCTCTTTAAGAGCGGCATTGTCGACGTCGGCGAACTCGCCGTCAGCGGCATGCTTGAGGCCCTTGACGGTGAGTTCGTTGAGGCTAACGGCGGTCGGCGGGAGTCCGACGGCGTCGGCGAGCACCCGCAGGAGCCTGGCGATGTCGGTGTCCGGGAGGGCGCGGGCGGCGAGGCCAATGCGCAGCGCGATCTCGTCGGATAAGGTCGATTGGGTCATCGTTGGCTCCTTTCTGGTCCTGTCTGTTCGGTTTGCCGTTTTGCCGCCTGCTTCAGGCCGGAACGATGCAGTCGTCTTCCATGCAGACATCAACGCACTGCGGGTCGGCGTCGTCGCACTCGGTGCAGGTGCTGGCGTCGATCTTATAGGTGCCTTTGAAGGCTGTAATGCTGTCCGTTGGGCAAACGGATACGCAGTCGCCGCAGGCGGTGCAAATGTCGCGGATGATTTGTAAGGCCATGATGTACCTCCGGCTGTGGGTGGTTGTTGCCGAGACGCCCGAGGTTGGTCGCGCGTCGCTGCAGTCACGGATTGCTGATGTGTGTAAGCGGCTCAGCCCTCGGCGCGTTTGAAGCGCAGGGTGGTCGGAAAGCTGGGCGGTGGGCTGACTGGGTCGATGTACCAGCGCGAGCCGTCGGTGAGTTCGACGGCACCGCCCCAGGCGTCGCTGGTGTCGGTCTCGACGCTGGCGATGGTCTCTTCCATATCTTTTTTCGCGACGTAGAACAGCAGTCCACCGCTGTCGTTTTTTCGGATCATGACATTAGGCATCTTGTGTCTCGTGTCTCATGCAATGGCCAACCCCGGGAGCCGACGGCCGCTCTATGGGGTCGGCCATTGACAGCAGCTAGCGAACGAGGTCGTAACCGAAGTCAGTGACCCCCATTTCGTTGGTCTCCTTGTCCAACTGTTCGAGCACGGCATTGACCAAGGTGGTTAGCATGTACATCGCGCCCTCGTAGCCCAGGGTGGTCATCCGATGCAGGTGATGCCGGTCGAAGATCGGGAAGCCGATCCGGATCAGCGGCACCTCGTGCGCTTTGCCCTTCTTCAGGGTGTCGCGCTGGATGAACTTGCCGTAACTGTTACCGATCAGGAAATCCGGCTTGTCGGTGAAGCACAGCGAGCGCAGGTGCCAGAGGTCCTTGCTCATATAGACGGTCGAGTTCTGACCATAGGGTGAGTCGGCCAGCATCGCCTCCATCGCCTTCTTCCAGCGCTTGTTGGCGTGGTTGCAGAGGATGTGCTTCGGTTCGGCGCCGAGCTCGAGCAAGAACTTGCTCAAGCCCATGACGAAGTCGGCATCGCCGTAGAGCGCGAAGCTCTTGCCGTGCAGCCACTGATGGCTATCGGTCATCATGTCGACCAGACGACCGCGCTCCTTTGCCAGGGAAGCCGGGATCTCCTTGCCAGTGAGTTCCGAGACCTTCATTAGAAAGTCGTCGGTCCACTCCAGCCCCATCGGGATAGCGATCTTCGAGAGCGGCTGATGCCAAGTCGTGTCGATGAATTTCTTGGTCTTTGGCAACTGCCAGGGTTGCAGCAGCAGCGTGTCGATGGCGTTCGGGGCGTCCTTGATCTCGTCGATCTTGGTGCCGCCGTCATACATCCGGTATTCACCATCGGCCGGCGTGTCGAGCACATCGGTCGGATCGCTGAGCAGGGTATAGTCGACGCCCATCTCCTGCATCATCCGGTGCATGACGCGGAAGTTGCCGAGATAGGTCTCGAAGCCCGGGACGATGTTGATCTTGCCGTTGCTGCCGACCTCTTTGCCCTCCATCTCATTGAGGGTGAAGTAGCGTATGGTGCCCTCGAACATGTTGTCCCAGCCAGTGGTGTGGCTGCCGACGAAACTCGGGGTGTGCGCGAATGGGGTCGGGAACTCGGCCGGGATATGGCCTTCCTTTTTTGAGTTACCGATGAAGGCGTTGAGGTCGTCACCGATGACTTCGGCCATGCAGGTGGTGGAGACCGCGATCATCTCCGGCTTGTACAGGGCCTTGGCGTTCTCGAGGCCATCGAACATGTTCTTCTGGCCGCCGAACACCGCCGCGTCCTCGGTCATCGAATCCGACACACAGGCGATCGGCTCCTTGAAGTGACGGTTGAAGTATGTGCGGAAGTAGGCGACGCAGCCTTGAGAGCCATGCACATAGGGCAGGGTCTTCTCGAAGCCGAGTGCGCAGAGCACGGCGCCGAGCGGCTGGCAGGCCTTGGCCGGGTTGATGGTCAGGGACTCACGGGCGAAGTTGAGATCCTGGTACTCCTTGGTCGTGGTCCACTCGAAGATCTCGTCGAGCTTGGCCTGGTCGACCCGCTCTTCGGACAGCTCGCGCTTGTTGGTGATGCTGGCCTGATAATCCTCGTCGAGGAATAGCGGATAGCCGGGTTTGATCTTTTCGGCGGTCTGGGTCATGAGGGTGCTCCTGCCGCGCCGCTTATCTGCGGACGGACGGCGAGTGAAAACGGGATGGGAGAATCAAGCGCTAGCCGCCATGGGTGCTTCGCTCTCGCCCTCGGCGGGCTTGAGCCAGGGCGCCTGCATGCTGTTCCAGCACGGGTTGTTGATCGTCATGTCCATATCGCGGGCGAAGATGGCAAAACCGTCGTAGCCGTGATATGGACCTGAGTAATCCCAAGAATGCATCTGCCGGAAGGGAATGCCCATCTTCTGGAAGATGTACTTCTCCTTGATCCCAGAGCCGATCATGTCAGGCTTGAGGGCCTTGGTGAATTCTTCGAATTCGTAGCCGGTGACATCGTCGAAGAGCAGCGTCGAATCGCCCATCTCCTTGATGGTGCGATCGTAGTCGTCGTTATGGGCGAACTCGTAGCCCGTGCCGACGACCTCCATTCCCAGATCCTCGTAGGCGCCAATGATGTGGCGCGGGCGCAGACCGCCGACGTAGAGCATCACCTTCTTGCCTTCCAAACGCGGGCGATACTTGGCGATAATGGCGTCGTACTCGGCCTGGTATTTGGCAATCACCTTCTCGGCATTGGTCTGGATGGTCTCGTCGAAGAACGCGGCGATCTTGCGCAGTGACTCGGCAATCTTGGTCGGCCCGAACAGATTGTATTCCATCCAGGGCACACCGTAGCGCTCCTCCATGTGCCGGCTGATGTAGTTCATCGAGCGATAGCAGTGGATCAGATTCAGCTTGACCTTTGGGGTCAGCTCCATCTCCGAGAGGGTGCCGTCGCCAGACCACTGTGCGACCACCCGCAGTCCCATCTCCTCGAGCAGGATGCGCGAGGACCAGGCATCGCCGCCGATATTGTAATCACCAATGATGGCAACGTCGTAGGGCGTGGTCTCGAAGCTGTTGTCGTTGTCGCGGTTGTGCACGACGTTATCGCGAATCGAGTCATTGGCGATGTGATGGCCGAGCGACTGCGACACACCACGGAAGCCTTCGCAGCGCACCGCGATCACCGGCTTCTCGAGTTCCTTCGTCTTCTGTTTCGAGACCGATTCGATATCGTCGCCAATCAGGCCAATTGGGCATTCGGACTGCACCGAGACGCCCTTCGAGAGTGGAAACAGCTGCTCGATCTCGTCGACGATCTTGGCCAGCTTCTTATCGCCGCCAAAGACGATGTCCTTCTCCTGGAAATCGGAGGTGAAGTTCATCGTGCCGAAGGTATTCACGCCAGTCATGCCGGTGTAGTAATTGCGACGACCGGCACGCGAGTACTGACCACAGCCGACCGGGCCATGGGAGACGTGGATCATGTCCTTGATCGGCCCCCAGACCACACCTTTCGAACCGGCATAGGCACAACCGCGAACGGTCATGACTCCGGGCTGGGACTTACGGTTGGAGGTAATGCACTTTTTTGACTGCTCGAGCGACTGGTCGTTGACGGCCAAGTGCTTGGCGCGGTCGTTCTTCGCCTTCTCGGGGTAGACCTCTAGCACTTCTTGGATCAGGGCTTGGGTCTCGTCACGGGTCATTGTTGCCATATCGGCGTTCCTCTCATCGGCGCCGCCGCCAATCCGCGGACCGACGCGCGTTGAAGCATCGATTCTGAGCCCCTCGGCGCCGCCCCGTAAAGGAGCGGTATGAGGGACCAGGGAGACGGGCAGGGCGGTCGGGCGCGGTTAGGCGGCGACCACCTCTTCGGCCGCTGACTTACCGACGATGCTCTCGTCTTCTTCGTCCAGCAGGCCGAAGTCCATCAGCAGCGCCTCGAGTTGATCCATCGAAATCGGCGTCGGGATGACGAAATTGGTGTTGTCGATCATCTTTTGCGCCAGCTGGCGATATTCATCGGCCTGCTTGGCACTGGGTTCGTACTCGATCACTGTCATGCGGCGAATCTCGGCGCGCTGCACAACGTTATCGCGCGGCACGAAGTGGAGCATTTCGGTCCCAAGCTGGCGCGCGAGCTCCATAATCAACTCGTCCTCGCGAGCGGTGTTGCGGCTGTTGCAGATCAGGCCCGCGAGGCGTACACCGCCGGAACTGGCATATTTGACGATGCCCTTGGAGATGTTGTTGGCCGCGTACATGGCCATCATCTCGCCGGAGACGACGATGTAGATCTCCTGTGCTTTGTTCTCGCGGATCGGCATCGCGAAACCGCCGCAGACCACGTCGCCGAGCACATCGTAGAAGACGAAATCGAGTTCTTCGTCATAGGCGCCTTCCTCTTCCAGGAAATTGATCGCCGTGATCACCCCGCGGCCAGCGCAGCCGACGCCAGGTTCTGGACCGCCAGATTCGACGCACTTGATGTCGGCGTAGCCAACGCGCATCACGTCCTCAAGTTCGAGGTCTTCCACCGAGCCGGCTTCGGCGGCGAGGTGCATAATGGTGTCCTGCGCCTTGGCGTGCAGGATCAAACGGGTCGAGTCGGCCTTCGGGTCGCAGCCGACAATCATGACCTTTTTGCCGAGCTCAGCGAGGCCGGCGACGAGATTCTGAGTCGTGGTGGACTTGCCGATTCCGCCTTTGCCGTAGATGGCGCATTGACGCAGTGCCATGTGATTCTCCCGGTTGGATGCCCACTCTGGGGCGATGAACAGAAGGTTCGCTCACCGGGATATAAGCATAGCCTGTGCCAGATCATCGATATTTATTTAATGCATTGAAAAATAAGGATAAACTCACGAAACTGGCAGCCTGTCATCTTGGTAGCATAGATAACAAACCGGTCGCATAGATAACAAGCCCTCAGCCTTTGTGTCTACAAAACGAGTCGACATGCCTCAGTCTCGCCATCAAGCCAACAGTCACCCCAAGATTTCGCTCACCGTTTGCCAGGAGACTGATCCCGGCATGAAGCTCGACGCTCAACCCGAGGCCAAGCCCGAGACCAATCCGAGCCTGCTGCCACGCTCGCCACCCTCGTTACCCGCGAATGCTCGCCTACCGCTCAATCGATGCAACCTACCGGCTGTCATCCTCGGCGGACTGACGTATCAGACGCATCCGGTCTCACTCGAGATCGACGGTATCCGTGCCTTCCATCAAGACCTGTTCCGGTTGTTGTCGCCGATCGACACTGCGCGCGAACGTGCCGAGCACTTCGTCGACTACATGGCGGCGCATTTCTGCCTGGATGATCTGGAGGCCGCGGGCCTAGCCGCGCAGCGGGTCAAGAAGTACAGACGCAACGCCAACTACCTGCGCATGGTTCGCGGCTGGTCGTTCGACGCTGACGGCCGCGAGGGTGCCGTGCTCAAGCACTGGGTCGAGACCCGCTTCGGGCTGCTCGCGCGCCATCATGGCGGGCCGCTCAACGGTGGCGATGATGATGCTTATCATCGCTACTTGGCGCAGGGCGCCCAGGGCCTCTACGCCACCAATGCCCTCGAGGCGCAGCTCGACCTGCTCTATACCTATTGTCAGTACGAGCTGGTGCGCCAGCATCCCGAAGAGACGCATCTGACCCTGTACCGGGGCATCAACCGCATTGGCGAGCATGAGGTGCTGGACGACGAGCCTGAAGAAGCAGGCACTCTATCCGGGGCTGGGCAGGGCCCTGGTAAACGCCGCGGCGAATCGGCGCTCGCCGGCCGTCGGCGGGTGCTGTTGAACAATCTCAATAGCTTCACCAGCAACCGCGAGCGGGCCTGTGAGTTCGGTGACTACATCCTCGAGACGCAGGTGCCGCTGCCGAAGGTGTTCTTCTTCAACGGCCTGCTGCCGGGGATGCTCAAGGGTGAGGATGAGTGGGTGGTGATCGGTGGGGTGTATGAGGTGGGGATGAGTTGTTTGTGAACCGCCCCACGAGACGCTAGCGGCGCACTTGATCGATATGCACCGAAACAGCATCCGCGGTATCGCTTGAAACAGGGCCGGTCTCGCCTTGCAGATCGCCGGGGCTTGCCATGGCCTGACCGGACGGTGAGACGCGGGCACCAACGATAATCTCCGGGAAGCTCGAAAGCTGCATGCTCGGCATCATCGCCATGCTGTCATCCAGCCTTATCTGAAGTGGCAAGTCACCAAGGGTCGCGCGCTGTACCGCGAGTGGCATCGGTGGGCCGGCGGCGGCCTTGGCATAGATGAAGACTGGGGTGTTGGGCGGTAGACGCCCACTTAGCTCGGGAGACAGCGCAACCTGGACCTGGATGCCCGCGGTCTTGCCTGCCGCGCGCGTTTGATTCAGCTCGTTGCCCTCAGCCGAGGCCGAGGCAGCATCGGCATCCTGCTGCTCGGCTGGATTGACGCCGGTTGGGGGTCCTTCTGGCGCTGGCGCCTCATCAGACGCACCTGCGGTATCAGCGGTATCAGCGGCATCCGAAGGAATTGCCGCCTGGGCAACCCGTGGCGCCCGCGCTTCCTCTGGCAAGCCGGCACGCTGTTCGGCCTCGCTGATCAGAGTACGAAGTTCGGCGGCGTCCTCACTCTCGGGTTCCATCTTCTCGAGCAGATTGCGCCAGGTCGTGGCCGCAGAGCGGAACTGACCGCGCTGGAACGCCACCATGCCGGCCAGCCAGCGGGCCGTGGGATTGTCCGGCTCGAGTTCGAGGGCCTCGGAGATCAGTTCCGCCGGGCGACCTTCGAGCTGGTTATCGTTGTTGGTGGCGATCGACTCGGCATAGGCCATGACGATCAGCGCATCATTGGGGTCGAGTTCATAGGCCCGCGCCAGGGCACTTTGGGCGCGCTCACGATCGCCGGTGGCGAAATAGGTCCGCCCGAGCATCATCCAGCCTTCGGCGTCATCGGGTTGTTGCTCGAGCCGTTGCTCGAGGCGGGCGACCAATTCGTCCAGTGGCGGCAGCTCGTTCTGGCCGCGCGCCTGGCCGGCACCGCCGCTGGCGGCGACCTGCTCGAGCTGTGGGATGAGCGCCTGGTTGCCGATCAGGCCATAGACCGCCCACGCCAACACGGGGATGGCCAACAGCAGCGAGAGCGCGGTCACGGCCGGGCCCGGGAGCCGGCGTGTGCGGTGATCACTCGGCTGGCTGGCGACCGTGGTGAGTGGATCGCGATCGCCCAGATCCTGGAGGAGTTCGCGCTCGAGGTCGCGGCGCGCGGCCTCGTAGACGGTCTGGTCGAGTTTCCCGGCGCTGAGATCGACATCGAGTTCAGCGAGCTGTTGCCTGAAGATCTCGAGGTTGAGCTGGGCTTGATCGGTGTCGGCCTGGGACGCGGTTGCAGGATCTTGGGCAGGCTTGAGCGATGCCAGCAACAAGGGGGTAACAGCGAAGAGCACCGCGAGGCCGGCCAGCCCAGCGGCGAGAATCCAGAAGGTGGTCATGAGAATCGGTCGTCGGTCAGGAGTCGGGTGAGCGAGGGGCGTGTTTGGCATCCAGCAGCGCTTGCAGGCGCTCACGCTCGGCCTCGGAGAGGGGGTCGTCCTGGGTTTGCTTCTTGCTCAGGAGAGTGCGCACGACGACGAAGGCGCCGATGCCGATGAGCACGAACGGGCCAAACCACAGCAGGTAGGTCGAGGGCTTGAGCGGTGGATCATAGAGGACGAAGTCGCCGTAGCGCTCGATGAGGAAATCGAGGATCTCGTCCTCGGATTGGCCGGCGCGCATCATCCTGTAGACCTCATTGCGCAAGTCTTGCGCAAGCTCGGCCTGGGAGCCGGCGAGCGACTCATTTTGGCACACCAGGCAGCGCAGTTTCGCGATCAGATCGCGGAACTCATCATGCTGCTCCGGGCTGTCGAACTCGAATTCTTCCAAGGTGTAAGCGCTCGCCACGCCACTGCCGAGGAGCAGCAGCGCGCTGAGCGCCAGTGACTTGATCAGCGCTGACATCCTCAACCCTCTGCCTTGAGCTTTGCGACGAGTGGTTCCAGGGTTTTTTCCCAAACCTCACGGGTAATCGGCCCGATGTGCTTGTAGCGGATGATGCCCTGTCGATCGACGACGAAGGTTTCGGGAGCGCCATAGACGCCCCAGTGAAGCCCCACCTTGTTATCCGGATCATGGCCATTCATCGCATAGGGATTGCCGGTCATGCGCAGAACCTCGCGCGCATCCTGCGCGTCATCCTTCCAGTTGATGCCGACGATCTGAAAGTCCGAGTTCTTCGACAAGGCCATGAGCGCCTGATGCTCCTGGCGGCAGGACACGCACCAAGAGGCCCAGACGTTGACCAAGGAGATCTCGCCTTGCAGATCCTCATCCTCGACGCGACGCTCGGGATCGGTCAGTGCCGGCAGGCTGAACTCGGGCACGGGCTTGCCGATCAGTGGCGAGGGAACCTTGGTCGGGTCCTTGCCAAGACCGATCATCAGCAGGATCACCAAGGCCCCGAAGATGATCAGCGGCACCAGGAAGCGGAGCGATTTGGACATACGACAGTGCTCTCGTTAGGCCTTGGCCGCCACGGCCTCGGTCGGGGCCGTGCGGCGCGCGCGCGCGGTGCGGTAGCGGCGATCGGAAACGGCGATGGCGCCGCCGAGGGCCATCAAGCCCGCCCCCAGCCAGATCCAGCGCACATAGGGCTTGTAATAGAGGCGCAGCGCCCAGTCACCGCCGCCGACGGCCTCGCCGAGCGAGACATAGACATCGCGGAAGAAGCCGGCGTCGATCGCGGCCTCGGTCATCGGCATGCCACCGCCGAGATAGGAGCGCTTCTCCGGGAAGAGTTCAGCAATCTGTCGCTGCCCCCGATAAACAATGAAGTGGCCTTGATCGGCCCGGTAGTTGGGTCCGTTGACTTTCTGGGCGCCAAGGAACTCGAAGCGGTAGCCCGCCATCTCGTGGCTGTCGCCGGGCGACATCCGCAGGTCTTTCTCGATCTCATGGTTGGAGACCATGGTGACGCCGACGATGAACATGGCGACACCGAGGTGGGCGACGACCATGCCGTAGAAGCTGCGGCCATTACCGCTGAAGTCCGCGAGCATGGCCTGTCGCCAGCTGCCGTGCTTGTGCTTGAGGCGCTCGCGCACGAGGGTCAGATGCGAGAACAGTAGCCAGGCGGCCAGCGCGATGCCGATCGGCACCCATTGATCGCCACCGCTGATGGCCGGCAGTGAGGCGAGTGCGAGCATGCCGATGCTCAGCGCCAAGGCGATCCAGAGTGTTTTGGTCAGACGCCAGGGCTCATCATGCTTCCAGCGCGTCGCGGGCCCGATCCCGAGCAACAGCGCGAGGAAGGGCGCCAGCGCCAGGAACATCTTGTTGAACCAGGGGAAACCGACCGAAATCTTGCCGAGATTGAAGGCCTCGTAGATCAGTGGCGCCAGGGTGCCGAACAGCACCAGCACGGTAAAGGCGACGAACAGCAGGTTGTTCAGCAGCAGCCCACTCTCGCGCGAGAGCAGGTCGAAGCGCCCACCTTCCGAGACCTCCGGCGCGCGCCAGGCATAGAGCGCGAGCGAGCCGCCGATGACGAGACAGAGGAAGAGCAGGATGAACAGTCCGCGTTCGGGATCGGTGGCGAAGGCATGCACCGAGGTCAGCACCCCGGAGCGCACCAGGAAGGTGCCAAGCAGGCTGAGCGAGAAGGCCGAGATCGCCAGCAGCACGGTCCAGCTCTTGAACGCGGCACGCTTCTCGGTGACCGCCAGCGAATGGATCAGCGCGGTGCCGACCAGCCAGGGCATCAGCGAGGCGTTCTCGACCGGGTCCCAGAACCACCAGCCGCCCCAGCCGAGTTCGTAGTAGGCCCACCAGGAGCCGAGCGCGATGCCGATGGTCAAAAACACCCAGGCGACCGTGGTCCAGGGCCGCGACCAGCGCGCCCAGGCGGCGTCGAGCTTGCCGCCGATGAGCGCGGCGAGGGCGAAGGCGAAGGCGACCGAGAAGCCGACATAGCCCATGTAGAGCATCGGCGGATGGATGGCGAGGCCAAAGTCCTGTAGCAGCGGGTTGAGATCACGCCCCTCCGGCGGAACCGGGAACAGGCGCTCGAACGGATTGGAGGTCAGCAGCATGAACAGCAGGAAGCCGATCGCGACCATGCCCATGACCGCGATCACGCGCGCCACCACCGGCAATGGCAGATTGCGGCTGAAGGCGGCGACGGCCGCCCCCCAGCCCGCCATCATCAGCGCCCAGAGCAGCAATGAGCCCTCGTGGCCGCCCCAGACCGCCGAGATCTTGTAGATATCGGGCAGCAGGCTGTTGGAGTTCTGGGCCACATAGAGCACCGAGAAATCGCTCGCCAAGAAGGCCTGCACCAAGGCTGCGAAGGCGATGGCGACGAAGGCCAACTGCCCATAGGCCAGGGGGCGCGCCATGGTCATCCAGGGACGGTTGCCAGTCAGCGAGCCGGCGAGCGGAAAGCCGGCCTGAGCGATGGCGAGCAGCAGCGCGAGGATCAGCGCAAGATGTCCGAGTTCTGGAATCATTGCTTCAGGCTCTCGGTCGTCTGTTCGATGATGCCGTCGATATGGGCCGTCTGCAGCGTATCGGCAACCTCGGGCGGCATGTAGGATTCATCGTGCTTGGCCAAGACCTCTTCGGCGTAGAAGACGCCATCGGTGCCGATGCGGCCCTTGGCGACCACGCCTTGGCCCTCGCTGAAGAGGTCCGGCAAGATGCCGGTATAGCTGACCGGCACCACGGCGGCGTTGTCGGTGACGTCGAAACGGACGGTGAGCCCATCGGCTTGGCGGGCAACGGTCTCGGGCACGACGACGCCGCCGACCCGGAACACGGCGTCGCTCGGGTGTTCGCTCGCCATCACCTGGCTGGGACTGAAGAAGTACGAAATATTGCTTTGCAGCGCGCTGAGCGCCAGGGTGGTCGCGCCGGCGACGCCGATCAGCGCGAGGCCAACCAAGACCAAGCGTTTTTGTCTTGCTTTCATATGCGGATTCCTCGTGGCAATCTTAGGGTTGGGTACCGGAGGTTCCCTGTCGTCGACTCGAGGCGGCGGCTGCTTGCCTTGGTGCGCGCAAGCGCAGCAGCCGGCCGATACGGATCAGCGTTGCGCGCCGACTGCCGCGCAGTTGCAGGATCTCGATCAGGAGCAAGCCAAAGGTCATCCCGAACGCGCCCCACACATAGCCGCCATAGCCGCCTTGGTTGAAGAACTCCATCATACGGTGGCCTCCTTGGCGATGACGTCGCGCACCCAAGCACTATCCGACTCGCGCGTCAGGATAATCGTGCGCAGCCGCGCGAAGACAGCCGCGAATGAGTAGGCCCAGAGTCCAAAGGTCATGGTCAACATCGGTATCAGGATACTCAGGTGGATGCTGCCCGGATCGGAGCGCTGATGCAGCGCCGCGCATTGATTCGGGTCGGGGCAGTTGATCGAGAGGAAGATCACCGGGACCATCACCAGGCCCACGATGGCCAGCAGCGCGGCGGCACGATCCGCGCGGCGGGTGTCATCGATCGCCGAGTGCAGCGCCATATAGCCGATATACAGGAAGAACAGCAGTAGCTCGGAGGTCAAGCGCGGGTCCCAGTCCCAGTAGGTGCCCCAGCTCGGGCGTCCCCAGAGCGCGCCGGTCCAGAGCGCGAGGAAGGTGAAGAGCGCGCCCGTCGGGGCGGCGGCCTTGGCCATCATGAAGCTCAGCCGGGTGTTGAAGACCAGCCCGATCGCGGACCAACCGGCCAGCACCAGATAGAGCCACATCGACATCCAGGCCGAGGGCACATGCACGAAGATGATCCGATAGTACTCTTTCTGGGGATTGCTGCCGCCGAGCTGATTGGCGGTCAGGAAAAACCCCCAGAAAAGACCGATCAGCACCAGGGCGGCGGCGATGCGGCCGAACCAGGGGATCAGGCGGCCCGCGATCGGGTAGAAGGCGGCTGGTGAAGCGAATTTGAACCAGTTGGTTGTCATCATTGGTTACTCCAGCGAGATGCGCAATGCCGCAGCGGCCGCAAGGGGCGCTAACAAGGACGCACCGAGCAAGAACGCGCTCAACAGATAGAGATAAGGCTCGGTATCGGCGATATCGATGGCGCTGACCGCGACCGCTCCCGCGCCATAGACCAGCACCGGCACATAGAGCGGCAGGATCAGCAGCGATAACAGGATACCGCCGCCGCGCAGCCCCAGGGTGAGCGCCGCGCCGATCGCGCCGATCAGGCTGAGCACCGGAGTGCCGATGGCCAAGGCCGCCATCATCACCCAGACCGCGTTCGCGCTCAGATGGTACTGCATGGCGACCAGGGGCGCGATCAACACCAACGGCAAGCCCGTCAGCAGCCAGTGCGCGACCACCTTGGCGAGCACCAGCACCGCCAGGGGCTGACCGGTGAGCAGCAACTGCTCGAGCGTGCCATCCTCGTAATCGGCGGCGAACAGTCGCTCCAGCGCCAGCATCGAGGCCAAGAGCGCGGCGACCCAGACGACGCCCGGGCCGAGCATGCGCAACTGCTCACGCTCGCTGCCCACCCCTAGCGGGAACAGGCTGACGACGATGATGAAGAAGAACAGCGTCGTCAGCACATCGGTGCGCCGGCGCATGGCCAACGTGATATCGCGCGCAAGGACGCAGTAGAACACCTTGAACATCGCTGGCTCAGTGCGCGGACGCGGAGGGGTCGGGCGCGCAAGGGGCTGGCGCGGAGGCAGCGCTCGACGTGTCCAGGTCGTCCACGGCCTCGCCGAGGGTGAGGCGTTGAATCGCGCCGCGTGTCAAGGGAACCTCTTGGTGCGTGGTCAAGACCACCGAGCCGCCGTCAGCGACTTGGGCCGAAATCAGTTGCTGCAGGAACTCGACGGCATCGACATCGAGCGCGGTGAAAGGCTCGTCCAAAATCCACAGCGGCGCCTTGCTCAAGATCAAGCGCGCGAGCGCGACCCGCTTTTTCTGCCCCTGGGAGAGCATCCGCGTGGGCAGATCCTCGAAGCCCGCGAGCCCGATGCGCGCGAGTGCCGCGAGGATCGCCGCCTCATCGACCGGGTCTTGATCCAGGGTGCTGGCGATGCGCAGGTTCTCCAGTCCGCTGAGATCGGCCTTGATGCCGTTGAGATGGCCGAAGTAGAGCAGGTCGCGGTTGTAGTCCTCGGCCAGGTCGCGGATGTGCTCGCCGCGCCAGCGAATCTGGCCGGCATCGGGCCGCAAGAGACCGCACAGCACGCGCAGCAGGGTGGTCTTGCCGCTGCCGTTGCGTCCCCGCACATGCAGCAGGGTCTGCGCCGGCAACTGAAAACCGAGGCCGCTGAAGAGGTCGCGCTCGCCGCGTCGGCACGCGAGATCGGTTACCTCGAGCATCGCAGGAGGGCGCCGTTCATGCCGTGGGGGTCGCGTCGGCGGTGGCGTCGGGCAGGCTCCCGGGCGCGCTGCTCGCGGACCCGTCGGCTGCGGAGTCGCCGGCCTCAGCGTCAGCGCCGACAGCGGGCGCGACCGTCGCCGCGTCCGCCTCGAGCACCATCACCACCCCGGCCAGCGGCGGCAGCGCGAGCGGGATCGAGTGCGGGCGGCCCATCCAACTGCTCGGCTCCGAGTGCACGCCACCGCGATTGCCGACATTGCTGCCGCCATAGAGTTCGGCATCGGAATTGATCGCCTCGCGATAGAAGCCTTCGACCGGCACCCCGATGCGGTAATTGTCGCGCGGGACCGGGGTGAAGTTGAAGGCGCAGGCGACCAGTTGCTTGCCATCCTTGGTCTTGCGCAGGTAGCTCAGCACCGACTGGCTGGAGTCGTGACAGTCGATCCACTCGAAGCCGGCACTCTCGAAGTCGACCTCATGCAGGGCCGGCTCGGCGCGGTAGAGCTGATTGAGATCGGCGACGATCTGCTTCACCCCCTGATGCTGCGGGCGCTCGAGCAGATCCCACTCGGCGGCGGCATCGAAGTTCCATTCCCGCCCCTGGGCGAACTCGCAGCCCTGGAACAGCAGCTTCTTGCCCGGATAGCTGAACATGAAGGTGTAAAGCAGGCGCAAGGAGGCGAACTTCTGCCAGGCATCGCCCGGCATCTTGTCGAGCATCGACTGCTTGCCATGCACTACCTCGTCGTGGCTGAAGGGCAGCACGAAGTTCTCGGTGAAGGCGTAGAGCAGGCCGAAGGTCAGCAGGTCGTGGTGGTAATGGCGATAGATCGGGTCCTTCTCCATGTAGGAGAGGGTGTCGTGCATCCAGCCCATGTTCCATTTCATGCTGAAGCCAAGACCACCGAGATAGGTCGGGCGCGAGACCTGCGGCCAGGAGGTCGACTCCTCGGCGATCATCAGCGAGCCTGGATGCTGCTCATGGGTCACGGTGTTGAGCTGGCGCAGGAACTCGACTGCGTCCAGGTTCTCGTTGCCGCCGTACTTATTGGGGATCCACTCGCCATCCTCGCGCGAGTAGTCGAGGTAGAGCATCGAGGCGACGGCATCCACGCGCAGGCCATCGATGTGATACTCATCGAGCCAGAACAGCGCACTCGAGAGCAGGAAGTTCTTCACCTCGTGGCGGCCATAGTTGAAGATCAGCGTGCCCCAGTCCCGGTGCTCGCCCTGGCGCGGGTCGGCGTGCTCGAACAGCGCGGTGCCGTCGTATTGGGCCAGCGCCGTGGTGTCGCGCGGAAAGTGCGCCGGCACCCAGTCGAGCAGCACGCCGATGTCGTGCGCGTGCAGGTGATCGACGAAGTAACGGAAATCATCCGGGCTGCCGAAGCGCGCGGTCGGGGCGAAATAGCCGGTGGCCTGATACCCCCAGGAGGCGTCCAGCGGGTGTTCGGTGATCGGCAGCAGCTCCAGATGGGTGAAGCCCATCTCCTGGCAATGCGCGGCGAGTTGCTTGGCCAGCTCGCGATAGTTGAGGAAGCGGCCATCCTCGGCGCGTTGCCAGGAACCGAGATGGACCTCGTAGACCGACATCGGCTGCTGCTGCCAGTTGGCGCGCGCGCGCCGCTCGAGCCAGTCGCCATCGTTCCACTCGAAGTCGCTCGGGCCATGCAGGATGCAGGCGTTTTCCGGGCGCTCCTGATAGGCGGCAGCGTAGGGGTCGATCTTGACCATCGGCACGCCGGCGGCGGCGCGCAGCTCGAACTTGTACAGGGTCTCGGGCTCCAGGCCGGGGATGAACAGCTCCCAGACCCCGGAGCCGGCGCGCACCCGCATCTGATGCTCGCGCCCGTCCCAGTTGTTGAAGGCACCGACCACGCTGACCCGGGTCGCGCCTGGCGCCCAGACGCCGAACTGAAAGCCGCTGATGCCATCGACCTCGCGCTGGTGTGCGCCCAGGAACCGATAGGCATGCCAGTGGCGGCCCTCGCCGAACAGATGCAAGTCGAAATCGGCGATCTGCGGCGCGAAGCCATAGGGGTCGTATTGGGTGTGGACCTGGCCCTGCGTGTCGTACCAGTTGATCAGGTAGCGCTCCTCGAGCGCGCTCGCTGGCCCTTGCCAGACGAACAGGTCGGTGCCCTCGATGCGGCTCAGTTCGATGTCGCCCTTGCCGATGCGCACACGCGCGGCGCGTGGCAACAGCACACGCACGACGACGCTGCCGTCGTCTTGCTCATGGCGGCCGAGGATCTCGAAGGGGTCGTGATGACGGGCCTCGATGATCCGCAACAGGGGCTCGGGAAGGTCGGGGTAGCGGCGCTGAGTCTCGGGCATGGCGTCTCGGTATCCTGCGGCTCGTGTCGATCACGATGTTACCATAGCGCACCCGCCTCCAAATCGGCGCTTGCGCCTGGAAGGTCTCGTATGTCGGAAGCGAACCCGCGCTTCGTCAGTCGTCTGACGCGCAACACCCTGGCGCTCATCCTGGCCGGGGGGCGCGGTGCGCGCCTGCGCCAGCTCACGCAGTGGCGCTCGAAGCCGGCGGTGCCCTTCGGCGGGAAATTTCGCATCGTCGACTTCCCGCTATCGAATTGCATCAATTCCGGGATTCGCCGCATCGGCGTGCTGACCCAGTACAAGGCGCATTCGCTGATCCTGCACATCCAGAAGGGCTGGGGCTTTTTGCGCGGCGAGTTCGGCGAGTTCGTCGAGCTGTGGCCGGCGCAGCAGCGGGTGACCGAGACCGCCTGGTACGCGGGCACCGCCGATGCGGTGTTCCAGAACCTCGACATCATCCGCAATCACGACCCCGAGTACGTGCTGATCCTCGCCGGCGATCACATCTATCAGATGGATTACGGGCCGATGATCGCCCAGCATGTCGAATCCGGGGCCGATATGACCATCGGCTGTATCGAGGTCGAGCGCGAGCGCGCCTCGGGCTTTGGCGTGCTCACCATCGATGATGAGCAGCGCGTGCGCGCCTTCGTCGAAAAGCCCGCCGATCCGCCGGCCATCCCCGGCCGCGAGGAGATGGCGCTGGCCTCGATGGGCATCTACGTCTTCAATCGCGACTTCCTGTTCGAGCAGCTGATCGCCGATGCCGATGTGCCCGGCTCGAGCCATGATTTCGGCAAGGATGTGATCCCACGCGCGATCGAGTGCTACCGGGTGATGACCTTTCCGTTCCGCGATCCGCGCAGTGGCGCCCAGGCCTACTGGCGCGACGTCGGCACCATCGACGCCTTATGGGAGGCGAATCTGGAGCTGATCGGCGTCACCCCACCGCTCAGCCTGTACGATGACGACTGGCCGATCTGGACCTATCAGGAGCAACTGCCGCCGGCGAAGTTCGTCTTCGATGACGAGATCCGCCGCGGCATGGCGGTCGATTCGATGGTCTCCGGCGGCTGCATCATCTCCGGGGCGTTGGTGCGCCACTCGCTGTTGTTCTCCAATGTGCGCGTGCATTCGTTCGCGCATGTCGAAGACAGTGTGATCTTGCCGAATGCCGATATCGGCCGGGGCTGCGTGGTCCGCCGCGCGATCGTCGACCACTGGTGCCGCATCCCGGCCGGGATGCGCATCGGCTGCGACCGCGCCGAGGACGAGGCCGCTGGCCTCTATGTCTCCGAGGGGGGCGTCACCCTGGTCACGCCTGAACTGCTCGGACAGACGGTTAACCGGGTGAGCTGACGTTCCTGATGAATGCGCATTCGAGTGACGACCAAGATTACTACCTCTGGTTTGCTGATGAAGAAACTCATACTTCCCATGGATGATACCCCCGCAACCGACTCCCTCAACCAACGCCGTGCCGGCGTCTTGCTACATCTGACCTCGCTGCCCGGCACCGGGCCTTGCGGCGATCTCGGCTGGGAGGCCTTCAACTTCGTCAATTTCTTGGCTGATGCCGGTGTCAGCGTCTGGCAGATGCTGCCGGTCGGGCCGCCGCAAGCCGGCGATTCGCCTTATCAAACGAGTTCAGCGCACGCCGGCAGCGCGCGGCTGATCGGGCTTGAATCGCTAGTCGACTGCGGCTGGCTGCCGGCAGAAGCCGGGGCGACTGCCGGTGATGAGGCGAGCAAGCGCGAGCGCTTACAGCAGGCGCATCAACACGTCTTGCGCGCATCATCTGATGATGAACGCGCTGAGTTCGAGCGGTTCTGCAACGAACAACGCTTCTGGCTCGATGACTACGCGCTCTATCGCGCGATTCACGAGCAGCGCGAGGCGCCTTGGTGGGACTGGCCGAAGGGCCTGCGCACCCGCGACGGGCGCAGCTTGGGCCAGGCCCGGCGGCGACTCGCCGAGGCAATCGATTATATCCGTTTCGAGCAGTTCGTCTTCTTTCGCCAATGGGATGCGCTGCGCGCACATGCGAACGCGCGCGGGGTGCGGTTGTTCGGCGACATGCCGATCTTCGTCGCCCACGACAGCGCAGAGGTCTGGGCGCGGCCCGGCGATTTCGATCTCAATGCCGACGGCACCTGCCGGGTCGTCGCCGGGGTGCCGCCGGATTATTTCTCGGCCACCGGCCAGCGCTGGGGTAATCCGCTCTATCGCTGGGAGCAGCTCGAGAAGAACGGCTTTCGCTTCTGGCTCGATCGCATGCGCACCCAACTGCGCCTGTTCGACATGATCCGCATCGACCATTTCCGCGGCTTCGAGGCCTATTGGGAGGTGCCGGCCGAGGAAGAGACGGCGATGAATGGCACCTGGGTCGAGGCCAAGGGCGATGCGCTGTTCGCGCGTCTGCAGCAGGAGTTCGGCGCATTGCCGCTGATCGCCGAGGATCTAGGCGTGATCACCGATGAGGTCGACGCGCTGCGCCAACGCTACCGGATGCCGGGGATGAAGGTGCTGCAATTCGCCTTCGACGGCGGCCCAAGCAACCCCTATCTGCCGTTTCATCATGGGCGCGATTCGGTCTGCTACACCGGTACGCACGATAACGACACCACGCTCGGTTGGTATCAGGCGCTCACAGATGCGCAGCGCCAGCATGTCGATGATTATTTGGGCCATGCGCAAGAACCAATGCCCTGGCCGATGATCCGCGCCGCGCTCGCCTCGCGCGCCGACCTGGCTGTGGTGCCGATGCAGGATCTGATGGAACTCGACGGCGTCCACCGCATGAATCGACCCGGCGTGCCACGCGGCAACTGGCAATGGCGCTTCCAATGGGATCAGCTCGATGACCAGCTCGCGCGGCGGGTTGCGCATCTGATCGCGCTCTATGGGCGCGCGCCGGATGATGCCCTTGGCGTCTGACGAGCGGTGTGTCCGTGCGCGCAATGGGCCGTCATAGCGCGGTCTTTGAGCCGTAACTAAATGGTCACTGTGGCTTGGTAGACTCCCACGGTTTATTTGCCACCGGGGCGACCCTACCATGCCGGTCACGACCAAACCCAGCCTCGCCGATCGTTTCGATCAGAAGGTCTTCGACGCGATCTACTCGCGGGCGCTGGTCTACAACACCTGCTGGGAAGATCCGGCCGTCGATCGCCTGGTGCTCAACATCGCGCCGGATGACCGTATCCTGGTCATCACCAGCGCCGGTTGCAACGTGCTCGACTATGCGCTGGTGGGGCCGGCGGCGATCCATGCGGTCGATGCCAACCCGCGCCAGAATGCCCTCCTGGAGCTGAAACTGGCGGGTATCCGCCGGCTCGAGTTCGAGGACTTCTTCGCCGCCTTCGGCCATGGCCATCATCCCGGTTTCGAGCGACTCTATCGGCGCACCTTGCGCCCGGATCTCTCGCCCTTCGCGCGCGCCTTCTGGGACAAGCGCGTGCGTTGGTTCGGCCATCCGCGCGGCAGCTTCTATTTCCATGGCCTCTCCGGCATCGTCGCCAAGAGTTTCCATGCCTATCTGCGGGTGCGACCACAGCTCGCGGCGAGCATCGCCGAGCTGTTCGAGACTCGCTCGCTGGATGATCAACGCCATGTCTACGAGACGCGGGTGCAGCCGCTGATCTGGTCACCGACCATCAACTGGACGCTCTCGCGGCAACTGACGATGAGCATGCTCGGTGTGCCGCATCCGCAGCGCAAGGAGGTGCAGGATCAGCATGAGCGCGGTGTGGCCGGCTTCGTGCGCGAGTCGATCGACTATGTCTTCCGCCAACTGCCGGTGTGGACGAACTATTTCTGGGCGGTCTATGTGAACGGCCGCTACACGCCGGAGTGCTGCCCGGAATATCTGAAGCCGGAGAACTTCACCGCACTCAAGCAGGGCCGGGCCGAGTGCATCCAACTGCACACCGCCACGGTCGCGGAGCTGCTAGCGGGTACCAAGCAGCGTTTCTCGAAGTACGTGCTGCTCGATCACATGGACTGGATGAGCAGCTATGCGCCCCAGGCGCTGTCCGAGGAATGGGCGCTGATCCTGGAGCGCGCGCGCGCCGATGCACGCATCATCTTCCGCAGCGCGCATGCGGCTCCGGCCTATCTGCAGGATCTCGAGGTGAGCCCGGAACGGGGCCGTCTGCGCGATTGCCTGCGCTTTCATCCGGAGCTGGCGGCGCAGATGCAGCCGCTCGACCGGGTACATACCTACGCGGGCTTCCATATCGCCGACCTCGCGGCGGCCACATGAGCGTCGTCACCCGAGCATGAGCGTCGCGACCCTCACGGCGGAGTTCAAGGTACTGCTGGCGATGCTGCGCGGGCAGCCGAACGCGGGCTCGCATGCCGAGCGGCTGGAGGCCTTCTACGCTCCCCAGGCCGGGCGCTACGATGCCTTTCGCGAGCGTCTGTTGCACGGGCGCGGCGAGCTGATCGCCGATTTGATCGCGGCGCAAGCGATCCCGCCGGGCGGGCATCTGGTCGAGCTGGGCGCGGGCACCGGGCGCAATCTGCTGTTCTTCGGCGATCGACTCGCCACCCTCGCACGGGTCGATGCGGTCGATCTCTGCCCGGCCTTGATCAGCGAAGCGCGGCGGCGGACCGAGACCATGGCCCCTGTGCGAGTACACGAGGCCGATGCCTGCCGTTGGCAGCCCGAGGCGCCCGTCGATACGGTCTATCTCGCCTATGCGCTGACCATGATCCCGGACTGGGAGGCGGCGATCGACAACGCGATCGCGATGCTTAAGCCGGGCGGTCATCTGGGCGTGGTGGACTTCTACGTCTCGGCACCCGAGCCGGCGCCGGGACTGGTTCGCCACTCCGCGCTGGCGCGGACGTTTTGGCCGCGCTGGTTCCGCCACGATGGGGTGCATCTGGATGCACGGCGGTTGGCCTATCTGCGCCACGCGCTGCCCGATCATCGGCTGGTCGAGGCGATGGCGCCGGTGCCCTATCTACCCGGTTTACGCGTCCCCTACTATCGCTTGATCGCTCGCAAGGGCTCGTAGCGGCACCGCGACTCTCATTGCCCGATCGTCTCGCTGGCGGCATCGATCAACTCGCGGCCTTGTCGCTGCATCGCCTGCGCGACCGCATCGGCAAGGGCCTGACCGCGCAGCGTTTCCCCATTGATGAGCACCTCGCTTGGTGAGGTCGCATAGGCGCTGAGCGGGTCGGCGAGCTGCTGCGCGGTGTCCTCGACGGCGTTGTAGGGATAGGCACAGGTCGCGCTGCCCGCGCTTTCATCACCGCCGGCGTTGGACCAACGCAGGCTGACGATCGCATCCTGATAGCCGGGCGTCTTGGTGCTGACCTGGGTCCAGTCGAACTGAGTGGTGCCGAGTTGCCCGGCCACCAAGTCCTTGCAGAGCCGCACGCGGACATCTTCGCCGGGGTTGGCGCAGCCCGCGAGCAGACCGCTACCGATGAGGAGACTGCCAAGGGCGGCTGCCGCGCGCCGAATCGTTGCTTGTTTCATTCGTCACCTACTTCGCGAGTAGACCCGTCCTTCGCAGGGCGGGAAGAGGTAGAAGTGTAGAGCAGAGCGCCAGACATCTAGGGCGCATGCTGAAGACGAGCAAGACTCAGAGCGGCAACAAGATGCGATCGTGGCGTTCCGGGTTGGCGCGAAAGTAGCTCGCGGTGTTGCCGATGCGCTGCACGAGATCGGCCTGGGCACGCTCGGCGATGGTGTCGACGATGGCATCGCGTTCATCGTGATCGCCGCCGGGTACCTTGACCTTGATCAGCTCGTGATGCTCGAGCGCGAGTTCGACCTCGGCGAGCACGGCCTCGCTGAGGCCGGCGGCGCCGAGCTGGACAACGGGCTTGAGATGATGCGCCTGCTTCTTCAGCCAGCGGCGTTGATGATCAGTGATGGGGATGGTTTGGGGCACGTTTTGAGGCTTTAGCTGTTCGAGTGGATGTCTGGATGCTGGGAAGGTCTGTAACAGACGCAGGCTGCGGACGGATCTTAGATGGGCCTGGACCTTGGCTGAACGCTAGTTTGGCATGACCAGAATACGGCCATGGGTCTTGCCGGCCAGCATGTTCTCGAACACCGCCGGTAATCCATGGAGGTCAACCTCGTCGCTGGCCAAGGTGTCGAGGTCGGCGGGGTGCCAATCACTCGCAAGACGGCGCCAGAGATCGGCGCGCAGCGGGAAGGGCACATCGACCGAATTGCAACCGAGCAGACCGATCCCGCGCAGGATGAAGGGCATCACCGTGGTCTCGAGTGCGGTACCGCCGGCAAGGCCAATGCTGGCGATGTTGCCGTTGGGCGCCAGGGTACGCGTGATCTGTGCGAGCATGGCGCCGCCGACATTGTCGATCGCGCCGCCCCAGACCGCCTTCTCGAGCGGACGCTCGCCGCCGGGGAGTTCATCGCGGCCGATGATGCGGCTTGCGCCGAGGTTGGTCAGCCAATCGTGCAGCGCCTGCTTGCTGGAGACGGCGACGACTTCGAAGTCGAGTTGGGCCAGGATGCTGATGGCGATACAGCCAACGCCACCGCTGGCGCCGGTGACCAGGATCGGGCCGAGGCCGGGATGCTGGCCGTTGACCAGGAGCCGGTGCACGGCGAGCGCGGCGGTGAAGCCGGCGGTGCCGAGGATCATCGCCTGGCGCGCATCGAGCGCCTTGGGCATGGGCGCGAGCCAGTCGCCCGGCACGCAGAGGGTCTCGGCATAGCCGCCGTCGTGGTCGAAGGCCATGCCGAAGCCGGTGGCGATGACCGCGTCGCCGGGTTTCCAGCAGGGATGCTCGGAGTGCTCGACGATGCCAGCGGCATCGATGCCGCCGGTGAGCGGGAAGCGCTTGATCACCTTGCCGCGACCGGTACCGGCGAGTGCGTCCTTGTAGTTGACGCTGGATGCGCTGACGCGCACCAGGACGTCGCCTGTCTGTGGCGTCGCGATGTCAATCGTTTCGACACCGGCGCGATGACCGTCGTCGTCTTGATGGATACGGAATGCCTGTTGCTGAGTCACTGTTCGCTCCTGCCGTTCGGTCGCTGCGGATTCAGGCCGGGTTTAGGCCGCCTCGACGACGAAGCGATGTCGACGCGCGGGCGCGGGAAGATCACTCAACCTTAACCGCAATCTCGGCGATGCGCGAGCGCCATTGCCGGGGGCCGGTCTCGTGTACCGAGACGCCCTTGGTGTCGACGGCGACGGTGACGGGCATGTCGACGACCTCGAATTCGCGAATCGCTTCCATGCCCAGATCCTCGAAGGCAATCACCCGCGCGGATTTGATCGCCTTGGAGACCAAGTAGGCGGCGCCGCCGATGGCGATCAGATAGACCGCGCGATGGCGGCGGATGGCGTCGATTGCCTCGGGGCCGCGCTCGGCCTTGCCGATCATGCCGATCAGACCGGCCCGTTCCAACAACGGATCGGTGAAGCGATCCATGCGGGTAGAGGTGGTCGGCCCGGCGGGACCGACGACCTCGTCGCGCACCGGGTCGACCGGGCCGACGTAGTAGAGAAAGCGATTGGTCAGGTCGACGCCCTCGGGCAGCGGCTCACCACGCTCGAGGAGGTCGACCAGGCGCTTGTGGGCAGCATCGCGGCCGGTCAGCAGCTTGCCCGAGAGCAGCAGGCGCTCGCCGGGCTGCCAGGTCTCGATCTGCGCGCGGGTGATCTGGTCGAGATCGACGCGCCGGGCGCCCGCGGCGGCATCCCAGGCGATCTCGGGCCAGGTATCCAGTGACGGCGGCTCCAGCTGGGCCGGGCCGGAGCCGTCGAGGGTGAAGTGGCAATGACGGGTCGCGGCGCAGTTCGGGATCAGCGCGACGGGCAAGGAGGCGGCGTGGGTCGGGAAGGTCTGGATCTTCACATCGAGCACGGTGGTCAGGCCGCCCAACCCTTGGGCGCCGATGCCAAGCGCATTGACCTTCTCGTGGAGTTCCAACCGCATCGCCTCGATGGCTTTCGACGGCCCGCGCGCCTTGAGTTCGTGCAGATCGATCGGCTCGTTGATCGCGGCCTTGGCCATCAGCATCGCCTTCTCGGCGGAACCACCGATACCGAGCCCGAGGATGCCGGGCGGGCACCAGCCGGCACCCATGCTCGGGAGCTGCTCGAGCACCCAATCGACGATGCTCGCGCTGGGCGTGAGGATGGCGAAACGGGACTTGTTCTCGGAGCCGCCGCCTTTCGCGGCGAGTTGCACCTCGAGCGTCTTTCCGGGCACCAGTTCGGTGTGCACGATGGCCGGGGTGTTGTCGCCGGTGTTGCGCCGTTCGCCGAACGGCGGTGCGACGATGGACGCGCGCAGGATGTTGTTGGGATCGGTGTAGGCGCGCCGCACCCCCTCGTCGACCATCTGCTGCAGGCTCAGTTCGCTGTCCCAGCGCAGGTCCATGCCCACCTTCAGGAACACGATGACGATGCCGGTGTCCTGGCAGATCGGCCGCTGACCCTCGGCGCAGAGGCGCGAGTTGATCAAGATCTGGGCCATCGCATCCTTGGCCGCGGGCGACTCCTCGGCGGCGTAGGCGGCGCTCAGCGCACGGATATAGTCCGGCGGATGGAAGTAGGAGATGTATTGCAGCGCATCGGCGATGCTGCTGATCAAATCATCGGCACGAATGACAGACATGGACAAGCGATGCTCTCTAACAGGGAAGAGTGCTCAGTATAGCCGGCTCATGGACAGCGACTTTAATCCGCGTTGGAATCCGCGCCGGCGTTCAGGTCGGCCTCGGTATAGACCCGATTACGACCGGCCGTCTTGGCCGCGTAGAGGGCGTTATCGGCGCGGCTGACCAAGGCGTCCTGGCTATCGTCCGCGTCAAGACGCGCGGCGGCAAGGCCCGCGCTGACGGTGATGCGCAGCGTGCGATCGTCGATCAGGAAACGCGTGGTTTCAATCTGCTGGCGCAGGCGCTCGATGAAGCCCCGCGCCTGTGTCAGGTTGGTATCGGGCATCAGGATCAGGAACTCCTCGCCACCCCAGCGCGCGATCCAATCGGCCTCGCGGGTGTTGTCGCACAGCAGTGTGGCGATCCGCTGGAGCAGTTGATCGCCGGCGAGATGGCCATGCTCATCGTTGATGCGTTTGAAAAAATCGAGATCGAGGATGGCGATGGCGTGCGGGCGTTTTCCGCGCTGGCTTTGCGCCTGGATGCTGCGGATCGCGCGCCACATACCGCGCCGGTTGAGCAGATCGGTCAGCGGATCGTGCTCGGCGTGGTAAGCGAGCTGCAGCTCGGCCTCCTTGCGGCGAGTGATGTCGATGCGCAGGCCGCTGGCCGCGAGCGCGATGCCGTCCGGGTCGCGATCGTAGACGCGCGCGTGGTCCTGGATCCAGACCCAGTGTCCGTCACGGTGGCGAAAGCGATATTCAGCCGTGAAGTCATCCAGGCCGCCGAACATGACCTGCTCGGTTTGATCGGCGAAGCCAGCCAGGTCCTTGGGGTGGACGTTCGCGCGCCACCAGTCATAGGTGATGCCGACCTCACCGGGCGCATAGCCGAGCTGGGCCAGGTAGCGCTCGTCGACGAACACCTCGCCGGTGCTGAAATCGGCGGTATAGGTGCCGATGCCGCCGGATTCGAGGGCCAGCTCGAGCATGCGTTGCGTCTGCAGCAACTGTAGCTGCGCGAGCTTTTGCTCATGGATATCGCGCCCGGCGCCGATGATTGCGGTGACCTGGCCGTGCTCATCGAGCACCGCAGCGTCGGACCAGCCGAACCAACGCCAGCCGTCGCGGGTCATGGCCCGTTGTTCAAGGTAGCAGCGGTGCGGGGGATAGGCGAGCGTCGCCATCGCCGCTTCGGTCTCGGCGCGATCGTCCGGGTGCACGAGCGGCATGAACCGCTGACCGATCAGCTCGTCCTCACGCTTGTCGAAGGTCTCGCAATAACCGGGGCTGACGAATAGGAAGCGACCCTCGGGGTCGACCTGCACGATCAAGTCCGTCTGCTGCTCGACCAAGAGCCGGTAAGGGGTCTCGCTGGTGCGCGCGGATGCCTCCAACGACGCCAGCGGGAGCGGCGGCTGCTGGCGCGGTTGCTTGGATTTGCGATGATCCATTGTCGCTTGCGTCCGCCCTCAGACGCTGGCAGGAGTGTGAAGAACTCAGGATGAAGACTCTATAGTGACGCAAAATGCCCGATGAGGCGAGAAAATTAACGCCCATTGGCGGCCAACTGGCGCAGCGCGTGCGCGGGCATCGGGCGCCCGAACAGATACCCTTGTACCTCGTGGCAACCTTCGTGTTCGAGAAAGTCGGCCTGCGCCTGGGTTTCAACCCCTTCGGCGATGACATCGAGCCCCAAGGCCCTACCGAGGGCGATGATGGCACGGGCGATAGCGTCGTCATTGTCATCGACCGTCACCCCATCGATGAAGGTCTTGTCGATCTTGAGCCGGCTGATCGGCAGCCTCTTCAGATAGCCGAGCGAGGAGAAGCCGGAGCCGAAATCATCGATGGCGAGGGTCACGCCCAACTCGCGCAAGGCGTTCAGGTTGGCGACCACGCGCTCGACGTTGCGCATGAGCAAGGATTCGGTGACCTCGAGTTCGAGCCGCCCCGGGGCGACGCCGGTTCGCTGCAGGATGGCGTTGATCTCATCGACCAGATCGAGACGCTCGACCTGCTGCACCGAGACGTTCACGGCCATGCGCTTGACCGAGAAGCCTTGTCTCTCCCAGGCGTTCAACTGCAGGCAGGCCTGCTCCAGCACCCAACCGCCGATCTCGCTGATCAACCCGATCTCCTCGGCGATCGGGATGAAATCGGCGGGCGAGACCTTGCCGAGTTCCGGATGCGTCCAGCGCAGCAAGGCCTCGGCGCCAAAGATGCGGCCGCTCTTGAGTTCGAACTGCGGCTGGTAGAGCAGCTCCAGCTCGTTGCGGGCCAGGGCCCCGCGCAGCGCGGTCTCGAGATGCAGGCGCTGCATCGCGCGCGCGGTCATCTCGGCCTCGAAGAAGCGGTAGGTGTTGCGCCCCTGATCCTTGGCCCGATACATCGCCAGATCGGCGTTGCTCAACAGGCTGTCCATGCTCTTGCCGTCGCTCGGGAACAGGCTGACGCCGATACTGGCGGTCAGGCGCAGCTCGCGATCGGCGACCTGGAAGGGTTGCGAGACGAGCTGACAGAGCCGCTCGGCGAGATGCGCGGCGGTGGACGGATCATCGATGCCGTCCATCAGGATGACGAACTCATCGCCACCGAGCCGGGCGACGGTGTCGGCCTTGCGCACTTCCTGCTCGATGGCGTTGGCGACATTCTTGAGCAGCTCATCGCCAATCGAGTGGCCGAGGCTGTCGTTGACGTTCTTGAACAGGTCGAGGTCGATGAACAGCAGCGCCAGCATGCGCTCGTCGCGTTTGGCCCGTTGCAGCGACTGCTCCATGCGCGCGCGCAGCAGGGTGCGGTTCGGCAGTCCGGTCAAGGCGTCGTTGTGGGCCAGGCGGTAGAGTTCCTCCTCGGAGCGTTTGGCCTCGCTGATATCGTTGAAGATGCCGATGTAGTTGAGCAACTGGCCATGATCATCGCGCACGCTGGTGATGGTCATGCGCGCCGGATAGGACTCGCCATCCTTGCGTCGGTTCCAGATCTCACCGCGCCAGGCGCCGGTGTTGTCGATCATCTGCCACATGCGCTCGAAGAAGCTCGCGTCCTGATAACCGGAGCCGAGCAGTTTCGGCTGACGACCGAGGATCTCGGCTTCCGCGTAGCCGGTGATCTTGGTAAAGGCGCGATTGACCGCGAGCACCCGCTGCTCGGCATCGGTGACCATGATCGCCTCGGCGCTATTCTCGAACACGGTCGAGGCCTGGCGCTCGCGCTGGCGGGCCTTGGTCTCCTCGGTGCGATCGAGCCAGTGCACGAAATAGGCGGACTCGCCTTCGAGTTCGACCGGCACCAGGATGACCTCGACCGGCAGCGGCGTGCCATCACGCTGTTGATGCAGCCATTCGAAGCGCAGGGTCTTACCCTTGGCTTGGTGCAGGAGCTGTTTGACCTTGGTCTTGGAGACCTCGCCATTAGGCTGGACGGGCGGCGAGAGTTCGTCCGCGTGCTTGCCGATGACGGCCTCGGCTTCGTCGTAGCCGAGCATCTGCAGCGCGGTTCGATTGACCTCGGTGAAGCGTGAGTGCTGCATCACCAGCATGCCTTCGGCGGCGGAATCGAACAGCGCGCGAAAACGTTTTTCGCTCTCCTGGAGCTGGGCCTGGGCCTCGATCTCGGCGGTGATATCGACACCGGTCCCACGCAGCGTCGTGACCTGACCGTTGGCGTCCTTGACCACCTCGGCGCGGGTTCGCAGCCAGCGTGTGCTGTCATCGCTGGCGCGTCTGATGCGGTGCTCCAGCTCGCAGCCCTGGCCCTTGGCGAGCGCCTTGCGCGCGGCGGCCTCGACCCGCTTGCGATCCTTTGGATGCGCAAACGTTTGGCTGAGTTCGGTGCAGGAGTAGGTCGTTCGCTCGGCGCCATGGATGCGTTGCCAGCCCGGCGAGACCTGGATCAGATCCTTATCGAACTCCCAGGACCAGGCGCCGGTCTTGGCGATGCGCTCGGCATCGACGAGCATGTTGCGCAGCTCGCGCACGGATTCTTCCATCGCGTGGCGCTCGCTGACATCCCGATTGACCCCGCGGCGCCCGAGGTAGCGGCCATCATCGGCGATCACCGCGCGGCATACGTGCTCAATCCAGCGCCACTGGCCATCCCGATGGCGAAGCCGTAGCCGCATGACGTGCTGGTCATCGGCGTGCGGGGTCAACGCCTGCATCAGATGCGTCTGCCAGGTCGCGCGGTCCTCGGGGTGCAGCAGCCGCTCGAGCAGTTGTGGATCATCGAGAAAGGCCTGGGCGCTATAGCCGGTGACCTGGCGACAGCCCGGCGAGACATGGACGAAGTGCCCCTCGGGGCTGATCCAATAGTCCCAGTCCGGGCTGTATTCGGTGAGGACGTGGTAGGCCTCCTGGGTGCTGGAGAGGCGATCATAGGCTTGGCGCAGCTCGCGTTGATGTTGCACGATCGCGGTGCGATCGACGATCGCGCAGAGCAGCCGCGGCTCGCCGTCGGCGGAATCAGGCAATCGAGCGCCGTGCAGATCGCCGAAGAATTCGTGACCTTCGGTGGTCATGAACTTGAGTTCTGGGCGGGCGCCCTGCGGCTGTTGGCTTTGGGTAAGCTGCCGCAAGAGATCGAGAAAACCGCCGCGATCGTGTTCGTTGATCAGGCGCAGCAGGAAATGATGATGGACGCGCGGATCGCGCAGCGCGAACAGCTGGCTCGCCGCCGGATTGGCGGAAAGGATGAGTCCATGACGGTCGATCACCAGTTCGGCGATCGGTGCGCTTTGGAAGAGGGCCGTGAAGCGCTCCAATGAACTGCTCGCGGCCGCTTGGCTGCGGGTGAGTTCCTCGTTCTGGATCTCGAGTTCGGCCTGATAGATGCGCACATTTTCGATCAGCACGCCAAGGTTGACATCGCCGCTGGCAATCAGGTCTTCGGCGAGGTCGAAGCGTCCTTCGCGCAGTGCCGAGAGCGCCCGTTCGCGCAGTTGCTCGCGCTCGCTATCGCTCGAGGGGGGGCGGGAGTCGTTAGAGTCTGTCATCGTCACTCATGCTTAACGCTGCGCCACGGCGATCCTGCTCGGGTCGCCGTGGGAGCTAATCGCCGGGTGCCGATCGCCGGTAGTAGGGAACGGGATCAGCCGGTTTGATCTTCTGCTCGTTTCCAGGCGCTGATATCGATATGACTGACGACAACTCCGCCCCCTGGGTGCTGGATGGGCGCCGCGTGCATCAGGAACCAGCGCTCGATCTCTGGTGAATGACAAGGGTACTCCATGGAAAAACGCTCGCGCTCTCCGGTGAGCAGCGCCTGCAGCCCCTCCGCAGCCTTCTTAGCATAGTCGCCATCGCTGGCGTTTGCACCAGACTGGCAGGCTTCCAGATAGCTGCTGCCGGGTCCGCTGTTGGTCAGCTCGGGGTCGCCATTGCCGCAGGCGAACGCGCGCCAGGCGCGGTTGACCATGGTGATCCGCCCGCTGGCGTCGAGCACCGCGACATGCTCGGGCAGTGAGTCCAACACCGATTGCATACGCTCGATGTCGCGCAGGGTGGTGACATCGACGAAGGTCGCCACCGCGCCCCGAGGCACACCGGGGCGCACCGCATAGGGCAGGACACGGGCGAGATAGACGCGGTCGTTGGTGGCGGGCACCTCGCGCTGGAGCATGTCGCCGTCGTGGATCGTGCGTTTCAGCTCGGCGAAGAAGTCCGGGTAGTCGAGCAGATTGGTGAAATCATCGATAGAGCGCCCGAGATCGGCCTCGCGGATCTTGAACAGCTTGGTCGCCTCGGGCGTGAAGCGCGTCAGCTTCAGGTCGTGATCGACGAAGATGGTGGCGATGGCCGCCGCCTGGGCCATGTTGTCGAGGTCGGCGTTGAGGCGATTGAGGATCTCGATCTTCTCCTGGTTCTCAGAGTTGACCGTGTAGAGTTCCTCGTTGACCGACTGCAGCTCCTCGTTGGAGCTTTGCAGCTCCTCGTTCGAGGCCATCAGCTCCTCGTTGGTGGCTTGCAGCTCCTCGTTGGCGGTCTCCAGCTCCTCGATGGTGGCCTGCAGGCTCTCGCGGGTGACCGCCAGTTCGCGCTCGAGCGTCTCCAGGCGATCGGCCGATTCGGCGCTCAGATCCATGGTCTGCACCGACTCGGCATCGGCCTCGGGCTGCAAGCTCGGCTCAGGCTCGAACGACAGCATCAGATAGCCGTCGGTCCCTTCCTGCGGGACATGGCGCACCACCAATCGGACCCGCTCACTCTGATTGTGCTCGAGCTTCACATGCAGGATATCCGAGCGCATCGACTCCTTGCTCACCGCCACCTTGTGCAGCAGCGCCTGGGCGACCGGTGCGATCGAGGCGGGCAGGAGCTTGCCGACATCGAGGGTGACGCTGCCCTCGCCGATAGAGAGGTAGCGCGAGACATCACCAAAGACGTGTAGCAACTCCTGATTCGTGTTGAGCAGCAGACTGACCGGGGCATAGCCGCGTAGCAGCACCGATTGGCCGGCATCGATGGCTGCCGCGTCGCTATTGGCGCGCGGGCGCTGCGCGCCGGGGCGTTTACTGGCGGTGATTTGGCGCCCAACCGGGGCGTGTGGCTCAAGGGGTGGCGCGCCGTGACGTAGGATGCGATAGAGCTTGTGTTTGGAGCTGACGGTGCTGAAATCCTGTTCCACGCTGGAGATGCTCTCGCTCGAGCCGAGGAACAGGTAGCCGCCGGGCGCCAGCGCGTATTGGAGCCGGCGCATCACCCGGTCCTGGGCGTCGTTGCGGAAATAGATCAGCAGATTGCGACAGGAGACCAGGTCCATGCGCGTGAACGGCGGATCCTCGAGCAGATTGTGCTTGGCGAAGACGATGTTATGGCGGATGTCGTTCTTGACGATGTAGTGATTGCCGCGCTTGTAGAAGAAGCGCTCGAGGCGTTCCGGCGAGACCTCGGCGGCGATCGATTCTGAGAACATGCCGGCGCTGCCGGTATCGACGTTATGCTGCTCGACGTCGGTGGCGAAGAGCTTGAAGTCGGGCCAGCGGCGCAGCGTGTCGAAGGCCTCGGCGAAGAGGATGGCGATCGAGTAGGCCTCCTCGCCGGTGGAGACGCCGGGCACCCAGACGCGGATCGGCTGGTTCTCGGTGTGCTCCTTGACGATGGGCAGCACGACCTTCTCGGACAGGGCCTCGAAGGACTCCGGGTCGCGGAAGAAGTTGGTGACCGGGATCAGCAGCTCGCGGCGCAGCGCGTGCAGTTCGCTGATATCACCATCGAGCAGCCTGACGTAGTTCTCGAGATCGGGCACATGGCGCACCTGCATGCGTCGTTCGATGCGGCGCATCACGGTCGCCGGCTTGTAGTCGCGGAAGTTGATGCCGCCCTGATGATGCAGCAGGTGCAGCACCTCCTCGAGCGCGCTCTCGCGGTCGTAGCTGACACTGGGACCACTAGGGCCGCTGCTATCGCGATGCATGCCGCGCTCGCGCGGCGCGTGGCTGATGTGATCGAGGATGCGCGGGCCGAGTTCTTCCGGCGGCAGGATCGCATCGACCAGACCGGTGGCGATGACGCTGCGCGGCATGCCGTCGAATTTCGCCGATTCCGGGTCTTGTGATAACAACAGGCCGCCGGCGTCGTTGACGGCCACGGCCCCCCGGGTGCCATCGGAACCGGTGCCGGAGAGCACCACGGCGATGGCGCGATTGCCGTAGGCGCTGGCCAGGGAGCCGAAGAACAGGTCGATCGGCAAGGCCAGCCCGCGCGGGCTCTTTGGGCGCAGTTGCAGCTCGGTGCCAGAGACGCTCATCATGCTCGCCGGCGGGATCAGGTAGATGCGATCGGGCTCGATCGTCATGCCGTCCTCGACCGTGGTCACCGGCATCGAGGTATAGCGCCCGAGCAGGTTGCCCATCATGCTCTTGTGATCCGGCGACAGGTGCTGGATCACGACGAAGGCCGCCCCGGTCTGCACCGGCAGCGATTGGAAGAAGCGTTCGAGCGCGTCGAGTCCACCCGCCGAGGCGCCCACGGCGACCACATAGGGCAGGGAATTGACCGGCTGACTTTCCGATCCCTTGTGCGGGTCGCTCGGTTGTTCGTGCTCTGACATGGCTGGCTCGGCGTGGCGATGAGAAAGAAATCGATCGGGGCGGATGATAGCCGACTGACTGATCTCCGCCATAGGCTTGTCGGCCCCCATCTGACCTATATCATGGGCCTGTTCGACGCGCATTGACCAGCGCTGAGTAATAACCCTAAAGTCCTCGCGTCATGCAGGAGGTGCCTTGCGGTTGATGCAAGGTGAAACGGGAAGCCGGTCCGGCGGATGCTCCAGCGCATCCGCGAAGCCGGCGCTGCCCCCGCAACGGTAGGTGAGTCAACGCGCGCTCGAATGCCACTGTGACCCGTCGATGGGTCATGGGAAGGTGACGCGCCGCGGTCTCGACGCAGATGCTTGCATCGAGACCGGCTCACGAGCCCGGAGACCGGCCTTCTGCGACACGCTGGTGCCGCAGAGGGCGGCTGTTCGTCGTCCTCGCGCGGGCCATTCGCCCCATGCGTCTCACGGGTGGTGAGACCTCAGAGGACTCTCTTCGATGATGCAAACGCCTTCTGATTCGGCGTGGCGGCCTGTGTCGCCCCGCGCCCCGACCTTGCTATTGGCCGCTCCGCTGGCCGCTCCGCTATGGACACTGCTGTGGGCCGCTCCGGTGCTGGCCCAGGTCGACGATCCGACCACCCTCGACCCGATTGTGGTCACCGCGACCCGCACCGCGCAAACCGCCGACGAGACGCTGGCCTCGGTGAGCGTGATCGATCGCGCCGAGATCGATCGGCGCCAGTCCAAGACCATGAGCGATCTGCTGCGCGGCCTGCCCGGCGTGGCGCTGTCCAGCAATGGCGGGCTCGGCGCCAGCTCCTCGTTATTCCTGCGCGGCACCAATTCCGGTCATACGCTGGTGCTGATCGACGGCATCAAGGTCGGCTCGGCGACCACCGGCACCGCGCCCTGGGAGAATATCCCGGTCGATCAAATCGAGCGCGTCGAGGTGGTGCGCGGCCCGCGCTCGAGCCTGTATGGCTCCGAGGCCGTCGGTGGGGTGATCCAGATCTTCACCCGCCGCGAGCGCATCGAGCCGCTGACGCCCCGGTTGAGCCTGGGCGCCGGCTCCAGGAATAGGGTGCGCGCCAGCGGCGGCTTGTCGGTCGGCAACGCCGATGGCTGGCTCGATGCCAGTCTCGGGTTCGAGCAGAGCGCCGGCTTCGATGCCTGTCGCGGCGAGCCGTTCGTCGGCGGCTGCTTCGTCGATGAGCCCGATGACGATGGCTACACCAATCAGCATGGCGCGCTCAGCGCGGGCTGGCGCTTCTCCGATCGCCTTTCGCTAGAAGGTGACTTCATGCGCTCGGAGGGCGATGTCGACTTCGATGGCAGCGCCTTTGCCGGCAATCGCAACAAGACCGTCTTGCAGGTCGCGCGGCTGCGGGCGCGGGCGCAACCGCTGCAGCCCTGGATCAGCACCGTGGAGGTCGGGCGCAGTTGGGACCAGTCGCGGGTGTTCTTCGAGGACGCCTTCAAGGATCGCTTCGATACCCGCCGCGATCACCTCGGCTGGCAGAACGACATCCAGTTTGGCGCCGGCCAGCAGGTGACGCTCGGCATCGATCATCGTCGCGATGAGATCACCACCAAGACCGCCTATGAGGATGATGCGCGCGACAACACCGGTTATTACGGCCAGTACCTGGGGCGCTTCGGGAATGCTGATCTCCAGCTCAGCCTGCGCCAGGACGAGGACTCGCAGTTCGGCGGCCATGGCACTGGCAATGCGGCCCTGGGCTACGGTTTCGCCAATGGGCTGCGGCTGACCGCGAGTGTCGGTACTGCGTTCAAGGCGCCGACCTTCAACGAGCTGTACTATCCTGGCTTCGGCAATCCCGATCTCGATCCAGAACAATCCCGCAGCGCCGAAGTCGGCATCTCCGGCGCGCATCGCTGGGGACGTTGGTCGGCGAATCTCTACCAGACCGACATCGATGACCTGATCGCGACCACGCAGGTCACACCGACGCTGTACCTGCCCGAGAATGTCGATCGCTCCCGCATCCGGGGGCTCGAACTCTGGACGAGCGCCACGCTGGGCGGCTGGATCATGGATGCGAACCTGACCCTGCTCGATCCGCGCAATGAGTCGAGCGGGCCGGATAAGGGCAACCTGTTGCCACGCCGCCCGCAGCAGACCTTCCAGCTCGATGCTGATCGGCAATTTGGTCGCATCGGCGTCGGTGGGACCCTGTTCGTCTCCGGGCGCCGCTTCGATGAGGCGGCGAACCAGACCCGCCTCGATGGTTTCAGCCTGGTCGACCTGCGCGCCGACTATGCGTTCAGCGATGCGCTGCGGCTGCAGGCGCGGGTCGAGAACCTGTTCGATGAGCAGTACGAGACCGCGGCCTACTTCAATCAGCCGGGGCGCACGCTGATGTTCACGCTGTTGTACCAGCCTTGAGACCTCGCCTGATGATCGAGGACGAACATCTAGCCCAGCTCGAGCGCCTGACTCAAGAGCGTCGTTGCACTCTGATCCTCGGCGGGGTGCGCTCGGGCAAGAGCCGTCTGGCCGAGCAGTTGGCGCGGGACTCGGGGCGGCCGGTGACCTATGTGGCCACGGCGACCGCGAGCGATGGCGAGATGCAGGCGCGCATCGTCGCGCATCGCCAGCGCCGGCCCGCCGACTGGGCGCTGATCGAAGAGCCGCTGGCGTTGCCGGCGGTGTTGGAAGCGACCTGCGTGGCAGGTCACTGTGTGCTGGTCGAATGCCTCACGCTCTGGCTCGCCAACCTGCTCTGGGCCGAGGAGCCAGGGCGGCTGGACAGGGAACTGGCGGCCCTGGACGCGCTGCTGCCACGGCTGCCGGGGCAGGTCATCTTCGTCGGCAACGAGGTCAACATGGGCGTGATCCCGGTCAACGACCTGGCCCGGCGCTACGGCGATCTCGCCGGTAGCCTGCATCAGCGCATCGCCGCCCAGGCCGAGCAGGTGGTGCTGACCGTTGCCGGACTGCCGTTGGTGCTCAAGGGACCAGCTTTTCCGTTCCCATCGGCTTGATCTCGACTAGGGGTTCTGAGGCAAGGCAAACTGGCGCGACTTCAGCCGGTTTTGTTCTTCTTCTCCGCGAGCTCGAACAAGGCTGCGACTAGCTCGTGAACACGGGTCGTCGGGTTGTTGGTACCAGCGGCCTCGGCCGCTTTGAGTGCTCGCTTGGCGTTCTGGATCGCCTGCTGCAGGCGGGATTTGGTACGGTCATAGACGCCCTGCAGTCCTTTCTCGTATTCCGGTATCGGTCCCTTCTTCAACTCAGCGATAACCGCCGCGCAGGGTGAGCGCGACGGTGTCGGGTGAAACGGTGCGGTGTGATACCGGGCGTGCAGCAACAGCCAGTATTCGAAACAGGGGACCGAGGTGACGGCCTTGAACAGCACCGGCTCGCCACTGCGAGTGCGGAGTCTTTTCGAGCCGATACGGTTCAGCGCTTTGTCATAGTCGTTATGCTGATCGCGGTCGATGACGCAATAGACGCGATCGAAATCGGGCTCCTGCTCGACCCGGCGAATCGCTTCTCGGGCGACAGAGTCGGGGCTGGACCCGCACTCTCCGGTAATGACCACGTTGTGGGCATTGAGACCCAGTTTATCCCGGAGGTCCGCGAAGTAGGTCGGCGCGGCTTTCTCATCCTCGCAGACGATCAGTACGACCGCCAAGGGATCCCGGCGGGCTTTCTTGCGCCGCAGCGCCGCCTTGGTGCGCTCCTTGCGTTTGCGGAATAGATCGTCCGAGCCCACGCGTTAGAACTCCGCATCGCTGACTTCGGGGCTGTCCCTATTGATGCTGGGGATACAATGCCCTGGTGCTTGGCGCGCGATCCGAATCCGTCGCGGCTGGGGATTGGGCAGGGCGCCATAGCGCCCGTGAAGGTAACCTCGCCCGATCGCCTCCTGCTTGCGCGGATGAAAGTCGGACAGCGGGTACAGATGCGTCTGTTGCTGCTGCTTCTCGACGAACCAGACCTGATCGCGACGAAGCTCAGCTTCCAACTGCGTCACGTCGTGTGTCGTACAGATCAACTGTGCCCCATAAGGATTGGTTTCGCCATTGTGGAAGAGATTGACCAGGAAGCGGACGAGGGCCGGATGCAGGCTGGTATCAAGCTCGTCGATGACCAGAACTAGCCCGTGGTCGAGCACATCCAACAAAGGGCCAGCCCAACTGAAGAGATTGCGGGTGCCGTCCGATTCGTCGTTGAAATCGAAAACGACCGCTTCTCCCGTCTCAAGGTCGCGATGCTGCGAATAGACCTCAAGACGCTTCTTGCCCACGAGCGTCTTGAGAATGTCATCGGGAAGCTCCTTGGGGAGATCGTCTGCGGACCACTCGGCGATTTCGACCGAAAGACCCTCAATACCCAAATCTGCGGCCTGCAAGAAGTCCAGCACCCGTGTTTGATCGGCGTCCTTGCGGCAACGCATCGCGGTGTAGGAATCGAACTGAGCTGGGAAATCTCTGCCGGCGGGCACGACGCGCAGTCGATCCACGAACCAGTCGAACACCGGCTGAAGCTGTTGGTTGTTCAGCTGTACGGCCGTGGACAGAAACAGCGCGTTCGGACGGGTCGCTTCGCTCAAAGTCTTCTTCGGCCCCTTGAACGCTGGTCCGAAGTACCAGTCGCTCTTCTCGCCGGTCGCGTCCAGGGTGCGCGCAAACCACCGTTGGGGACGCCCCTCGGGAAAGGCGATGAGCCATTCTTCCCGGATGCCGTTCGGGGTCGCCGCGAACCCGTACTGGTAACGCACCGAGGATTGCTCAAAGACTATCTCGAACTCGCTTGGCGCCTGCGTTGTCTCGGCCGTGAGCTGGAAGGGCTGAAGATCGAGGCGATCGCCGCGCTGCTTGCCGCTCGCAGAGTTCTCTACCAGATCACTGGCAAAGTATAGGGCCTTGACGAGATTGCTCTTGCCCGAGGCGTTGGGGCCCAGAACCATGGCGGTGTGCAGGAGCCGGGGGCTACTCGCGGAGTTGGGAGCAAAGGTGTTTGTCGCCCATCGCTCCTTGCCACTGGAGGCCACCATCGACATCACCTGCGTGTCTTTGATGGAGCGAAAGTTGGTGACACTGAATTCGATGAGCATGCTTATCCTCGTCCGATCGCTGCGGTGGATGGCCACTGTGCAAGCCCACAGGGAGACGGGCAATCGCCCAGCGGGCCTCATCTAATGGCAAAATTTGCGGATAGTGTGCAATAAATGGCTTGTAATCGCGAGGACTTTTGAAGTGCGTCGATGGCCGCCGACGCAGACGCCCACAGAGTGTGCTAAGCGCCGACTCAGCAACACCGGCTCCCAGCGTGATCAACGACATGACGGCTGGATATCGCCGTTCGCGGGGCCACTGTCAGTGGGTCATTAGAACTGCTGACCGCGTGAGGCCATCCCATGCCCGAGATCGACCCGAGCACCGCTCCACCAAGCAGCGGCGAGCGCAATCGACTCGCCGAGACCACCAGCCCCTATCTGCAACAGCATGCCGAGAACCCGGTGCACTGGTGGCCCTGGTGCGAGGAGGCGCTGGCGCTGGCACGCGCCGAGGACAGGCCGATCCTGCTCTCGATCGGCTACTCGGCCTGCCATTGGTGCCATGTGATGGCGCACGAGTCGTTCGAGGACGAGACCACGGCGAAGCTGATGAACCGGCTCTTCGTCAACATCAAGGTCGATCGCGAGGAGCGCCCGGATCTGGACAAGATCTATCAGACCGCGCACCAGCTCCTGGCCCAGCGCACCGGCGGCTGGCCGCTGACGGTGTTCCTGACCCCGGATGACCTGGCGCCGTTCTTCGCCGGCACCTATTTCCCGAACACCCAGCGCCATGGTCTGCCGTCGTTCCAGGAGCTGCTGATCGGTGTCGAGCGCGCCTATCGCGAGCAGCAGGACGCGATTCGCGAGCAGAATGCGTCGCTGCGCAAGGCACTGTCGCAGCTCGATGGACCGAATGAGTCGGTCGGCGAGCCGCTGTCGGACCTGGCGCCGCTCGATCAGGCGCGCCGGCAACTGGCCGGCAGCTTCGACACGGTCAACGGCGGCTTCGGGCGCGCGCCCAAGTTCCCGCATCCGACCAATCTGGAGCTGTTGCTGCGCCATTATGCGGCGACCGCAGCGGCCGGCAGCCCCGACCAGCAGGCCCGCGAGATGGCCCTGTTCACGCTGGAGCGCATGGTGCGCGGTGGCCTCAACGATCAGCTCGGCGGTGGCTTCTGTCGCTACTCGGTCGATGATCAGTGGATGATCCCGCACTTCGAGAAGATGCTCTACGACAACGGGCCGCTGCTCACGCTCTGCTGCGATGCCTGGCAGCTCAGCGGTGAGGCGCTCTTTCGCGATGCGGCCATCGGCACCGCCGATTGGGTCATCGCCGAGATGCAGTCGGAGGAGGGTGGCTACTTCTCGGCGCTGGATGCCGACAGCGAGGGCGAGGAGGGCCGCTTCTACGTCTGGGATCGCGACCAGATCGCCGCGCTGCTGAGCGCCGAGGAGCTGGCCTTGATCACCCCGCTGTTCGGGCTGGATCAGGCGCCGAACTTCGAAGGTCGTTGGCATCTGCGCAGCGATCGCACCTTGGCCGAGGTCGCCACCGAGCAGGGGCTCGATCCCGACGCCGCCGCTGCGTTGCTGGCCAGCGCCAAGGCCAAGCTGCTCGCGGCGCGCGCCGAGCGCGTGCGCCCGGGGCGTGACGAGAAGGTATTGACCTCGTGGAACGCGCTGATGATCAAGGGCATGCTGCGCGCGGGCCGGCTCTTGGGCCGGGAGGGCTATCTGGACTCGGCCGATCGGGCGCTCGGGTTCATGCGCGCTCGGCTCTGGCGCGATGGGCGCCTGCTCGCGACCTACAAGGACGGCAAGGCGCATCTGAACGCCTATCTGGACGATCACGCCTTTCTGCTCGATGCGTTGCTCGAGCGCCTGCAGACGCGCTTCCAGCCCGCTGATCTGGACTGGGCGCGGGCCATCGCCGAGGTGCTGTTGGCCCAATTCCAGGATGACGCCAACGGCGGGTTCTATTTCACCAGCGCTGATCATGAGGCGCTGCTGCAGCGCCCGAAGCCGATGGCCGATGAATCGACGCCCTCGGGCAATGGGATTGCTGCGCTCGCGCTGCAGCGGCTCGGGCATCTGCTCGGCGAGCCCAGGTATCTGGATGCGGCGGCGCGCACGCTGGGTGCGGCGGCCGAGCCCATCCGGCGTCTGCCCTATGCGCATGGAACCTTGCTGATGGCGCTCGATGAGCAACTGAGTCCGCCGGAGATGATCGTGATCCGGGGGGCGATGAAAACCGATGCGGCCACGGCTGCGCCCGGCGATGCCTCATACCAGGGCGATGCACTCAGTCAGTGGCAGACCATCGCGCACCACGACTATGCACCGCGCCGGCTGACGCTCGCGATCCCGGCCGAGGTCACCGAGCTGCCGCCGGCCTTGGCGGCGATGCGACCGGGCGAGCGGGTGCGCGCCTATCGTTGTCGCGGCACCCAGTGCCAGGCGCCGATCGAGCGCTTCGAGCAGTTTGCGGAGGCCGTGGACCTCGGCATGCAGTGATCGGAGAGCTGCATGCGGTACTTGTTCGCTCGGGATGGTGCTGGTAACGTCCACAGCCGAATCGACGCTCATTGATCCCCGCCCTCTCCGGCCTGAAGGAGTCCCGAGATCGCTACCAGCCTACTTGCCCTGATCGATGACATTGCCACCGTCCTCGACGATGTCTCGGTGCTTGCGAAGGTTGCCGCGCGCAAGACCGGCGCCGTGCTCGGCGATGATCTGGCGCTGAACGCACAGCAGGTGACCGGCGTGCGCGCCCAGCGCGAGCTGCCGGTGGTCTGGGCGGTGTTCAAGGGCTCGCTGCTCAACAAGCTGATCCTGGTGCCGGCGGCACTGGTGATCAGCGCCATCGCGCCCTGGTTGATCACGCCGCTGCTGATGGTCGGCGGGCTCTACCTCTGTTACGAGGGCTTCGAGAAGCTCGCGCACAAGTACCTGCAGGATGCCGAGGCGGAGCAGACGCACCGCGAGGAGATCAAGCAGGCCCTGGATGATCCCGACACCGATCTCAAGGCGCTGGAAAAAGCCAAGGTCAAGGGCGCGATCCGCACCGATTTGATCCTCTCGGCCGAGATCGTCGCGATCACGCTCGGCACCGTCGCCGGCGCGCCCTTGCTGACCCGCGTGCTGGTGCTCTCGGGCATCGCGCTGGCGGTGACGGTCGGCGTCTATGGGCTCGTCGCCGGCATCGTCAGGCTCGACGACGCCGGTCTGGCGCTGACCGAGGGCGAGGGCGAGACTGCGGCAGATCGCGCCAAGCGCGCGCTGGGCCGCGCGATCCTCGTTGCCGCGCCCTATCTGATGAAGACGCTGTCGGTGGTCGGGATGATCGCGATGTTCTTGGTCGGCGGTGGCATCCTGGTGCACGGCATCCCAGCGCTGCATCACGGGCTCGAGCATCTTGTGCACGGGCTCGGCGGCATGCTCGGGGCGCTGACGCCAATGCTCGTCAATGGCCTGGTGGGAATCCTGGCGGGCGCGGCGAGCGTTACCGGGGTGGCCCGCATCCAGCGTTGGCGCTCGAACCGGGCCTGACGCGATTGTCGGACACACTCGACCCATGAGGCGTTTTCGGGATCGGCATCTGCCTTGCCTGGTCGCCTTCCGCTTCCTGACCCGAGTGCCGCTGCCGGGGTTCACCGAGGCGAGCCCCCTCGAGGCGAGTCCGGTGGTGCTGGGGCGCTCCGCACTCTGCTATCCGTTGGTTGGGCTCTGTCTTGGCATGGTGCTGGCGCTGCTCTGGCTTGGGCTCGCGAGTCTGCCCGGCGAGGCGCCGGCGCTGGCGAGTGCCGCGCTGTTGCTCGCGGCCTGGGTCTGGAGCACCGGCGGCCTGCACTTGGATGGGCTCGGGGACTGCGCCGATGCCTGGGTTGGCGGGCTCGGCAGCCGCGAGCGGACGCTACGGATCCTCAAGGACCCGCTGACCGGCTCGATGGGCGTGGTGGCGCTGGTGCTGATCCTGCTGGTCAAATTCGCCGCGCTCGCGTCCTTGCCGGCGGGGCCGGCGGGCGCGCTGATCTTGTTGCTGACGCCGGCGCTGGCGCGCGCGCAACTGCTCGCGTTGCCGTTGACCACCGCCTCGGCGCGACCCGATGGACTGGGTGCCGCGCTGAGCACAACCCTTCCGCGTCGCGCCGCCGGCCTGGTGCTGGCGATGAGCGGGGCGCTCGCGCTGCTGTTATTTGCCAGCGCGGGCCGTGGGGCGCTTGGTCTCGCGCTGGTCGCCACCGCGGGCATGCTGCTGTTCGTCTGGCGGCGCAGCATGCGCGCGCGTCTCGGCGGCTTTACCGGCGATACCGCAGGCGCCCTGGTCGAACTGACCGAGGCGGCGCTGCTCCTGGTCGCGGTGCTGTATGCCGGCTGACCGGCCCTGTTCTGATTCGGCGCCTGGGCCCGAGACCCCTCTCAGCCTGTGCGAGGAGTGCGATCTTCTACAGCGCAGTCCACCGTTGCCGCCCCGTGGTTCCTCGCGTTGCGTGCGCTGTGGTCATCGGCTGCATCGGCATCGGCCGGCGAGCTTGGATCGCACCCTGGCCTTCGCGCTCACCGGGCTGATCCTGTTCGTCGTTGCCAACAGCTTCCCGTTCCTCTCGTTCGAGATGCAGGGCCAGCGCACCGAGACGACGCTCTTTAGCGGTGTCGCCGACCTCACCGAGCAGGGCAAGGGTGAGGTGGCGGCGGTGGTGTTCTTCACCGCGATCCTGGCGCCTGCGCTGCAGTTGGTGCTGCTGCTGATGGTGTTGGGTCCGTTGAAGTTCGGCCGCCGGCTGCCGCCCGCTTATCCGACCCTGTTTCGCTGGTTCAAGACCATGCTGCCCTGGGGCATGATGGATGTCTTCCTGATCGGCATCCTGGTCTCGGTGGTCAAACTCGCGGACATGGCGACCATCGTTCCCGGTACCTCACTGTTCGCGTTCGTGCTGCTGATCTTCGTGCTCGCCGCGGCGCAGGCGGCACTCGATCCGGATATCGTCTGGGAGCGGGTGCCGCTGCCAGAGCGCGTCCGGCGCGGGCCGCGTGTCGGCGAGCCGGTGCTCGGCTGCACGGTCTGCGAGCTGGTGGTGCCGGAGCAGGAGGCGCTGCGCGAGCTGGAGCCGGGCGCTCGGCTCGAGGCCCAGCTCGAGGCCCACCTGGGAACCGCCGTCGGCGGGGCACCGGCGACGGCGTTGAGCGGCGTGCGCCTGCGTTGCCCACGCTGCAGGGCGATCCTGCACCGGCGCAAGCCGCTGAGCCTGCAGCGCACCTGGGCGCTGGTGCTGGCCGCGCTGGTGTTCTATGTACCCGCGAATGTCTATCCGGTGATGACCGTCACCAGCCTCGGGCAGACACAATCGGATACCATCTTCAGTGGCGTCGTCTTCCTCTTGGAACATGGCATGCTGCCCTTGGCCGCCATCCTCTTCATTGCCAGTATCTTCGTGCCGCTGTTGAAACTCCTGATCCTGATCCTGCTGCTGCTCTCGGTGCAGTTGCGCTCAGCGTGGCGTCCGCGTGACCGAACGCGGCTCTACCGCCTGACCGAGGCGATTGGCCGCTGGTCGATGGTCGATGTCTATGTGGTGACCATCCTGGTGGCGCTGGTGCATCTGGGCAATCTCGCCAGCATCCAGGCCGAGGCGGGGGCGGTGTTCTTCTGCGCGGTGGTGATCCTGACCATGTTCGCGGCGATGAGCTTCGATCCACGCCTGATCTGGGATGCCGCGGCCGATGCCGGGCAGGCGCCGGATCGATCCGTCCCGTCCAAGGGCTCACACGCGCGCCGGGAGGGCGTTACCGATGCCGTCTGAGCAGAACCGAGCCGACGCGCGCAAGGCCCCCGAGCCGCCGGAAACCGGTGTGCCGATGCCGGCCGCCCCGTTACCCGAGGCCAGGGTGGTCAAGGCCGATCGCATCTCGCTGGTCTGGCTGCTGCCGATCCTGGCGCTGGCGGTCGGCGGCTGGCTGGCGTACAAGACTTGGTCCGAGCAGGGACCGACCATCACCATCAGCTTCAAGAGCGCCGCCGGGCTGCAGGCGGGCAAGACCAAGGTCAAGTTCAAGGATGTCGAGATCGGTCAGGTGAGCGCAATCCGCGTCACCGATGGTTTGGATGGGGTCGAGGTCGAGGCGCAACTGACCAGCGGCTCGGAGCACTATCTCACCGACAAGACCCGCTTCTGGGTGGCCCGCCCGCGCGTGACCGCAAGTCAGGTCTCGGGCTTGGAGACGCTGCTCTCGGGGGCCTATATCGCTATCGATCCGGTCACCGAGGGTCAGTCGACGCGCCACTTCGAGGGCTTGGCCGATCCGCCGGTGATCACCACCGATGAACCCGGCACGCGTTTCCGGCTGCGCTCGCCGACGCTCGGCTCGCTGAACCTGGGCTCGCCGGTCTACTTCCGCCACATCCAGGTCGGTCAGGTGGTGAATTACGAACTCGACAACGATGGCGGCGCCGTCACCATCGATGTCTTCGTCACCAAGCCGCATGATCGGTTGGTCTTCGTCAACACCCGCTTCTGGAATGCCAGTGGCATCGATGTCAGTCTCTCCGCCGATGGGGTCACTGTCGATACCGAATCCCTGCTGTCGCTGGTGCTCGGCGGAATCGCCTTCGATACCCCGAGGATGATCGAGACCAAGGGCGCGCCGGCGAGCGCCGAGCAGTTCTTCCCGTTGTACCCGAACCGGCGCGCGGCCCATGAGCGCATCTATCTCAACAAGCAACGCTATCTGATGCTGTTCTCGGGCTCGGTGCGCGGGCTCAGCGTGGGCGCGCCGGTGTTGCTGCATGGCATCCAGGTGGGCGAGGTGCTCGATATCCAGTTGCGCTTCGATCCCGATCGGTTGGGCTTCTCGATCCCGGTGCTGATCGAGATCGAGCCCGAGCGTATCACCGTCGACGAGGGCGTCGAGCGCGCGCTGGTCAACAATTCCGACCTCCTCAAGCAGCTCGTCGCCAGTGGCATGCGCGGGCAGTTGCAGACCGGCAATCTGCTCACCGGGCAGTTGTATGTGGATCTGGACTTCCATCCCGACGCGCCGAGCGCGACCCTGGGCAAGCAGGGGGGCTATACGGTGCTGCCCACGGTACCGGCGCCGATCGAGGCGGTGACGACCAAGGTCAAGAACATCCTGGCCGAGGTCGATGCCTTTCCGCTCGCCCAAATCGGCGATGACCTGACCGGCATTCTGGCCAGTACGCGTGGCCTGGTCGACTCCGAGCAGACCAAGCAGGCACTCACCGACCTCGAGCAGACGATCGCGGACTTGCGCTCGGTGGCCGGCCAGCTCGACGCCACCATGGCGCCCGAGCTGACACGGCTGCTGCGCCAAGCCGACCAGACGGTGGCCAACGTCAACGGCCTGATCGGCCCAGATGGTCCTCTCAGTGGCGAAACCCTGCGTACAATGCGAGACCTCGGCGCTGCGGCGCGCTCGATTCGCACCTTCGCCGATTACCTGGATCGACATCCGGAGGCCCTGATTCGGGGCAAGGGGGGAATGCAGCGATGATCCATGCACTGAGACGAGCGATGATCTGGCCGATGCTTGGGGGGCTGATGCTCGCGTTGCTGAGCGCTTGCGCCACCTCGCCCTCGTCGCGCTTCTACACCCTGACGCCACTGCCCGAGGCGCAAGGGCAACCCGGTGATATCAGCGGTGGCACGCTGGCGGTCGGCATCGGTCCGGTGGTGTTTCCGCAGTTCCTGGATCGGCCGCAACTGGTGGTGCGCGATGGCTCCAACCGTCTCGAGCTGGAAGAATTCAACCGCTGGGGCGGCACCCTGCAGGACGACTTCCTGCGGGTCTGGGGGGAGAACCTGGGGCATCTGCTCGACACCAGCCGCATCCTGATCTACCCCTCCGAATCGCGCATGCCACTGGATTTTCGCATCACCGCCGAGGTGGTCAGCTTCGAGGGGCGCCAAGGCGGCGATGCCACCCTCAAGGTGCGCTGGGCGGTGATGGACCCGCGCCTCGAGCAGTCCCTGGCCTCGCGTGAAGACCTCTATCGCTGCCCGATCGCGCCGCTGCCGAGGGGCGCGGGTCAGGAGCAATCCGAGCCTGCGGCTGATCGGATGCTCGCCGCTGATCAGTCGGAAGCCATGGTGGCGGCCATGAGTCGCTGTCTCGGGCGCTTCAGCGAGGATGTGGCCGAGGTGTTGAGCCAACTGCCAACGCCAGAACCACCGGATCAACGTTTCTATTAGCTGGACGCTGTTGATCGCGTTTCAGCACCTTTTTGAGGAGTCAGCTTGATGAGTCGGACGCCATCGGAATCGAGATCGCGCCCCGCGAGCGCGAGTGCCGCGAGCACTGCGGCAGGGGCCGTCGAGGCGGCCTCTAACCCGGCCTGGGCGAGGCTGCGGAGGCTGCACGGAGGGCGGCAATGCCATCGGCCGCAGCTCGGGCGTGCCTCGGTGCGCTTCGGCGGCGCGCTGCTGTGCGCGCTGACGGCTATTGCTACAGCTGATGATAATAGCGATCAGGCAGACAAGGCCGGCGGGTCGAAGACGCCGCCGCCCTCGGTGGTCGTTGCCGCGGTGCAGACGCAGGATGTCGCCGCCGAGCGGCGCTATATCGGCACCGTCAAGGCCATCCAGTCGGTCAATGTGCGCGCGCGTGTCGAGGGCTTCCTGGAGCAGGTCGCGTTCAAGCAGGGCCATACAGTCAAGAAGGATCAGCTGCTCTATCAGATCGAGCAGGATCAATATCAGGCCGCCTTGGCCAATGCTGAAGGTCAGCTCGCGGCCGCCAAGGCGGGACTGGCCAGCGCCAAGGCCACCCTGGAAGACAAACAGGCCGATTTCGAGCGCTTTTCGGTGCTGGTAAAAAAGGGCGACACCTCGCAGACCAATTTCGACCGCGCCAAGGCGCAGCGCGACGAAGCCGAGGCCAATGTCGAGAACGCCAAGGCCAGCATCAAGCAGGCGCAGGCCGCGATCGAGTCGGCCAAGATCAAGCTTGGCTATACCACGATCGCGAGCCCGATCGCCGGGCGCATTGGCGCGACCCATTACACCGAGGGCAACCTCGTCAACCCCGGCAGTGGCACCTTGGCGACGGTCGTGCAGCTCGATCCGATTCGCGCCGTGTTCTCGATTCCGAGCGCGGATTTCGTGCGCATCCAAGAGCGGGTGGCGGACGATGGCGCGGATCATGCCCGGGATCTGTTCGTGCCGCACCTCATCCTGCCGACCGGCAAGACCTATGCCCACAAGGGCAAGGTCTCCTTCGCCGATAACCAGGTCAACCCTTCGACCGGCACGATCTCGATCTACGCCGATTTCCCGAACCCGGATCGCCTGTTGCTGCCGGGCCAATTCGTCACCGCGCTGGTGCGCACCGCCGAGACCAAGCAGGAGCCGGTGGTACCAGCCTCGGCGATCCAGCGCACCCGCGATGGCGAGCAGGTCTATCTCGTCGGTAAAGACCATCGTGTCGAGCAGCGCACCGTCAAGACGGGTGTTCAGATCGGCACCGGGTACGCGGTGACCTCCGGGTTGCAGAGTGGGGAGATCGTCATCGTCTCCGGCGTGCAGAAGGTCAAGCCGGGCATGGTGGTGAAGCCGGTCAAGCAGAGCGAGGCGGCGCCGATGGGCCGTGCGCTATCGATCGACTCGGCGAGTTCCAGTGCGAACAAGGACGCCTCCTCCAGCGAGGCGGCCAGTACTGACGCCACCAGCACCGCTGCGCAAGCCAACGGAGCGGATAAGACACAATGATCTCCAAGACCTTCGTCGAGCGGCCGCGGCTGGCGGCCGTGGTCTCGATCGTGCTGGTGGTCGCCGGTCTGCTGGCGATGTTCGCGATCCCGGTCGCGCAGTATCCGCCGATCACTCCGCCGGTGGTGCAGGTGACGGCCACCTATCCGGGAGCTGACGCGCAGACCATCGCCGATACCGTCGGCGGCCCGATCGAGGAACAGGTCAACGGCGTCAAGGGCATGAGCTATCTGTCGGCGACCGCCTCGAGTGCCGGCCTCTACAGTCTCTCGGTGACCTTCGATGTCGGTGTCGATCCCGATATCGCGCAGGTCAACACCCAGAACCGGGTCTCGCAGGCGCTGGCCAAATTGCCCCAGCAGGTGCAGCAGCTCGGGGTGACGGTGCAGGCGCAGTCGACCAATCTGCTGCTGGTGATCTCGGTCTACTCGCCCGATGACAGCAAGGATGCGCTGTTTTTATCCAACTACGCGACCATCAACATCCAGGACGAGCTGGCGCGCGTCAACGGCGTCGGCGAGGCCAAGCAGTTCGGGCCGTTGGACTATTCGATGCGCATCTGGCTCGAGCCCGAGCGCATGGCGGCGCTCGGCATCACTCCCCAAGATGTGCAGCAGGCGATCCAAGCACAGAACATCCAGGCCGCGCTGGGTCAGATTGGCGCCCCGCCGATCGGCGCCGATCAAGTCTCGCAGTTCACCATCGTCACCGAAGGGCAACTGGTCACGCCCGAGGAATTCGAGCAGATCGTCGTGCGCACCAGCGAGGATGGCGGCATCGTGCGCGTCGGCGATATCGCCCGGGTCGAACTCGGCTCCCAGTCCTATGCGGCGGTGACGACCTTCAACGGCAAGCCCGCCGCCGGCATCGCCATCTATCAAGCGCCGGGCGCCAATGCCCTGAGTGTTGCCGATGCGGTGCGTGCGGAGCTCGAAACGCTCAAGGCGCGTTTCCCGGATGGCGTCGCCGCCGAGGTGATGTACGACTCGACGCTGTTCGTCTCGGCGTCGATCGAGGAGATCGTCTTGACGCTGGCGATCACCGCCGTGATCGTGCTGCTCGTCGTGTTCGTCTTCCTGCAGGATCTGCGCGCGACCATCGTCCCGGCGGTGACTATCCCGGTGTCGTTGATCGGCGTGTTCATCGTCTTGCTCGCACTCGGCTTCTCGGCCAATACCATCAGTCTGTTCGCGGTGGTGCTCGCGATCGGTCTGGTCGTCGACGATGCCATCGTGGTGGTGGAGAACGTGCAGCGCATCATGCTCGAGGACGGGCTCGATCGACGTGCCGCCACGCTCAAAGCGATGGGGCAGGTGACCGGACCGATCATCTCGACCACCCTGGTGCTGTTTGCGATCTTCGCGCCGGTGGCCTTCATCCCGGGGATCTCCGGTGAGCTGTTTCGCCAATTCGCGGTGACCATCTCGGCGGCGGTGGCGATCTCGGCGGTCAATGCGCTGACCCTCTCGCCGGTGCTCACCGCGCTCTTCCTGGGCACCCCGAAGCGGCCTAAGCGCGGCCCGTTCAAGTGGTTCAACAGCGGCCTGGATGGCGCGCGCAACGGCTATGTGCGGGTGGTGGCGTTGATCGCCCGGCGCTCGGCGGTGGCCGGGCTGATCATCGTCGCCGTCGGGCTCGGGTCGGCCGTGCTGCTCGAGCGCTTGCCGAGCGGCTTCTTGCCGAACGAGGATCAGGGCGTCCTCTATCTCGATGCCAACCTGCCGAGTGGCGCCTCGCTGCCGCGCACCGCCGAGGTGCTCGAGCAGACGCGCAAGCTCGCCGAGCAGGCACCCGGCGTCAAGCATGTGCTCTCGGTCGCCGGTTTCAGCATCCTGACCAATGCCGTGTCCTCGAACAGCGGCCTTGGCGTCATCGTGCTCGAGCCCTGGGATGAACGCACCACGCCGCAGACCCAACTCGGCGCCTTGATCGGCAACCTCAGTGCCCAGTTCAACGCCATCCCGGGCGCCAATATCCTGGTGTTTCCGCCGCCACCGATCCCCGGTCTGGGCAATGCCGGCGGCTTCACGATGCAGCTCGAGGGACTCGGCGGTCAGTCGCCGGAAGCACTCACCCAGGTGCTGAAAGGGCTGTTGGCCACCGCCAATCAAGACCCGCGCATCGCCCGGGCGTACTCGACCTTCAGCGCCGATACGCCGCGGCTGTTCCTGGATCTGAACCGCACCAAGGCCGAGTATCTCGATGTGCCGGTTTCGACGCTGTTTTTGACCATGCAATCGGTGTTCGGCAGCACCTATGTGAACAATTTCACCTATCTGGGACGGACCTTCCAGGTCAACCTGCAAGGCGAGCAGGATGCGCGCAAGGCGGCCGAGAACATCGGCAGCACCTATGTGCGCTCGAGCAAGGGCGAGATGGTGCCGATCGCCGAGCTGGCGGAGGTGCGCACCGAGCTTGGCGCCGACCTGGTGTTCCACTACAACCAGTTCATCACGGCCGCGATCAACGGCAGTCCCGCGCCTGGTTACTCGACCGGCGATGCGATGGCGGCGATGGAAGCGGCGGCCAAGCAGGCGTTGCCGTCCGGCTACAGCTACGAATGGACCGGGATGTCCTACCAGGAGTCGCAGCAGAGTGCCGGTGCCGAGGCGGCGATCTTTGGGCTGGCGTTGTTGTTCGGTTATCTGTTCCTGGTCGCGCTCTACGAGAGTTGGGCGATCCCATTCTCGGTGCTGACCTCGGTGGCGATCGCGATTCTCGGGGCCTTGGTCACGCTTTGGATCATCGGGCTGACCAACGATCTCTACACCCAGATCGGCTTGGTGCTGCTGATCGGTTTGGCGGCCAAGAATGCGATCCTGATCGTCGAGTTCGCCAAGGAGCAACGCGAGGCGGGCCAGAGCCGCTTCGAGGCCGCCATCGCCGGGGCGCGGATGCGTTTCCGGGCGGTGCTGATGACCGCGATGGCCTTCATCATCGGTCTCTTGCCGCTGGTGCTGGCCACCGGCGCGGGCGCCAATTCACGGATTCATCTGGGCTTTACGGTGCTCGGCGGCATGCTGGCCGCGACCCTGTTCGGCATCCTGGTGATCCCAGGGCTCTACGTCATGTTCCAGTGGATGGGCGACAAGGTCGGCGTGCTGATCGGCCAGCGGCAGGATGAGCAAGCCTAGGGGCGCGGGCTATCGAGCGCGTAGGCCGAGGGCGGCAGGATCGGTGGGCGCGCGAGCACCAGGTCGGCGATCAGTCGCGCCGAGGCCGGGCCAGTGACCAACCCGTTGCGGAAATGGCCGGCGTTGACATAGAGCCCCTCGACCTCCGGGTAGGGGCCGATATAGGGGATGCCGCTCGGTGAGCCGGGACGCAGCCCAGCCCAGTGATCTTCGATCGGCGTGCGCTTGAGCAGCGGGAACATCTCGGTCGCGACGCGATAGAGTTCTTCCTTGGCCTCGGCGGTGGTGCGCTTCTCGAAGCCGGCCTCCTCGAGCGTGCTGCCGATCAGCACCCGGCCGTCCTTGCGTGGGATCACATAGCGCTCGCGGTAGAGCGAGAGGTGGCGGATCTGACCGGGCTTGGCAAAGAACAGGATCATCTGCCCGCGCACCGGATGGATATTGGGCTTGCGGCCGAGCTTCTCGAGCAGTTGCGCGGTCCAGGCACCGGTGCAGACGATCACATGGTCGGCCTCGATGCGCCCGGCGGTGGTCTTGGCTCCGCGCACTCGGCCCGCCTCGACGAGCAAGTCGAGCACCTCCTCGCGCTCGTGCAACTCGATGCGCTTGCCGATGCTCGCATGCAGGGCCTTGGTCAGGCGCGGGTTGCGGATCTGCGCGATCTCGGGCATCCAGAGCGCGCCCTCGGTCTCCACCGCCAGGCCGGGCTCCTTCTCGGCGATCGCGGCCTGATCCAACGGCTCCATCGCCGCCTGCTCGGTGTCCGCCCAGCGCAAGGCGAGATCAGGCGCATCCGGGTCGAGGATCATCAACCCAGAGGGGTTGTACTCGGGGTCGACGCCGGTCTCCTCGAACAGCGCTTGGCAGAACGCGGGATAGGCGCGCTGGCTCCAGCCCGCGAGGGCCGTGACCGCGCCGCGATAGCGCCAGGGATAGAGCGGCGAGAGGATACCACCGCCGGCCCAGGAGGACTCCTTGCCGGTGCTGCCCATCTCGACCAGCGTGACCTCGGCGCCGGCCTCGGCCAGCTCGCGCGCGGTCATCAGGCCGATGACCCCGCCGCCAATAATCAGAATCTTTGTCATACTCAACCGTTCTCAAACGTGACGCTGCTCGGCACCGGCCTCGACACGAGGCTCGGCACCTGTTGGCTGTAACTCCTTGGGCAGAGCGAACACCACCTGCTCGCGCAGGCCGGATTGTTCCTTGACCTCGCCCGCGCCCCAGGCCTGGAGCTTGGCGATGACCTGCTCCACCAACAGCTCCGGGGCCGAGGCGCCGGCGGTGAGCGCGACTCGAGCGCCGTCACGCAGCCAGTCGCGCTGAATCTCCTCGGCGCCGTCGATCAGATAGGCTGGGATGCCTTGCTTCTCGGCCAGCTCGCGCAGCCGGTTCGAGTTCGAGCTGTTGCTCGATCCGACCACCAACATCAGATCGGCCTCGGCGGCGAGCGCGCGCACCGCGTCCTGGCGGTTCTGAGTGGCGTAGCAGATATCGCTCTTCTTCGGCCCGGTCAGGTTCGGGAAGCGCGCGCGCAGGGCCTCGATGACGCCGGCGGTCTCATCGACCGAGAGGGTGGTCTGAGTCACATAGGCGACTCGATCCGGGTCCTCGACCACCAGGTCGGCGACCTCGGCGGCATGCTCGATCAGATGCATGCGCCCGCCCTCGGCCTGGCATTGGCCGAGCGTGCCTTCCACCTCGGGATGGCCACGGTGGCCGATCAGCACGACGTCGAAGCCGGCCTTGCAGTGGCGCGCGACCTCGAGGTGGACCTTGGTCACCAGCGGGCAGGTGGCGTCGAAGATGCGCAGGCCGCGCTCGGCGGCCTGTTCGCGGACCTGTTGCGAGACGCCATGAGCGCTGAAGATGCAGGTGGCGCCGTTCGGAATCTCAGCGATCTCATCGACGAAGATGGCGCCGCGGTTGCGGAGATCCTCGACCACATAGCGGTTGTGGACCACCTCGTGGCGGACGTAAATCGGGGCACCATAGAGCTCGAGCACACGCTCGACGATGTCGATGGCGCGATCGACACCGGCACAGAAGCCGCGTGGATTGGCTAGGAGGATGTCCATGGGAGCAGGGGCCTTGGGGCCGGGCTGGGCAAACATGGTCCCATTCTAACAGCCGTGTCGCAGTAGGGCAGTCGGGTTATCCCGAGGATTCCACCTGGAATGGATCGGTCTGATCGGCCAGCAGCAAGTCGTCGATGCGGTCTTCCAAGGCCGCGAGATCGGCGTCGGTCAGCGTCGGGGCGAACGCGCTCGCCGGGACCGTTCGGCACGGATTAACCGGGAGTGACAGCGATACAGGCGGCCGGCTATGCTGAGTCTTCCACAGCCAATCGCGTCAAGGTGATACGCCATGTCTGCACATGTCAGACCAACGATTCCAGAGCCGCCTGTCAAGACTCGGAGTGCTCATGTCGCGATCCCGGCGGACGTTCTGGCTGATGCGGCCATCGAGGATCACCGGGTTTTCTTGCCGCATGCCACCTGGGCAGATTTCGAGCGGGTTCTGACCATGCGCGGCGACGGATCGGCACCGAGAATCGCGTATGACCGGGGAACCATCGAGATCATGAGTCCATCGTCCCATCACGAGCGGATCAAATCGCTCATCAGTCGTCTCGTCGAGGTTTTCTGCCAAGAGCGCGATATCGATTTTACCGCCCTTGGCAGCTGGACGCTGAAGGAAGCACCCAAGGAGGCTGGCCTAGAGCCGGACGAGTGCTACATCTTTGGCACCGACACCTCGCTGGAGCGGCCGCATCTGGCCATTGAGGTGATTTGGACCTCGGGCGGGATCAACAAGCTCGATGTCTATCGCCGACTCGGTGTCGCCGAAGTGTGGATCTGGCAGCGCGCGAGACTGACGCCTTATGAATGGCGCGGGGACCAATACCGACCCTTGACAACCAGCGAGGTACTGCCTGGCCTCGATCTAGCGCTGCTTGCGGGTTTTCTCGACGGCTACGACACAACCTCTGCTGCGATGCGCGCTTATCGGGCTGCTTTGCGCCAAGAGCCCGACAGCCCTGCAAACGCACTGCCGCCCCAGGGCTAGCGGCCTCCTGTAAAGAGGCCGATGAGGCTCTAATGGACAGACTCCTTTTCAGCTGGCTTGGTCGCACTGATCTACGCGCCATTGAGGAAGCCGATACAGTGGGCACTGGTCCGGTCGCGCAAGCCGTAGACACGGGTCGGTTCAGCCACCTGGCGCTGATCTGCGACTACAGCGCCACTGAAGCGCAGGCCTATCTCGATTGGCTTCGGCAGCGTAACCAGACGCCCATCACAGTGCACTCGGTTAAGCTGGACAGCCCCACCAACTTCGACGCCATCTATCGGGAAGCTCGTCGCATCATTGCCGAGACGCTCAAGGCTCGATCCAGCCCGCCTGAGCTGACCTTTCACCTCAGCCCAGGCACGCCAGCGATGGCCGCAGTCTGGATCATCCTCGCCAAGACTCGCTTTCCCGCTGAGTTGATCGAGTCATCGATTCGATATGGGGTGCGCTCCGTCTCGATCCCATTTCAGATGGCCGCTGATTTCATTCCGGATCTGCTGCGCCGATCGGATGACGAGCTGACACGTTTGACCGCTGGTCTTCCGCCTGCGGCGCCAGCCTTCGATGCGATCATCCATCGGAGCGCGGTGATGCAGCGCGTTGTTGCCCGTGCTCGCCGGGTTGCGCTGCGCTCGATACCGGTTTTGATCGAGGGGGATTCCGGCACCGGCAAGGAACTGCTCGCGCGAGCCATCCACCAGGCAAGCCCGCGCTGCGAGCGGCCCATGGTCACTGTGAACTGCGGTGCCATTGCGGCAGACCTGATCGAGTCCGAGCTGTTTGGACACGAAAAAGGGGCCTTCACCGGGGCGATCAGTGCTCGCCAAGGCGTCTTCGAGGCGGCCGATACCGGAACGCTGTTCTTGGATGAGATCGGCGAGCTATCCAAGCCTGCCCAGGTGCGCTTTCTGCGCGCGCTCCAGGAAGGCGAGATCACTCGCGTTGGCGCGACACGATCCATCCGTGTCGATGTGCGCATCATCGCCGCGACCAATCGCAGCCTCAGCCAAGAGGTCAGCAGCAGTCGTTTCCGCGCTCGACTTTGGTTGCGCCAGGCAAAGCCTGGAAGAGGAGGAAGAACGCCACATGATTTGAGCAATCGGAAACCTCTTACAGTGACCCGCCGGGTGAAAGTCCCGAACCGGAAAGGATTGGCCATCCACCGGAACCGAGTGTTGCGTGGTGCGGGGGCGACCCCGCCTGCGAAGCGTACACAGGGGGCGGCTAGGCCGTGTGATGGAGCCCCGAAAGAAAATGATGTGGAGCCGACGTTGTCCAAATGGCGGAAGGCAACAGTGATCGCACCGAAAGTGGCCTGGCGCGAGCACTCCACCGGGGTCTGAGAGCAGGGCATGGTCGCAAGGGTCACCCAGGAACCTGGGAGGGCTCAGACGTTCCTCGTTGGCAGACGCGGTGCGGGCGCCGCGGAATAAGACGCCCAGATCACCGTCGGAGCCGGTCCAGCCGACGGTTGCGAACAGGACCGACGACGAGGTAGCGCCAAGCGAAGGCAACGAAGTGCGGCGCGATGACGGCTGAGCAATCGGAGCCGGCTGATAGTACTGACGACGGCGGGGAACGCACCCCAGCGGACCCGTTCGAGGGAAGCGGCCGGTCGGTCTAAACACCTTCTGGAGGGCAAGATGACGCGGACATTGGAGCGCGAGATCATCTCCACGAAACAACAGAAGCTCGCGAACTTGGCGAGCGAGGCACCCGAGATGGTGCTCACCACGCTGGCGCACCACATCGACCTGATGTGGCTGGAAGAAGCGTACCGGCGTACGCGCAAGGACGGCGCGGTGGGGGTAGACGGCGTCACCGCCGAAGCGTACGAAGCCGATCTGCAGGCGAACCTGAGCGACCTGCTCGAACGGTTCAAGAGCGGACGCTA
>NZ_NHSF01000062.1 GCF_016653295.1 Halochromatium salexigens | reverse complement strand
GACCCTTGCGACCATGCCCTGCTCTCAGACCCCGGTGGAGTGTTCGCGCCTAGCCATCGTCAGCGCGACTACTGTTGCCTTCCGCCTTTTGAACAACGTCGGCTCCACACCGCTTCTTTCGAGGCTCTATCACACGGCCTAGCCGCCCCCTGTGTACGCTTCGCAGGCGGGGTCGCCCCCGCACCACGCAACACTCGGTTCCGGTGGATGGCCAGTCCTTGCCGGTTCGGGACTCTCACCCGGCGGGTCACGACAAGAGGTTTCCGATTGCTCAACTCATTTGGCGTTCTTCCTCCTCTTCCAGGCTTTGCCTGGCGCAATCAAAGCCAAGTACCAGCGCCGTTCTAAACTGCGCGCCATCGCTAACCACACCCGCAACCCGCGCAAGCGCCAGCACATCCGTCGATTCAATCTCGGGCGCAAGAAGCTGGATCGACAGATGGACAAAACCCATGCGTGCATCCGCGACACGGTCTTTCAGGCGGTCCATCAGGTCGTCGATAAAGCGGCTGTGATCGCCACAGAAGACCTCACCGCCCCGATGGCAGGCAAGTCCTTCGGCAAGAACATCAATCGCCGGCTTGCGAGCTGGACGAAAGGGGTGATTGCCGAAGCGCTTGACAGCGTTTCAAGCCGCAGAGGTTCTGCGGTCGTTCTGGTCAATCCGGCCTACACATCGCAAATGGATTCCCGAACCGGTTGCCTTGAGGGTAAACGGCAAGGGGATCAATTTTACTGTTCCGACGGGGTTGTGTTGCAGGCGGACCAGAATGCTGCGCGAAACGTGCTGGCACGGTTGGTCGACCCGGACATTGAGCGGTTCACCCCGTTCAAGCGGGTCAAGGCGATCTTGCTGGAACGGACTGAGCGCCTCCGGTTGGGACTGCTCAACCAGGACTCCAGTTGCTCGCCCGGTCACACCCGGGTGCTATCAACGGAGAGCGAATCACCGAATGAGCACTTTCGAGTATGAAATTCGGAACAGCAAGCCATGTCCGTTATCAAGACCAACATCATGCGCTCCCATGACGTCTACTTCCGCGAGAGCTTCACCCGGCGCGAGATCGCGCAGGACTTCCTGCGCCAGCACCTGCCGGCTGGGCTGCTTGAGGAGACCCCATCATGCAGACGTTTATTGATCGGTATATTGAGCAGGGCCGCGAGCAGGGCAAAGCCGAGATTCTGCTGCGCCTGATGGAGCGCAAATTCGGCCCCGCCGATGCCCGGCTACGTCAGTAGATCCAAGAGGCCGATGCCGAGACGCTGCTGGAGTGGTCCGATCGCATCCTTACCGCTGAGACGCCGGAGGCCGTGTTTCATTGAGCCTTGTCGCCAGCCGAAGCCCAACAGGTGATGCTTCGCCACCCGCACGCCTGGTTGCGCGAACAAGGGCGGCCGACGCCAATACGCTGACTGCAAACTAAGGCCAATTCACTTTCCGAAAATACCAATCTTGTCGCCATCGTCACTAACCTTGGTAGTGCCCTCATCAGCAGGATAAGCACGCGGTAAGTCCCTGGGGTTTGGCTTTTGGCTCTGGATAGGAGCGATTCATATTTGCACAAGCCTCTAGCCAAGAGGCCATGGCAAAGTTCATCTCGTGCAAGGCTTCTTGTTGAGTTTCGCCAAATGCGGAACAGCCTGGCAAATCGGGCGCGATGGCAATGAAACCCTCGTCTTCATCGCTCCAAAAAATCTCCACCAAGTATTTATTTGCCGGGTTCATACTTTTCCACCATTTCAATCAATTGTCTGGCTTGATAGGCTTTGATGTAACCTGCCCGGTTCTGAAAATTCAGCAGGGTTGACTCGCCAAAACGCCCATAAGTTCGATGAGAGCCTTGTCCGCCCTGGCATTCAAAACCTAATGCTTCAGCAATTCGGCAGGCATCTTCGAATCGGACTCCCTTTGGATTGGCTCGCAACGCGGCCATGCGTTTGTCGCGTTTGGTCATGCAACCGTCTCCCGTTTGGCCCACTCGTTGTTTGCTAACCGTAATGTTGCGGCTTGGCGCCAGGTGATCTGGTCGCCCGCTTGTTGCAGGATTGCGGCAATGGCGTCGAAATCGGCTTGGGTCTCGACCGAGAGCTGGATCTCGCCGAATGGCTCATCGCTGGCGAAGTTCTGGATGCGGTACTGATCCGGGTGCCGGTAGAGGTAGCGGGTGACGTGCTCTTGGTCCGCGACGTCTTGCATCTTTTGGAGCGCGTCGGCGAGGGCTGCGGTGCGGACGATTTCGACCGACTGCCCCTTGGGGAAGGTGCGTTGTTGGGTGTTGGTGGTGAGATCGGCGTTGCCCGTGGCGTGGAGTGCGATGACCTGATCGACGAGGGCGGGATCGATGAGCGGGCTGTCGGCGCAGATGCGCAGGAAGGCATCGGCCCGCGCGCGATGGGCACAGTCGAGGAAGCGTTGGGCAACATTGTTGAGCGGGCCACGATCGTAGGCGATGGCTTGCGCGCGGCAGTCGTCGCAGATGGCGTCGTCGCTCGGATCATCGGAGGTGGCGACGATGATCTGGCTCAGGTGGCGGGCGCGTGATAGTCGGTTGTAGACGCGTCCGAGCATGGGTTGACCGGCCAGTTCGCGCAGGACTTTGCCGGGTAACCGCGCTGAGGACAGGCGGGCTTGGATGATGGCTAACATGGCTTGTCTCGCGACTTATCCGGAGGGCGTTGTGTCAGCAAGCCTGGGGTCATCGCTCGATGAGCCTGCTTGATGAGCCTGCTTGATGAGCCTGCTTGATGAGCCTGCTTGATGAGCCTGCTTGGGCTGAGGTGGCTGCCGCCATCGGTGTCATCATTCGCCTTGATGGCAAGATTCAGCTGTGGCGCCAGCTTGCAACGGGAGTGGATCGGTTGTCTGGATCTTAGGTGCGAGCTTGAAACTATAGAATCCTGGACACCAGAGACTGCGCGAACGGGATGGCGCAGGTCAAGGCCGGGGAGACGGCGTTGAGCACATGGACGCTCTTGGCATCGCCCTCGATGACGAAGTCCATCACCAGTCGATTGGTCTTGCGCTCGACGAGCTGGGCACGTATGCCCGGCCGACCGCGCTGATGGAAGCCCATGGCCTCGGCGCCATGCAGAAGGGTCGCGGCCTCAGCCACCATGTAGGATCGATGCTGTTTGCGCAGTTCTTGGCGGGCGAGGGCGCGGAAGTCATTGCGGTTGGTGGCGAACATGAACAGCTCGCGACGGGCGATCTCCAGCAGCTCTGAGAGGCGAAACCGGCTCAAGCCTGCATAGTGCTCGCGCCAGAGCGCGGGGAGGGCGGTGGGGCCGATCTTGGTACGGCCATCCAGGGTGCGGGTGAAATGAATGCCAAGAAACGGCTGGCGCAGATCGGGCACCGGATAGAGGTGAGTACGGAGAGGCTCGGTGCCAGGGTCGGCATAGCGGTACAGGCCCTTGAACGGCAGCAGACTGTACGCCCGACCAAAGCCGACGTCATGCGCAATCCGGTCGGCGTAGAGGCCGGCGCAGTTGATGACGGTACCGGCCTGGAGGCGCTCGGAGCCAGCCTGGATGCGGTTATCCCCCAGATGGGCGCGATACGGATGATTGCACAGCAAGGTACCGCCGGCGGCGATGACATCGGCCTGCTGCGCGGCCAGCAGTTGCATCGGATCAACACTGGCTGTGGAAGGGACGAAGAGGGCATGGCCGAAGGTCCGCGCACGCGGTTCCAGGGCGCGGGTCTCGGTCTCATCCAGGCGCTGGACCTCGACGCCATTGACGCGCCCGCGCTGCTCGAGGGTGGCCAGGCGCGCGTGCTCCTCGGCATCGCGCGCGACGATGAGCTTGCCACAGCGCTCCAATGGCAGGCCGCGCTCGGTGCAGTACGCCTGCCAGGCGGCGTTGCCGTCGCGGGTGAAGCGCGCCTTGAGGCTCTCGGCGCTGTAATAGATGCCGCTGTGCAGCACCCCGCTGTTGCGGCCGCTGGCGTGTTGGCCGAGGCGGGGTTCTTTGTCGATGAGGGTCAGGCGTGCGCCAGGGTCGCGCTGCTGGAGGGCGCGGGCGACGGTGAGGCCGATGATGCCGGCGCCGATGATGAGGTAGTCGACTGATCGGTTCAAATGCCAAGGCCTAGCAGGGTGTTGCGACGGTCGCGGATGAGATGATCTGAAGAATTCGGCTGATGTCGCGATCGCTCAGCGCTGGATAGATGGGCAGGCAGATGACGCGCTTGGCGGTTTCGGCAGCGACCGGTAGGTCGGTGGAGTGGGCCGAAGGCAGACCAGGGTACATGGGGAATTTCGTGATCAGCGGATAGAAGTAGCGACGGCCATGTATGCCTTGGGCCATCAGGGTGTCGTGGAGTTGATCGCGGCTCGGGGGGTAATCGTCCTCGACCAGGATGGGGAAGTCGGCATGATTATCCAATACTCGGCTGCCCCGCGCGAGTGGGTGGAGGCCGGGGATCGGCCTGAGCGCTTCGCGGTACTGGCCATCGATGGCATGCCGGCGCACGAGCGCTTGGTCGATGTGTTTGAGTTGCAACAGTCCTAATGCGGACTGCATCTCGTTCATTTTGCCGTTGATGCCGCTGGCGACCACGGTAGTCTCGCCGACGAAGCCAAAGTTCTTCAGATGGTCGATGTGCTGCTTGGTCTTATCGTCCGGGCAGATGATGGCGCCGCCCTCGCAGGTGTTGAAGACCTTGGTGGCGTGGACGCTGAGCACCGAGAGGTCGCCATGGCGCAGGATGCTGCCGCCTTGGTCCTGCACGCCGAAGGCATGCGCGGCATCGTCGATGACCTTGAGGTTGTCGTTGTCGGCGATGGTCTGGATGGCCTCGATGTCGCAGAGTTTACCCCCTACACATGCACCGGCAAGAGGGCGGTGGTGCGCGGGGTGATGGCGGCTTCGATGCGGTTGGGGTCGAGGTTGAGCGTGTGCGGGTCGATGTCGACGAACACCGGCTGAATCTCGTTCGAGAGCAGGGTATGCGCGGTGGCGACGAAGGAGTAGGGCGTGGTGATGACCTCGCCGGTGATGCGCAACGCCTGCAGCGCGGTGAGCAAGGCTAGGGTGCCGTTGGCGAACAGCGCCAGGTGCTCGACGCCCAGATACTCCGCGAGCGCCTGCTCCAACGGGTTGTGGAACCGGTGAGCAGCAGATCCCGTTTCGCCTGCGCCTGAAGGCCAATGCGCGCATCCCTCGCTCCCGCTCGGGCGAAGAGAGGCCCAGTTGCTCCGTGAGTTTCAAGATCTGCAGGTCCATGAGCAGCGTGTGCTGCGCAAGCCGCGTTGGCTCTGGGGGCAGTCCCTGTACCTGAGCGCCACGCGCCTAGAAGACTGCGAGTGGCTGCTCATCGCCAGTGATGCCTATGCCGCTCAATCTCTGCAGGAGTATGCCGATTGCTGGACTATCGGTATCCTAGCAACACTCTTTTCAAGAGGAAGAAAAATGGAACTCATATACAAGAACGATCAGATTAAAGCAACGCTCCGTCGCCTTATCAACGATTATTCCGACATTTGCTTTGCAGTTGCATGGATTTCTTGATTTCTTGATTTCTTGATCAGTGGGGCATGGCATCCTTCCGATAGAGTACGAAGGTACCGACGAGGCGGTCCTGTTCGAGCTGCACGCGGGAGAACCCCATTCGATGTCCATGAAGATCCAGAAAGGCGCGCGGGTAGCCTTCTGCGTCGAGCATGCGGATGAAGTCGAAGAAGTCGTTCAGGCTTTGGATCGGCGCTTGACTCAGATTGCTGTCTGCTGGCCTGCGGCGCTGGAAGATCACCGGCTCGCCCTGCTGCGGCTGCGGTTCGGGAGCTTCGCGGATGATGGTCTCGATCATCGTTTCGATCAGGCCGGCGGCGCGCAGGAAGATCTCAGATGCTGGGCCTTCCAGGCATAGCGGGCGCTTGAGGTAGATCGGGCCGGCGTCAAGTTCCGCAGGGCGGTGAGCACGGTCTCCCGATGGCCGCGCTGTATCAGGTTCTGCAACGGGCTGCCGCCGCGCCCGTAAGGCAGATCGGTCATGTGGAAGATGACGCATTCCCAGCCCTCGTGGATGGTCGCGGGGATCAGGTAAGACCAGTGCGGGAAGAAGACAGCGCGCGGGGCGATCTCGCGCAAGCGCTCGGGGGTGAGGTCTTCTTTGCGGGTAATCAGGTGAAACGGCTGACCGGTGCGCTCGGTCAGGCGCTTGGCCATGTTCTCGTTCCAGGGGCGGGAGGTGGCGAGTACGAAGGTCATGATGATCGACGCTGCTGACGTGCTCCTCGACCGTTTTGCAGGTACTGGATCAAGTCGGTTTTTTCGCCTAGACGTTTGCGGTTTGTAATAACAGCCAAGTCAGTCCCAGTGACAGCGCCAATCCGTTGAGTGCCAGCACCGTCAGGATGAATGACCACCGGCGAATGGAACGCTGCCGCGCGCGTGCCTGCAAGCGCGGTTCGGCTGCGGCGAATTCGGCCAGCATCGCCCGCAGTATCGGTAGCTCTTCCGCGCAGCGGTCGTCATAACGCCCGCGCTCCAGGTAAGCGCCCTCGCTGGCGCGCGCACTGAGCAGCCGTTGCTGCACTTTATGCAGGGTTGTGAGCTGGCGCGGATACTCTGGCAAGACGTCCAGTACATCCTCGCAGGCGCGAAAACGCTCGCGGTAGCTGTAGGCCTGATCAAGCAAGGTCAATAAGGTTGCCTCGGTTGCATCATAGATGGCCCGACGGGCATGATTCTCTGCACGCTGCCAGTCTGCGGCATCCGGCTCCTCGGCGCGCAGTGCCCGTACCAAGTGATAGGCGACATAGCGCAGCTCGTTCAACGCCGGAATCGACAGCTCCTGATTGAGGGTCTCGGCCTCTTTCAGACGCTGCTCGGCGGTCTCAAAGAGGTCCGCCAGGCGCGCTAACCGGGTCTCATCAATCGTCAAAGCGATAGGTGCTCAAGCGAGCAGCGCGCGCACGTTGCTGCTCAGCCGTGGTGTAACGCCCTGATTGCAACAGGACATTGCCTCGCGCCAGTGCAGCAACCCGTTGTCGAATGGCCCATTCCTCGCCGCGTGCCTGCCGCGCTTGAATGCGCATCAGGGCGCGCAGGTTATGGAACATGGCTAACAGGAACAGCGCTGTGGCGAGCGCGATGATCAACATCAGTATCGTCATATCAGGAAAGTAGGATATCTTGGCTGCGCTCGTAGAACGCGCAAAAAGAGATAGGTTTTTGTCATCAGGGCATAACAGGTGGTCATGCCCGTGACCGTGAGCGTGATCAGGGTCAAGGCTGAGGTTTCCAGTTGTGCCCCGTTGATGGCCAGCGCCATCGCCAAGGCAACCACGAGCGTGAGGATCATGAGCGGATAGAACACAAATGCGGTGACGATCCAAAGCCCCATCGGCGTTGGCTGCGCATCGCTGGCAGCCTCGAACCAGAAATCCAGCGTCAGGCCGATGGTCACGGCCACTGCAAAGAACAGCAACACACCATCGCGCATGACACGCTCGATGCCCAGCGGTTGTGCCGTCAGCCCTTCGTAAGCAAACACCAACCACAGCTGTAGCAGGCCAAACAGCGCGACCAGTAGCGACCAATAGAGACTTTTTCCGAAAGCAAGGGCCAACACTCGGACAGCTTCCATCTCCTCTCTCATGACGCTGTGATCAGGTTGCTGTGATCAGGTTGTCCTGGATGATCAACGGCATTGCCGGGGCCACGATTTTACGCGTTTTCTGTTGTCTGCGCATGAGTTGGCAATGTATTCGTCTGCTTTGAGAGGTGGAGCCTGTAGCGTTGGCGCTGCCAGTCAAAGAACGCCGGATACCGGTCGTTAGCTTTTCAATTCATCGAGTTGTACGATCCTTGCGCGCAACCGCTCGCACTGTTCAGGCCATTCGCTGGCGAGCAGGCCGAGGCGGACGATGTCGATGCGGTGGGCGCCGTCGTGGTGTTGCTCGCGGAAGCGGCCTTCTTCGCTGAAGCCGACCTTTTGGTGTAGGTGGAGCGAGCGCTGATTGTCGGCCAGCACCTCGCCATTGAGCTTATGGAGCCCGAGCTCAGTAAAGGCCAGATTCAGCGCGGCGAACAGAATCCGCAATCCGGTGCCGGAGGGTGCCTCAGGCCGGGCATAGAAGCCCCAAAAGGCGCTGCCCTGCTCGGTGTCGATGTCGGTGAAGTAGACCACGCCCTGGGCGGTGCCGGTGTCATCCTGGAACAGGTACCAGCGGCGGCTGGGGTCGTGTTGCAGGCGCGCAAACCAAGCGCGGTGCTCGTCGAGGCTGATCTCGTGGTGGCTGAGCATCGCCCGGCGCACGGCGGGGGCGTTGCGCCAGGGGAGGATCAGTTCGAGGTCGGACTCGGTGAGCGGCTCAAGAGGCATGGGAAACGATTCCTCGGCTCAGAGCAGCTTGACCAGCGCGGAGACCAGTACCGCCTGGGCGAGCAGGAGACCGGCAATCCATTTGATCAGATCGCCCTTTGCGCTCTCGATCTCGGCGCGCAGATAATCCTTGGTGACGATCTCCTCGCCGATGGCTTCGCGGAAGGCCTCGGCAATGGCTTCCGCCTGGTCCTCAGGCAGATTGGCGCGCCGGAGCGTTTGGATAAATCGGTGAGTGTCGAAAGCGGTGACGCTCATTCAGGGCATCCTCGTTGTCTGGGATCGTTGCATCGCCAAGCTGACCCGCCGTGCGCCGTTGCCATCGACGCATGCAGCGCTTACTGCTGATAGCCGTTGACGCTGCTGTGCATCGTTGCGCAAGGTTTGGACGGCGTCGCGAAGCCGCTCAACCGTCACGACATCTTGGTGGCCAAGATACGCGATCACTCCCGCTGCAGCCAGCGCTTCGCAGGCCGGGCGCTGGTTCTCGGCGATGCTGATGACCAGGCTGGGTAGGCCGAGACAGCAACGCTCCCAGGTGGTGGTGCCGCCGGCGCCGATGGCGAGATCGGCCTCGGCCATGAGGTTGGCAAGGTGCGGGCGCGGCGGGTGCAGTTGGGTGTTGCCTCTTCTTTGCGCCAGCGCGGTGAGCCGTTCCCGATGCGGATTGTTGGCGCCGATGACCAGGTCGACACTGAGCGCGGAGAGGGCGGGGGCGCTCAGGGCCTCGAGCGCGCGACCGCTGAGATCGTCCGGGTCGGTGCCGCCGAAGAAGATCAGCACGCGGCGCACTGGTTGTTGCTCGAGTGGATCGGGTTCGTCTCCCTGAGCCGCGACCACGCTGGGGATCGGGCTGGTGTAACGGCAGCGCTCCAACCCTTGCCGGGTGGCGGCGTACTCCGGCCGCAGCAGGGCGTAGCTTGGGCCGAGCAGGCATTGGGCGCTGGCCGGCAGCAGGCCGGCGTAGCGTGCCTCGGCCTCCGGGGCGAGGTTCTGGTCGAGCAGCAGGTCGCAGTCGTGGCGGCGGTTGGCGAGGTCGTCGATGACCAGGATGCGAACGATGGCGGGTCGCAGGCGCTGTTCCCAGGTGGCGTCGAGGGCGTAGTGGTCGACGATGAGCCAATCGGGCTGTTGCTGAGCGGCCGGCTTGGCGTGTGCGCTGGCTGGTGAAGGGCGTTTGGGCGCTGTCTTGCTGGGCGAGTTATCGCTGGGTTCTGTTTCTTTGCGCCCTGTCGGGTTGGTCAGGGCGGCTAGGGTTTCGGCGGCGTCCTGTGCTTGGCTGACGCCGAGCCAGGCGGCATAGTCGGCATCAGCGGCAGGTTTATCGGGGGGCGCGGGTAAGGCGCTGACGCGATAGCCATCGGCGCGTAAGGCGTCGATCTGGTGGCCCGGATGGGCGCGGCAGATGAAGTGCAACGAGGCGCCTTGCTCCTGCAGCGCCTGCGCGAGGGTGCGGCAGCGCGCGAGGTGGCCGAGGCCGATGCGGGCGGAGGCGTCGGTGCGGATGGCGATGTTCATTGCAACTGTCGCGCCAGCACAAAAGCCTCTGCGGCCACACAGCCGACAGTGGCGCCGCGCCAGCGGGCCAGGTGCTCGACGCCTTGGCGCGAGCGTGGATGCGGCCAGTCGCGCAGCTCTTCGGCGTAGGCGTCGAGCGCAGCGCCTGGAAGCTGTTGGCGCGGGTTGCGCCGGCGGCGACTTGGATCGGGTACAGGTGCAGCGCTGAGCGGTGTTTGGGGTCTTGCTTGATAGGGCGTGCGCACCGGCAGCTCGGCAAGCCGCTGATCATAGCGCTCGGCCAGGGCCTGTCGGCGGGCGATGTAGTCATCGATGCGCTGCAGTTGGCTGAGTCCGAGCGCGGCTTGGATGTCGGTGATGCGGTAGTTGTAGCCCAGCTCGATCTGTTGATAGTACCAGGGTTCTGCTGGTGGGCTCAGCGCGGGTGAGTCGGGATCGTTTTGCATCCGCGCCGGGTCACGGGTGATGCCGTGGCTGCCGCTTGACGGCTCAACCGGTGACACGTACTCTTTTGAAGAGCTATTACGTATCCTAGGGTCCACCATGAACACAAAGCTCACCCTCAGTATGGATAAGTTGGTTGTCGAGCGCGCGAAGCAAGCAGCACGCGCCCGCAACACCAGTGTCTCGGCCATGCTCGCCGGACTCGTCTGCGGGCTCGATGCGCTGGACCATTCGCATCATGCGGACTTCATCGGTCCGCTGACTCAGAGCGCGACCGGGTTGGTCGATCTGGATGCCAGCCACTCGGACGCTGATCTCCTCAGTGAGGCGCTCTGGGAACGCTACAGCGAGACCCAATGAGGATCTTCGTCGACACCAATCTGCTCCTCGACGTCCTCGCGCAGCGCAAACCCTTCTATAGGGCGGCCGCCCGCATCTGGACGATGGCCGAGACGGGCGCTTGCGAGGCATTCATCTCTGCCATCAGCTTCAACAATGTCTTCTATATCGTTCGTAAGGCGCGCGATACGGCCGCCGCACGCCGGGCACTGATCTTAATGCGTGATAGCTTTGCCAGCGTCGCTGCGGACCAGCGCATCCTGAACCAGGCCATCGACTCAAAGATTCCCGACTTCGAGGATGCCATCCAGTTCTACAGTGCACTCCACGCGCGCGCTGACTATCTGATAACGCGCAACGCCGGCGATTTCCCGACCGGAATCCTGCCGATCCTGACTCCCGATGAATTCCTCGCGTTGCTCAATCCCGAACAAGTGTGACCCGTCCCCGAAAACCCCCGATAGCCTTCGGCCCGTAATGCGTCGATCTGGTGGCCCGGATGGGCACGGCAGATAAAGTGCACAAAGGCGCCTTGCTTGCGCAGCGCCTGCGCGAGCGCGCGAGGTGGCCGAGGCCGATGCGGGCGGAGGCGTCGGTGCGGATGGCGATGTGCATACCGGGCAGACCCAACTATCTGACTGTTGAGGGCGGGTCCCTAAAGGTCCGATCCGGCAACAGCATCGGACCAAATTTATGTCGGCTGCTCACTGTCAGAATCTGCTCACGGATGGCCGCGTAGAGAGAGCCGGCAGCTTCCATTGCCGCTGCGTTTATCATGATGCATATCCTCATGCATCTGATGAAGCTCCCAAGGCTGTGCCGCGCGAGGCTGATGCGTCTTGCGCAGTATCACGTCGAAGTCCAAGCCAAGCGCCGACGTCACCTTGAACAAGGTCCGAAGTGTCAGGTTACCTTCGCCTGAAAATACCCGACTGATACGACTCGGCTTCCAATTGAGGTCACGAGCGAGATCGGCTTTGCTCTTGCCACTCTCAGCCAAGGCACGCGCCAACGTCATCCCGATATCTTGTGCCTTGATCTCAAACTGAAAATCTTGGTCTTGAAAGGCCTGATCCCATAGGTCAGCCAGATTTTCTTGTGTGTTAGTCATCGTTGGTCATCCCGTCTAGCAGAGTCACCAACTGCCAAGCACCCTGCTCCTGGAGCGGTTCAGGTTCTGGGATGCCGATGGCGGCAAAATCGATCCGTCGAAGTCGCATGTTAACTTTTATGGCAACCCGAGGCTAGTCCAAGTTCCTCGCCAGCACAAAGGCCTCTGCGGCCTCACAGCCGACAGTGGCGCCGCGCCAGCGGGCGAGGTGCTCGACGCCTTGGCGTGAACGCGGATGGGGCCAGTCGCGCAGTTCCTCGGCGTATGCGTCGAGCGCGGCGAGCTTCTGCTCCAGCGTGGCGCTGATGTCGACGAACCAGTTGGGTGCGAAGACGGCGCCAGAGCCGGGCGGCTGCCATTCGGTGCTGGAAGGAACCTCAAAGCTGAGGATGGTCTGCACCGGGTGTCCGCGTTGTGGGCGGCAGGAGGTGATAACGGCTTGGTGGACGCGCTGATGGTCGATGTTGAGATCGCCGGCATGGTGGGTGAGGACCATCGACGGGCGGTGCTGGGCGATGAGGGCTTCGATGCGTTGAGTGATCTCGAGCAGCGGAATGCTGTCGAGGCGGTTGTCGGGGAGGTCGTCGAAGCTGACTGAGGTGGCGCCGAGGATGTTTGCTGCGCGACGGGCCGAGTTACGACGTTGGTCAAGGGCTTGATGATCGACTGGCGATAGGCTTGCGTCGGTCTCGCAGCGTGCGCCGACGCCATCGGCTAGGAACGTGAGATGCACCGCTGTACCGCTGGCAGCGAGCTTAGCGACGGTGCCACCACAGCCAAGCACTTCGTCATCGGGGTGTGCGGCGATGACGAGGACCGCTCCTAGGCGCGTTGCAGTAGGAACCACGTTATATCGTCCTGTGGGAACATCGGATCGCGATGGTAGACGAAGCCATAGTCGATAAGTTGTAGATCAGGAAAGCGATCGAGCATTTCGCCGGCAAAATCGCGCTTGAACAACCGATCTTGATGCCCTCGGTAGGGGATTGAAACGGGAGTTTGATTGTAATACTCTGCAATGAGGATGTAGCGCTTGGATGATTGATACAATTTGTCGTAAACACCAGCGAGCTGCTCTGGTGCGATATGAATCAGCACACCTTTGATCAGGGTGAGATCAACGGGTTTTTCAGGCGAGAAGTCTAGGATCGACGTATGATGAATCTGCCCCCCCAGTGCTCTGCATCCAGTCATGCAGTATCGAGACTGCATCGGCATTAATCTCTACTGCGGAAAGGGCTGCATGCGGAAGTAGTTGGCGGATTGATCGCAGGTTGAGGCCGATATTGGCTCCAAGCTCACAGCAGGAGTTGATCTTGCTGGCACGTTTTAATGCATGGCTGAAGAAGGCGAGGTTACGTGCAAGTGTTTCCTCTCCACGATTGCGTTCGATATAATCAGTTCCGAACTGGCCAGCCCAAAATGCTTCTTGTGCTGTTTGGTAACGATCGGGATTTTTGATGTTGTTATTGGCTGAGTCTGTCATCTCAGATTTCCGCAGAGTGTTGACGCTTTCATGGTTTTAGCTTTCATTGGAATTTAGGATCTCCTGCAGTAATTCCGCCCGGTGCCAATCATCAGTCGTATCGATGTCTTGCACTCGCCAACGTGGCAGGATGAGCGGGATGCTATGGCGATCGAAAATCTTCAGTTCTTGCGTCCAGGCGTTGGGCCGGCCCCAGTAGAACTGGGCCGCATCATGCAACGCTTCGGGCAGATCCTGCGAGCGTTTGCTGAAATGCTCCGGGAAGAACATCTCAACTCCACCGTCGTCGGCCTGCCGGAAGGAGCGAAAGATTGGCGAGGCGAACGTGGTGGCGGTGAAACAATACGCCCACTGGCCGGCCTGTAAGTGCTGAAGGCCTGCTCTCAGGTCCACTGCGCGGACAAAAGGGGCCGTTGCATAGAGGCAGCAGACCGCATCGAGCGTCCAACCAGCGTCCTGCGCCCAGCGCACCGCGTGGGCGATGACGGCGGTGGTGCCGGCATGATCGTCGGAGAGCTCGGCAGGTCGACGAAAAGGCACTTCAGCGCCTTGAGCTTCGGCGACGGCGGCGATCTCGTCATCATCGGTCGAGACGATGATGTGCTCGAATAAACCTGTTTGCTGTGCGGCAATGATTGACCAAGCGATCATCGGCTTGCCGCAGAAGTCGCGGATGTTCTTGCGCGGGATACGCTTGCTGCCGCCTCGGGCGGGGATGACGCAGAGGTTCATTGCGAATCAGGCCAAAATTCAGAATCGAGGACGTCTTGTGCCGAGTAGGGGCAGGTGTCAGGGAACTTCGTCGGTGTCAGCCCGGTCTCGCGGGATGCGCCGCGTCGGGCCTTGGGGTACGCATAGTCCAGATATTCGCTAACCAGCCGGCGCAGCGATGGGCTTTGGCGCAGCAGGCTGTCAAGCTGATCACGTTGCTCGTCAATGGTGCCGATCCAATTCGAGGAGCGCTGGTCGGGCTGATACTGCCATTTCAAGAGGTGGAGCAAGAGCACCTTGAGTCGGCTTTCAAGTTCGCGGCGTTCACTGGCACCTAAGGTGTCGAGCTCCTCGGCAATATGCTCCATATCGGCCTCGGCCCATTGACCCTGGCGCAGGAGTTGCGCCTGCTGTTCGGTCCAGGCATGGAAATCGTGCGCGTAAGGGGTGGTTTGGCTGCTGGTCACTGTCTTCGCTAAATCCATCTGATGGGCTCCATCAGTCGATGATTCGCTGAAGTGCGGCAACGATCCCATCCTGCTGTGCCTCGGTCATCGCGGGATACAGCGGTAGGCTAATGGTCCGCTCATAGTAGACCTCTGAGACCGGGCAGTCTCCGGCTTTGAAGCCGAGCCGCTGGAAGTCAGGCTGTGTATGGACCGGAATATAGTGCACGTTCACGCCGATGTCAGCGTCGCGCAGGGCCTGGAAGGTCTTAGCGCGCGTGGTGTGATCGGCGACTTGGATCGGGTACAGGTGCAGCGCCGAGCGATGTCTGGGGTCTCGGTACGGCAGCCGCACAGGCAGGTCCACTAGCAGGCGATCGTAGCGCTCGGCCAGCGCGTGGCGGCGGGCGATGTAGTCATCGAGCCGCTGCAGTTGGCTGAGTCCGAGTGCGGCTTGGATGTCGGTCATGCGGTAGTTGTAGCCGAGCTCGATCTGTTGGTAGTACCAGGGTTCTGCTGGTGGGCTCAGCGCGGGTGAGTCGGGATCGGTTTGCATCCGCGCTGGGTCGCGGGTGATGCCGTGGCTGCGCAGGCGGGTCATGCGCTCGGCTAGCTCGGGGTCATTGGTGGTGGCTAGGCCGCCCTCGCCGGTGGTGATGAGCTTGACCGGGTGGAAGCTGAAGACGGTGATGGAGCTGTGGCGGCCGTTGCCGACGGGCTCGCCATCGCAGCGCGCGCCGATGGCGTGGGAGGCGTCTTCGATGATCTTGAAGCCGTAGCGCTCGGCTAGGGCGGCGATGGCGGGCATGTCGCAGGGCTGGCCGGCGAAGTGCACAGGGATGACGATCTTGGGCAGCGTGCCGGTCTTGTCCGCTTGCTCGAGCTTGGTGCTCAGGGCCTCGGCGCTGAGGTTGTAGGTGCGCAGGTCGATATCGACAAAGTCGACTCGGGCGCCGCAGTAGCGGGCGCAGTTGGCGCTGGCGACGAAGGTGTTGGGCGAGGTCCAGAGCCAGTCGCCGGGGCCGAGATCGAGCGCGCGGCAGGCGAGGTGCAGGGCGCTGGTGGCGCTGTTGACGGCGACGCCATTGGCTGCGCCAACCTTGGCGGCAACGGCTTGCTCGAAGCGCGGTACCGCTGGGCCTTGGGTGAGGAAGTCCGAGCGCAGCACGGCCTCGACCGCGGCGATGTCGGCCTCAGTGATGTCTTGGCGACCGTAGGGGATCATCAAGCGACTTGGCGACGACGGTGCGTGAGATCGCCTTGACCCGCAAGGAGCCCCTCGATGGAGATGTCTTCATCCAGCGCATCCCAGTGAATGCCTCTGGTGCTGAGTTCATACTCGGCGAGCTGTTGAGCTGTGGCGGCGAGCAAACGGGGGAACCAGACTAAGGGAACGCCCAGGGTGCGGCCGTCTGCAAGCTCGACCCAAAGATTGTCGGTGTCCGTCCAAGCGCGATTAGGCGAAGTATTCATTCCAGGCCCTCAAAAAGCGTTCTCGATGTTGTCTGACCAGGCGTTCGATGCGCCGCAGGCTGGGCGCGTCGAAGCCATCATTGCGTGCCAGTTGCACATCGGGCGTCAACCAGAATTTCGCTTCGATACCGGTGCCGCGGACATGGATATGCGCCGGCTCGCGCGGATGGCCTTCGTTGGCATAGAAGAAGCATTTCAATCCATCGTCACGCAAGATCACGGGCATCTGTTAGACCGTAAAGTTGGGGTCCAGATGCTCGCGGATCAGCGCGCGCAGTTGCTCGACGCTGAGGAAGTCTGGGTTGGTGCCGCTATTGTAGGCGAAACCTTCCGGAACTAGGTGACCGCCGTAAGCGTCGATGTAGCGCTCGGGGCTGTTAGGGCCGGTCATGGGCAAGATGGCGAAGTAGCGGCCAAGGTCAACGGTGTGGAAGCTGTCGCTGGCGGTGATCATCTCCTCGTGGATCTTCTCGCCGGCGCGGATGCCGATGACGGGATGCTCGCAGTCCGGGCCGATGGCCTTGGCGACATCGGTGATGCGATAGCTCGGGATTTTGGGCACGAAGAGTTCACCGCCCTGGGCGTTGTTGAGCGCCCAGCGCACCATGTCGACGCCTTGCTGCAGGCTGATGTTGAAGCGGGTCATGGACGGATCGGTGATCGGCAGCACGCCGGTATGGCGGCGCTCAAGGAAGAAGGGGATCACCGAGCCGCGGCTGCCCATGACGTTGCCGTAGCGGACGGGATGCTCGCAGTCCGGGCCGATGGCCTTGGCGACATCGGTGATGCGATAGCTCGGGATTTTGGGCACGAAGAGTTCACCGCCCTGGGCGTTGTTGAGCGCCCAGCGCACCATGTCGACGCCTTGCTGCAGGCTGATGTTGAAGCGGGTCATGGACGGATCGGTGATCGGCAGCACGCCGGTATGGCGGCGCTCAAGGAAGAAGGGGATCACCGAGCCGCGGCTGCCCATGACGTTGCCGTAGCGGACCACGGCGAAAGTCAGTTCGCGGTGACCTTTAACGTTGTTGGCGGCGATGAACAGCTTGTCCGAGCAGAGCTTGGTGGCGCCGTAGAGGTTGACCGGCGCGGCAGCCTTGTCGGTGGACAGCGCGATGACTCGTTTGACGCCGCTATCGAGACAGGCCTCGATCAGGTTCTGGGCGCCGAGGATGTTGGTCTTGATGCACTCGAAGGGGTTGTACTCAGCGGCCGGCACCTGCTTGAGCGCGGCGGCATGGATGACGGTGTCGATGCCTTCGAGCGCGCGATGGAGACGTTTGTGATCGCGCACATCGCCGATGAAGTAGCGCAGTCCGGGATAGTCCGCAGTGCTGAACACCTGCTCCATCTCGTACTGTTTCAGCTCATCGCGGCTGTAGACGACCAGGCGCTGGATGTGCGGATGCTCGGCCAACACGGTCTTGACGAAGGCCTTGCCGAAGGAGCCTGTGCCGCCGGTGATCAGTAGCCCTTGGATCTGGTGCATCTGTGTCTCCCGATGTCCCCCGAGGGTGTTCCAAGTCTGCCGCAGTGGGGGATTGCGCAAGGCGTTGAGCTTAATCGACCTTGCCTGTGTTTGCCTCGGCTGATGTGGCTTGTGGTTGCGCTGGGGCAAGGTTGGGTGACTCCACGCCCCCCTGCGTCGCGCCGCCCATGTCGACAACGCGATCGACGTCTTGCTCACCACGGCCGCAGACTCGGTGGTCTCGGTCACCGAGGAGATCGAGCCCATGTTCGCTCACGGTCGCTCGGGCCTGGAACTGCTCAATCCCGGCCGCTTTCAGCCGTTGGTCTACGAGCGCGAACGCCTGTTTCGCGTCAATGGCGCCGTGCTCGGCGTCTGGACCGAGGTGTTGCACACCGGCAGTCTATTCGGCGAGAGCGTGGCCTCGGTCGAGATGTCGAAAGAGGACAGCCAACAAGTCAAGGGCCGCGACGATTGGGCGGCGCTGTTGGCGCGCTTGAGTGCGGCCGGAGGCTGATGCTCGCGGTCTCGGCCCAATCCGGATACAGTCGCTGCCATGGATGAGATTAACAATCCCCACGATGTCTACTTCCGCGAGAGCTTCACCCGGCGTGAGATCGCGCAAGACTTCCTGCGCCAGCACCTGCCGGCTGAGCTGCTTGAGGTGGTGGATCTCGACAGTCTGGAGATCAGCAAGGACAGCTACGTCTCCAAGGAATTGCGCGCGTCGTATTCTGATCTGGTCTATCGGCTGCGATGGCGTATGCCCGATGAGGCTGATCCGGCGGCGCCTGAGCAGGCATCGGCGCAAGGTGATCGTCATTCAGCACCAGCGCCACCGCCGTCAGCAGGGCAAGGCGAAGCCGCGCAGGAGACGGCCTGCTCACAATCACTGCGCTATTGTCCAGCCATTTGTAATCCAGACAACTAACGCATCTGGTCTATAATTAAAGCAGGCGATCAGACCACCCTGCGGAGGATATCATGGCCAACGAGTGGATGAACGATGCCCGCAAGATTCCGGA